>NZ_JBIAUK010000001.1:0-598828 GCF_042892775.1 Streptomyces sp. NPDC001717 | reverse complement strand
CCGCCCCCCGCCCCCGCGGGGGGGGGGGGGCGGGGGGGGGGGCGGGGGGCGGGGGGGGGGGGGGGCGCGCGGCGCGGGGGGGGGGGGGGGCCGCCCCCCCCCCCCCCCCCCCCCCCCCCCCCCCCCCCGGCGGTGGTCAGTCGCTCGTGGCGATCTCGTTCACGATCCACTCGCCGAGCTCTTGGGTCATCGTGGTGTGTCCTTCGTTGCGGCCGGCACACATGAAGGCGTCGAGGGCGCTGTCGTCCCGTGTGATCGGCCGGTAGAGGGCCTTCGGGTCGTTGATGTCACCGGCGGCGACGGCACTGATGGCCGGGATGAAGCAGGACGTGGTGATGACGCCCGGGTCCACGGTGTTGCCGAGGAGCGTCATGAGCAGGGCCGCCAGGCCGAAGCTGCCCGTGTCGCCCGCGGGGGACTGCACGGTGAACAGGCCTCCGGGAGCACCGTCGATGTCGGGCAGTCCGCTCGTACGGACGGACACCGGCTCACCGCCGGTCTTCTGCAGGCGGGCGACCTGCTGGTCTCCCTGCGCCTGCGTCTTGAGCCAGGTGTCGTGCAGCGTCTCGCCGTCACACCTCACCGCGGTCGCGTCGGGCTTGACGCCGTTGCCCGTGCCGGTGTCCACCCCGTTGGCGACACCGATCTTGCGGAGGTTCCGAGGCCATCCCCCGAGCTCGTCGAGCGCCTTGAGGAACGCCACCCGCTCCGACGCCGGCTTCGGGGTCTCGCCGACCTTCCCGATGTGCCACCGCGCCATCTGCTTCGCGGCCGGGCTGTTGAGCAGCCCGGAGAACTGGCGCAGGACGGGCCCCAGGGTGGGAGAGTCACCCCACTCGTCCGTCGCGAAGTGGGTGAACGCCTGGAGCGCGACGGGGAACCACGCGCCCTCGTGCGGGGTGTCGTAGGAGAGGTGGAGGGACGTCTCGTGGTCGGGGAGCGAGGGGTCCTGCTCCATCTTGGCCAGCGCGTAGCGGGTGACCAGTCCGCCCATGCTGAACCCGCCCACGACCAGCTTCGAGCCGCCCACCCGCTCGGCGATGGCCCGGCGGATGCACTCGATGGCGGTGTCGGCGTTGTCCGTGATCGACGCCGTCCGGTCGGTGTAGCCGAGGATGATCACGTCCCGTCCGGTCGCGTGGAGTTCGGAGATGAACCGGAAGTCGTCGTTCTCCTCCAGACCGTGCCAGAGCTGGTCGAGGTCGCTCGACCCGCCGGAGAAGCCGTCGGAGAGGATGACGGGCCGGATGAGCTGCCGGCGGTTCAGCGGGCTGTAGTAGACCCAGGCGTTCCCACCGCCCAGTGCCCATTCGTCATGCGGCTGCGGTGCGGGCGGAAACGAGGAACGGGCCCCGGGGGCAACCGGGCCCCAGATGTCGACGACGGGTGCGGACATGATCAGTTGACTCCTTGCGCAGGTCACAGGCTTGCCGAACGGCTGCCTCGGAACGGACCTTAGGGAGCGCGACATCGATACTCAGAGCGACGGACCGGTGGGTTCACGTAAAGGTGTTCGGCTTCGTCGCGAAAGGTGTAAGTGCCCACGATCACGGGCATACCCCGTCGCCCTCTGCACACGCGAAGACGCCGACGCTCAACCGGACGGCTTCCTGACGCACTTCACCACGATGTGAGCACTAGCCGAACATCACGCTGTGTGGAGTGACCCCGCCGAAGTCGCGCGCCTCGCCCGGCGCCATTGCGACCAGCGGCTCCTCGCAGCCGCGGTCGGAGTAGAGGGTCGCCGTCGCATTGGTGCCGTTGAGCGCGCTGCTCGCGCCATGGAGAAGGAGCCTGCACTCCCCGTTGGCCGGGGAGATGATGTCGAGGCCCCCGGACTCGGGCGAGATGTAGCCGAAGGTACCGGTGGCTGCGCCTGCGGACGTGGGCAGGGTGACGACGAGTGCGGCGGTGGTGAGGACGGCGGCGATGCAGTGACGGAGGCGCATCGCACCAGAGTGTCGTACCGCCACGCCGTGTTGACCGGAGAAACGATCTTCCCTCACCCGTTCGGCGGCTGATGTGGCTGATGCGACTGGTGCGGTGGCTGCGGTAGCTGCGACGGCTGCGGTGGCTGCGACCCATGTGACCGATGGGGCAGCGTGGCCCAGGTGCGGGTCCCACCACCGGGCTCCCGGGAGGGGCCGAGCCCCCAGTCGCCACCGTGGTCGCGCACGAGCGCCGAGAACACCCGGAGGGTGGAGCGCCGGCGGGCCTCGCAGAGCGCGGCGAGACGGGGGTGGGCGTGGGTGGGATGGCCGTCGTAGACGATGACGCGCAGGGCGTCGTCGCGGTAGCGGACGGACAGGTAGAGCTCCCCGTACGGGTCCATCCGCCAGGCGGAGCCGAGGAGTTCGGAGGCGGCCTGCACGGCGGTCGGTTCGAGGGGATCGAGCGCGTAGGCCCGCAACGCGGCCCGCACGGCCTGCCGGGCGATGCCCGCGGAGCGGGGGGAGGCGGGCAGGGTCATGCTGCACGAGAGCTCCGCCTCGTCGGGGGCGGGGCCGGGCCCGGAATCCGGGGCGACGGGGCAGGCGGAGGGGGACGTGTAGGGGTACGGGGTGAGCATCTTCGGCTCCCAAGTCGTCAGCGTGTACGGACGGATTGGCTTCGGAAGCTCGACGCGCACGAGGGCTCACGTGTGTCCGTACGCAGGCGGCAACGCGGCGACCGTGGCTCGTCCCCCGGGCGGGCATGGGGATGCGCTTCGATTCGCCTTACGTGAGCGGTGCGTTACCCACTGTAGAGCAGCGAGGGGGTCTAGTGTCACCACATCCGGGCAATTGCCTCCCCAATGGACCCTCAGCGCCTCCGCGCGGCACACTGGCCCGCATGCCAACCAGAGCGACGCCCACCGTTCGGCAACAGCGCCTCGGCGCCGAGCTGCGCAAGATGCGGACGGCCGCGAACGTGACGACCGACCACGCCGGCGGCCTGCTGGGCTTGGACCGCACGAAGGTCTCCAACATGGAGGCGGGGACGCGGGCCACCTCGCCAGAACGCGTACGCCTGTTGGCCGCCAACTACGCCTGCACTGACGAGCGTTACGTCGGCGCCCTTGCGGAGATGGCCGACCACCGTACGCGCGGGTGGTGGGAGCAGTACCGGGGTGCGCTGCCACAGGGACTGCTCGACGTGGCGGAACTGGAGTGGCACGCGACCCGCCTGCGGACGGTCCAGACAGTGCACCTGCCCGGTCTCTTGCACCTGAGCGGCTACGCCCGTGCCGTGTTCCGCTCGGCCATCCCGGCTCTGCCCACGTCGGAGGTCGAGCTACGGCTCGCCCACCGCATGCAGCGCCAACGGATCCTCGAACGGGACGTCCCGGTGCCGTACACGGGGTACGTCCACGAACTCGCCCTGCGGATGCAGTTCGGCGGACGCCGCGCGACGCGCGAGCAACTGGAGCACTTGTGCCTCATGTCCGAGCGGGACGACATCACCCTGCGCGTCCTGCCCGTCGAGGTCGGGGAGTTCCCCGGAGCGGGCCACGCCGTGATGTACGCGCACGGGCCGGTACCTCAACTGGACACCGTTCAGCTGGACTCGGCCCACGGCCCGGAATTCAGTCATGACCCCGGCCAACTGGCCAAGTACGACGCTCACATGAACTGGATGAGCGAGCATACGCTCGACACGCAGGCCTCCAGAGACCTCATCCACACCATCGCCCGCGAACTCTGAGGAGTCACGCATGCCGGACGTCGTATGGGAAGAGCCGTATTGCGCGGAGGGCAACAACTGCTACCGGATCGGGGTCGACGGGGACGGCAACAGCTACATCGCCATCGCCGGCAGGGAGGACGCCTACCTGACCGACACCACGGACGCCCTCCGCGAACTGATCCGGGCCATCAAGGCCGGCCGGGCGGACCACCTGCTGACCGACTGACCCGGCACCACCACCTCACCGGGCCGCGGCCCGGCCGGCAGGCTGCGCTCGATGTGCACCGCGAGCCGCGAACCGACCTCCCGCCGGGCCGGCCGCTCCCGTACGGCCGCCTCGCGAGCTACCCGGCCGCGCCGGTCGCACCGCGCGGGAAGGTGATTTCGACGCGGCGGTTCTTCTTGCGGCCTTCCTCGGTGCTGTTGTCGGCGATGGGGTAGTCCTCGCTGTAACCGCGGACGTCGAAGACGACGCTGGGGTTGGTGACGGTCTTGGCGAGCTCGGCCTGGACGGCGTCGGCGCGCTGCTTGGAGAGCTCCTTGCCGTGTTCGTAGCTGCCCTGGTCGTCGGTGAAGCCGAAGACTCGGATGCGGGTGGCTTTCTGGGTGTTGATCTCCTGCGCGATGGCCTGGATGCGGGCGGCGGCCTGGGCGTTGAAGACGGCGCTGTTCTCGGGGAAGAGGACCTCGGATTGCAGCGCCATCATGACCGTCTGGTTCGTCTCCTGGCGCCGCTGCTCGCCGCCGAGGTCTTCGACGACTTCGGCGATGTCCAGCACCTTGATGGGCGCGAGGGTGCCGCCCTGGGGCATCTTGAGCCCGGGGGCGTTGGGGTCGATGGGGACGGGTGGGGAGGCCGATGGCTCCGTGCCAGGCGGTACGGAGGGCTTCACATCATCGGCGTGCGCGCTCGTCGCACCGATGAAATGAGCGCCAGCGACGACCAGCCCGACGACGACCGTAGATGCAGTGGCGCGGTGGCGTGTAGTCATGGTGTCACCCAGAGATCTTGACGGTCGCCGTGACAAAGGTCGGGAGGCTGAACTCCATCTCGCTGGTGGTAGCTGGCGGTGCAGGGAACTGGGCAAAGAAGGGGATCGCTTGGCCAGCGTCGACACTGGAAACACCTGTGGTGCACAGGCACCTGGACTCCGTGTCGCGAAGCACGTAGTAGCGCTTCTTGCCGACCTTGTCGACCAAGGTGGCCCCGGCCACCGACTCGCCAGTCCCCTTCAGCTCGATCCCACGCCAGGCAACGGTGTCGTTGTAAGGGGCGCTACCAGTGTTCTTTATCTGTCCGGTGACAGTGAGGAATCCGCCCGGGTCACGCTTCACCGAGTTGATAGCCAGGACCATGCCCGCCTGTCCATTCAACGTGGCAATCGCTTCGGTCGGTTCCGAGCTCTGACTCACGCTCGCCCCAGGTTTCTGAGATCCCGCTCCCTGGAGCTGGGACGCCGAGGAACTTTGCGGCTCACTCGGCTTCTTGCTGTCGTCACCACCGCACCCGGCCAGCGTGACGACCATGACCACTGCACCGGCAGCAGCCATTCCCCCACGGACCTTCACCATGCGCCGAATGCTCATCTATGAACGCTTCCTTGTCTCTCGTTCCATGTCAGCCGACAAGTCGGACGCTGAACAGCTTTCTGGTCAATGCAGTGAGCGAGCCAGGATTCAGGGGGTCGAGCTTCACCAGCTCCTCACCGCATTGGAAGTTCACCGTTGACGTGGTAGGCGTAGGGGCCGGTGAGCCACCCCCACCTGAGGGTGTGGGGGTGGGGCCCGGCGTAGGGGCCGAACCCAGACGGCACTTTGGTTCGATCAAGGCCGTAGCTTTTGCGGTTCCATGCATGTCGCTGGTTCCAGGAATCACCGAGTCCCCCACCGTCCGCTTCGTCTCCACGGTTACAGTGAACCGCGGGAGGGAGGGCTCACACTCTGCCGTTGCGTCGTTCTTCAAGGCGAAGGCTTGGGCTGCGGCACACGCCTCGCCAGCTTTGAAGAACTCGCCATCGACGATCTTCTTCCAGTCTTCGGGCTTAACTTCAGCAAGATCGAGTTTGAAGAGCACTCTGTCTCTAGCCTCGCGCCCAGCCGCCAAGGCCGCAGCATCTGCTGCACCCTGGGCATCGCTGCGCGTGACAGATGCTTGGCCGATGACGAAGAAGGCAAGCGCCGCGAAGAGCAGCCCTGCTACGACCAGCACATAGATCGGGAGGGCCTGACCTCGGTCAGGCCCACGCCTCCCACAGGTATCCACTAGCCAGCTTTGATGTTCGTCACCGCGTCCTTGATCCGCTTGGTGATCTCCGATCCGATGCCCGAGCCGACGATCGCTCCGATGATCACGACGACCACCAGGATGATGCCCAGGTATTCGAATGCGGTCTGGCCACGGTCGACGCCCGCGTACCGCTTGCGGATCCTCGTCACGGCCGTGTCCGTCCAGCCGTTCACCCTGATCCGTGCCTGCACAGCAGTCTTCAGCAGCACGTTCTGTGACATGGGGGTCCCCTCCCGGGCCGGTACCGGTGTCGATTCGCGGACGGTACGGCGAGTTACCTCTCGTAACCAAGGGTCCCGGGACCCAATTACGGACCCACTGCGCACTCTGTCTACCCATGACCGGACACTCCTGGACGAGCGGTTCCCAGCCACCGGGCTATCGCCTCGCTCCGCGTCGCGCTCTGGAGCTTCGCGAAGATCCGGTTGATGTGGTTCTTGACCGTCTTCTCGCTGATGAAGCAGGCGGAGGCGATCTGCTGGTTGTTCATCCCGGACGCGATCAGATCCATGATCTCCTCCTCCCGCGAACTCAAGCCGAACACAACAGAGTTGTTCAGTCGCTCAGTAGACTGTGACACATCTCGTTGCGGATGCGAAGAGGCCCGGAGCTCCGCGAGCAACGCGCTCGCCGCCGTCGGGGTGAAGTGCGGGCGACCCACCGACACGTCTCGAACCGCGCGCAACAGCTCATCAGTGGTGAACTCACCGTGTACGAGATAGCCACCGGCCCCCAACAGCAATGCCTCGCGCACGATTTCGGCCTCTTGGCTGTAAGTCAGCATCAGCACGGGAGCCAACTGCACCAGGTGCGGCAGTGCGGAGATTCCGTCCACACCCGGCATCCGGACATCCAGCAGGACCAGATCCGGCGCGTGCC
The DNA here is from genome assembly GCF_042892775.1 of Streptomyces sp. NPDC001717. Taxonomy (NCBI): domain Bacteria; kingdom Bacillati; phylum Actinomycetota; class Actinomycetes; order Kitasatosporales; family Streptomycetaceae; genus Streptomyces; species Streptomyces sp. NPDC001717. The sequence goes on along the minus strand of NZ_JBIAUK010000001.1, from coordinate 591,996 downwards.
GGCGCGCCAGGCTCAGCGCCTCTCGACCGTCCGCGGCCTGGGCTGTCACCTCAATGTCCTCGGTCTCGGACAGAATGGACGCCAGGCCCGCCCTGATGACCGGGTCGTCGTCGGCAATCAGCACACTCAGTCGTGCCACGGCTCAGCCACCCCCGAACAGTGCGTCGAAGTCAATGTTCGCGCCGTAGACGAAGCCGCAGACCAGCAGGATCAGCGTCCCCGGCAGCATGAACGTGGTCACCGCGAACGTCGCCTTCGGGACGGCCTTGGCAGCGCGCCTGCGGGCGTTCTGAGCGTCCGTGCGGCGCATGTCCTCTGCGATCGCGATCAGCGTGTCCACGATCGGGGAGCCGAGCTCCTCGCCCTGCTGGAGGGCCGTCACGAACTGCGCGACCTGTTCGCTGTCGTTGCGGCGGCGCAGCTCGTCGAAGGCCTGCCGGCGGCTGACGCCCATGTCCATCTGCTGGAGCGTGATGCGGATTTCGTCCGCCCACGGCCCCTCGTACTTGTCCGCCACCCGATCCAGCGCCTGCCGGAAGCCGATCCCCGCACTGACCACCACGGCGAGCACGTCCAGGAAGTCCGGCAGCGTGCGCTCGATGTGGTCCCGGCGGATCCGGGTCGCCGACCACAGGCCGACTTCCATCCAGAACAGGCCGAAGGCCACCATGAGCAACGCCAGAACCAGCTGCCCGTTGATCAGCATCGAGAAGGCGCCCAGCGCGCCCAGGAAGCCGTACACCGCCCGCCTCGCCGCATAGCGGTCGATCGTCAGGCCGGCCGGGTTGCCCGCCATGTCGATCTGGCGGCGCTTGGCGGCCACCCGGTTCGGTCCCATCGCCTTCAGGACCATCGGCGCCCACCGAATGCCCATGCGGTCGACCAGAGACCCCACCGCCGTCGTACGGGTGGCACCCACCTCCAGGGCGAGCGCGAGGTCCGTCGGGAGCTTCACGTCCGCGCGATAGAGGCGGATGCCGTGGAAGGCCCCGAGGACCGAAAGGGCCACGGCCAGTGCCAGCAGAAGTCCGATCATCGCCCCGCTCCCCTCACACGTCGATCTTCGACAGCCGGCGGATGAGGAGGAAGCCGAGGGTGAACAGACCCAGCGAGATCAGGACCGCCGTCTGCCCGACGAACGCCCCCGTCATCCGGTCCAGCGCCCCCGGCATCATCGTGTCCACCAGCAGCAGCGAGCCGAGGCCGATCGCCGGTACCAGGTACGCCGTCACCGTCACCTGGGAGAGCTGCGTGCGGATCTCGCGGCGCGTCTCCTTCCTCTGCTCCAGCGTCACCGTCAGGTTCCGCAGGCTGTCCACGATCGCGCCGCCCGCACGGGCCGAGAGGACGAGGGTCGAGACGAGGACGACCAGCTCACGGGAGGGAAGGCGTTCCGTCAGTTCGCCCAGGGAGTCCTCGATGGAGTGGCCCACCGCGAGGCGGTTCGCCACGCGCCCGAGTTCCTCCCCAGCCGGGGCCTCCAGTTCCTCCGCCGCGATCCCGATGGCCGTACGCAGGGCCAGGCCGGCCTGAGTCGCGTTGGCGAGGATGCGGGCCAGGTCGGGCAGCTGGTTGATGAAGCGTTCCGTACGACGGCTCCGCTGCCAGTTGAGGAAGGCGTTCGCCGCCCAGACGCCGATCGCGCCCGCCACCGGTCCGAAGAAGGGGGCCAGCAGGGCGGCCGCGATGAGCCAGACGCCCGCGATCGAGGCGAGCATGTAGACGAAGAACTCGCCGGGCGTGAGGTCCAGGCCGGTCGTCGCCAGCTTGAGCTCGATACGGCGGCCGAGCGTGGTCCTGCGCAGCCGACGGTCCACCCCGGGGAACCGGCGGCGTCGGCCGAGGGGCTCCGGGGCTCCGCTCGCGGAGAGTCGTTCGATCAGGGCTGCCCGCTGAGCGCGGCCGGCCGCGTACGCCTGGAGGCCGAGGATCACGAACACGCAGGCCAGCAGCGTGGCGCCGAGGGTGATGAGGATGAGTGGGTTCACAGGGCGGTCCGTGTGATGTGCGGGGTGGTGAGCGGGTCGTCCGGCAGCGCGACCCCGAAGGCCTGCGGGATGGGCTGGTTGTTCATGTAGAGCCGTTCCGCGATGCGTCGCGGCAGCGGGTAGTACTCGAAGTAGCCGTGGATGCGGCCGTCCGCGCCCAGGGGCTGGGCCGCGAAGCGGCAGACCGTCGTGATGCGGAAGGGCTCGCGGCCGTGCGATTCGAGGATGGAGATCTCCGTGATGCGGCGCGAGCCGTCGCCGAAGCGGGTCAGCTGGACGATGACGTTCACGGCGCTGTTGATCTGGTCCTGGAGCGCCTCGAAGGGGATCTCCACCTCCGACATGGAGGCGAGGGTCTGGAGGCGGGTGAGGGCGTCGGAGGAGCTGTTGGCGTGGACGGTCGCCAGGGAGCCGTCGTGGCCGGTGGACATCGCCTGGAGCATGTCGAGTGTCTCGCCGCCTCGGACCTCGCCGACGATGATGCGGTCGGGGCGCATGCGCAGGGAGTTGCGTACGAGGTCGCGGATGGTGATCTGGCCCTTGCCCTCCACGTTCGGCGGGCGGGATTCGAGGCGGATGACATGGGCCTGCTGGAGCTGGAGCTCGGCCGAGTCCTCGATGGTGATGATGCGCTCGCCCTCCGGGATCAGGCCGGAGAGGGCGTTGAGGAGGGTGGTTTTGCCGGTGCCGGTGGCACCGGAGACGATCACGTTCATCTTCGATGCGACGAGGCCGGAGAGCAGGAGCAGCATCTGCTCGTCGAGCGAGCCGAGCGCGATCATCTCGTGCAGGGTGAAGGCGCGCGGGAAGCGTCGGATGGTGAGGGTGGCGCCCGTGAGGGAGAGCGGGGGGATGATGACGTTGACGCGTTCGCCGCTGGGCAGGCGGGCGTCGACCATCGGATTGGCCTCGTCCACACGGCGGTTGACGGTGGAGACGATGCGTTCGATCGTCTGCATCAGTTGTTCGTGCGAGGCGAATCGGATGGGGAGCTGTTCGACCCGGCCGGCGCGCTCGACGAAGATCTGGTCGGGGCCGTTGACCATGATTTCGGAGATCGAGGGGTCTTCGAGGAGCGGTTCGAGGACGCCGAGGCCGAGGGCCTCGTCGACGACCCGGCGGATCAGCTGGGCGCGCTCGACGGTGGAGAGGACCGGGCCCTCGCGGCTGATGATGTGGCCGAGTACGCGTTCCAGGCGCGCCCGGCGCTCCGCGGGCGCGAGCGCGGACATCTCGGCGAGGTCGATCTCCTCCAGCAGCTTGGCCCGGTAGGAGGAGACCAGGCGGCCGTCCTCGCGGGGGCTGTGGCGGTCGTCCGGGGTGTTGACCCGGGAGCGCAGGCTCATGGTCGGGTGCCCTTCGGGTCGTCGTTGGGCATGATCGCCGTGGCCCTGGCATCGTCGAGTTCGAGGCCCGGAACGATGGTGTTGATGTGGATGGTGGCGACGGCGGTGACCGCGTCGGAGTTCTTGGTGACCGTCACCTTCACGCCGATGCCTTCCCTGACGGCCGCCACCCCCGCCGCCTCCCCGCCGCTGCCGTTGCGGGCCTCCACGCGTGCCGCCGTACGGGCCGCGGTGTCCGCCTGCTCGTGGACGTACGCGACCCAGCCCAGCTGGATCCCGCACAGCGCGACGAACAGCAGGATCGGAATGAATCCGATGTATTCCAGGGCCACTTGGCCCCGGTCGGAGCGCCGGTTTCGGTTCCGGATTCGGTTCACGTCACTCCTTCTCCATCGCCGCGCCGCCCGTGCCGTCGATGCCGCCGAAGTTGAGCCCCGGGTAGAAGACCGGGATGGCGAGGGTGACCTTGGCCCGGTAGATGTCCCCGGAGGGCCCGCAGGCGACCTTGAGGTTCCACGCCTCCCCGATGTGCTTGCGCGCCGCCGTCGAGCAGGCCGCGTCCCCCTTCACCGCCCCCGCCCGCGCCGCCTCGTCCGCCGCGTTGCCCGCCAGCGAGAACGCGTACCCGATCAGCACGCACTCCCACACCGCCGCCACGATCAGCAGGATCAGCGGGACCATGCCGACGAACTCGACCGCGACCTGGCCCCGGTCCCACCGGTCCCCCCGGCCCGCTCTCCGTGACGGCATCGCTCAGCCCTCCCGCCCGCGCCGCAGCCGCGCCACCGGCCCCGACGCCCGGACCGCCACCGCCGCGCCCGCCGGAGCCGCACCCGGTCCGGTACCGTCCGGCGCCGACAGGAGCCCCAGCTCGCCCGCCAGTGCCCACAGCGCCTGCTTCACCGTCGAGCGGTTGTCCAGGTCCTGCACGCGCCCCGCGTCCACCACCGCCTGCAGTTCCTTGAAGGCCGCCGGGACGGGGGTCCTCGTCGCGCGGGTCTTGGTGATCTTCTCGATCAGGGCGGGCTGGATCTCCGTGTGCTTGCTCCAGCGGTTGACCACCATCGCGGTGTCCTCCGGCTTGCGCACCTGGAGCCGCTCCCACATCCGGACCATCCGCTTCGCCGCCCGTACCGCGACCACGTCCGGTGTGGTGACGAGCACCGCCACGTCCGCCGTCTCCACCGCGGCCGCGTTCGCGCCCGTCACCTGGGTCCCGCAGTCGATGACGACCAGTTCGTAGCGGGCCCGCAGCGCGCCCACGATGTGGCGGGCCGCCCTCTCGTCGACCTCCTCGCCTCGCTCGCCCTCAGCCGGGGCGAGGAGGAGGGCCAGGCCGGTGCGGTCCTCGTACACCGCGTCCTGGAGGACCCTCGCCGAGATGTCCTGGATGCCGGCGAGGTCGGCGACCGAGCGGCGGAACTGGACGTCCAGGTACGAGCCGACGTCACCCGCCTGGAGGTCCAGGTCGACCAGTGCCGTACGCCGCCCCGACGCGGCCGCCGCCAGGGCGAACTGCACCGCCGTGAAGGTGGTGCCCACGCCCCCCTTGGCCCCGGTGACGGTGACCACGCGGCCGCCCGGGCCGGTGGGGACGTCGCCGCCCGCGCCCCGGCCGCCCAGGTGGCGGCGTACGCCCACCGACCACTGGGCGGCGGCCTGGACGCGGGCCGCGAGTTCCTCGTACGAGAGCGGCAGGCCGATCAGGCCTCGCGCTCCGGAGTCCATCGCGGCGGAGAAGAGGCCGGGGCCGGCGTCGGAGGAGACCAGGACGACGCCCACCGCGGGGAAGCGGAGCGCGACCTCGCGGATGAGTTCCAGGGCGGGCACCGGACCGATGCGCTCGTGGACCAGGACCACCTCGGGGAGTTCGTCGAGGGAGTCGGCGGCGAGGCGGCCCAGGGTGTCGAGGAGGGTCGTCGAGTCGGCGACCGGCGCGGCGGGTTCCGCGGACGGGAGCTGGCTGAGCAGCGTCACGATGACGCGCACGGCGTCCGGGTCGCCGACCGCGGGGAGGATTCGGGTGGTCATCCGGGCCTCACTTGTCCCCTTCGAGGGTGTACATGCGGTCGCCGGGGTTGACCGCCGAATCGGTTCCGGGGGCCACCAGGGACAGCCGCACGTGCTCCGCGAAGGACTCGGCGTAGGCGACGCGCTGGGTGTCCTTGGTGTTCAGGGCGAAGGTGATCGGGACGGCCTCGGCGGGGCCCTTCTTGTCTCCGTCCTTCTCCAGGGGCGTGAGCCGGCCGACGTTGATGACGCGCGCGTTGGCCACCATGACCACCGACACGTCGGGGTCCGTCTGCTTCTTGCCCTTGAAGGTGCCCAGGATGTTGACCTTGGCACCCGGGGTGATCTTGCCCGCCACGCCCGTCGACGCGTCGATCATGATGGCGATCTCCTGCTCGCCGGCCTGGAGCTGCGGCTTGTCGACGAACATGTCGCTCTGGAGCAGCGAGCCCTGCTTCAGCCCGGTGAGCGCGATCTTGTCCTTGAGGGCGCCGAGGTCGGTGACGGCGGTGTCGGACAGCCAGCGCTTGGGGATCTTCACTTCCTCGAACTGCCCTGCCGTGAGCGGGGTGTACGGGGCTATGTCGCCCTTGGCGCGGTAGGCGACGACCTCCGCCCCCACCTTGGAGTTGACGTCGCCGATCACCACCAGGACTCCGGCGAAGGCGGCCAGGGCGCACAGGACCGACAGGATCAGCAGGATGACGCCGCGGCGCTGGCGTGAGTTCATCTCTCGGTGGGTCCTTCGGGTCGGGTGACGTAGGCGTAGCCGTCTGCTCGTTGCAAGAGACGGAAGTACTTGTGACCGATGCCCTGAACAAGTCCGTGTGCGGTCTTGATGTTGAAGCTGCCGGTGGCGCGGACGGCGATCCGCCCGGTGTGAGTGCCGGTCTTCTTGCCACTGGGCACGACCGCCCGGGCGAGGTCTCCGGTCTGGTAGCCGAAGAACTGCTTCTGCCTCGGCAGGCGGAGGCGGGGGAAGCCGTGCTTGTCGGTGCGGGTGCGGGTGTATGCGCCCCGTCCGGTAGCGGTGACGGCGAGGACGCAGGCCGGGGCGCGCGTGATGATGTCGAGTTCGCCGACACACAGCGCGTCGAGGGTGTGAGTCCTAGGCATGCCGGTCCGCTGCCGGTTCCATGTGGTGCGGCCGCCCGATGCGGCACGCACCACGGGGAACTCGGCCACTAGGGCGTGCCACAGTGCCCAGCGGGTGGCATTGACGGCTGCCGCGCCCTGGAGCGGGGCTTTGGCCTGGGCAAGGATGCGGGCCAACTGGCGCGGGGCATTGTTGAGGAAGTCTTCGACAGGCTGGTTGGACTTCTTCTCGTTGCAGGGCACGCACGCGGTGCACAGGTTGGAGATGCGGTCGCTGCCGCCGCGCGAGCGGGGGTGGATGTGATCGATGTTCAACGGCACCCCGGTGATGCCGCAGTAGGCGCAGGTCCGGCCCCACTTGGCCAACAAGTACTCGCGGACTTCCGTGCCGTGCAAGGTGCCGTGCTGGTACTCGGCACCTTGCAACGGCCCACCGTTGGACATGGCGTGCGTGTCGAACGCGACCCGTTCCACATGCACGGCACGGACGGGCGCCCAGCGTGCGAGCCGCGACGCCCACGACATGGTGGTCTCCACGCGGTGGCGCAGCGACGGGGCGAGCCGGCCCTTGGGGCGGGTGCGGTTGGAGAAGCGGGGGGCGCGGTGGCGCAAGTTCCGGGATCGCCTGCCGCGCCGGTAGGAGGCACGAGCGGTGAGCTTGTCCCGGATGACGGCACCCCGGTGGGCGAGCTCGACCGCGTACAAGCCGCGGCGCTCACCGTCCTTCGCGGTGAATACGGCGATGCCTGTGCACTTCGAGCCGGGGTCGATACCGAGCTCCACGCCGTCCACCTGCGATTCGGCGACCGTGCGGTCTTTGAGACGGATCACGAACGGAGTGTGCCGGGCAACGACCGCCCGGCCCCTCTTGAGCAGCCTGCGAGCCCTGGCGGGGCTGGTCGGTTGCAGCGGTGTGCCGTGTACATCCAGGACGAACACGACAGGGTGGCCCTCACGGGCCTTCTCCCCAACCTTGAGGTTGGGGGTGACGCGCCCGGCATCAGGTGAAGCGTCGGGCATCTCCCCTCGCACATGTACCGCGCCGGATGCCTCACGGCCTTCGAGTCCCGTTTCGTCCCCGATCCGGGGGATGTCTGCTGACTCGAATTCGAGAGCGAGCTGCTGAGGAAGCACAGCTCGGTCGGTCTTCTGTCCTACGCGGTACGTAGCCAACTTCGTTCACCTCCAAAATGCGTTGTTGGCTGGTGCTGGTAACGGCGGCCATCAACTGCTACGGCTGACAGCCCCCTCCTTTTGGAGGAAGATCCCGTTACGGGCCTTACTGCCTCGCCGTTCTTCGTTCGTGCGGGCGTGCGGGGGTCAGGGTCTGGATCGGGCGGCCTGGGCCGGCGGCGGTGCGGCCAGGGGTGCCGAACAGAAGCCGCAACGGTCTCCGATGAGTTCGAGCCCGCACCAGCGGCATTGCTCCCGGCGGACCGAGGCGACGAGCTGGTAGAGCACCCCCAGGTCGGGGATGCCGGCGGCGAACTCGACGAGTTTCGCCGTGCCCCAGAAGCCGGGCGACCCGGCCGGCAGCGGGTTCTCCAGTACGCCCTGCACCTGCCAGGCCGGGGCGAGTTCGGTCGTGACCCACTCGGAGGCGAGCTGGCCGCGGGCGAAGGTGAGGTGCGTGGCGAACTCGGGGCCGGGCGGGATGACCTTCACGGCCTTGTCCTGCTTGCCCTGCCTGTCCTGCCTGTCCTGCTTCTCCTGCGTCCCCAGTTTCGCCAGGTGCGGTTTCGGGTGGGCCAGTACGGCGAACTGCGCGCTCGGCGACCACGAGCGGGCGTGTGCCTTGAGGCCGACGGGGATCCGGTCGAGTTTGGCGACGGAGCCCAGCAGCGCGCCCGCGTAGATGTAGTGCGACAGGAGCCGGGCCGCGGAGGCTATGACGCCGGGGCTGAAGTCGCAGACGGTGAGCTGGCGCAGCTGACGGACCAGCAGGGCCGTTCCCAGCGGCGGCAGATCGATGGGCAGGAGGGCGATCCGGTCGGTCTCCAGGATGGCCCGTACGGTGTGCAGCCGCCGGCCGGTCTCGGCGGGCAGCCAGGGCGGTACGACGGCCACGAGGTGGCCGTGCCGTTCCAGGAGCCCACTGGTCTCGGCGAGTGCGCCGTCGAGGTCGAGCTGCCCGGGCGGATGGAGCACGGCGGCTCCGGGCGTGTGCCGGTCGGGGGCCGGAAGTACCAGGTCTGCGCTGGTGACAGCGATGGCGGTCGGCACGCGAATCCCCCCGTTCACCCCGTACTCACCCGGTGCTCGCCCGGTACTCACCCCTGCGCGACCGCAAACGTGCGATGCGCATCCCCCTGGAACCAGCACCATAACCGCGCCACCCCCGGCAGGTCAGGGCCTTGGTGATTCCCGCACCGACAGCACGTGTCACAGGTGGCCGGAAACCCGGACAACAGGGATCGGCGGACCGATCACTTCAGGCCACTTCGCAAAGACTATTGACACGAGGATTGGTCTGGACCAACTTGTGAGCGGGGTGCCCCACTCACCCTGACATCCCTTCACTCCCCCCACGGAGCCCACGTGAACCGCATACGCTCCCTCGTCCTGCCCATGACAGCCGTGCTCGCCGCGGGCGGGCTCACGGCCCTCGCGACCGGTACGGCACAAGCGGCGGACGTCAACGTCGCCCGCAACGGAGGCTTCGAGTCCGGCCTGGCCAACTGGTCCTGCTCCGGCGGAAGCGGCGCCTCCGTCTCCTCCCCCGTCCACACGGGGGCCGGCGCCCTCAAGGCCACTCCGGCGGGCCAGGACAACGCCCGCTGCAGCCAGACCGTCACGGTCAAGCCGAACTCGACGTACACGCTCAGCACGCAGGTCCAGGGCAGTTACGTGTACCTCGGCGCGACCGGCACCGGCACGCAGGACGTGTCCACCTGGACGCCCGGCTCGGGCGCCGGCTGGCAGAAGCTCTCGACCACCTTCACCACCGGCCCGAGCACCACCCAGGTCACCGTCTACACCCACGGCTGGTACGGCCAGCCGGCCTACTTCGTCGACGAGTTCAGCGTCTTCGGCCCCGACGGGGGCGGCGGCACCGACCCCGGCCCGTCCGTCCCGGGCGCCCCGGCGGGGACCGCCGTTTCCGGCCAGACCTCCGACGGGCTCACCCTTTCGTGGGGCGCCGTCAGCGGGGCCACCGGCTATCACGTCTACCAGGACGGCGTCCGGGTCAAGACGGTGAGCGCCGCCTCCGCCCAGATCACCGGGCTGGCCGCGTCGACCTCGTACTCCTTCCAGGTGAGCGCCTACAACGCGGCGGGCGAGGGCCCGAAGTCCGCCCCGGTGACCGGCACCACGACCGGCGGCGGGAACCCGAACCCCAACCCGACGGTGCCCAAGCACGCGCTGACGGGTTATTGGCAGAACTTCGACAACGGGGCGACGGTCCAGAAGATCTCCGACGTCTCGGCCCAGTACGACATCATCGCCGTCTCCTTCGCCGACGCCACGACCACGCCCGGTGCGATCGCCTTCAACCTCGACTCGGCCGGCCTCGGCGGATACACCGTGGCCCAGTTCAAGGCGGACATCGCCGCGAAGAAGGCGGCCGGCAAGTCGGTCATCCTCTCCATCGGGGGCGAGAAGGGCACCATTTCGGTCAACGACTCCACCTCCGCGACCAACCTCGCGAACTCGGCGTACGCGCTGATGCAGGAGTACGGCTTCAGCGGAATCGACATCGACCTGGAGAACGGCCTCAACCCGACCTACATGACGCAGGCGCTGCGCGCCCTGTCCGCGAAGGCCGGCTCCTCGCTGGTCATCACCATGGCCCCGCAGACCATCGACATGCAGTCCACCCAGGGCGGCTACTTCAAGACGGCGCTGAACATCAAGGACATCCTCACCGTCGTCAACATGCAGTACTACAACAGCGGCTCGATGAACGGCTGCGACGGCAAGGTCTACTCGCAGGGCTCGGTGGACTTCCTGACCGCGCTCGCCTGCATCCAGCTGGAGGGCGGCCTCGATCCCTCCCAGGTGGGCATCGGGGTCCCCGCCTCCCCCAGCGGCGCGGGCAGCGGCTACGTCTCCCCGACCATCGTGAACAACGCCCTGGACTGCCTGACCAGGGGAACGAGCTGCGGTTCCTTCAAGCCGTCGAAGACCTACCCGGGGCTGCGCGGCGCGATGACCTGGTCGACGAACTGGGACGCCAAGGCGGGTGGTGCTTGGTCGAACTCGGTGGGTCCCAAGGTCCACGCCCTGCCGTAGGGGGTAGGTGTGGGGGTCGGCCGCGTCGGTCGCGTGGCTGATGGGCCGGGTTGGCCGATTCAAGGCATGCGGTCCTTGACCCGGACATGCCACGAGAGCACGCTGTGCGGCATCCGCACGGCTACCCCCACACTCCCCACCCAGGAGAACGCATGCGGCTCCACACCCGCCGGAGGGCCGCCGTCACGGCGGCCCTGCTGGCGCTCGCGCTGGGCGCACCCGCCTACGGCATGAGCGCGACGGCATCCCCACCACCCACCCCGTCCACCGCCACCCAGGACGAGGCGATCGTCCAGTACGAGATCAAGGGCCCGGCCACCCCGGCCGAGCGCACGGCCCTGCTGCGCACCGGCGCCTCCATCGACGAGGTCGACGCCCGCTCGGTCGTCGTCAGCGCGGACCCGGCGCAGGCCAAGAAGCTGCGCGCGCTCGGCTACACGCTGGAGCCGCTGCCCGGGCCCCCGGACCGCTCGATGCCCGGGATCGCGGCGAGCCCGATGGACTTCCCGTCCGCCGACTCGAAGTACCACAACTACGCCGAGGCGACGGCCGAGATCAACCAGCGCATCGCGCAGTACCCCTCGATCATGAGCAAGCAGGTGATCGGGAAGTCGTACCAGGGTCGCGACATCGTCGCCATCAAGATCAGCGACAACGTCGGGACGGACGAGGCCGAGCCCGAGGTGCTCTTCACGGCCCACCAGCACGCCCGCGAGCACCTCACGGTGGAGATGGCCCTCTACCTCCTCAACGAGTTCGGCTCGAAGTACGGCACCGACGCCCGCGTCACGAACGCCGTCAACAGCCGCGAGATCTGGATCGTCCCGGACCTCAACCCGGACGGCGGCGAGTACGACATCGCGACCGGCTCCTACCGTTCCTGGCGCAAGAACCGCCAGCCCAACGCCGGCTCCTCCAGCGTCGGCACGGACGAGAACCGCAACTGGGACTACAAGTGGGGCTGCTGCGGCGGCTCCAGCGGCAGCAAGGGCTCGGAGACCTACCGCGGCGCGGCGGGCGAGTCGGCGCCCGAGGTGAAGGTGGTCGCGGACTTCGTGCGCAGCCGGGTGGTCGGCGGCAAGCAGCAGATCAAGGCCGCGATCGACTTCCACACGTACAGCGAACTCGTGCTGTGGCCCTTCGGCTGGACGTACAACGACACGGCCCCCGGGCTGACCGCCGACGACCTCGCCGTCTACAAGAAGATCGGCACGAGCATGGCGGCGAGCAACGGCTACACGCCGGAGCAGTCGAGCGACCTGTACATCACGGACGGGACGATCGACGACTGGCTGTGGGGCAACCAGAAGATCTTCGCCTACACCTTCGAGATGTACCCGTCGAGCGGGGGCGGCGGCTTCTACCCGCCGGACGAGGTCATCGACCGCGAGACCGCGCGCAACAAGGACGCGGTGCTCCAGCTCCTGGAGAACGCGGACTGCATGTACCGCTCGATCGGCAAGGAGGCGCAGTACTGCACCGCCTAGCCCGCGCGAACGCGTGACCGGGGCGCCCCACCGCCAGGGGGGCGCCCCTCCGCCTTGCCCGTCTCAGCCCAGGACGGCGAGGGCGTCGATCTCGACGAGCAGCCCGGCGGGCAGCCCGACGTACACGGTGGTGCGGGCGGCGGGGGCCTCCTTCAGGCCCTGCTCCTCGAAGTAGGTGTCGTAGATGCCGTTCATCTCGGCGAAGTGGTCGGTGTCGGTGAGGTAGACGCGGATCATCATCACGTCGTCCCAGCCCGCGCCGCCGGCCTCCAGCACGGAGCGGACGTTCTCCAGGGTCTGGAGCGTCTGCTCGCGCAGCGTGGGCCCGGCGGGGGTGGGCGGCTGCCCGTCCACGTGCGGGAGGAAGCCGACCTGGCCGGCGACCTGGAGGATGTTGCCCTTGCGGACGCCGTGCGAGAACTTCGCGGGCGGGGTGGTGTGGGTGGCGGGCGTGATCCCGACCTTCTCGGTCCTGTCCGTCATGCGGTCTCTCCTGAGTCTCCTGAGTAGTCCCGGCTGATGGCTCCCGCGGTACGGAGCACGAGCGGCAGCAGTTCCAGCAGGCCTTCGGCGTCGATCACCACGTTGGGCGCCGACACGGACAGCGCGGCCACGACCCGCCCGTCCGGCCCGTGCACGGGTGCCCCCAGGCAGTTGAGGGACTCCTCGTGCCCGCCGAGGTCGGTGGCCCAGCCCTGTTCCCGTACGAGGTCCAGCTCGCGGAGGAACGCGGGGGCGTCCGGGGTGGAGCGGGCGGTGTAGCGGGGGTAGTCGATCCGGTCCGCGAGGGCGCGGCGCTCGGCTTCGGGGAGGTCGGCGAGGAGCAGCTTGGCGACGGCGGCGACGGTGAGGGGCACGGGCCGGCCTATGCGGGAGTACATGCGGACCGGGTAGCGGCTGTCGACCTTGTCGATGTAGACGACCTCGTCGTCCTGGTGGAGGGCGAGGTGCACGGTGTGGCCGGTGGCGTGGTTCAGCTCGACGAGGTGGGGGTGCGCGATGTCCCTGACGTCGAGGTTCTCGATGGCCTCGGCGGCCAGGGCGAAGAGCTGTGCGCCGAGGCGGTAGCGGCCGTCGGAGGGCTGGCGGTGGACCAGGCCGTGCGCCTGCAGGGTGCGCAGGAGGCGGAGGGCGGTGCTCTTGTGGACGCCCAGCGCCGCTGCCACCGGGGTGAGGCCGGCGGGGCCCTTCGCGAGCAGCGGCAGCACCGCGAGCGCCCGCTCCACGGACTGACTCATCCCTCGTCCTCCCTCCCCGGGGCTCCGCCCCAGACCCCGAGCGGCCGTTGCCCCGGCAGGGCGCCGCCACGGCCGAGATGCCGCTGCGCGGCACCCTGGGCTCCGCCCAGACCCGCTCCTCAAACGCCGGAGGGGCCGGATTTCGCCGCTGCAGTCCGCCAAGTGCAGCCGGTTTCGGCCCTTCCGACCGCCAGGTGCGACAGGTCTTGGCCCCGGGGGCGAACCCCTGCGGCCAAATCCAGCCCCGCCGGCGATTGAGGCGCCGCCGGAGGCGACACCGGCCGCGCACGCGGGTCGGGGCACAAACCCCCGGCGGCGGTGCGTTGACCCGTCGTCATGCGGGATGTTAGACAGCGTGCAGCGGTACACGCAACGACCGTTGCAGCACGTGCAACCCCCAGCACCCCCCCGGGAGGCCCCCGCATGGACAGCGACCCCGTCAAGCAGCTCGCCGACGAGCCGGTCGACCACCGGTTCAAGGGTCTCCCCCCGGACGCCCAGGCGGCCCGCCTCACCGTCGGGGAGCTCGCGCGGCAGCGGCGCGGGATCCACACCGGCGGGTTCACCACCCCCGTGCTCACCCTCGACGCCGACGCGCTGGAGCACAACCTCGCCGCCCTCGGCGCCTACGCCGCCCGGCACGACCTCGCCTTCGCGCCGCACGGCAAGACCTGCATGTCCCCGCAGCTGTTCAACCGTCAGCTCGACCACGGCGCCTGGGGGATCACCGCCGCCGTCCCCCACCAGGCCCGCGTCTACCGCGCCTTCGGCATCCAGCGGATCTTCCTCGCCAACGAGCTCGTCGATCCCGCCGCCCTGCGCTGGGTCGCCGGTGAGCTCGCCAGCGACCCCGACTTCCGCTTCGTCTGCTACGTCGACTCCGTGCGCGGGGTCCACCTCATGGACCGGGCCCTGCGCGACGCGCCGGCCCGGATCGACGTCGTCGTCGAACTCGGTGCCGGCGAGGGCGCCCGCACCGGGGCCCGCAGCGACAACGACTGCCGGGCCGTCGCCGAGGCCGTCTCCGCCACCCGCACGCTGCGCCTCGTCGGCATGGGCGGCTACGAGGCCGAGGTGCCCGACGCCGACCCCGAGCGCGTGCACGCCTACCTGCGCCGGCTCACCGCCCTCGCCGTCGAGTTCGACAAGGCCGGTCTGTTCGCCGCCGACCTGGACGAGATCGTCGTCAGCGCCGGCGGCTCCTCCTGGTTCGACGCCGTCGCCGACGTGTTCGCCGAGATCCCCGAGCTCTCCCGCCCCGTGCTGAAGTTGCTGCGCTCCGGGGCGTACGTCTCCCACGACCACGGCTGGTACAAGGGCCTGACCCCCTTCAACCGGCACCCCGAAGAGGGCGGGCTGCGCCCCGCGTTCCGGCTGTGGACCCAGGTGGTCTCCCGGCCCTCCCCCACCCAGGCGTTCGTCAACGCCGGCAAGCGCGACATCGCCTACGACCTCGGCCTGCCCGAGGCCGAGCTGGTCCGGGACGAACTCACCGGCGAGGAGCGCCCCGCCACCGGCGTGCGGGTGGTGAAGCTGTCCGACCAGCACGCCTGGTTGGAGACCGCGTCGGCCGACGACGTGCAGGTCGGCGACTGGGTGGCGCTGGGGATGTCCCACCCGTGCACCATCTTCGAGAAGTGGCCGCTGATCCCGGTGGTGGAGGCCGACGGCACCGTCACCGATTTCGTCCGCACCTTCTTCTAGGGGCGCCGGGTGGACCTGGTCATACGCGGGGCCCGCGTCGTCGACGGCACGGGCGGGCCCCCGTACACGGCCGACGTCGGCGTCCACGAGGGGCGGATCGTCGAGATCGGGTCCCTGCCCGGCGGCGGGCGCAGGACCGTCGACGCGTACGGGCTCGCCCTCGCGCCCGGCTTCGTCGACATGCACGCCCACAGCGACCTCGCGCTGCTGCGCGACCCGGATCACAGCGCGAAGGCCGCGCAGGGCGTGACCCTCGAAGTCCTCGGCCAGGACGGCCTGTCGTACGCGCCCGTCGACGACCGCACCCTCGGCGAGGTGCGGGCCGCCATCGCCGGCTGGAACGGGCCCGGGGACGACGTCGACTTCGACTGGCGCACGGTCGGCGGGTACCTCGACCGGCTGGACCGGGCCCACGGCGGTCAGGGCTGCGCGGTCAACGCCGCGTACCTGGTGCCGCAGGGCACCGTCCGCGCCCACGTCCTCGGCTGGGACGACCGCCCGGCGGGCGTGGTGGAACTGGACCGGATGCGCTCGCTGGTCGCCGAGGGCCTCGAACAGGGCGCCGTCGGGATGTCCTCCGGGCTGACCTACACCCCCGGCATGTACGCCTCCGGTGCCGAACTGGCCGAGCTGTGCCGGGTGGTGGCCTCGTACGGCGGCTACTACTGCCCGCACCACCGCTCGTACGGGCACGGCGCGCTCGCCGCCTACGCCGAGATGGTCGCGCTGGCCCGGGAGGCGGGCTGCGCCCTGCACCTCGCGCACGCCACCATGAACTTCGGCGAGAACGAGGGCCGGGCCCCCGAGTTGCTGGCCCTGCTCGACGCGGCCCTGGCCGAGGGCGTCGACATCACCCTCGACAGCTATCCCTACACCCCCGGCTGCACCACCCTCGTGGCGCTGCTGCCGAGCTGGGCGAACGAGGGCGGCCCCGAGGCGGTCCTGGCCCGGCTGCGCGACGACGCCGAGGCCGAACGGATCCGCCGCGCGCTGGAGGTGGAGGGGGCGGACGGCTGCCACGGGGTGCCGGTCGACTGGGCGACGATCGAGATCTCGGGGGTGACCGATCCCGCGCTGGCGGCGGCGTACGTCGGCCGGCGCCTGGACGGCTGGGACGCCGCCCGGCGGCTGCTGCTCGACGACCGGCTCGCGCCGACGATCCTCCAGCACGTGGGCCACGAGGAGAACGTCCGGGCGATCATGCGCCATCGCGCCCACACCGGCGGCTCCGACGGCATCCTCCGGGGCGCGAAACCGCACCCGCGCGCCTACGGCACCTTCCCTCACTACCTCGGCCACTACGTCCGCGAGCTGGGGCTCCTGTCGCTGGAGGAGTGCGTGGCGCACCTGGCCGGGCGCCCGGCGGCGCGCCTGCGGCTGCCCGACCGGGGGCTGGTGCGGGAGGGCTTCCGCGCCGACCTCGTCCTCTTCGACCCGGACACCGTCGCGGCCGGTGCCACCTACGAGAACCCGCGGGTGCTGCCGACCGGCATTCCGCACGTGCTGATCGACGGCCGGTTCGTGATGCGCGACGGGCGCCGCACGGACGTCCTGGCGGGGCGCTCGGTGCGGCGCACGGCCCCGCGCGGCCCGGCCCCGAACCGCTGAAACCCGTACGCATATCTGACATTTACGATGGTCGGCATGGTCGCCTTCGCCCTCGCCGCCGTGTTCTTCCTGGCCTTCGCCATCAGCGCACGGGAGGACCGCCGCCGCTTCCGCAACGCCGTGCTGTTCGGGCTGACCTTCATTTCCCTCTCGCTCGGCCTGCTCCTCCAGGTGGACCGGCTGCCGGGCTGGGTCGCGTACCCCATCGTCCTGATCGTCTTCGCCGTGCCCACGCTCGGCACCCTGGCGCTCGGCGTCTTCCTCGTGGCCAACGGCGTGACCATGATCCGCAGGGAGGGCGGCCGCCCCGCCAACCTGCTCTCGCTGCTCGCCGGGCTCGGGATCTTCGGGATGACCGCGCTGCTGTTCGTCGTCCGCAGGGCCGGCTCGCACGTCCTCGACGGCATCGTGGGCACGCTCACCGTGATCGTCGCCTACGTCGCCTTCCTCTTCCTCTGCTTCCTCGGCTACGCCTTCCTCTACGGCCGCATCACGGTGCGCGGCGACGTCGACCACGTGGTCATGCTCGGCGCGGGGCTGATCTGCGGGGACCGGGTACCGCCGCTGCTCGCCTCGCGGCTGCGCAAGGGACAGGAGATCTACGAGGCCCAGGTGGCCCGGGGCGGCCGCCCGCCGATGATGCTGCCCTCGGGCGGCAAGGGCTCGGACGAGAAGGTCGCCGAGGCGCGGGCGATGGCGGACTGGCTGATCGCGCGGGGCGTCCCGGCGGAGCACGTCACGCCGGAGGACCGGTCCACGACGACCGAGGAGAACATGCGGTTCAGCCGGGAGATCATGGCGGCGCAGGACCCGGCCTACCGGTGCGTGGTGGTCACCAACGACTTCCACGCCTTCCGGGCGGCGATGCTGGCCCGCAAGGCCGGGGTGAACGGGCAGGTCCTGGGCTCGCCCACGGCGAGGTACTACTGGCCGAGCGCGACCATCCGCGAGTTCGTCGCGGTGTTCTGGGAGCACAGGGTCGTGAACCTGGGGATCTGCGGCCTGCTGATCACGCTGGGCGCGGCGGCGACGCTGACGAGCTGACCTGTCGGCCCGGCGGCCCGGCGGCCCGGCGCCACGGCGGCCCGGCGGCCCGGCGCCACGGATCGTCCTTCCGGACCCGGCCCCCCTTTGCGGCCCCCGCACACCCGGCGGCCCCGTGCCCGGGGTTCCGGGACGGGGTCGGCCTGGCTGTGCGGGGCAGCGACCGTGACCGCTGCCGCCGGGACTACGGCAGGTACCGCTCGATGACCTGCGGACCCTCCTTCTCCATGAGCTGGCGCGCCTTCTCGACGCGCTCCGGAGTCGGGTCGTGGCCTGTCGCCATCACGAGGTCTTCGGGGTCGTACGGCCGTTCCCCGCCCGTGAAGAGCCGGTCCGACCGTGTGGGCTGCTCGTCGGGTTCACTGACCATCGCGTACCTCCTACGGGTTCCCCTGGCCCCATACTCCGGCCGACCGTCCATGAACGCACTTCGGACGGGTCGGCCCGGCGCGCGGGCGTGCGGTACGCGCCGACCGCATCCAGAATCGTTACTGCTCGTTAGCCGCCCGGGGGCCGGAATGCTAAGGACAGGTGAATGCACACACTCGACATCGACTGGGACCACCCCTCGGACCCGCCCCCCGGCCCGCGCCTCGACCACGTCCGCGCGTACGTGACGACGGCGGGCATCGACGGGCACCTGTGGCACGGGGTCCCGACCCTCCTGCTCACGACCCTCGACCGCGCCACCGGCCGCACCGCCCGGACCCCGCTGATCTACGGCGAGGACGTGGACCGGCTGATCGTCGTGGCCGCCGGATACGGCGCCCCGGAGCATCCCGCCTGGTACCGGAACCTCACCGCCCACCCGGAGGTCCACGTCCAGGTCGGCGCCATGCTCCTCACGGCCACGGCGCGCACCGCCACGCCAGAGGAGCGCGACACGTACTGGCCGATGATGGCCGGCCTGTGGCCCCCGTACGACGACGACCAGGCACGGACGGCCCGAGAGATCCCGCTGGTGATCCTGGAACGCTAGGCCGCCACTCGTTCGGGTCATTCCTCGGCCGATGGCCGGCGCGACCGTCCCTCCATCCGCTAACAACGGGGCGGTAAGGGGGGATGGTTGAACACGAACACCCGCAGGCAGGAGCAGCAGGGGCGCGGCGGCGACGGCCCGTTCCTCCTCGCCAAGGTCCTGGCCGACGCCCTCGTGACCGTGGTCCGGCAGCCGCAGTCACAGCCACAGCGGGAGGGCCGGCCCGCCGTGTGCCGGCTGTGCGGCGAGGCCGCGTTCTGGCACAGGACGGTCCGGGGCAAGTGGCTCCTCGTGCAGCCCGGCGAGCGGCCCTGCCACCTCGTACCGGCCGGTCGACGCTGGCGCATCGCGGGCGACGGCACCGCCGTGAACCTGGGCGCCTCCCTCCCGTCGGACACCTGCCGGGTCAGTCACTTCGACGTGTGCCCGGCCCGTCGGACGGAATCCGGGTGAAGGAGCGGCGGTAGACGCGGGGCGGCACGCCCCGGCGGCGTACGAACTGCTCGCGCAGCACGGCCGCGCTCCCGAAGCCGACCCGGCGGGCGATCTCCTCCACCGGCAGGTCGGTGGTCTCCAGCAGCTCCTCGGCGCCGCCGAGGCGCAGGTTCAGCAGCCAGGCGTGCGGGGTGGTGCCGGTGGCGGCGGCGAAGCGGCGGGCGAAGGACCGCTTGCTCATCATGGCGCGCCGGGCCAACTCCGCGACGGGCAGCGGCTCGTCGAGGTGCTCGCGGGTCCAGGCCAGCACCTCGGACAGCCGCTCGTCCTGGCAGTCGGCGGGAACGGGGGCGGCCAGGTACTGGGCCTGCCCGCCGTCACGGTGCGAGGGCAGTACGAGGTCGCGCGCGATGGCGTTCGCCGTCGCGGCCCCGTGCTCGCGCCGCAGCAGGTGCAGGCAGAGGTCGAACCCCGCCGCCGCGCCCGCGCCCGTCGCGATCCGGCCCTCGTCGACGTAGAGGGCCTCGGCCTCGACGGCGACGTCCGGGTGGCGGTCGGCCAGCAGCCCGGCGAACCGCCAGTGGGTGGTGGCCCGCCGCCCGTCGAGCAGCCCGGCGGCGGCCAGCGCGAACGCCCCGACGCAGTGGGCGGCGACCAGCGCGCCCCGCGCGTGCGCGGCCGACAGCGCGTCGAGCACGGCGGGAGGGGGCGGCGTACGGAAGTCGGCCCACGGCAGCGCGATCACGAGATCGGCGTCGGCCAGCCGCTCCAGCCCGTGTTCGACGGCGACCGGCACCCCGACGTCGGTGGGCACCGACCCGGGCCGCTCGGTGCACAACCCGAAGTCGAACCGCGGGAACCCCGCCCCGCGCACCCCGAACACCTCGGCGACGATCCCGACGGCGAGCATGCCGACCCCGGGTGGGGCGTAGGCGGCGACGGAGGTGAAGGGGGCCATGCGGGGAGTCTGCCACCGCCGCTCCCGGGCACCGTGACGGGGCTGGCACGATTCCCGCGATCACTGGCAGCAGTGCCACTCGTGAACGGCTCCTCGCCCGACCAGGATCGAGGACATGACGAACACGCAGACCAGCACGCAGACCACCGCGCAGGCCGCCGCAGGGACCGACGCGCCGCTCGGCCGCACCGCGACCTACACGATCCTGACCACCGGCTACACCCTCTCCACCGGCCCCGGGGTGGCCGCCACCGTCTCCTACGTCACCGACGGCGACCGGCACGTGATCGTCGACCCGGGCATGGTGGCGAGCCGCGACCGCATACTCGGCCCGCTCGCGGAACTGGGCCTCGGCCCCGACGACATCACGGACGTCGTCCTCAGCCACCACCACCCGGACAACACCATGAACGTCGGCCTCTTCGGTCGGGCTCGGGTCCACGACCACAAGGCCGTCTACGAGGCCGACCAGTGGACCGACCGCGATGCGGAGGGCCACGAACTCACCCCGTCCCTCCGGCTCATCCGCACCCCCGGCCACAGCCCCGAGGACATCACCCTCCTCGCCGGGACGGCGCAGGGCACCGTCGCCTTCGTGGGCGACCTGTGGTGGCGGCCCAACGGCCCGGTCGACGACCCGGTCGCCCCGGACCACGACGTCCTGCTCGGCTCCCGCCTCCGCGTCCTCGCCGCCACGGACGTGATCGTCCCGGGCCACGGCCCGGCCTTCCCGGCCGACGACACGGCGCCGCGCTAGGCCTGTCGTGACCGGAGACGTTCACGGCACTAGGCGTGGTCGTAGACGGTGACCTCCACGTCCCGCGCGCACAACCGATCGGTGATCAGCGGCTCGATCCGCGCCCACGTGCCGCCGGCGAGCCCGCACCCGATGCGGGGCATGTGCACACTGGCCCCGAGCTCGACGGCATGCTCCGCCAGGGCGGCGAGGCACCGCTCCACGGCGTCGTAACGTATCGGCGGCCCGCCGCTGCCGGTGCGTATCCCGCGCTGCCCGATCATGTTGGCGACCCACACGTCGGGCTTGACCCGCACCAACTGCACGGCCCCCAGCCCGAAGTCGTTCCCGCTGCGCCCCCGGTGCCACGTCCGGAAGGCGTTCTCGGGCTCGGGCCACCGCTTCGAAACGGCGAGCACGAACCCCTTGCCCCACCCTCCGAGGTCGTTGCACACATGGGCAATGATCTTGGGCCCCTTGGCCTGCGGACTGGTCGCGTCCCCGGCGATGATCCTGAGCGGCTTCATCCCCTCACGCTAGCCGCGCCCACTGACAACGGCCGGGGACGGTCTAGCGGGACGCGCGGCAGGCCGAGTTGGCGTCGTTCGCGGAGACGCCGGCCGCCTGGAGGCTCGAAACGCAGCTGGTCTGGTTGCCGATGGAGCCCTCGTAGCACGCCTGCGCGACATCGGCCGTGGCCGGCTTGCCGTGCGACATGACGCTCTGCTCGCACTGCTGGACGTTGGCGGAGGCGGCCGGGGCGGCGAAGAACGCGCCGCCGGCGGCGAGGGCCAGGCCGGCAAGGATGCTGGGGATACGGGCCGACGGACGCATACGGACGCACCTGCTCTCTCGCTCGGTCGCGCGGTCCGCGAGTACGCCGGACCACGGGCGGGGGCGGCGCGGAGCAGGCACTCCTGGGGGCGACCGGCTCGACGCATCGATCACCCCCGCCCTTCCGACGCTAGAACACCACCCCGTCGCCCGCACTCCGATCGAGCCGCCACCGACTCGATCGTCGGAGTGCGGGCCCGCCCCGGCCTGACCTTCCTCCGCGGGGCCTGCCGGACGAGCCGACGATCACCACGGCGCCGGTCCTCATCGGCACGGGCATCCCCTCTTCGGCGAGCTCGTCGGACCCCGAGGTGACGAGCGCAACATCGCGCGCCGCCGCTCCGGCCGCCCACACCCATTCCGCAGGCCGAAACGGGGGCCCGCCCCGGATTCCAAGGGCGGGCGGCACTGCCACCCGCCCATCGCGCGAAATGGGACATATCCCCCCTTCGCGTTCGGCCTAAATGACCCAGCGGGCCGTCGGCGGGACCCCGTAAGCTCCCGTCATGCAGGTGATCCAGTCAACGAAACTCGCCAATGTCTGCTACGAGATCCGCGGACCCGTCCTCGAAGAGGCGATGCGGCTCGAAGCGGCAGGTCATCGCATCCTCAAGCTCAACACCGGCAACCCCGCGGCCTTCGGCTTCGAGTGCCCGCCGGAGATCCTCGAGGACATGCTCCGCAACCTGGGCAGCGCCCACGGCTACGGGGACGCGAAGGGGCTGCTCTCCGCGCGCCGCGCGGTCATGCAGCACTACCAGACCAAGGGCATCGAGCTGGACGTCGAGGACATCTACCTCGGCAACGGGGTCTCCGAGCTGATCCAGATGTCGATGCAGGCGCTGCTCGACGACGGCGACGAGGTCCTCGTCCCCGCCCCGGACTACCCGCTGTGGACCGCCTCCGTCTCGCTGGCCGGCGGCACGGCCGTGCACTACCGGTGCGACGAGCAGTCCGACTGGATGCCCGACCTCGCCGACATCGAGCGCAAGGTCACCGATCGCACGCGCGCGATCGTGATCATCAACCCGAACAACCCGACCGGCGCCGTCTACGACGACGAGATGCTGCGCGGGCTCACGGACATCGCCCGCCGCCACAACCTGGTCGTCTGCTCCGACGAGATCTACGACCGGATCCTGTACGACGGAACCACGCACACGAACACGGCCGCCATCGCGCCGGACCTGCTGTGCCTGACCTTCAACGGGCTCTCCAAGAACTACCGCGTCGCGGGCTACCGGGCCGGCTGGATGGCCGTCTGCGGCCCGAAGAAGCACGCCGCCTCGTACATCGAGGGCCTCACGATCCTGGCGAACATGCGCCTGTGCGCCAACATGCCCTCGCAGCACGCCATCGCCACCGCCCTCGGCGGCCGGCAGTCGATCGAGGACCTGGTGCTGCCGGGCGGGCGGATCCTGGAGCAGCGCAACGTCGCGTACGACCTGCTCACCCAGATCCCGGGCGTGACGTGCGTGAAGCCGAAGGGCGCGCTGTACGCGTTCCCGCGACTGGACCCGTCGGTCTACAAGATCAAGGACGACCGGCAGATGGTCCTGGACCTGCTGCGGGCCGAGAAGATCATGGTCGTGCACGGCACGGGCTTCAACTGGCCCGAGCCCGACCACTTCCGCATCGTGACGCTGCCGAACGCGGTGGACCTGGCGGACGCGGTGACGCGGATCGGGAAGTTCCTCGACGGCTACAGCCAGCCGTAGGGAGAACCGCCGGTCACCGACGGGGGACGGAACGGAGCGGAACGGAACGCACTCAATCGATCAACAGGATTGAGCTCAACTTTAGAACGGATCCAATGTAGGATGGTCTCCTGACAACGCAGGAGGCCACCTCATGTACGAGCCGATCCGCACGAAGTCGTCGGTCGTCCACCGCATGGGCGCCGCCGCCGAAAGCACCACGGACTACCCGCAGCGCAGCCGCTCCGAGGCGCTGGACATCCAGCTCGCCGGACACCTGGCGGCGCTGCTCGCCGTGACCGACGAGCTCGGGCTCGCCGAGAGCGCCGCGGAGATCGCCGCCCAGGTGACGCGGCTGCGCGGCGCCGAGCCGACGCGGGCCCCGCAGGGCGCCGCGGAGGGCTCTTTGGCGCTGCACCAGCGCGCGCACGACCTCGCGGCCCGCGCGCTCCTCGTCGCCGCGTCCCGCGCCGACACCACCGTCGCGATCCTCGCCGCCGAGCGGATGGACGCGCACGCCGCCGTGCTGGAGTCCCAGGACCTGGCCGGCGCCCTCTGACGGCCCCGGTCCGGGGCCGCGGAGGCTCCGGACCGGGCGCCACGCCCCTGCGGGGGGGCTCGGCGGAACCAGCGGGCCCCTGCTGTGCCCGCACCCATACCGCGCGCCCGCACCCGCCCGGGCCCCCTGGGGCTCCGCCCCAGACCCCGCGCCTCAATCGCCGGCGAGGCTGGATTCGGCTGCTGCCGTCAGCCGAGAACGGCCGGATTGCCCGCTCGGCGGGGTCATCTCGCGGCGGTGAACTCCGCGGCGGCGGCCCCGCACCAGGGGGTCGTCGACGGCGGCCAGACCGGGCCCAGGACCTCCGCGTACTCCGTCGCGCCCGGGGCGACCCCCGGGATCTTCACCAGGGACTGCGCCCGACGGCCCCCCGCCTCCGCGGCGGCCCGGTCGCGGAACTCCACCGTGACGACGTACGCGCCCGCCCCCTCCGCGCGGCCCGTGGCCTCCACCGTCGCCGTGACCCTCCGGCCCGCCGGCTCGACGCGGCACCCCGTGACCCGTACGTACTCCAGCGCCGGCCGGGGCGCCGCCTCCCGCTGACCGCCGCCGCCGCTGGCCCACACGTACAACCCCAGCGGGGCGAAAACCAGCAGGCCCGCCAGGGTCACCAGACCCACCAGCCAGCCCTGCCACTTCAACGCGCTCTTGCTCGTGCTCATGCCCACGGCCATGCCCACGATCCTCCTCGGCGACCGGCCCGCCCACCAGCACCACCGGGCCCACACAGCATTTCGAAGTGGGACCGCCCCGTCACCCGACGTTCATTCAACTCGACGCGGAATGTGGGTTTCCGCGAGCACGCTGCACCCGTGAGACGCATCCTGGGAATCATCCTGGGCCTCCTCCTGATCGGCGGCGTCGCAGCCGTCGTCCTCCTCAAGGGACAGGGCCCGGAATCCACGGCAACGAAGACCGTGCGTGGCGTCATCGGCTCGGAGAAGTCCGACTTCTTCCGCGACCCTGACGTCGTCAAAGCCCTTGCCGACAAGGGCTACACCGTGAAGGCGGAATCCTCCGGCTCCTGGGCGATGGACAAACTCGCCCTCAAGGAATTCGATTTCGCCTTCCCCAGCAGCAGTGAGCCCGCCAAGGAGGTCGAGGCCGCCGCAGGGATCCAGGGAGCCCAGGAGGCCAAGCCCTTCTTCTCCCCGCTCGTCGTCATCGCCCGCCCGAGCGCCGCCAAGGTCCTCGCCGACGGCGGCCTCGTGAAGATGTCCGGCAAGAACACCGGGACCCTGCTCATGGGCCCCTTCCTCAAGGCGGCCGAGGAGGACCGCAACTGGCAGCAGCTGCCCGGTGCCGCCGCCCACCCCGAGCTGGCCGGCAGGGTGTTCGTCAAGACGACCGACCCGGCCACCTCCAACTCGGGCGCCCTCTTCCTCGCCCTCGCCTCCAACGTCGCCAACGGCAACACCGTCGTGGCCGACGACGCCGGGATCGAGCGGACCGCGCCGCTGATGCGCAAGCTGATCTCCGTACAGGGCGCCCTGGAACCCAGCACCGACGGCCCGTTCCGGGCCTTCGTCAGCGGCAGCGGCGAACCCCTGATCCTGGCGTACGAGTCCCAGGTGGCCTCGATGCTGCTCCAGCACCAGGACCCGGGCGAGATGGTCGTGCTCTACCCGGACACCACGGTCAACTCGGCGCACACCTTCGTGCCGCTGAACGAGAAGGCCCGTGACCTCGGCGCCCTCCTCACCACCGACCCCAGGCTGCGGGATCTCGTCATGCAGCGCGGGTTCCGCCCGCAGGAGGGCGCGGCCCAGTTCGCCGCCGCCACCGCCCCGTACGCCGACCACCTCAACTCGGGCCTGACCGGCATCCGCCAGGTCGGCACGCCCACCGTCAAGATCCTGATGGCGCTCGCACAGCGCGCCAAGGGCTAGGGGGGAACCACCACATGACACTCACGCCACCCGAGGACGGCACCTTCGTCCTCAGCGCTCCCGAGCCCGTCGCCCCCGTCCGCCGCGAGCAGGCCTCCGGCCTGGTACCGCTCCAGGACGGCGTGCGCGAGGAGATGGCCCGCCGCGCCGACGAGTACGTCGGCCGGCTCGCCGGGATCGACGCCCGCTCCCCCGAGTTCGTGACGCGGATCGGCGAGATCGCCGGGCTCGGCACGGCCGACATCCGCAGCGCCTCCCAGCAGTCCAACCGGATGCTGGAGCGGGCCGTGCGCTCCCTCGGCTCGGACGGCGGCGGCGACGCCCAGGCCCGGGTCGCCGGGTCGCTCGTCGAGCTGCGGCGCACCGTGGAGGACCTCGATCCGCGGGACGCTCCCGCGAAGGGGCTCGGCAAGCTGTTCTCGAAACTGCCGGGCGGCAACCGGTTCCGCGATCACGTGGCGAAGTACGCCTCCTCCCAGGCGACCCTGAACCGGATCGTCGGTGCCCTGCGCGGCGGCCAGGACGAGCTGCGCCGCGACAACGCGGCCCTGCACACCGAGCGGGCCCGGCTGTGGGAGACCATGGGCAAGCTCCAGGAGTACGCGGTGCTCACCGAGGCACTGGACACGGCCGTCGGGCAGCGGATCGCGGACACCGAGCTCACGGATCCGCAAGCGGCCGACGCGATGCGGGCGGACGTGCTGTTCCCCGTACGGCAGAAGCACCAGGACCTGTTGACGCAGCTCGCGGTGTGCGCGCAGGGCTACCTGGCGATGGACGTCGTCCGGCGCAACAACGAGGAACTGATCAAGGGCGTCGACCGGGCCGCGACGACGACGGTGTCGGCGCTGCGGATCGCGGTGATGCTGGCCTCGGCCCTCGACAACCAGAAGAAGGTGATCGAGCAGGTCAACGCGCTGAGGGGGACGACGGAGGAGCTGATCCGGGGGAACGCGGAGATGCTGTCCTCGCAGAGCGGCGAGATCCAGCGGATCGCGGCGGATCCCGCGGTGGGGGCGGAGACCCTGCGGGTGGCGTTCGCGCAGATCTACAAGACGCTGGACGCGATCGACACGTTCAAGGTGCAGGCGACGGAGAGCATGGCGGCGACGGTGGAGTCGCTGACGGACGAGTTGCGGTCCGCGTCCGACCATCTGGCGCGGACGCGGACCGCCTCCGCCCTTGAGGGGGGTGCGTCGCAGTGAGCGGAGCCGAGCCCGGGGGACGGCCGCTGCGCGGGGCTCTCCCCCACCCCGCCCCTTCCCGAGCCAGGGGCTGCGCCCCGGACCCCGCTCCTCCAACGCCGGAGGGGCCGGATGTCGCCCGGCGGAGCTGGAGGAGGCGGCGAAGCCGGATCCGGCGGCGGGCCTTGGTGGCCGCGTTGGCGGTCGTCGGGATGGTGGCCGCAGCCGGGTGCAGTTCCGAGTCGTCCGGGGCGGGCGGCGGGCCGAAGCCCTCCGTCTACAAGGACGGCACGCTGCGGGTGCTGGCCTCCAGCGAGATCGCCGACATGAAGCCCGTGCTGGAGCAGGCCAAGAAGGCCACGGGGGTCACCGTGGAGCTGACCTGGTCCGGGACGCTCGACGCCGTCGAGCAGGTCGCCTCCGGGAAGGCCGACGGGAAGTACGACGCGATCTGGCTGTCCTCCAACGACTACCTGCGGCTGCGCCCCGAAGCCGCCGGGAAGCTCGCCAACGAGACCCCGGTGATGTCCTCGCCCGTCGCCCTCGGCGTCAAGCCGGAGGCGCTGGCGCGGCTCGGCTGGCAGCCCGCCGACGTCACCTGGTCCAAGGTCCACGAGGCCGTCGCCGCCGGGAAGCTGACGTACGGGATGACGGACCCGGTGCGTTCCAACTCCGGTTTCTCCGCGCTGATCTCGGTGGCCTCGGGCCTCTCCGGCGCGCAGGCCGCGCTGACCGACGCGGACGTGAAGGCGGCGCAGCCGAAGCTGAAGGAGTTCTTCTCCGGGCAGAAGCTGACCTCGGGCTCCTCGGGGTGGCTGGCCTCCGCCTACGCCAAGCGCTCGGACGTCGACGCGCTGGTCAACTACGAGTCCGTGCTGCTCTCCATGAACCGGGACTCGAAGACGAACCTGCAGGTCATCCGGCCGGCGGACGGTGTGGTCACCGCGCACTACCCGCTGACCCTGCTGACCTCGGCCCCGGCCGGGGCCCGCGAGTCGGGGCGGGTGCTGACGGACTGGCTGCGCGGGCCCGAGGCGCAGCAGGCGATCACCGCGCAGACGTTCCGCCGGCCGGTCGCGGCCGGGGTGTCCCCGGCGGCCGGGCTGGGCGCGGACAAGCGGCGCGAGCTGCCGTTCCCCGGTTCGCGGCAGGTCGCCGACGGGCTGCTGGCCTCGTACGAGAACGAGCTGCGCCGGCCCTCGCGGACGGTGTACGTGCTCGACACCTCGGGTTCGATGTCGGAGGAGGACCGGATCGGGCGGCTGAAGGCGGCGCTCACCGACCTGACGGGCACGGGGACTTCGGAGACGGGGCACCGGTTCCGGGACCGCGAGGAGGTCACGCTGCTGGCCTTCGGTTCGAAGGTGAAGTCGACCCACCCGTACGTGGTGGAGCCGGGCCGGCAGCAGGCCGCGCTGGACGCGATCCGCGCCGACATCAGCGGCCTGAAGCCGGAAGGGGGTACGGCGATCTACAGCAGTCTGGAGGCGGCGTACGAGCACATCGGCAAGGGCGGGCAGGACGCCTTCACCTCGATCGTGCTGATGACGGACGGGGCGAACACGGAAGGGGTCGGCGCCAAGCACTTCGACTCCTTCTACGCGGGGCTGCCCGAGGAGCGCAAGGCCACGCCGGTCTTCGCGGTGCTCTTCGGGGACTCGGACCGCAAGGAGCTCACCCACATCACCGAACTGACCGGCGGTCGGCTCTTCGACGCCACCGGGGGCAACGGTTCGCTGAACGGAGCGTTCGAGGAGATCCGTGGCTACCAGTAGCGGCAAGGTGCTCCGGTTCCTGGAGTCGAAGAAGAACCTGGCGGGCAGCGCCTGCGGCGTGGCCGGCGTGGGCCTCGCCCTGACGGGGGTGGCCGGCGCGTGGTGGCCGGTGGTGGTGGCGGGGCTGTACGGGGCGGGCGCGCTGATCGCCCCGCCGGAGCGGACGGCGCCGCCGCCCTTCGATCCGAACGCGGAACTCGACGTGCTGCGGGCGGACTTCGGGCTGCTGCGCACGTACCTGTCCGGGGTGGAGCTGCCGCGGGCGGCCGGGGACCGGCTGACCGAGCTGTTGGGCTTCTACGAGGCGCTGCTCGATCCGGGCTGGGTGGCGGAGGTCCTCGTCGCCGATCCGGAGTCGGTGCACGCGGTGTCGCGTGCGGTGCGCCGGGACGTGCCGGAGTGCGTGGACACCTACAACCGGACGCGCTGGTGGGCGCGGCTGACGCCGGGCGGCGAGTCGCCCGAGCGTCAGCTGGAGCGGCAGCTGGACCTGTTGCACGCGGAGGCGGAAAGACTGACGGCCGACCTCCGCGAGGCGGAAGCCGGCCGTCAGCAGTCGCACACGACCTATCTGGAGGAGCGCGGACAACGCTCCTGAAGGAGGCCGGGTGCTGCGGTGGGCGCCGCTTGGTCGGGGGCTCCCACAGCGGTGGGCGCCGCTTGGTCGGGGGCTCCCACGTTCTTCGTCCCGGTGCTACCGGGTTCGGGCTATCGGCCCAGGCGCTCGACGAGCGCGTGGTACTGGTCCCACAGCTCCTTCGGCGTGTGGTCGCCGTAGGTGTTCAGGTGCTCGGGGACCAGGGCGGCCTCCTCGCGCCAGACCTCCTTGTCGACGGTGAGGAGGAAGTCCAGGTCCTCGGCCGGGAGGTCCAGGCCGTCGAGGTCGAGGGAGTCCTTGGTCGGGAGGATGCCGATGGGGGTCTCGGTGCCCTCGGCGGTGCCGTCGAGGCGGCCGACGATCCACTTCAGGACGCGGCTGTTCTCGCCGAAGCCGGGCCACACGAACTTGCCCGCGTCGTTCTTGCGGAACCAGTTCACGTAGTAGATCTTCGGGAGCTTGGACTGGTCCTTGTCCGCGGCCACCTTGACCCAGTGGGCCATGTAGTCGCCCATGTTGTAGCCGCAGAACGGCAGCATGGCGAAGGGGTCGCGGCGCAGCTCGCCGACCTTGCCCTCGGCGGCGGCGGTCTTCTCGGAGGCGATGTTCGAGCCGATGAAGACGCCGTGGTTCCAGTCGAAGGACTCGGTGACCAGCGGCACGGCGGAGGCGCGACGGCCGCCGAAGAGGATCGCGGAGATCGGGACGCCCTTGGGGTCCTCCCACTCGGGGGCGATCGTCGGGCACTGCGAGGCCGGGACGGCGAAGCGGGCGTTGGGGTGGGCGGCGGGGGTCTCCGAGTCCGGAGTCCAGTCGTTGCCCTTCCAGTCGATGAGGTGCGCGGGCGCCTCTTCGGTCATGCCCTCCCACCACACGTCGCCGTCGTCGGTGAGCGCGACGTTGGTGAAGACGGTGTTGGCGTACATCGTCTTCATGGCGTTGGCGTTGGTGTGCTCGCCGGTGCCGGGGGCGACGCCGAAGAAGCCGGCCTCGGGGTTGATCGCGTAGAGGCGACCGTCCTCGCCGAAGCGCATCCAGGCGATGTCGTCGCCGATGGTCTCGACCGTCCAGCCGGGGATGGTCGGCTCCAGCATGGCGAGGTTGGTCTTGCCGCAGGCGGACGGGAAGGCGGCGGCGACGTACTTCGTCTCGCCCTCGCCGGCCGGCGGGGTGAGCTTGAGGATCAGCATGTGCTCGGCGAGCCAGCCCTCGTCGCGGGCCATGACGGACGCGATGCGCAGGGCGTAGCACTTCTTGCCGAGCAGGGCGTTGCCGCCGTAGCCGGATCCGAAGGACCAGATCTCGCGGGTCTCGGGGAAGTGCGAGATGTACTTGGTGGTGTTGCACGGCCACGCGACGTCCGCCTGGCCCTCTTCCAGGGGGGCGCCGAGGGTGTGCACGGCCTTGACGAAGAAGCCGTCGGTGCCGAGCTCGTCGAGGACGGGCTTGCCCATGCGGGTCATGGTGCGCATGGCGACCGCGACGTAGGCGGAGTCGGTGATCTCGACGCCGATCGCGGAGAGCTCGGAGCCGAGGGGGCCCATGCAGAAGGGGACGACGTACATCGTGCGGCCCTTCATGGAGCCGCGGAAGATCCCCTTCTCGCCCGAGAAGAGGTCCTTCATCTCCGCCGGGGCCTTCCAGTGGTTGGTCGGGCCCGCGTCCTCTTCCTTCTCGGAGCAGATGAAGGTCCGGTCCTCGACGCGCGCGACGTCGGACGGGTCGGAGGCGGCGTAGTACGAGTTCGGGCGCTTGGTCTCGTCGAGCTTCTTGAACGTGCCCTTGGCGACGAGCTCCTCGCACAGGCGCTCGTACTCGGCCTCGGAACCGTCGCACCAGACGATGCGGTCGGGCTGGGTCAGGGCAGCGATCTCGTCCACCCAGGAGATCAGTCCTGCGTGGGTCGTCGGGACGGAAGTGGTGGGAGCCGCGTTGTCGCGCGCCACGATTGCTCCTTGTTGAGGGGTTTGTTTGGTGTAGGCCCCGTGGGGGCTGCGACCCGGACGCTTCGCGCTCCGCTCATCCGGTGTCGACCGCACTCATCTGATCATCCGGTGGATGTGCGCATATGTCCAGAGGGCCTCTCACGTGAGCATCGCCACGTCCGTCAATCTTCCGTAAAGAGGACCAAGGGAAAGCTACGGACCCGTAGGTAGCATGTGGCCCATGACTTCTGACGCCGCCGCCGCACCGGCAGAGCCGGAGGCCAAGCCGCTGATGCGCGGCTGGCTGCACACCGGAATGTTCCCCGCCGTGGTCGTCGCGGGCCTGGTGTTGATGGCCTTCACCGACTCGACGAAGGCGCGCGTCGCCTGCGGCGTCTACATCCTCACGGCCTGCCTGCTCTTCGGCGTCAGCGCGGTCTACCACCGCGGTACGTGGGGCCCGCGCGGCGAGGCGATCCTGCGACGGCTCGACCACGCCAACATCTTCCTGATCATCGCGGGCACCTACACGCCGCTGACCGTGCTGCTGCTCCCGCCGTCCACCGGGCGCAGCCTGCTGTGGGCGGTGTGGATCGCGGCCGCGGCCGGCATCGCCTTCCGCGTCTTCTGGGTCGGCGCCCCACGCTGGCTGTACACCCCCTGCTACATCGCCATGGGCTGGGCGGCCGTCTTCTTCCTCCCCGACTTCATGCGCACCGGCGGCATCGCCGTCCTCGTGCTGGTGATCGTCGGCGGCCTGTTGTACAGCGTGGGAGGGGTCATCTACGGGATGAAGCGGCCCAACCCGTCCCCCCGCTTCTTCGGTTTCCACGAGGTCTTCCACTCGCTGACGCTCGCGGCCTTCGTGGCGCACTACGTCGGCATCTCGCTCGCCGCCTACTCGCACTGACCGGCGCCGGTCCGGCCCGACCGCCCGCGGGCGAGGGCGCGGCCGCGGCCGCGTCGGTCAGGGCTTCAGGTCGCGGGCGAGGGCGGTCAGCACCGTCCGGGTCTTGGTCTCACCGGTCTGCGGCAGGGTGAGACCGCGCTCTTCCAAGGCCTCGCCGAGCCGGTCCTGCGCGCCGGCCGCCTCGCCGAGGTCCGCGCGCACCGACACCTCCAGGAACCGCAGCCCGTTGCCGGTGGTCCACTCCTCGATCGCCACGGAGCCGGGCAGGCCGTCCCAGTCCTGCTTCCACTTGACCGCGTGCACCGGGCCGAGCGCCGTCAGGCCGTCGAGGTCGTCCACCGCCGTCCCGGCGGCCTCCAGCAGTTCCAGCTGCGGATCGATGAGCGTGCCGTCGAGCCCGCCCGCCTCCGCTTCGAGGGCCGCCGCGAACTTCCGATCGGCCTCCAGCGAGGCCGACAGCACGGGCGTGAACGCGGGTCCGGCCCTGTCCTCCTCGGCCCGGAATTCCCAGTCCTCCTCTTCCCGCTCCTCCTGCCACTCGCCCGGAAGCGGGGGGCAGGGGCGCAGTTTGACGGTGAGGTCCGCCTTCCGCTTGGAGTCGGGGCCTTCCTCGTCCCGCCGCAGGCGCAGGATGAGCCCCCGGTCCAGCAGGGGCAGCGAGACTCCGGCGCCGGCCGCCTTCTTCGGTCTGTCCCAGAAGTGGATGACGCGGGCGCGCCCCTCGTCCCGGTCGAGCTCCAGGGCGTCGAAGGCCGCCTCCGCCTCCCCTCCGGCAAAGCTGATCTTGATCTCTGCGGCCGTGGCCGTGGGCGACTGCCTCATGATGCCGTTATCGCACGACGGGCCGGGGCCCGCATTCCGGTGGGTCGCCCCGTCGGCGCACCGGAATGCGGGTGACCCGGCTAGGAGCCGTCCCGCAGGACCCGTTCGACCAGTTCCTCCTGTTCCTCGGTGATCTTCGGGTCGGCGAATTCGACCGTGCGGTCGTCGACCGTGACGGAGTACCGGTAACCGTCGGGTACCACCGCCACGGGCCCCGGACCCGTCTGGGTGAGGACCGCGGTCGCGAGGCGCTCCAGCTCGGCCGCGTCGGGCCGACCGGTCGTGTCCAGTTCGGCCTTGACCGGGAACCCGGCGAAGCCGCCGCTCCTGGTCACGCGGATGTGCACGGCTCAGCCATGGTTGTTGCCGTTGACGCCGACGTGGGCCCACGCCTTGAGGACCGCTTCCAGCTCCAGCCCCTGCCCGAAGCGCTTCTTCGTGGACTCGACGGTGGCCTGGGCGAACTGCCGGAAGGTGGCTCGCCTGGGCAGCTCGCCGGAGGTGAGGGTGTCGTACCAGATCCGGCCCGCCTTCTCCCAGGCGAAGCCGCCGATCTGGTTCGCGATCAGGTAGAAGGCGTGGTTCGGGATGCCGGAGTTGATGTGGACACCGCCCTCGTCGAAGTCCACCTCCTGGAACTTGTCCATGTGATCCGGCTGCGGGTCCCCGCCCGGCCAGACCCGGTCGTCGGTGAAGGCGGTACCGGGCGCCCGCATCGAGCGCAGGGCCTGCCCTTGGATCAGGGGGGTGAAGAGGCCGGCGCCGATGAGCCAGTCGGCCTCCTCCGCGGTCTGACCGCGGGTGAACTGCTTGACGAGGCTGCCGAAGACGTCGGAGACCGAC
The DNA here is from genome assembly GCF_042892775.1 of Streptomyces sp. NPDC001717. Taxonomy (NCBI): domain Bacteria; kingdom Bacillati; phylum Actinomycetota; class Actinomycetes; order Kitasatosporales; family Streptomycetaceae; genus Streptomyces; species Streptomyces sp. NPDC001717. Next base: position 558,099 of record NZ_JBIAUK010000001.1, on the reverse strand, counting down.
TCGTTGAGGGCGCCGGACTGGTCCTCGTAGACCAGGTCGGCGGTGAACTGCGTGACCCCGTGCGTCATCTCGTGGGCGACGACGGCGGGATCGAGCGTGAAGTCGTTCCAGACCAGCCCGTCCCCATCGCCGAAGATCATCGCTTCGCCGTCCCAGAGGGCGTTGTTGAACTTGCGGCGGAAGTGGACGGTGGCGTCCAGCGGCAGGTTGGCGTCGTCGATCGAGCGGCGCCCGTAGACCTCCTTGAAGAAGGTGAAGGTGAGACCGAGGAGGTTGTAGGCCCGGTTGACCGTGCCGTCCAGCACCGGGTCTTCTCCTTCGGCCCTGACCTGATCGCCGGGCAGGTTCCTGGTGTTGTGGGTGTCGAAGACCGTCCGTTGGAGGACGGCCGGCCCCGCCGGGACCGCGCCCTCCACCTCCCTGGGCGCCTCCTTGCGCTTCTGCCGGATCTCGGCGTCGGCGGTGAGGGTCTTCTCGGCGGCCTCACGGATCCTGGGGTCGTCGGCTTCGGTCAGTCTTTCGAGCATGTAGGGCGGGAGGATGCCGCAGACGCAGCGCTCGGATTCCGTCGCTCTGTGTTCCCCGCCGGCGGGGATGTGAGTGGTGTCCACGTCGAACGAAGGTGGCGGCCCCGGAACGCGGAGGTCACGCACCGCCCCGGATTCTCACCCTCACGCGCCGCCCGATTGGTCCGGATGGTCCTGTACGCACGAGGGCCCGGCCGCTGTGTGCGGCCGGGCCCCGGTCATGCGCGTGCTTCGCGGGCCGCTAGCAGGTGTAGCCGTCCCGGTCCTGGTCGAGGCGGAGCGGGTCGCTGCCGTTGACCTTCATCCGCTTCGGGTACTGGTGGGCGGCCAGCCAGTCGCAGCGGGCCTTCGTCGTCTCCTTCACCTCGGCCGGGAAGCGCGTCGGCACGCACACGTTGACCGTGCCGTAGTGCCGGTCGCAGCCCGCCACCGTCGGCGCCACCGGGGCGGAGTCCCGCCGGCCCGGGTTCTCCTTCGCGGGCGCCAGCTCGTTCGCGAAGGTGTGCTCGTGCGCGGTGGGCTGATCGGCGCCGGCCGCCGCCGCGAGCGCGGGCGGGCCGCCCAGGTGCACCCACTGCGCGATGGACGGGACGCCGTTCGCGTCGACCGCGAACAGCATGTACCAGCCGGGCGGCGCCAGGTTCGGGTTGCTGGTGACGTTGAGGTCGATGGTGGTGCCGTTGACGACCGTCATCGGCAGGTCCACGAACCGCTGGTTGGGGTCCGAGGAGTGGGTGACCGCCGCCGGCCGGATCAACTCCGCCTTGGCGACCGCCCTGTTCACGGTGATCCGCTGCGTGTCCCCGTACACCCACTGGTTGTCGATCACCGAAGTGATCTGCGGGCGGGCCCCCTTGAACAGGTAGGGCGGGGTGTAGATCGACACGTTGTGGTTGTAGGTGCCGTTGCCCGGGTTGTCGCCCACCGACATGACCCGGCCGTCCGGCAGCAGGAACGAACCGGAGTGGTAGGTCCGCGGGATCGGGTCGGTGGCCAGGCCCGCCTGGTAGGTGTTGGTGGTCGGGTCGAAGAACGAGGCCTCGTAGACCGGGTCGGCCCGGTCGTGCAGCCCGCCGCCCGTCTCCAGCACCTTGCCGTCCGGGAGCAGCACCGCGGACACGAACATCTTGCCCTCGGCCCCGGTCTGCGGCCGCTTGCCCGCACCCTGGTCGACCTGGCCCTGCGGCAGGTCGGGGCCGGCCGTGTAGGTCGGGCTCGCCGCCTTCAGGTCGATGATGTCGGTGAGGCGGTTGGCCGCCGGGTTGCGCTCGTTGTTGCCGCCGCCGATGGTCAGGACCCGCTGGTCCTGCGCGGGCGGCAGCAGCACGCTCGCGGACTCGTCGCGCTCGTCCTTGTTCCGCAGGCCCGGCACGTCGGTGATGGTGTTGGCGTCGTAGTCGTAGATCGAAGAGCCGGTACCGGGCGTGCCGTTGCCGAAGGTGTGGCTGCCCGAGTAGAAGAGCCGCCCGTCCTGCATGAGGATCATCGACGGGTACAGGCCCCAGTACGACCAGGTCTGGTTGACCTCGTTCATCGGCAGCCACTTGTTCTGCGCGGCCGAGAACTTCTCCGCGGTCACGTTGCCCGTGGAGTCCTCCTTCAGACCGCCGAAGGAGATCACGTCACCGTTGCCGAGGATGGTCGCCGACGGGTACCAGTGGCCGCCGTTCATGTCGTTGGTCTTCGTGTACGTCTCGGTCGTCGGGTCGAAGGTGTACGAGTCCTTCAGCCCCTGGTAGCCGATCTTGCCGTCGGCGGACGGGTACCCCTTGTTGCCGCTCATCACCAGGACCCGGCCGTCGGACAGTTGCACGTGGCCCGAGCAGAACATGTCCACCGGCGTCGGGATCGTCTTGACCGTCCCGTTCACCGGGTCGTAGACGGCGGAGGTGAACGTGCCCGCGTTGAACTGGGAGATGTCGTTGCCCGACCCGGCGATCAGCAGCACCTTGCCGTTCTTCAGGACGACGGCGTGCATCGAGCGCACGGGGTTCTTGGTGGCCATCACCTCCCACTTGCCCTTGGCGCACTCCTCGGCCGTGCCCGTGCAGGACGGCTGCGGCGGGACAGCGCCCACTTCCTCCAGCGCGTAGTCGTCGGTGGTGAGCGTGCCCACCCCGTAGACCGATATGCCCCAGGCGATCTTGTCGGTGTTGGGCGGGACCGCCGGCGTACGGACCTCCGTACGCGCCCACGCCGCGCTGACCGGCGGGTTCTGCAGGTCGGTCCAGTACTGCCAGCCGGCCGTCGTGTCGTGGCGGAACACCGTCACCGACACGTCCGGGGTGTTCGACTTGTACCAGGCGGACAGGTCGTACTGCTTGCCCGGCGTCACCGTCGGCGCGCACGCGGCGTTCTCGGTGACCAGGGCCTTGCGGTCGCCGGAGACCCGGCGGGTGAGCGTGACCTTCATCGCCTTGGTGCCGGTGTGCGCGTCGGCGACGGTCGCGAAGGTGAAGTCGTTGTCGCCCCAGCCGGACTTGTTCCAGCAGGACGGCATGTCGGAGCCGGGCGCACCGGCCGTCTCGAAACCGGGATTGGAGAGCAGATTGGGCGCTCCGGCCGTGGCCTGCTGCGACGCTGTCATCAGCAGGCCCGCGGTCATCGCCCCGACGGTCAGCAGGGCGGCCCGCCGCCCCGCCCTCCGCCGGATCTTCGGACGCATGAAAAGTTCCCTTCTGTGCGGCTCGGCTGGGCTCCTGCGACGCCGCTACGCCTTGGGCGCCTTGCGCGGCAGGTAGACGAGGGCCTCCGTCGCCGCGAACCGCAGCACGAAGGTGGTGACCAGCGCGAGGGCGGTGGCCGGCAGCACCGCCATCCCCAGCTTCGCGACGAACACCGCGATCAGCGGGATCCGCAGCAGCAGGTCCGCGTTGGCGAGCAGCGCGAACCGCCCGACCCGGTCCGCCCAGTGCCGGTGCCGCCTGCGGTCACGGAAGAGCAGCACCTCGATGAGTACGAAGTTCCACAGCACGCCCGCCTGGTTGGCGAGGATCTCCGCCGGGAGGTAGTGCATCCCGGCGTGCGTCAGCAGCCACAGCGCGACCAGGTTCGGCACGAAGCCCGAGAGCCCGATCAGGCCGAAGCCGATCATCCGCGCCAGCGGTGTGGCCGAGCGCAGCGAAGCCAGGTGCGCCAGGAAGCGCATGCCCTCGCGTGCCGTGGACTTGGACTCGCCCGAGAAGCGGTCCTGGAAGACGAACGGCACCTCGGCGACCTTGCCGGGCCGGCAGCGCACCGCCAGCTCCAGCAGGATCTTGTAGCCCAGCGGCTTGAGGGCGTCCGCGGTGACCACCGAGCGGCGCATCGCGAAGAAGCCGCTCATCGGGTCGCTGATCCCGCGCAGGGCGCGCGGGAAGAGGCCCTTGGTCAGCCAGGTCGCGCCCCGCGAGACCGCGATCCGGTAGCTCCCGGCCAGCCCCGCCCGGCTGCCGCCGCTGATGTAGCGGGAGGCCACGACGAGGTCGGCGCCGGTGCGCACTCCCTCGCCGACGAGTTCGGGCACCAGGTGGGGCGGGTGCTGGAGGTCGGCGTCCATGACGACGACCCAGTCGGTGTCCGCCCGCCGGATCCCCTCCACGACGGCGCCGCCGAGGCCGCCTTCGGGCACCTCGCGGTGCAGCACCGACACCCGGAAGGGGTGGTCGACGGCCGCCTTCTCGATGACGGCGGGGGTGTCGTCCGTGGAGTCGTCCACGAACAGCACGTCGCAGGGCAGGTGTTCGGGGAGCGCGTCACCGAGCCGGCGCAGCAACTCCACGATGTTTCCGGCCTCGTTGAAGGTCGGGATGATGAGGGTGACGCTGTCCGTCAGGGTCCCCGGAGCAGTGAACTCCGCTTCGACCGGGGCATGGAGGGACCTCAGGTCCTCGGTCATGTGCGATCAGCTCCCGGTCCGTTGGTCGGCGGAGGTGGCTCCTGCGGCTCGGCCGGCGGCGTCCGTCCGGCGGATCTCGATGCGGTCCTCACCCTCGCCGAAGACGGCCACAACGGTCGAGTGCTCCAGCGCCGCCTTCACGTTGGGCAGGTCCACGGCGTCGCGTCGCACCGTCGGCGAGGACACCACGTAGTCGATGTCCCGCCAGCCGCGCGGCATCGTCCGGGTGACGGCCGGGTCGAGGTCGGCCTTGTAGAACCAGATGGCCCCGGTCCCCGGTTCGAAGCCGTGGTGCACCGCGTCCAGCCACAGCGCGTCGTCGAGGAGCACCCGGGTGTGCGCCGGGTCGGGCACCTCCCGGCCCAGCCAGGCCGCGGCCTGCCGGTACGGGGCGTTCGCGTCGACGGTGAGCGCGGTGCGGTTGCCCTCGTACCAGCGCGGCAGCACGTACACCGCGGCGGACACGGCGAGCACCACCACCAACGCCCGACGCGCCCACAGCAGTGCACGCCGCTCCTCGGGAGCCCGGCGGCGGCGCAGCACGGCGTGCGTGACGCTGGCCGCGCCCCCGGCGAGGACCAGCGCGAGGAACGGCAGCGCCTGGATCACGTACATCGCCGGGAGGTAGCCGGAGCCCCGCATCGCGACGAGCGCCAGGATCACGCAGGCCAGCGCGGGGCCGGCGAGGGCACGCGCGGTCACGGACCAACGGACGGTGACGATCAGCAGCACCGCGCCGGCCAGCCCGCCCAGCGGCAGCACCGCGTCGTAGTACAACCAGGACCGGAACACCCCGTTCGAACCGGTACCCGGGGTCAGGATGAAACCGGAGCCCGGGCGGCTCATCTGGTAGGTGATGCCGTCGATGAGCGAGACGTGCCCGGCACCGGGCAGCAGCTCGCTGTTGAGGAGGGCGTACAGCGGATACGAGAGGCCTATGAGCGCACAGGCGGTGATGGCCCCCGTGACGGCGAACTTGCGGGTGTCGCGGTGGCTGTGGCGCCACATCGTCACCAGCAGCGCCGGCAGCACCACCAGCATCGTCTCCTTGGTGAGGACGGCGGTGGCGGCGGCCAGCCCGGAGGCGAAGTGGTGCCACAGGTGCCGGCTCGGGGACGCGGCCAGGCAGAAGGCCAGCAGCATCCACATCACGGCGATGTTGTCGAGGAAGATCTCGCGCTGGAGCACCACGGAGAGCGGCGACAGCCCGAACAGGCCCATCGCCAGCCCCGCCGCCCAGCGCGGCAGCCACAGCCGGCGCGCCAGCACGTACATCAGCACGGAACTGGCGGCCGACACCGCGAGCATCGCGAACCGCATCGTCGCGACGGTCATCGAGTCGGGCACGAAGAGCGACGGCAGGTACGTCAGCCCGGCGAGCTGGATCCAGCCGAGCGGCGGATGGTCGTACCAGTACGTGTAGTGCGCGAGGCCGTCGCCCTGCTGCACGGCCCAGGCCTGGGCGAGGTAGGTGCCCTCGTCGTCGCTCAGGGTCGGGAAGTGGGTGATGTTCCAGCCCTGTACGAGGACGATCACCAGCAGCAGGGCCCCGCACAGCAGCAGGTCGGGGCGGGAGGAACGGAACCGCACGAGCGGCCGGAGCGGCGCGGGCCGGACCCCGAGGCCGCCCGCCGGGCCGCGCCGCTGTGCGGGGACGGTGGCGGCGGCCGGGGACTGGAGTTCGGTGGCCGTGGGCAGGGTGGCGTTCACTGGCGGCCGTCCTCTCGGATCGCGGTGGCGGTGGCACCGGCGGTGACGCCGCCACCGGCGGTGACCGTGGAGCCGGCTCCGACGCCGGCCCCGACGGCGACCGGGGCGGCGGCACGCTGAACGGCGGGCGCGGCGACCGGGGCGGTGTTCACCGAGGTCGCGACGGCGTCCAGATGCGCGCCGGTGTGGGTCGTCAGCTCCCACTCGTTGCGACCGCGGTGCTCGCGCCAGACCGCGCGGATCGCCGCGCCGGCCAGCATCACCTGGTAGAAGGGCCCGCCGACGACGAGCTTGACGTAGTGCACGAAGCGCACGCGCAGCCCGTACTGGCGGCCGAAGTCGTGCAGCCCGACGACCTCGAAGACGAAGGTCACCATCGCCGCGAGCATCGGGAGGAAGGTGAAGAACGCGATCCCGACCGGCACGTCGAGGAAGACCGCGACGGCGAAGTTGACCGGGATGATCACCCCGGACGCGGCCTGCATGAAGGGGGTCATCAGCGTGTAGCGGGCCAGCCAGCGCTGACCGCGGCCCGGCAGCTGCTTCCAGTCCTTCTTCCGGTAGACCTGGAGGAAGCCCTGGTTCCAGCGGGTGCGCTGCTTGAGCAGGCTCATCAGGGAGCCGGGCGTCTCCTCGCGGGTCACCATGTCGGAGTCGTACGCGACGACCACCTTCTTGCCGACGGACGACAGCCGCACGCCCAGGTCACAGTCCTCGGCGAGGCAGTTCTGGTCCCAGCCGTCGGCCTCGCGCAGCACGTCGGTGCGTACGAAGACGGTGTTGCCGCCGAGCGGGATGAAGCCCTTCTCCGCGTGCAGGTGGAGGCGGGAGCGGAACCAGAAGAAGTACTCCAGGCAGTTGCGCAGGCTGTACCAGCTGGAGTGGAAGTTGATGAGCTGGACCCCGCCCTGGACCACGTCCGCCTCGGTGGAGCGGAAGGCGTGGTCGACGTGGGCGAGCAGCTCGGGGTGGACCTGGTCCTCGGCGTCGAAGACTCCGACGATGTCGCCCCGGCAGTGCGGGAGGGCGGTGTTGAGCGCCTTGGGCTTGTTCTTCGTCTCGTGGTGGTCGACGACGACCCGCACCCGGTCGGGCGCACGGCCCGCGGCGCGTTCGGCGACCGCCGCGGTCTCGGGGTCGTCGTGACCGACGATCACGATGATCTCGTAGTCGGTGTGGCTCGATTCCAGCAGCCGCTCGATGGTGTGCTCCAGCACCGCCTGCTCGTGGCGGGCCGGCAGCAGCAGCGAGAAGGACAGGCCGCCGCCCCCGTCCGGGCGGTTGAAGCGGGTCGAGGCGAGCACCTCGGGGGTGCGCCACGCATGCATCTGCCACCAGAGCGTGAACGCGGCGATCCCGAAGAGCGCAAGCGAAATGACCGTAATGAACACAGCGGTGAACAAGCGTCCCCCCACAGGCGTGCCGCAACCCCGAGCGGCGATCGTCTAACCCCCCGGAAGCTCACGGCGGGCCCCCATGCCCGCCGTCACCGGCTTCCGCTTTCCACCTCGTACGCGCACCCCTCAGCGCGCCGTCACAGTGGCCATTCAAGCCACATTCCGACAACCCTCGAAGCGATGACATTAGGCCGTGAACATGACACTCAGGTGCTCTACGGATAAAAAAGGGGTAACCGAACCCCAGTTCACCTAACCGGAATTGATGCTACTACGGTTGCTTCAGGGGCGAACCGTGCCCAACTGCTCGCCCAACTCGACCGGATCGGTCGTAGGCCGCGCGCAGACGAAGTGGCGACACACATACGCCGTCGGAAGGTCGCGTACAAGTGTGCGCTCGGCCAACAGGGGGAACTCGCCGCCGCTCCCGTCCGCCGCCTGCGGCAGCCCGACCGCCACCACCGCCCCGGGAGCCGTCCCCAGCAACGCCGCGCGGTGCAGGGCGGCCCGGCCCGGGTCCTCCGGATGGCCGACGACCGCCACCTCGCGGGGCCCGTCGAGCAGCGCCTCGGCGACCGACAGCCCGTGCCCGATGAACCGCGGCGCCCGCGGCCCGAGCGCGTGGACCACCGCGAGCGCCCGCTCGGCGGCCGTACGGTGGGCCTCCGAACCCGTGTGGGCGGCGTACGACAGCAGCGCGCCGGCGGCGGCCGTCCAGCCGGACGGAGCGGCGGTGTCGGTCGGGTCCTGGGGGCGGCGGATCAGCTTCTCGGCGTCGTGCGCGGTGTCGTACAGCGACCCGTCCTCGGCGGTGAACCGGTCCAGGACCAGGTCGACGAGGAAACCGGCGAACTCCAGCCACACCCCCTCGCCGGTCACGGACGCCAGCGCCAGGAACCCTTCGGCGACATCGCCGTAGTCCTCCAGCACCCCCGCGTTGACCCCGACCTGCCCGTCCTTGCTGGTCCGCGCCAGCCGCGCCCGGCCGTCCATGTGCACCCGAACGAGCAGATCGGCGGCTTCGGTGGCCCGCTCGACCAGGTCGGGCCGCTCGAAGTACGCGCCGCACTCGGCGAGGGCGGCGATGGCCAGCCCGTTCCAGGCCGCGACGACCTTGTCGTCCCGCCCGGGCGCGGGCCGCAGGTCCCGCGCGGCGAGCAGCCGCCGCTTGATGTCCTCGACCCGGGCGGCATCCACCACGGGCCCGTCCTGCGGGAGTTGCAGCACCGACTTCCCGTGCTCGAAGGTCCCCTCCTCCGTCACCCCGAAGTACGCGGCGGCCAGGTCCCCGTCCTCGTCCCCCAGCACCTCGCGCAACCCGGCGGCGGTCCACGCGTAGTAGGCCCCTTCCACGTGCTCGCCGCTGTCCGGGTCCTCGCTGTCGGCGTCGAGCGCGGAGGCGAAACCGCCCTGCTCCGTCCTCAGCTCCCGCACCATGAAGTCGGCGGTCTCCAGCGCGACGCGACGCGCGAGGTCCGACCCGGTGGCCCGCCACAGATGCGCGTACACCCGACAGAGCAGCGCGTTGTCGTACAACATCTTCTCGAAGTGCGGAACGACCCACTCCCGGTCCACGGAGTACCGCGCGAAACCCCCGCCGAGCTGGTCGTAGATCCCGCCCCGAGCCATGGCCTCGCACGTGTCCGCGGCCATCTGCAGCGCACCCTCGGAGCCGGTGCGCGCGTGGTGCCGCAGCAGGAACTCCAGCACCATGGACGGCGGGAACTTCGGCGCCCCGCCGAAGCCGCCGCGCGCGGCGTCGTACTCCCGCGTCAGCCCGAGCAGCGCCTGCCCGAGCTCCTCGGGCCCGGGCATGCCGGCCTTGCCGTAGTCCAACTGCCTCCCGGCCAGGTCCCGCACGATCTTCTGCGCGACCTCGTCGACCTCCTCCCGCCGCCCCTCCCAGGCGGTGCGCACCCCTTCGAGGACCTGCAGGAAGGAGGGCATCCCGTGCCGGGGCTCGGGCGGGAAGTAGGTCCCGAAGTAGAACGGCTCGGCGTCGGCGGTGAGAAACACGGTCATCGGCCAGCCACCCTGCCCGGTGGCGGCCTGGACGGCCTCCATGTAGACGGCGTCGATGTCGGGACGCTCTTCGCGGTCCACCTTGATGTTGACGAAGTGCTCGTTCATGTACGCGGCGGACGGCTCGTCCTCGAAGGACTCGTGGGCCATCACATGGCACCAATGACAGGAGCTGTACCCGACGCTGAGCAGGACGGGCACACCGCGCTCACGCGCCTCCGCGAATGCCTCGGGCGACCACGGCCACCAGTCGACGGGGTTGTCGGCGTGCTGGAGCAGGTACGGCGAGGTCTCGTTCGCGAGGCGGTTCGACATGGAGCCCATCCTGCCGCACCTGCCCTGGTGGAGCCCCTTCGACTGTCCGACGGGCGGACGTTCCGCCATCCGTGCCCGGAGGTCAGCGGCGCAGCAGTGGGGTCAGGTCTCGGGTCCAGGCGTCGCGGCTCGCGGTCCAGGTCGTGGCGCAGTGGGTGCGGGACGGGGTGGCCAGGTCCGGGTGGCGGGTGGGGGCGGCGCCCTGGACCGCGCAGCGGTGGGATTCGGCCCGGGCGGCCGGTGGGGCGTGTTCGTCCGAGGGGTCCGGGGCGGGGTCGGCCGCGGCGGCGAGGTCGTGGGCGCGGGCCGCGGTCAGGAGGGTGGTCTCGCCCTCGGGGGTGCGCAGGAGCATCAGCTGGGCGAAGCGGTCGGCGGCGTCCTCCTCGGCCCGGTCGTCGAGTGCCAGGTCCAGGGCGTCGGCGAGGGCGTGGCCCGCCTCGTGGTGGACGGTCTCGCGGACGAGTTCGGCGAGGTCGTCGTCCGGGTGCGGGGACCCGGCGCGCTCGAACAGCTCGCGGTCCTCGGCGAGGTCGTCGTAGCAGAGCTCCACCAGGTGTTCGGCCGGGTCGTAGCCGGTGCCGCCGCCCGCGCAGGAGCGGGCGGCGACGGTCACTTGGTACGGGAGGTCGAGGTACGCATTGAGGTCGGCGAGCACCGGCTCGACGAGGTTCCGGTCGCGGAGGAAGCGGGCCCCGGCCGCGTCGGACGGGTCCGGCTCCTCGTAGCGGATCGCGAACTCCGGGGTGGGGGGCTTCTGTCCGGCGCATCCGGTCAGGAGGAGGAGCGCCGTCAGGGCAGTCAGTGCTGTCGTCTTGGTGTCGCGTGCCGCCATCAGGTCCCCCGTTCCTGCCGGTCGGGTCAACGCGGGACGGCCGGGCGAGGGTTCCCGTACTGGCCAACTCCCTCTGATCTAGCTCAAGTTCCCTCGCGCAATCGACCGTACCGGCGGACACTTGTGGCACGTTGCCGGAGCTCTCTTAGGGGGATGCCGATGCGGGACAGCCATCGCGGTGAGGCCGAGCGGCTGTTGGTGCGGGCCGTCGACGAGGAGGCACGGCGGGTGGGCGCGGGTGCGCCGACCGTCGACCGGGCGGCCCTGCTGGCGCGCGGCAAGGAGGCGCTGGACGCGCTCGCCGCGAGTGCGGCGCCCGAGTACGAGGCGTACGTACGGGCCCTGGACGAGGCGGCGGCCGGGGACGAGTCCCTCGGGGAGGCGTTCCGGCGGGGGAACACGTCGACGGCGGTGCTGGTGACGGCCGTTGCCGCCGCCACGGCCGTCGGGACGGACCTCGCCCTCGGGGTCGCGGCCGGTACGGCGCTGACCACCGGGGCCGTCGTCGGCATCGCCGGGGCGGTGGCGGCGGTGGCGAAGGTGACGGCCCTGCACCTGCCGGCCGCGAACCGGCGGGCGGGTGAGCTGGGCCGGCCGGGCGGCCCGGAGCAGCTGCGGCTGCAGTGGCTGTCGGCGCTGGAGGTGCGCGGTATCCGGCCGTTCCTGGAGGCGCAGCGGAAGGTGTCCGCGGCGGCGGCCCGGGTGCCCCGCCCGGCGGCGCCGCAGCTGCGCGGTACGGACCGCAGCGCGGAGGCGCGGCGACGCAGTGCGCTGGAGCAGTCGTTCGGCCAACTCCCTGATCCGTCGGGGGTGTTCGCGGGCCGGCGGGCGGAGATGACCCGGATCGCCCAGTGGGTGCAGGCGGCGCGCGCCAGTACGGAGACCCGGCCGGTGGTCGTGGTGCTGCACGGCGAGCCCGGGGTGGGTCGTACGGCCCTGGCGCTGCGGGCGGCGCACGGGCTGCGGGACCAGTTCAAGGGCGCGTGCGTGGTGGACCTGCGCGGCGGTGGGGCGGCGGGAACGGGAGCGGGCGCGGGCGCGGAGGCTCCGCTGTCGACGCGGGAGGCGCTGCTGCACCTGCTGAACCGGCTGGGCGCGCCCCGTGAGCAGCTGCTGTTCCGCGAGGGGGCTTCGGCGGAGCAGCAGGTACGCCGCCTCGGTGAGCTGTACCACCAGCACCTGCAGGGGCTCGCGGTGACGGTGGTCCTCGACGACGCGGCGGACGCGGAGCAGGTACGGGTGCTCGTGCCGGAGCGTTCCGAGAGCCTGGTGCTGGTGACGGCGCGGGAGCCGCTGGAGCTGCCCGCGGATCTGCCGGCGTGGGTGCATCAGCTGCCGGTGGAGCGGCTGGGGCCGCAGGACGCGGCGGAGCTGGTGCGGGCGGTGCCCGCGGAGCAGGGGGCGGGCGAGGCGGCGCTCGCCCCGGCGCCGGAGGCCGTGGCGGCCGTCGTGCGGCTGAGCGGCGGGCTGCCGCTGGCGCTGCGGATGCTGGGCCCGTCGGCCCGTGCGGGCGTGGTCCCCGGCGCCGACACGGGGGCGGGCGCCGGGGATGCGCATCCCGTCGAGTCCGCGCTGGCGGCCGCCGATGCCCGGCTCGCGGAGCCGGCGCGGCAGTTGCTGCGGCGGCTGCCGTTGGCCGGCCGGGCGTCGCTCGGCGCGGCGGCGGCGGCCGCGCTGGCCGACGTACCCGAGCAGGCGGCGCTGCGTTTGCTGGAGGAACTGTGGGAGGCGGGGCTGATCGAGCGGGTGCGCGGTCAGCGGTTCCGGATGCACGACGTGGTGCGGGCGTACGCGGCGGCGCGGCCGGCGGCGGACGAGGACCGGGAGCCGGCGGTGGCGGCGCACGAGCGGCTGATCCGCGTGTACGCGCAGCTCGCGGACTCGGTGATCCGGATGGTCGACGGGAAGATGTCGACGCGCGCGAACCAGTTCGGGGTGCACGGTTTCACCTCGCTGGACGCGGCGCTGCGGTGGCTGGACGACGAGTCGAGCTTCATCACGGCGGCGCTGCGGCATTCCGAGGGCGTGGACCAGCAGGCGGTACTGGATCTGCTGGGCGCGCTGTGCGATTTCTGTCTGCTGCGCGGGGACCTGTACCGGCTGGGTGAGATCGACGAGCTGACGCAGGCCGTGGCGGCGGGCCGTACCGGGGACGGGGGCGTGGAAGAGGGCGGGTCCGGGGACCGGCAGGGGCGGCTGGTGCGGTCGGTGCAGTGGCGTACCGGTATCGCGGCCCGGCAGCTGGGCGAGCTGGACAAGGCCCGTACGACGCTGACCTCGGTGGTCGACCAGTACATGGAGGCCCATCAGGAGGCGGGGGCGGCGATGGCGCTGGTCTCGCTCGGCATCACGCTGCACCACCAGGGCAACCTTCCCGAGGCGGCGGCCCGCATCCGTGAGGCACTGGTGATGCAGGAGCCGGCGGAGCTGGCGGGTGACCGGGCGTGGGGTCTGCACGCGCTGGCGGCCGTGGAGCGGGACCTGGGTCGGCTGGCGGAGGCGACGGCCCTGTTGGAGCGGTCGCTGGCCCTGCACCGGGAGAGCGAGAGCGTGCACGGCGAGGCGTGGGCGCACTTCCAGCTGGGGCAGGTGCACCTGCGGTTCGGCGACGTGGAGCGGGCGGAGTCGGAGCTGTGGGTGGCGCTGGACCTGTACGGGCGGACCCGCGACGACCGCGGTGAGGCGTGGGCGCTGACCCAGCTGGGCCGGGCCCGGGTGGTGGACGGGGATCCGGGGGCCGCGCTGGAGCGGCTGCGGGACGCGCTGGCGCGGCACCGGGAGGCGGAGGACGCGCGCGGGGAGGCGTGGACGCTGTACCACCTCGGGCAGGCGCTGGAGGAGGCGGGCGAGCGGGACCAGGCGGTGCGGGAGCTGGAGCGGGCCCGCACGATGTTCTCGCGGATGCGGGACGTGTACGGGCTGGCGCACGCGCGCCACCACTCGGGGCGGGTGACGCGGGACCAGCGGGCGGCGCAGACGGGCAACCTGCGCAACTCCGGCTTCGCGCGGCAGCTGCTGGTGGACGCGCGGGCGGACTTCCGGCGGATCGGGCTGGCCCACGGCGAGGCGTGGACCTGCCTGGAGCTGGCGGTGGTGGACGCGGGCAACGGGCGGGTCTCGCAGGCGCTGGGGCTGTGCGAGGAGGCGGTGCGGCTGTTCATCTCGTACGGGGACCGGCGCGGGGAGGACTGGGCCCGGTTCCTGCGCTGCACGATGCTGCCGTACGCGGTGCCGGCCGCCCCGGAGGAGGCGCGGGCGGAGTTGTCCCGCCTGTCGGCGGCGCCGCATCCGGCGCGGGACGGGCGGCTGGAGGACTGCCTGGAGACGTACGGGGTGGTGCTGGGCCGGGGCGCGGACCCGGCGGAGGGCTGGCAGGCGTGGCGCCTGGGCCTGGTGCCGAACCTCCAGGCCCGCGAGGTCATGGGCGTACCGGGGCCGTCCCCGACGTAACGGCCCGACCGGCGCCGGCGGCACGGGCCACCTCAGCCTCGCCGGCGTTTGAGGCGCGGGGTCTGGGGCGGAGCCCCAGGACGGGTCCGGGCGGAGCCCGGGGAACGGTGGAAGGGCGGGTAGGGGACCAGCCCCGCGCAGCGGCACCCCGACCCGAGCCGGGGCCGGGCCGCAGGGTGGGCCGTCGGGGCCGGGCGCGCGCCGGGGCACCTCCTCGGGCGTCGAACCCCATGCGGCACCGGCAAGACCAGCGGGTTTCGTTCGACGCCCTGCGGGGGCGCCCCGCCGCACACCCGACCCCGACGGCGCGGGAGTGCCAAGGGGGGGCCGCCCCCAAGGGCACCGGCGGTCGACGCCCTGCGGGAGCCCACCGCACACCCGACCCCGACGGCGCCGGGGTACACGCAAGGCCCGCCCGCCGAGGCGCCGGCGGACACCCTGCGGGGGCACCCGACCCCGACGACGGGAGGGGCGGGCCGGGGTCCCTACTGGGTCCGGGGGGCTTCCGTGGGCGCGGAGCCCGGCTCCGGGGCCTCCTCGAAGTTCACCCGGCCCATGTGCCGGTTCATCGACTTCATCAGACCCCACGTCCCGAGGGCGAGGACCGCGAACACGATGAACCCCAGGACTCCCGGGGTCACCTTGTTCTTGTCGAAGGTGTCGGCCGCCAGCGGAAGGAACTGGGTGATTGCTGCCTGCGTAGCGCTCATGGCTAAGCATTCTCCCGGATGCCGGCGAAGAGGTCGGACTCGGGGAGGGAAGTGTCCACGAGCGACTTCGCCAGCTCGTACTCCTCCGTCGGCCAGACCTCCTTCTGGATGTCCATCGGGACGCGGAACCAGCCGCCGTCCGGGTCGATCTGCGTGGCGTGCGCGATGAGCGCCTTGTCGCGGATCTCGAAGAAGTCGGCGCAGGGGACGTGCGTGGTCAGGGTCCGCTCCTTGCGCTCGAACTCCTTCCAGCGCTCCAGCCACTCGCCGTAGGGGGACTCCATGCCGCGGGCGAGGAGCGCCTCGTGCAGGGCGACGGTGCGGGGCTTGTTGAAGCCCTGGTTGTAGTAGAGCTTCTGCGGCTGGTACGCCGGGCCGAACTCGGCCTCCGGGTACTTCTCGGTGTCGGCCGCGCCCTCGAAGGCCACCATGGAGATCTTGTGGGTCATGATGTGGTCGGGGTGCGGGTAGCCGCCGTTCTCGTCGTACGTCGTGACGACCTGCGGCTTGAACGCGCGGATCTTCTTGACGAGGCGGCCGGCCGCCTGGTCGACATCCTCCAGGGCGAAGCAGCCCTCGGGCAGCGGCGGCAGCGGGTCGCCCTCCGGGAGGCCGGAGTCCACGTATCCGAGCCATTCCTGCTCGATGCCGAGGATCTCGCGCGCCTCGTCCAT
This sequence comes from Streptomyces sp. NPDC001717, assembly GCF_042892775.1. Taxonomy (NCBI): domain Bacteria; kingdom Bacillati; phylum Actinomycetota; class Actinomycetes; order Kitasatosporales; family Streptomycetaceae; genus Streptomyces; species Streptomyces sp. NPDC001717. Next base: position 542,585 of record NZ_JBIAUK010000001.1, on the reverse strand, counting down.
CTCCTTGGCGCGTACTTCGTGGATGTTCTCCTCGATGTACTTGTCGCCCTGGAGCTTGGGGTTCAGGACGGACCCGCGCTCGCCACCGGTGCAGGTGACGACCATCACGGGGATCCCCTCGGACACGTACTTGGCCATGGTGGCCGCGCCCTTGCTCGACTCGTCGTCGGGGTGGGCGTGGACGGCCATCAGTCGAAGCTGCTCGGTCAAGACAGGATCCTCTGTGATTCGGCGCGACGGTCGGCTTCTATAGTGACCGAACCGGGGGACGGAAAATTCCGGGGGTGCCTCACCCTTCCCCAGCGAGAGGAAACGATCATGAGCGCGGTGCGCGAGGGGCTGCCCGAGGGCCGGTACGGCCGGTCGGCGGACGAGCGTGCGGACCGGAAGCTCAAGATCGTCGGGTCCGTCCTGGGCGTCGTACTGCTGGGCGTGATCGGCTGGATCGGCTGGGACTACATGGCCGGGCAGAGCGTCAGCGCCGAGGTGATCAAGTTCCAGGTGGTCTCCGACACCGAGGTGAAGGTGCACCTGGAGGTGCGCAAGGACGCCTCGCAGACCGGGGTGTGCACCTTGACCTCGCAGGACAAGCAGCACGGCGAGGTGGGCCGCGCCGACTTCACCTTCGCGCAGTCCTCGACGCGGATCGACGAGGTCGTGTCGCTGAAGACCACCGGGCGCGCGGCGATGATCGAGCTCGTCGGCTGCCAGCCCGCCGCCGGCAGCTGACGGGTCCGCCGGTCGTCCACGGGCGTCGGGTCCGTCACCGGGCTCGTCACCGGGCTCGTCCGTCACGCGGGCTCGTCCGTCACGCGGGCCCGTCCGTCCCACGCGGGCTCGTCCGCCACGCCCGGGTGGTTCATCCTGGAAGGGCGGGAGCCGCCGAGCCGCTCTGCGGGGCGGGCACGGCCCGGCCGGGGCCCTCCCCGGACATCACGGACGGGCTCGGGTCCTCCCCCTTTTCTTCCCGAATTGTTAGGCTCGTGGTTTCGCCCGCGACCGGCGGGCATCTAGTCCCCTGTACCGACGAGGAGCACCCGTGACCCAGACGAGCGAGAGCGTCACCTGGCTGACCCAGGCGGCGTACGACCAGCTGAAGGCCGAGCTGGACTACCTCTCTGGTCCCGCACGCACGGAAATCGCCACGAAGATCGCCGCCGCCCGCGAGGAGGGCGACCTGCGCGAGAACGGCGGTTACCACGCGGCCAAGGAGGAGCAGGGCAAGCAGGAACTGCGCGTCCGCCAGCTCACGCAGCTTCTGGAGAACGCCAAGGTCGGGACGGCGCCTGCCTCCGACGGCGTGGTGGCCCCCGGCACGGTCGTGAAGATCGCCTTCGACGGCGACGAGGACGACACGATGGAGTTCCTGCTGGCGTCGCGCGAGTACGCGTCCGGGGACTTCGAGACCTACTCCCCGCAGTCCCCGCTGGGCAGCGGTGTCATGGGCAAGGCGGTCGGCGAGGACGCCGAGTACGAGCTGCCGAACGGCAAGAAGGCCTCGGTCAAGATCCTCGACGTCAAGCCCTTCACCGGCTGATCACCCCACCTCTTGCGCCGATGCCCGGCCGGACGGCTCACCGTTCCGGCCGGGCATCGGCGTTCGTGCGTGCGGTACGGGGACGGGTACGGGTACGGGTCCCGCCCTATGCCGTCGCCGAGCGGTACTTGCGGACCGCCAACGTGCGGAAGGCCGCGATGATCAGCACCGACCAGAGGATCGAGGCGATCACCGGGTGCTGCATGGGCCAGGCGTCCGGGACCGGGTAGCCCTCCGGGAGGTTGCCGAAGAGCACGCGGGCCGCCTGGACCGTCGCGCTGAAGGGGTTCCACTCCGCGATGGTCTGGAGGAAGGACGGCATGTTCTCGGACGGCACGAAGGCGTTCGAGATGAACGTCAGCGGGAAGAGCCAGATCAGCCCGCCCGAGGTGGCCGCCTCCGGGGTGCGTACGGACAGGCCGATGAGGGCGCCGATCCAGGAGAAGGCGTAGCCGAGCAGGAGCAGCAGGGCGAAGCCGGCGAGGACCTCTCCGAAGCCGGTGTGGGTGCGCCAGCCGACGAGCAGCGCGACGACGGCCAGGACGACCAGGGTGACCGTGGTCTGGACGAGGTCGGCGAGCGTGCGCCCGGTCAGGACCGCGCCGCGTGCCATGGGCAGGGAGCGGAAGCGGTCGATGAGGCCCTTGTGCATGTCGTCCGCGATGCCCGCGCCCGCCCCGGCGGTGGCGAAGGTGACGGTCTGGGCGAAGATGCCCGCCATCAGGAACTCGCGGTAGGCCTGGGGCGAGGTGCTGCCGCCGACGCTGATCGAGCCGCCGAAGACGTAGCTGAAGAGCACGACGAACATGACCGGCTGGATCAGACCGAAGATGATCATCTCGGGGATCCGGGACATGCGGATCAGGTTGCGCTTGGCGATGACCAGGGAGTCGGCCGCGCTCTGGACGACGCCGCCGCGCGGGCGCGGGGCGGACAGCTCCGGCGAACGGGAGGTGAGGGTCACTTCGCCATCTCCTTCCGCGCGGCCGCCTTGCGGCCCTTGGCGCCGGCCTCGGGGGCACCGCCGCTCCCGCCGCTCCCGCCGTCGTCGCCGTGCTCGTCCGCCTCGCGTTCGGCGGCGTGGCCGGTCAGGGATATGAACACGTCGTCGAGGGTGGGGCGGCGCAGGCCGATGTCGTCGATCTCGATGCCCCGTCCGTCGAGTTCGCGGATGACCTCGGCGAGCAGCTTGGCGCCGCCGGAGACCGGCACGGTCAGCTTGCGGGTGTGCTCCTCGACCGTGGTCTCGCCCTTGCCGAAGGCGGCGAGGACCTCGCGGGCGGTGGGGATGTGGTCCCGTTCGTGGACGACGACCTCCACGCGCTCGCCTCCGGTACGGGCCTTGAGCTGGTCGGACGTACCGCGGGCGATGACCTTGCCGTGGTCGACCACGCAGATGTCGTGCGCGAGGTGGTCGGCCTCCTCCAGGTACTGGGTGGTGAGGAGGAGGGTGGTGCCGCCCGCGACCAGTTCCTTGATGATCCCCCACAGCCGCTGCCGGTTGCGGGGGTCGAGGCCGGTGGTCGGCTCGTCCATGAACATCACGGGCGGGCTGACGACGAGGGCGGCGGCGAGGTCGAGCCGCCTGCGCATGCCGCCGGAGTAGGTCTTGGCGGGGCGGTCGGCGGCGTCGGTGAGCTGGAAGCGTTCGAGCAGTTCCTCGGCCCGGGCCTTCGCGGCCTTGGCCCTCATCTGGTAGAGCTGCCCGACCATTTGGAGGTTCTCGCGGCCGGTGAGGTATTCGTCGACGGCGGCGAACTGGCCGGAGAGGCCGATGGCCCGCCGGACCTCGTTGGGGTGTTTGAGTACGTCGATCCCGGCGACGACGGCCTTGCCGCTGTCGGGCCGGAGGAGGGTGGTCAGGACGCGTACGGTCGTGGTCTTGCCCGCGCCGTTCGGGCCGAGCAGACCCAGGACGGTGCCTTCGGGGACATCGAGGTCCACGCCGTCCAGAGCCCGTACATCACCGAAGGTCTTGATGAGACCTTCGGCGTAGATGGCGCCTGGCATACGGATTCTCCCAGTGCGATTCGGGCCAGCAGAATCAGTGCAGTCGGTGCAATCAGCGCATTTCCATGCAGATCATATGGGCGCCGGGCGGCTCTTGCCCGGCCGAACGGGGGAATCTCCGTTCACCCGGGCGCACGCTATCGCGTCATATCGCGTATGGCCAGGGATCGGCCGACGGCAGCGGTGACCGGCCTAGCCCATCACCGTGTAACCGGCGCTGTGCAGCGAGCGCGCGACCTCCGTGCAGTGCTCCGGACCCTTCGTCTCCAGCTGCAGCTCCACCTCCACCTCCGTGAGGCCCAACCGCGGGTCGGTCCGCACGTGGCTCACGTCCAACACGTTCGCATCCACCACCGACAACACCCCCAGGAGCCCGGCCAGGGCCCCCGGCCGGTCGGCCACCCTCAGCCGCAGCGACAGGTACCGGCCCGCCGCGGCCATGCCGTGCCGCAGGATCCGCTGGAGCAGCAGCGGATCCACGTTCCCGCCGGACAGGACGGCCACCACCGGCCCGTCGTCGTACCGTTCGGGTTCGCTCAGCAACGCGGCCACCGGACTGCACCCGGCCGGCTCGACCACCAGCTTCGCCCGCTCCAGGCAGAGCAGCAGCGCACTGGAAAGCGCGTCCTCCGAGACCGTACGCACGTCGTCGAGGAGCTCGCCGATGATTTTGAAAGGGACGTCGCCGGGACGGCCGACCTTGATACCGTCCGCCATCGTCGTCGGGTTGTCGATGGACACCGGGTGCCCGACCAGCAGCGAGGGCGGGTACGCGGCGGCGCCCGCCGCCTGGACGCCGATGACCTTCACATCGGGCCGCAGCGCCTTCACCGCCACCGCGACACCGGCCGCCAGACCGCCGCCCCCGATGCCGACGAGGATGGTCCGCACCTCCGGGCACTGCTCCAGGACCTCCAGGCCCACCGTGCCCTGGCCCGCGATGATGTCGCGGTGGTCGAAGGGGTGGATGAACACCGCCCCCGTACGGTCGGCGTGGTCCTGGGCGGCCGCGAGGGTCTCGTCGACGACCTGCCCGTGCAGGCGCACCTCCGCGCCGTACTCCTGCGTCGCGGCCACCTTGGGCAGCGGCGCCCCGACCGGCATGAACACCGTCGAGCGCACCCCGAGCAGGGAGGAGGCCAGCGCCACGCCCTGCGCGTGGTTGCCCGCGCTGGCCGCCACGACACCGGCCGCCCGCTGCTCGGGGCGCAGGCCCGCGATGCGCACGTACGCACCGCGCAGCTTGAAGGAGCCGGTGCGCTGGAGGTTCTCGCACTTGAGGTGAACCGGGGAGTGCGTGAGGGAGGAGAGGTACCGGCTGCCCTCCATGGGGGTGACCCGGGAGACGCCGGACAGCATCTTCTGGGCTCCGCGGACGTCGTCGAGGATGACCGGCGGAACGGGAAGGGGCACTCGGTAGTTCATGCCGCCAGTCTCCCAGCCCGGGGGCCACCCGGCGCAGGGTGCGCGTGCGGCTCCCGACAAGGGGCGAAATCTCGCCATCCGGGACACCTCCGGGCGGTCGCCGGAGACCGGCCGTATCAGTTCTCGTACGGGGCGTACGAGCCGCCGCACGGCCGCGTACTCTGTCCCCCATCCTTGTCGGACCCACGCGAAGAGAGCCCACGGCCATGCCTTCCTACCCGGCCAATTCCGACCTGCCCGCGGCGCCGGACGCGCCCGCCGGAGCGGGTCTCCTCGACGCGCTCCAGCACCAGGTCGCCGTGTTCGCGCGCCGCGCCGAGCAGACCCGCCTGGGCGGCGTCGGCCAGGCCCGCAACTCCATGGACCGGGCCGCGTACCTGCTGCTGAACCGGCTCGACCTGGAAGGCCCGATGGGCGTCAAGGCGCTCGCCGGGGGCATGGGCATCGACTCCTCCACGGTCACCCGGCAGGTCGCGCCGCTCGTCGACAGCGGCCTGGTCAAGCGGACTTCGCACCCGGAGGACGGGCGGGCCGTGGTCCTCGCGCTGTCCCCGCGGGGGCTGACGCGGCTGGAGGAGGTCCGTTCCTCGCGGCGCGAGCTGATGGCTCGGGTCACGGAGGGTTGGAGCGAGGGGGAGCGCGAGTCGTTCACGACGCTGCTGACGCGCTTCAACCTGTCGCTGTCCGAGCTGATGGCCGCCGTGGCCGACGCCGGCCCGGCCTCCTGAACGCCCTCCCGAACACGCTCGCGACCGGGGTGCGTCAGACCCCTTGACCCGGACGGTCCCGCTGCCCGCACTATGTGAACCATGCGGGCGGTGGAGCAACGCTTGGGCCCCTACGTGGAGTTCGAGGCCTTCGTCGCGGGCGCGGCGGGGCGGCTCCTGCACGTCGCGATCCTGCTGACCGGTGAACCGGAGGCGGCCCGCCGGCTGCTGGCGGGCGCGCTGGCCCGCACGTACGCCGACTGGCGGCGCCTGCGGGGGGACGACCCGTACGACTTCACCCGACGGGAACTGTGCACCGCGTTCGCCCGCACCGGCCGGCGTCACTTCCGTGACGCCGGGCTGCTGGCCCGGCTGAGCCCGCTGGAGCGGCTCGTGGTGGTGCTGCGGATCTACGAAGGGGTCGCGGAGGAGGTCACCGCCGCGCAGCTGGGACTGACCCCGGAACGGGTCCGCTCGCTGTGCAACAGGGCCGTGGCGGAGCTGCGGTGAGCGGCCTCCCCGAACGCAAGGAAGCCCGGGTGCGGCGCCTGCTGGAGGGCCCGTACCCGGCGGTCCCGCCCGGCCTCGCGGCGGGCGCGGCGGCCCGCGGGGGCCGCATCCTGCGCCGCCGGCGCGCCCTGCGGCGCTTCGGCTGGGCCGTGCTGGTGGCGGTGGCCGTCGCGTTCACGATCTGGGCCGCCGTGACCCGCCCGTGGGCCGTCCCGCCGAGTGACATCTCCCCACCCCTGGACGGCTGGTAGAAGATCCGGGGCTCCGCCCCGTACCCCGCTCCTCAAACGCCGGAGGGGCTGGATCTTGGCTGCCGCCGTCCGCGGACTCCGGCCCCTCCGGGCAATCCCAGCCTCGCCGGCGTTTGAGGCGCGGGGCCCGGGGCAGCGCCCCGGCAGCGGCGCCGCACACGACGCCGCGCACACCCCCCGCCGGGCAGCAAGGGCAGGCCCGGCGCGGGGTGCGGGGGTGTCAGCCCAGGGCCTGGGTCAGGTCCGCGAGGAGGTCGTCCGCGTTCTCGATGCCCACCGACAGTCGGACCAGGTCCGCCGGAACCTCAAGGGCCGACCCCGCCACCGACGCGTGCGTCATCCGCCCCGGGTGCTCGATCAGCGACTCGACGCCGCCCAGCGACTCACCCAGCGTGAACAGCTTCGCGCGGTTGCAGACCTCGACCGCCGCTTCCTCGCCGCCGACGACCTGGAAGGACACCATGCCGCCGAAGTTCCGCATCTGCTTGGCCGCCACCTCGTGCCCCGGGTGCTCCGGCAGGCCCGGGTAGAGGACCTTGTGCACCTTCGGGTGCCGGGTCAGCAGCTCGACGACCTTCGCCGCGTTCTCCGCGTGCCGGTCCATCCGCACGGACAGCGTCTTGATGCCGCGCAGCACGATCCACGAGTCGAACGGACCGGCCACCGCGCCCATCGCGTTCTGGTGGTAGGCCAGTTCCTCGCCGAGCGCCGCGTCCGCGGTGACCAGCGCGCCGCCGACGACGTCCGAGTGCCCGCCCATGTACTTCGTCAGCGAGTGCACGACCACGTCCGCGCCGAGCGCGAGGGGCTGCTGGAGGTAGGGGGAGGCGAAGGTGTTGTCCACGACCAGCTTGGCGCCGGCCGTCCGCGCGATGTCGGCGACGACCGCGATGTCGGTGATGCCGAGCAGCGGGTTGGAGGGGGTCTCGACCCAGATGACCTTGGTCTTCGGGGTCAGGGCCGCGCGCACGGACTCCGCGTCGGAGGTGTCGGCCACCGACCACTCCACGCCCCAGCGGGAGACGACCTTCGCGAAGAGGCGGAACGTGCCGCCGTACGCGTCGTTCGGGATGACCACGTGGTCGCCCGGGGAGAGCAGCGTACGCAGCAGGCAGTCCTCGGCGGCCAGTCCGGAGGCGAAGGCGAGCCCGCGCCGGCCGCCCTCCAGCGCCGCGAGGTTCTCCTCCAGCGCCGTGCGGGTCGGGTTGGCGCTGCGGCTGTACTCGTAGCCGCCGCGGAGTCCGCCGACGCCGTCCTGCTTGTACGTGGAAACCTGGTAGATGGGGGGTACGACCGCGCCGGTCAGCGGGTCCGCCGTGTTGCCCGCGTGGATCGCGCGGGTCTCGAAGCTCTGGTGCTCGTGGCTGTCGTCGCTCATGGTCAGATGCTATGCCCCGGCGCCGGGTGCGGCCCGTGGCCAACCCCCTGTTGGCATCTGCCCATGTCGGTCTGGTTCGCTTGTGGCATGGAGATTCTGTGGTTCCTGTTCGCCGTCGGCTGGCTCGCGGTCATCGTCGCTGTGTTCGTACGGCGCAAGCGCGGCAGCGGCTTGCGCCTCGTCGAGCCGGGCAGCCCTGACGCGGCGGACCCGGCGAACTACGGATTCGACCGGCAGGAGGACCTCGACATCCGGATTCCCGGGCCCGACCAGGACCTGATGGACGCCCTGGACAACGTGCAGCGCACCGGCCAGTGGCAGGCGGCCTCCCAGCTGCTCGCCGGGACCCCGGTGGAGGGCGAGCAGCGCTGGCAGCGCGTGCAGTCCTTCGGCGGGGCCGCGGCGCTGGAACTCGCCCAGCAGCCGGGTGTGGGCGCGCAGTGGCTGAAGGCCTGGCGGCTGGAGGCGGAGAAGGACGCGGGCGGCGCTCAGGTGCACGCGGAGCTGCTGGTGCAGCAGGCGTGGCGGGCCTCGGGCGGGGTCGGCTCCGACGACCACCGGATCATCCTGGAGGAGGCCCGCGAGGCGTGCCGCAAGGCCGCGCTGCTGTCGCCGGGCGACCCGGTCCCGTACATCACGGAGCTGGCGATCGCGCGGGGCCTCGGCTACTCGGAGGCCGAGTTCGACGAGCTGTGGGCGAAGGTCATCGACCGGGCGCCGGCGCACATGGGCGCGCACCTGGCGGCGCTGCACTACTGGTGCGAGAAGTGGCACGGCTCGCGGGAGAAGGCGGACGCGTTCGCGCACGCGGCGGCGGCGCGCGCCCCGCAGGGGTCCCTGCTGGCGGCGCTGCCGTTGTTCTCCGTGTACGAGAACCTTCCGGACGTGGTCCTGACCGGCGGTTTCTACCAGAGCGCGGTGGTGACGCGGGCCGTGGAGGGCGCGCTGTACGCGGTGCACACGGCGCGGCCGGACGACCCGATGGCGGCGCACGTACGGCACATGCTGCTGTCGTTCCTGGTGAACATGGAGCGCTGGGCGGAGGCGATGGAGCAGGTCCGGCACGTGGACGGTTACGTCGGCGCCCTCCCGTGGTCGGCCTCGGAGGACCCGGCGGCGCACTACGCGGTCTTCCGCGCGCTGGCGGTGGCGGGCTACGAAGCCAACGGCGGCTCCCCGGCCACGCTCCCCCACTGAGGCCTGTCCGCCCGCGCGGCACCATTGCGCGGGCGCTAGGCACCCCCCACCAGCGAAAACGCCCTGGCAATAAGGTTGCCGTAAGTGACCCCCGGGCCGCATGATGCGGCGGTGGCCGCCTCGTCATCCGGCCACACGCACGACGCACCATCTTCATCCCGTGGGGGGATCTGTCCATATGGGCGCTTCGCTGCGCGCTCTGCGCGCCCTCGTCCTGCTCGCAGGGTTCTACCTGCTCGGCGTGGTCCTGCTGGCCGTCCTGGCCGGCCTGGACTTCCTCGCCGTCCGCGGCGGCCTGCACGGCCCGGCCGCCGTCAAGATCATCATCGTCTCCGTCGTCCTCGCGATCCCGATCGTGCGCGGCCTGTTCATGCTGCGCACCCCCAAGGACGAGCCCCCGGCCGGCATCCCCGTGACCGAGGCCCAGGAGCCCGCGCTGTGGGAGGCCGTGCGCGACATCGCCCGGCAGGTCGGCACCCGCGCGCCCGACCGGATCCTGCTGATCGACGAGGTGAACGCCGCCGTCGACGAGGAGGCCCGGCTGCTGGGCCTCCTCCCCGGCACCCGCCGCCTCTACATCGGCCTGCCCCTGATGAGCGGCATGGACGAGATGCAGCTGCGCGCCGTGCTCGCCCACGAGATGGGCCACTACGCCAATCTCGACACCCGCCTCACCCCGCTGATCGCACGCGGCCGCGCCCAGCTGATCCGTACGATCGGCCACTTCCACGAGCGCGCCGACAACAAGGTCGCCAAGGAGCGCGCGAGGCAGGAGAAGGCCGCCGAGAAGCGGATCGCCAAGGGCAAGAAGGCCAGGGAGATCGACACCTCGGGCGAGGGCGCGATGTACCGGGCCATGGCGAAGCTCTACACGGCGTACGGCAATTTCTACATGCGCGCCACCCTCTCCTCCGCCCGCCGCCAGGAACTCGCCGCCGACCTCGCCTCGGTGCGGGTCGCCGGCCGGGATTCCGCCGCGTCCGCGCTGCGCGAGCTGAACGCCCTCGGCTCGGCGCACGAGTTCTACATGAGCTCGTACGCCACCCTCGGCGTCGGCGCCGGTCTGCTGCCGCCTCCCGGCGAGGTCTTCGGCGGCCTGCGCCGGCTCCTCGAAGCCCGTCCCGACGAGCTGGAGGACATGCGCCGGGAGCTGTCCACCGAGCCCGCGTCCCCGTACGACTCCCACCCCGCGCTCGCCGAACGCGTGGCCCGCATCGAGGCGCTGGCGGACGACGGCCGCGCCGGACAGGCCGCCCGTCCGGCGCTGGAGCTGCTGTCGGACGCCGATGGGGCGCTCGCGGCGCTGGAGCAGGTCGCCCTCACCCCGGAGGCGCTCGGGCTGAAGCGGCTGGACTGGGAGGACCTGGTCCACGAGTCGATGACCCTGTACGTGTCCCAGGGCGCGGAGGAGCTCCGCGAGGCCCTCTCCGCCGAGGGCGCGGGCCCCGAACTGTCGACCCTGCTCGACGCGATCGACGCGGACCCGGCGGTGCGTTGGCGGATCGCGGACCGTTTCCCGAAGTCCGAGCAGGCGGCGGCCGCGACCGGCCGCGCGGCCCGCGAGTTCTCCCGCCCGGTGCTGCGGCGGGTCGTGAACCAGCTGGTCACGGTGGAGCTGACGGCCCGCGGCGCCGCCCGCTGGCAGCTGTCCTGGTCCGAGTCGGCCACCCTGCGTTACCCCGTCGACGGCTTCGAGGAGCGGCTCGGCCTTGCCCTGGACGCGGCCGTCGCGGACCAGCCCGACACCGAATCCCTGCGAAAGCTGGTGCTTGCCCCGTGATCGGCCTCTACGTCCTGGGCGCCGTGCTGCTGTTCGGCGCGTTCAAGGTCCTGCGCGGCGTCTACTTCATCCGCAAGGCGAAGCGGCTGCAAGCCGAGATCGCGTCGCTCGAAGCCGGCACGGCGGCCATCGAAGCCCGCACGGAGGCCACCAAGGCCGAGGAGAAGGCCCGGAAGGCGGCGGCCGTCGTCGCCTTGGGTTTCGTGGCCGAGGCCGACCTCGACACCGAGAACCCCGCCCCGGTGCCGCCGGAGCGGACCGCCGTCCTGGAGGCCGTCCGGTCGGGCGACTGGGAGGCGGGCGCCGCGTACGTCGAGGCGGCCGGGCAGGACTGGCACGAGCGGATGGAGCGGGTGCGTCCGCTGGCCCAGGCGGCCGCCGAGGAGGACTCCTGGCTGCTGGCCTGGCGCGCGGCCCGGCCCGCGGACCCGACGGCGGCCCTGGTCGACGCCGACACCGCGATCATGGTCGCGTGGAACGTGCGCGGGGGCCAGTCGGGCAGCCGCACCACGCAGGAGCAGTTCCGGCTCTTCCGCGAGCTGCTGGTCAAGGCGCGGGAGGTGGCGCACGAGGCCCAGCGCCTCGCCGACCCGGCGGACCCGACCCCGTACATCGTGGAGCAGCCCATCGGGCAGGGCCTGGGCTACTCGCACGAGCAGTACCGGGAGCTGTGGGAGCAGGTCGTCAAACGCGACCCGAAGGTGCTGTGGTCGCACATCGCCGGTCTGCAGTACTGGTGCCAAAAGTGGCGCGGCTCGCACGAGCTGGCGCTCGGCTTCGCCCGGGAGTCGGCGGCCGCCGGGGCGCCGGGTGACCTGCTGTCGCTGCTGCCGCTGATCGCGTACTTCGAGCAGGAGACGCACGAGGACGACCTGGCGGCGGAGACCTTCTTCAAGGAGCCGGAGATCGTCGCCGCGGTGGACGCGGCGCTGCTGGACCTGGCCGCGGCCGGGGACGACCACCCGGGGACGGCGCGCATCCGCCACATGCTGGCGTACCTGCTGTTCTGGCAGGACCGCGACGAGCAGGCGGTCGAGCAGTTCCGCCACATCGACGGCCACATCGGCGCGCTGCCGTGGACGTACGCGGGCTCGCCGAAGCACCGGTACCTGTACGCCCGTGACTGGGCCGTGGGCGTGACGATCCCGGACCTGTGACGGCGACGGCGGGGGCGAGCGGGAATCCCCGCCCGCCCCCGTCCGTTGAGGGGGTACCGAAGGAGGCGACCCATGTTCTCGTACCGCCGCACGCCCGAGCTCCCCACCCGCGAGGAGGCCCTGACGGGCCGCGCGGAGCCGCTGTTCCCGCTCCCCGACCGCCACACGGTGCTCGGCAACCCCCTCGCGGGCCCCTACCCCGCGCACCTGGAGGTCGCCGACTTCGGCCTGGGCTGTTTCTGGGGCGCGGAGCGCAAGTTCTGGCAGACCCCCGGGGTCTGGACCACCCTGGCCGGCTACCAGGGCGGCTTCACCGAGAACCCGACGTACGAAGAGGTCTGCTCGGGCATGACCGGCCACACCGAGGTCGTGCGCGTGGTCTTCGACCCGTCCCAGGTCTCCTACGAGACCCTTCTGAAGCTGTTCTGGGAGTCCCACGACCCCACCCAGGGCTTCCGCCAGGGCAACGACGTCGGCACCCAGTACCGCTCGGCGGTCTACACCCACTCCCCCGCCCACCAGAAGGCGGCCGAAGCCTCCCGCGAGGCCTACCAGCGGGTCCTGACCCGTTCGGGCCACGGCCAGATCACCACGGCCGTCCTCCCGGCCGAGGACCGGCCCTTCTGGCACGCCGAGGCGTACCACCAGCAGTACCTGGACAAGAACCCGGGCGGCTACTGCGGCATCGGCGGCACGGGCGTGAGCTGCCCGATCGGCGTGGCCGCGGCGGAGTGACCGGTCAGACGACCGTCACCCACGGCTGTGCCCACGAGGTGTGGTCGTAGGAGGTACGGGCGTTGGCGTCCTCCACCACCAGGTGGAGGAGGCGGACGCCCGTGACGTCCAGGTCGATGCGGGCCGGGCCGCCCGCGCCCGTGAGGGTGGCCGTCGTGTGCAGGGTGCGGCCGTCGCCGCGGACGATGGCGCGGGTGGCGCCCACCGAGGACTGCTTCGTCGAGAAGTCGTCGATGCCGACGAGCGCCGTGAAGCGGGACGCGCGCCCGCCCAGGTGGTAGACGATCTCCGAGGGGGCGTGCACGCCGAGGCCCTTGGCGTAGGTCACGCCGCCGAAGGCGATGGGGGTGCCGTCGCCCGCCGCCTGCTTGCCGTTGGAGCGGTCGATCTCGACCGGGCCCCAGCCGTTGGCGGCCGAGACCCACGGCAGGTCGCTGAGGTAACCGTCCCGGGTGGGCGGGGCCGGGAGCGGTGCGTAGCGGGTGGGGGCCGTGAAGCGGAGGTCGGACGAGGTCGTGGCCTGCGCGGTGAGCAGCGCGGCCGCCGTCGACGGGGCCGTCACCCGCCAGGTCGTGGTCAGGGCCTCTCCGGGGGCCAGGGAGGCCGCGGTGGCCGGTGTCGTGGCGGTGGCCGTCCAACCCGCCGGGACGGGGAGGGTCGCGCGTACGTCCGGCCAGGGGCGGGGCGTGCCGTTCGAGACGGTCGTGGTGACGGTGCCGGCCGACGCGTCCGCGACCGCCGTCAGGCCCCACGGGCGGCGCACGTACGTGTCCGCCCACGAGGCGCGCAGGAGGGCGGTCAGGGAGGTGACCACCGAGGGGTTGGCCGCCGCGACGTCGTGCTTCTCGGCGAGGTCCGTCGTCAGGTCGTAGAGCTCGAACGCCCACTGCGCGTCCGGCACGGTGCGGTCCCGCGCCGGGGCGAACCGCACGGCCTTCCACCGGTCCTTGCGGATCGCCTCGGCCACCTGCTTCGCGCGGCCGCCGTCCTGGGTGTTGGCGCGGCTGGTGACGCCCTGCTCGTCCCGGTACCAGTACAGGTGGTCGTGGAGCGGCGCCAGATCCGCCCGGCCCGAGAGGACCTGGGCCGCCGACAGGCCGTCGATGTCCGAGGGTGCCGGTGCGCCGCCCGCGAGGTCGGCGAGGGTGGGCAGGACGTCGTACAGCGGGGTGGGGCGGGCGCTGGTGGTGCCCGCCGCGATCCGGCCGGGGGCCCAGGCGATCAGCGGGACGCGCACGCCGCCCTCGTACAGGTTGCGCTTGTAGCCGCGCAGCGGACCGTTGGCGTCGAAGAGGTCGGGGTTGACGCCGCCCTCTTCGTGCGGACCGTTGTCGGAGGCGATCAGGAGCACGGTGCGCTCGGCGATGCCGAGGGCCTTCAACCGGTCGACGACCGCGCCGACCTGTGCGTCGAGGTGGCTGATCTGCGCCGCGTGCGCCTTGTTGGCCTGGGTCCAGGACTGTGCGGCGTACGCGCCGGCGTCGGGGATCTCGCTGGGGGCGTGCGGGAGGTTCGGGGCGAGGAAGAGGAGGAAGGGGTCGGCGCCGGCCGCGTGGGTGTCGATGAAGGCGAGGGCGCGCTCGGCGATGGCGTCGGGGGCGAAGGTGCCCGCCGGGACGGTCTCCTTGGCGCCGTTGTGCCAGAGGTAGGAGGGGTAGTACTCGTGGGCGTGGCTGTGGTCGATGTACCCGTAGAACTCCTCGAAGCCGCGCGCCGCCGGGTGGCTGGGCTGGTCCGCGGCCTCGGGGCCGAAGCCCCACTTGCCGAACAGGCCCGTACGGTAGCCGCGCGCCCGGAGCACCTCCGCGAAGGTGGTGTCCCCGGCGCCGAGACTGCCCTGGCCGCCGCTGGACGGGTTGGCGCGGACGGCGGCGTGCCCGGTGTGCAGGCCGGTCAGGAGTGCGGCGCGGGAGGGTGCGCAGACGGCGGCCGCGGAGTAGGCGTCCGTGAACCTGAGCCCCTCGGCGGCGATCCGGTCGATGCGCGGGGTGGTGATCAGCTTCTGGCCGTACGCGCCCAGGTCTCCGTAGCCCAGGTCGTCGGCCAGGATCACCACGAGGTGGGGCGGACCGGCGGGGGCGGCGTCGGCTGCCGCCGGGGCCGCCGCCGCGAGCTGCGGGAGGGCGGCGAGACCGGCGGCCGCCGCGGATCCGGCCAGGAAGTGACGGCGGCTGGGCATCGGGAACTCCTCGGCTGCGGAAGGGCGTTGCAGAGATCATCCGCAGCGGGCGCCGCCGGGGCCATGCACGGGGCATGAAGAACGTGTGACACCGGCCGGGGCCGCGGCCGGGAGCGCCGCGATCCGGCGGCCGCCGGCTACAACGTGAGCTGGAAGTAGGCCGCGTCGCGTTCGCGCCGGTAGCCCAGGGCCTCGTTCACCCGGCGCATGGGGGTGTTCTCGTCGGCGACCGTCGTGGCGATCTGCCGCAGGGCGGGGTGGCGCCGCGCGGCAAGCGCCCGCATGTGGCGCTTCACGGTCCGGCCGAGGCCGTGGCCCCGGTGGGCGGGGACGACGACGGTGTCGTACTGGAGGGCCCGTTCTCCCGCCGGGTCGGGCAGGACGAGTTCGGTGTAGGCCGCCACCTCGCCGTCCGGGGTCACGGCCGCGACCGTGGTGATCTCGCCGCCGCGGTCGAGGATCAGCTGCTGCGCCGCGTGGAGCTTGTGCGCCGTCCAGGTCTCCATCTGCTCGTCGATGTCGCCCATGGGCGCGTCCTCCATCGCCCCGTGGGCCCGGGCGAGCGGCCCTGTCCAGTCGTCAGGGGTCAGACCGTGCCAGGTCTTCAGCTCGTATCCCGGTGCGGGCTCCTCCTGCGGCTGCGACTGCCGCTCCGTCACGTCCTGTACGTACCAGGCCATCGGCAGGACGTTCTCGAAGCCGAGGGACTCCGCGAACGCCTGGCCCGGGCCCCCGAGGTCCACCAGCGTGGCGACCGAGGTGCGGCCGTCGGCGAGGAGTTCCTCGCGGACCCGCTGCCACAGGGCCGTGCCGACGCCCCGGCGTCGGGCATCGGGGTGTACCGCCAGCACGTCGAGGAACGCGGTGCTCGCGTTGGCCTCGTCGGCGAACAGGACCAGGCCCGCCACGGCGGAACCGTCTTCGGCCGCCCAGCACGCCGCGCGCCCGCGTGCCGGTTCGACGCGCAGCCGGCCGCCGACCTCGACGCGGGACGGCGGCGGCAGCTGCGGCAGGTCGGCGGCCGCGGCGGCGGCCAGGACCGCCAGCCAGGCGTCCACTTCGGGGTCGGTCGGGGGCATGGCGAGGGATCGGATCGTCATGTCGGGACCCTAGACCGGAGTCCGCCCCGCAGGTCAGGGGTTTTCTCGCCGGGGGCGCCGGGGCGCCGGGCGCGCCACCCACGCCGGCCGCGCCGCGCCGGCGCGGCCGGGGGCCGGGGCCGGGTCCGGGTCCGGGTCCGGGTCCGGACCCGGGCAACGGAAAAGGCGGGGACCCCGTCCAGGGTCCCCGCCTTTCTCGGCGCTTCACTTCGGGCACGTCACGGTCGTCAGACCGCGGAACCCGCCTTCCAGTCGGCCCAGCTCATGTTCCAGCCGTTGAGGCCGTTGTCGGGCGTGATGGTCTTGTCCGGGGAGTTGATCACCTTGACCACGTCGCCGATGAGCGAGTTGTCGTAGAACCACGCCGCCGGCTGGTTGGGGTCGTTCGCACCCTTGGCGTCGTTCAGGCCGACACAGCCGTGGCTGGTGTTGACGCTGCCGAAGACCGAGTCCGCACCCCAGTAGTTGCCGTGGATGAAGGTGCCGGAGGTCGACAGCCGCATCGCGTGGGGGACGTCCTTGATGTCGTACTCGCCCTTGCCCTCTTCGTTCTTGAAGCCGACGGTCGAGCCGTCCATCCGGGTCTCCTTGAACTTCTCGGAGATGACCATCTGGCCGTTGTACGTCGGGTTCTGCGGGGAGCCCGCCGAGATCGGAATGGTCTTGAGGACCGCGCCGTCCCGGGTGACCGTCATCTTCTTGGTCTTCGTGTCGACCTCGGAGACCTGGCTCCGGCCGATCTTGAAGGTGACCGTCTTGTTCTGGACGCCCTGGACGCCGGGCGCGCCCTGCACGCCTTCGAGCGCGAGCTTCATCGTGACGGTGGAGTTCGCCTGCCAGTAGTTCTCCGGACGGAAGTCCAGGCGCTGCGGGTTGAACCAGTGGCCGACGACTTCCTGGCCGCTGCTGGAGGAGACGCTGATCGCCGCCTGGACCGCCTTCTTGTCCTTGATCGGCTTGTTGAAGGTGATCGAGACCGGCATGCCGACGCCGACCGTCTGGCCGTCGTCCGGGATGAACGAGCCGACGAAGCTGTTCTCCGGGGAGACCGTGGTGAACGAGGCGTTCTCGTGGGCCTCGCGGCCCGCCTCGTCCTTCGCGGTCGCCGACAGGGCGTACTTCGTCGAGCGCTTCAGCGCGGCGTCGGGCTTCCAGCTCTTGCCGTCGGCGGCGATCTTGCCGGTGACGGCGGTGCCCTCGGAGGTCTTCAGCTCGACCGCGGTGAGCGTGCCGTCACTGACGGCCACGGTGGTCGCGTCGTTGAGGCCGACGTTGGTGGCGCCGTCCTTGGGCGTGATCGTTATCTTGGCCTTGGAGGCGTCCTTGGCCGCCGCGGCGTCGACGTCCGCCTGGGACTTGCTGCTGTCGCTCGCGTTCGGCTTGTCACCGCCCCCGCCGTCGTTGCACGCCGAAAGCACCAGTACGCCACCGAGCACGGCGGATATGGCCATCAGAGACCCTCTCCGCCGCTTGCTGTCCGTCCTCACACGCCACTCCATCGTTGCCGGAAACCCCGGGGCTGCCGTCCCGGGGTTGGGCCGGGCAGGGGGGATCACCCCCTGCCTCGCCCTAGACAACGCGCTAACTCCGCGGATCGGTTCCACATTCCATTCGGATGTGGGCAACCACACGGTCAGACGTTGTCGGGTTGTTCGTCGAAGTCCCCATCTTCCTCGTCGATGTCCCACTCCATCGACTCGGGGTCGTATTCGACCGGCTCGCTGCTCCAGGAGGCCTGGGCGAGCTCCACTCCGGGGATCTCCGCGACCAGGTCGGTGGGGTCGACGAGGTAGGCCAGGGCCTCCGATTCGTCCTCCCGTACGGCGGCTTCGGCGTGGCCGCGTTCCTCGTCCGGCATGAACTCGTCGGCCTCGATGTGGGCGAGCGCGGCTCCGGTGAGTGCCTGGGCGTCCGGCACCTCCAGCACCAAATCGACCCGAAGTCGCACATAGCGTGATGTCTCAGAAGGGTTCATACGACGGAGAGTAAGCCCGCGGAACCCCCGACTTTCCCACGACCCGCCCCTTTCCGTAGCATCACCGCACACGGCCAATTCGCTGCTTCCGCAAGGGGGATCGCACCGTGTCCGCACGTCGTCCGCTGCTCACCGCTCTCGGAGCGACCACCCTCCTCGGCGCCCTGTGGTTCGTACCCTCCGCGGGCGCCACCTCACCCGGGCCCGCGACGGGCCGCTCCGGCGCGCCGGCCGCCGCCAACGCCCCTTCCGCGGCCCCGCCGGTCGCGCGCCGGGATTCCGCTACGGCTCCGCAGACGGAGACCGTCTCGCTCGCCGACACCGGCTCCGTCGACACCACGCCCTACCTCCTGGGGGGCACGCTGCTCCTCGGCATCGGAGCCGGCTTCGTGACCTTCTCCGTACGCGGCTCCCGCACCTACTGAGCCCCTCCCTCGCACACGCCAAGAGCCGCCCGGGCAGCACCCTGGGCGGCTCTCGCGCCTAGTCGTCCCGTACGCGTCCGTACGCGTACGAACGGCCGTCAGGCCAGCGGACCCGTCTCCGTCTCCACGGCGGCGACGAGGGCGCCACTGCGGACGAACGCGTCGGCGGCGGCCAGGTCGGGGGCGAGGAAACGATCCGGCCCGGGACCCTCCACACCGGCCGCACGGGCCGCCGCGATGGCCGCCCGACTGGCCGGGGCCGCGGTGAGCCCGTGGCGCAGCTCGATGGCGCGGGTGGCCGCGTACAGCTCGATGGCGATGATCCGGGTCAGGTTGTCGACGGCGGTGCGGAGCTTGCGCGCGGCCGACCACCCCATCGAGACGTGGTCCTCCTGCATGGCGGAGGAGGGGATCGAGTCGGCGGAGGCCGGCACCGCGAGCCGCTTCATCTCGCTGACCAGGGCGGCCTGCGTGTACTGGGCGATCATCAGACCGGAGTCCACGCCGGCGTCGTCCGCGAGGAACGGCGGCAGGCCGTGGCTGCGGTTCTTGTCCAGCAGCCGGTCCGTGCGACGCTCGGCGATCGACCCGAGGTCCGCGGCGGCGATGGCGAGGAAGTCCAGGACGTACGCCACGGGCGCGCCGTGGAAGTTGCCGTTCGACTCCACGCGGCCGTCGGGCAGCACGACCGGGTTGTCGACGGCCGAGGCCAGCTCGCGGGAGGCCACCAGGGCGGCGTGCGCCATGGTGTCGCGGCCCGCGCCGGCCACCTGCGGGGCGCAGCGCACGGAGTACGCGTCCTGGACGCGCGGGGCGGACTCCTCCTGGAAGTGCCCGGTGAGCCCGGAGCCCTTCAGGACGGCGGCCATGTTGGCGGCGGAGGCACCCTGACCGGGGTGCGGACGGATGGCGTGCAGCTCGGGCTGGAGCACCTTCTCGGTGCCGAGCAGCGCCTCCAGGGTGAGCGCGGCGGTGATGTCGGCGGAGGTGTACAGCTTCCGCAGGTCCGCGAGGGCCATGACCAGCATGCCGAGCATGCCGTCGGTGCCGTTGAGGAGGGCGAGGCCCTCCTTCTCGCGGAGCTCGACCGGCTCGATGCCGGCTTCGGCGAGCAGCTCGCCGGCGGGGCGGACGGTCCCGTCCGGGCCCTCGGCGTCACCCTCGCCCATGAGCGCGAGCGCGCAGTGGGAGAGCGGCGCGAGGTCGCCGGAGCAGCCGAGGGAGCCGTACTCGTGGACGACGGGGGTGATGCCGGCGTTCAGCAGGTCGGCCATGGTCTGGGCGACGGAGGGCCGCACCCCGGTGTGGCCGGAGGCGACGGTCTTGAGCCGGAGGAACATCAGCGCCCGCACGACCTCCCGCTCGACGCGCGGGCCCATGCCGGCGGCGTGCGAACGGACGATGTTGCGCTGGAGCTGGGCGCGCAGCTCGGGGCTGATGTGCCGGGAGGCGAGTGCACCGAACCCGGTGGACACGCCGTAGACGGGCTCGGGCTTGGCGGCGAGGCCCTCGACGATCTCGCGGGCGCGGGCGAGCGCGTCGAGCGCCTCCGCGGACAGCTCGACGCGTGCGTTGCCGCGGGCTACGGCGATGACGTCCTCGGCGGTGGTACCGGACGTCCCCACCACGACAGTGTGCATATCCATATTCAGCAGCGTACGGACTGAATCGCATCATGTCACTAGTGACTTCCGCCAGGACCCCTTACGGCCGCACGCACCCCCTCCCGTACGCCCGGGCATGCCACCGCCCCTGGGGCTCCGCCCCCGCACCCCCACGCCTCGATCGCCGGCGGCCGGTTTGCCTCCCGCGCTTGAGGGGCGGGGTCTGGGGCGGAGCCCCAGGAACCCGGGCGGAACCCGGGCGGAGCCCGGGACGCTCACGCAGCCGCGGCCGCGCACGGAAGACCGTCACCCCGCCCGGGAGGGCTAAGGGCGGCCCCGGAAGCGACGACGTTCACCCGAGGCGGCCTCGGCGGCGGCGTCGGCCATCCGGACCACCGCGCTGTCGCGCCCCGCGACGACCGGCTTCGGGGAGCGCGCCGCCTTCGCCTTGTACTGCGCGGCGTCCGCCAGCCGGAACAGCCTCCGCGAGGACTTCACCGGCCCGATCGGGTCCCCGGTCGAGGCCACCCCGCAGGCCACCCCCTCCCCCAGCTCCAACTCCGCGGCCCGGGCGCAGAGCTCCTCCGTCACCCGTACGACCTCGTCCGCACTCGGCCCGACCCCCACCAGGCAGAACTCGTCGCCGCCGAGCCGCGCCGCCAGCGCGCCGGGGAGTATGGCCCCGCACAGGCTCAGCACCGACCCGAACCGCTCCAGCAGCCGGTCGCCCATCGCGTGGCCCAGGGTGTCGTTGACCTTCTTCAGCCCGTTCAGGTCGCACACGACGAGGCTCACCACCGCCCCCGTGCGCCGGTGCTCCTCAAGCGCCTCGTCGAGCCGCATGTCGACGGCCCGCCGGTTCGCGAGGCCTGTCAGCGGATCCGTGAAGGCGAGGCGCCGGGCCTCCTCCAGCCGCTCGTTCTGGGCGAGGCCGGCCGCCACGACGGCCGCCAGTACGGTCGCGAACTCCGCGTCGTCCGCGTCGAAGTCGGGCAGCCCCTCGTCCCGGGCCACGTACAACTCGCCCCAGGCACGCCCGCTGAGCACGACGGGCGCGACCACGCACGTCCCGCGCCCCCGCCGTCGCAGGGCGGCGCCCCGGCGCCCGGGGCGGTCGCCGACGGCACTCTCGACCCAGGCGTGGGGGCCGCCTCCCCCCGCCCAGCGTTCGTGCAGGAACTCGGTGATCTCGGGGAAGTCGTGCACGGGGTAGGACTCGTCCTCGGGGAACTCCTCCTCCCCCGGCCGCCGCTCCCCCTCGTTCACGAGGACCCGCAGGCGCCCCCGTTCCCGCTCCCAGGCGGAGATCGCGGCGAACGACCCGTCCAGCGCCACCCGCGCGCCCCGCGCGGCCGCCCGCACGCTGTCCCTCGGCGTCGAGGCCGCGGCCATCGCCTGAGCCAGGCCCACCACTGCTCGCAGCCGCCCGTCAACTCCCATCACCACAGGTTAGGGAGTTTTTTCCGATTTAGTGACAAATGGCACGACTTTGGGTGCGCGGAAGATCACGAACGGTGATCATCGCCCGGAAGCCGCAGGCCGCCGGCTCTTCACTCACCCGGCCAGTTCGGCTTGCGCTTCTCGTTGAACGCCGCCACGCCCTCCGCCCGGTCCCCGGAAAAGGCCACCGTCCGCCAGGCCGCGTCCTCGATCTCCAGACCCGCCGACAGGTCCATCCCGTGCCCCAGACGCAGCGCCCGCTTGGCCGCGCGCAGCCCCACAGGAGAGTTCGCCGCCATCCGCGCACCCAGCGCGAGGGCCTCCGCCCGGTCCTGCCCGGCCGCCACGACCGAGTCCACGAGACCCAGGGACAGCGCCTCGGCCGCCTCCACCCGGCGGGCGGTGAAGATCAGCTCGGCCGCCCGCGCCGCGCCGACCCGGCGCGGCAGCAGCTGCGTGCCGCCGCCGCCGGGGATCACGCCCACCGACACCTCGGGCAGGCCCACCACGGCCGTCTCGTCGGCGACGATCACATCGCAGGCGAGGGCCAGCTCGAAGCCGCCGCCCAGCGCGAAGCCGTGCACGGCCGCGATGGTCGGCATGGGCAGCTCCAGCACGCCCCCGTACGCGCCCCGCGTGGTCGGCCGCTGCCGCACCAGCTCGGCGTCCGACAGCGAGTTGCGCTCCTTGAGGTCCGCGCCCACGCAGAAGGCCCGCTCGGCGGTGGAGGTGAGCACGACGACCCGCACCGACGGGTCCGCGGCGAGGGCGGCGCAGGCCGCGCCGATGGACCGAGCCATCTCCGTCGACACCGCGTTCATCGCCTTGGGCCGGTCCATCGCCAGCTCCGCGACGTGCCCGTCGCCTTCCCGACGTACCGCGACGAACTCTCCGAAGCGCTGCTCAGACATGCCTGCGACCCTCCCGGTTAACGAGCGTTATCGGCGCACTGTAGTCCGCGTTCCCGCCACCGGGTCAAGAACCCACCCCCGAAGCCCCCGAGCAAGCCGGCGCTCGCGACCCTGCCGAGTCCGGGCATCCAGCCCGTCCGGCGTTCGAGGCCCCGGGGGTCCGGGGCATCCAGCCCGTCCGGCCTTCGAGGCCCCGGGGGTCCGGGGCATCCAGCCCGTCCGGCCTTCGAGGCCCCGGGGGTCCGGGGGCATCCAGCCCGTCCGGCGTTTGAGGACCGGGGGTCCGGGGGCGGAGCCCCCGCCGGGGCCGGGGCGGAGCCCCGGGAGCGGCGGCCGGGGTCGCAAGCCCCGGTTTCGGGAAGGGGCGGGGTGGGGGCAGCTCCGCGCAGCGGCACCCCGGCCGGGGCCGGGCCGCAGGGTGGGCCGCCGGGGCCGGGCGCGCGCCGGGGCACCTCCTCGGGCGTCGAACCGGGTGCGGCACCGGCAACGCGAACGGGTTTCGTTCGACGCCCTGCGGGGGCGCCCCACCGCACACCCGACCCAGCCGGCGCGGGAGTGTCACGCGGAGCCACGGGGCGGGAGCCGGGGCCGGTACGCGGGGTTCGGGGGGCGGTAAGGCCGCAGGCCAGGGGCCGCTACGCGCAAGCCCGGTAAGCGGGAGCCGGGGGGCGGCACGCGGGAGCCCAGTGCGCCGGGGTCGCGGGGTCCGGGGCGGGGCTCCGGTCCGTCGTGACGCCGCCCAGAGTCCTCAGCCCTGCGTCCGCGGCTTCCTCCGGCTCAAAGACCACGGCTCCACCACACCCAACCCACGCACCGGCCGCTGCCACATCGGCTGGAGCGCGAAGCGGTAGGAGCCGCCGCCCTCCTCGGCCTCGGCCTCCTTCTCGGACACCGGCGCCGCACCGGTGCGGCCCAGTTCCTCGGCCATCGCGCCGTCCACGAGCACCGCGTCCTTCGGCGCTATCGAGGTCAGCCGGCTCGCCAGGTTCACCGTGGTTCCGAAGACGTCGCCCATGCGGGTCGTCACCGTGCCGAAGGCGATCCCGACCCGCAGCTCCGGCATCTGGGGGTCGACTTCCATCGTCTCGATCAGCCGCAGCGCGATCTCCGCGGCCGTCGCCGCGTCGTCGGCGCAGTACAGCACCTCGTCGCCGAGGGTCTTGATCAGCCGGCCGCCGTACGCGGCGACCAGGTCCGCCGAGGTCGTCTCGAAGGACTCGACCAGCTCGCCGAGCTCCTCCTCCTCCAGCCGTCGCGTGAGGCGGGTGAAGCCCACCAGGTCGGCGAAGCCCACCGCGAGGCGCCGGTCGACCATCTCCTCGTCGTCCGCCACCTGCACCACGCGCCCGGTCGCGGCCGCCAGCTGGCGCCGCCACACGTAGACGAGGAACTCCTCCAGCTCCGGCAGCAGCAGCTCGACCAGCGGGTACGTGACCTCCGTACGGGTCATCCCCGGCTCCGGCGGCTCGGTGAGCCCCTCCAGGAAGGAGTCGATCTGCCATTCGGCCAGTCGGGCGGTGGTCTGCCCGGTGGACCGCGCCACCTGCACGGCCATCGGCTCGGACAGCAGTCCGGCCTCCACCAGACCGGCGAGCCGGCGCAGCGCCAGTACGTCCGCCTCCGTCAGGGCCTTGGCCTGGCCGATGTCGGCGAAGCCCATCGCCCGCCAGAAGCGGGAGGCGAGCTCCATGGACACCCCGGCGCTGCGGGCCGCCTGGAAGGGCGTGTACCGGCGCTCGGCGCCCAGGATCAGCTGCTCCAGCCGGATGGCGAGGGGATCCGCCGTCGGCTGGACGGTGTGGTCGACCTCGTGGTGCGGGGTGTGCTGGTCCCGCCCGATCGGGGTGCCGTGGCCCGTGGGCCCGGGGGTGGGCGCGCTGGACGTAGAGTCGTCGACGGTCAAGGGCCGCCTCCTGTCCATTCCGTGCGCACTGCCGTGCCGAACCGGTGGTCACCACGAGTACCGGGATCGCCTAAACCATACGGCAGGTGTGCCGTAGCTCACTCCCCACTCCGCAGGTAAATCGGCCCCGCCCCCGCCGAGGGCCCCGACACCGGGGCCCTGGGCCGCCGCGACCGGGCCCCGACGGCGAGAACCCGGAGGTCAGTGCACGGACCGCAGGTGCACCACGTCGCCCGCGGTGACCGCTTCGTGGCGGTCCTCGGCGGTACGGATGACCAGGCGTCCCTCCGCGTCGACCGCTTCGGCCGTTCCGGTGAGGGTGCGCCCGCCCGGGAGGTCCGCGCGGACGTGCCGGCCGAGGGTGGCGCAGCCCGCCGCGTAGGTCTCCTGGAGCCCGCTGGCCGCCGGGTCGCCGCCGGCGGCGCGCCAGTCCCCGTACCACTGCTCCAGGGAGCGCAGTACGGCCCTCAGCAGCGGGTCGCGGTCGGTGACGGCCGCCTTGGCCAGCGCCAGCGAACCGGCTTCCGGCACCGGCAGCTCGTCCTCGGTCAGCGTCACGTTGAGCCCGATGCCGACGACGACCCCGTCGGCGACCCGCTCGGCGAGGATCCCGGCGGTCTTGCGTTCCTCGCCGTCCACGGTGACGAGCAGGTCGTTGGGCCACTTGAGTGCCGTGTCCACGCCCGCCGCCCGGGCCAGCCCGGTCGCGGTGGCCACCCCGGCGAGCAGGGTCAGCCACCCCCACCGCTCCTGCGGCACCGCGTCACCCGGCTTGAGCAGTACGGAGAAGAAGAGCCCGGACCGGGCCGGCGCGACCCAGCTCCGGTCGAGCCGCCCGCGCCCCGCGGTCTGCTCCTCGGCGACGAGCACGGCCCCGCCGGGCAGCTGCCCCGCCCGGGCCGCGAGATCGGAGTTGGTCGACCCGGTGGCCGCGACCACCTCCAGGGAGGTCCACAGCCCCCCTTCGGTGACGAGGGCCCGCCGCAGGGCCTCTTCGTTCAGCGGCGGCCGGTCGAGGCTCGACCAGCGTCCGCCGGGAGCCCCTGCTGATGCGTCTGAGGGCATGATCGGATTCCTTATGTCGCTGTATGTGATCCCTTGACCCGGGGTTGCGTTCGGATCTTGACCGACCCTAGCTTCCGACCCGTGGGGAATCCTCCGGTAAAGCGGGCCTTCAAGTACCGTTTCTACCCCGACGACACACAGGCGGCGGAACTGTCGCGAACTTTCGGCTGCGTACGGAAGGTCTACAACCTGGCATTGGCCGCCCGCGCCGAGGCCTGGACACGCGGGGAACGGACGAACTACGCCCAGACTTCCGCAATGCTCACCGCGTGGAAGCGGACCGAGGAGCTCGCCTACCTCGCCGATGTGTCCTGCGTGCCCCTGCAACAGGCGCTACGCCATTTACAGAGCGCGTTCGCCTCGTTCTGGGCGAAGAGATCGAAGTATCCGCGGTTCAAATCGAAACGGCGGTCGCGGGCCAGCGCCGAGTACACACGATCCGCTTTCCGCTTCCGGAACGGGGAGCTCACGCTCGCCAAGATGGCCGGCCCACTGCCCGTCGTCTGGTCGCGCCCCCTGCCGGAGGGGGCGGAGCCAACCACGGTGACCGTGACCCGGGACTCGGCCGGCCGCTGGTTCGTCTCCATGCTGATCGAGGACGCACCTGCCCAGCTGCGCCCTGTGACACAGGCCGTGGGATCGACGCCGGGCTGACGGCCCTGGTCACCCTGTCCACCGGAGAGAAGATCGCCAATCCGAAGCACGAACTCAAGAACCGCAACCGGCTCGCGAGAGCCCAACGCGCTCTGTCCCGGAAGGAAAAAGGCAGCAAGAACCGGACCAAGGCCCGCATCCGAGTGGCCCGTATCCACGCCCGGATCGCGGACAACCGCCGGGACCACCTGCACAAACTGACGACTCGGCTCGTGCGCGAAAACCAAACGCTCGTGATCGAGGATCTGACCGTCCGCAACATGCTCAAGAACCACCGCCTCGCCCGAGCCATCACGGACGCGGCTTGGCGTGAGCTGCGGCACATGCTGGAGTACAAGGCGGCCTGGTACGGGCGCGAGCTGATCACCGTCGACCGGTGGTTCCCCAGCACGCACCTGTGCTCGGCCTGCGGTGCCGTCCCCGACAAGATGCCCCTGAACGTCCGCGCATGGACATGCAGGCACTGTGGAAGGACCCACGACCGCGACGACAACGCGGCGATCAACCTTCTGGCCGCCGGGCTGGCGGTCACTGCCTGTGGAGCGGGCATAAGACCTCGCGGGGGCACCCCCCGGCCGGGGCGGCGCGCGTCGAAGCAGGAAGCCCTGCCCGCGAGGGTGGGACCCCCTTCTCCTAGGGAAGGAACCGAGGCCAAGCAAGCCAATGTAGGTGTGTCAAACGCCGCACTGCCGAGCGCCATGCCCGCCGATACGCTACGCACCAGTAGCCAGCAGTAGTCAATCAATTGACCAGGCCGTTGACACCACGCAGGGAGCCGCGACCCCGATGCCAGAACCGTCAGAGCCGATCGACATGCACACCACCGCGGGCAAGATCGCGGATCTGCAGCGCCGCATCGAGGAAGCCACCCATGCCGGTTCCGCCCGCGCGGTGGAGAAGCAGCACGCCAAGGGCAAGCTGACGGCTCGTGAGCGGGTGGCCCTGCTGCTGGACGAAGGGTCCTTCGTCGAGCTGGACGAACTCGCCCGGCACCGCTCCACCAACTTCGGCCTGGAGAAGACCCGTCCGTACGGCGACGGCGTCGTCACCGGCTACGGCACGGTCGACGGGCGCCCGGTGGCCGTGTTCTCGCAGGACTTCACCGTCTTCGGCGGCGCCCTCGGCGAGGTCTACGGCCAGAAGATCATGAAGGTCATGGACTTCGCGCTGAAGACCGGCTGCCCGCTCGTCGGCATCAACGACTCCGGCGGCGCCCGCATCCAGGAGGGCGTCAGCGCGCTCGGCATGTACGGCGAGATCTTCCGCCGCAACGTGCACGCCTCCGGCGTCATCCCGCAGATCAGCCTGGTCGTCGGCCCCTGCGCCGGCGGCGCCGTCTACTCCCCCGCCATCACCGACTTCACGGTCATGGTCGACCAGACCTCGCACATGTTCATCACCGGCCCGGACGTCATCAAGACGGTCACCGGCGAGGACGTCGGCTTCGAGGAGCTCGGCGGGGCCCGGACCCACAACAGCACGTCCGGCGTCGCCCACCACATGGCGGGCGACGAGAAGGACGCCATCGAGTACGTGAAGTCCCTGCTCGCGTACCTTCCGTCGAACAACCTCTCGGAGCCGCCCGCGTTCCCCGAGGAGGCGGACACCGAGGTCGGCGACCTCGACCGCGAGCTCGACGCGCTGATCCCCGACAGTGCGAACCAGCCGTACGACATGCACACTGTCATTGAGCACGTGCTGGACGACGCGGAGTTCCTGGAGACCCAGTCGCTCTTCGCGCCGAACATCCTGACCGGCTTCGGCCGGGTCGAGGGCCACCCGGTGGGTGTCGTCGCCAACCAGCCGATGCAGTTCGCCGGATGCCTGGACATCAACGCCTCCGAGAAGGCCGCGCGCTTCGTGCGGACCTGCGACGCCTTCAACATCCCGGTGCTGACGTTCGTCGACGTGCCGGGCTTCCTCCCGGGCACGGACCAGGAGTACAACGGAATCATCCGGCGCGGCGCGAAGCTGATCTACGCCTACGCCGAGGCCACCGTCCCCCTCATCACCGTCATCACCCGCAAGGCCTTCGGCGGCGCCTACGACGTCATGGGCTCCAAGCACCTCGGCGCGGACATCAACCTGGCCTGGCCGACCGCCCAGATCGCCGTCATGGGCGCGCAGGGCGCGGTCAACATCCTGCACCGCCGGACCATCGCCGAGGCGGAGGCCGCCGGCGAGGACGTCGAGGCCGTCCGGGCCCGGCTGATCGCCGAGTACGAGGACACGCTGCTGAACCCGTACACGGCGGCCGAGCGCGGTTACATCGACGCGGTGACCATGCCGTCCGAGACCCGGGCGCACGTGGTGAAGGGACTGCGGCAGCTGCGCACCAAGCGGGAGTCCCTGCCGCCGAAGAAGCACGGAAACATCCCCCTCTAGGACCGGGAGGCAAGTCCAGTGGTCATCAAGGTCGTCAAGGGGAACCCCACCCCGGAGGAGCTGGCCGCCGCACTGGCGGTGGTCCAAGCGCGCGCGGCGGCGCTGGCTTCGGCACCGTCGGGCGCTCCCCGGGTACCGGACGAGTGGTCGCGGCCGGCCCGCGTGGCGCGCCGCCGCGTGCCGCGCCCGGGGCCGCGCGCCTGGGGTCGTACGTACTGGCCCGCCTGAGCGGATCTGATGCGAACGGACGGTGGCGCCTGAGTACCCGTACTCAGGCGCCCCACCCGTCCCCGGGGCCAGGATCGGGGCATGCTCTGGTCCGATCCTGAGAACGAGCCGCCCAAGGACATGCGCGACGCGCAGGCGATGGTCCGGCGGATGACGGTGGTGCTCCTCCTCGCCATGCTCGTGGCGGTCTACGTCCTGGGCGTAGGGCCTTTCTGAGGGGTGCCCGCGTCGGCCTACGATGGCGGGCATGACGACGCCTTCCCCCCGCAAGCTCGTGCTCGCCTCCGCATCCCCCGCCCGGCTGAACCTGCTGCGCCAGGCGGGCCTCGCCCCGCACGTGATCGTCAGCGGCTTCGACGAGGACACCCTGAACCACGACGAGCCCGCCGCCCTGGCCCTGGCGCTGGCCGAGGCGAAGGCGGCGGTCGTGGCGGGCCTGGACGAGACCGCGGGCGCGCTGGTCATCGGCTGCGACTCCGTGCTGGAGCTGGACGGCGAGGCGCTGGGCAAGCCGGCGGACGCCGAGGAGGCCACCGCGCGCTGGAAGTCGATGCGCGGGCGGTCGGGCGTCCTGCGCACCGGGCACTGCGTGATCGACACGGCGACCGGCCGTCAGGTCTCGGCGACGGCCTCCACGACGGTCCACTTCGGCGAGCCGACGGACGCCGAGGTCGCGGCGTACGTGGCCAGCGGCGAGCCGCTGCACGTGGCGGGGGCGTTCACCCTGGACGGCCTGTCGTCGCCGTTCATCGAGGGCATCGACGGGGACCACGGCAACGTGATCGGGCTGTCCATGCCGATGCTGCGCTCGCTGCTGGGGGAACTGGGCGTGTCCATCACGGATTTGTGGGCTTGAGCTCCCCGGCCGGTCCGGCCTGGTCGGCCTGGTCGGCCTGTCCGCGCGGTCCTGCGGCCGGAGCCCGGTCCCGGTCCTCGTAGAGGAGCAGGGTCAGTACCAGCAGGCACAGGATCAGCATCATCGTCGCGAAGGCGGCCCAGCCGACCAGTACGACGGTGAGGATGCCGAGCACCCCGTGGGTGACGGCGGCGGCGACGATCACGACGCGCGCGAAGCGGCCGGGGCGGCGGTCGCGGATCGCGGCGACGGCGGCGAACACCGCGCACAGCAGGAGGAAGGCGCCCATGCCCGCCCCCAACCCGTAGGTTGCCTTGGACATGACATCCGGATCGCTGCCCGCGATGGACATCGACTGGTTCTCGGTGGTCCGGCCCAACACGAGGTGGACGAGTACCAGCACTGCCGCTTCCGCGACCAGTACGATCGCGGCCAGTCCGGCCACGAGTCTGCGCAGCACCTCGCCCCCACCCCCCACGCGTCACAAGCCCGTTCGACGCCTGGAGGCTACTAACGGGTAAACGTGCGGACAAGGGGTGCGGGTCGCTTCGTTACGCGAGTGCCCCGGCACAGCGATCAAGCAAAGAAAAGATGCACCGTTCGTAGGGACTCGACAAAGAATCACCCGGGGCGGCTGACCCGCATGACAGAGACCTCGGCAACATGACGGGGTTACTGTGCAGTCGGGGATCCCCCTGACCTGGGGCGCCACAAGGGTTCTCCAGCGGGACGCTGCTCGCATCACACTGCGTGTGGGCAAGCTCACCACTGGGGAAGGGTCGAAAGGCCGTGTGGGCTGTCCCTAAACTCAGCTTGTTTCAAGGAGGGAGCCATCGTGCGCAAGGTGCTCATCGCCAACCGTGGCGAAATCGCTGTCCGCGTTGCCCGGGCCTGCCGGGACGCCGGGATCGCGAGCGTAGCCGTCTACGCCGATCCGGACCGGGACGCTCTGCACGTCCGCGCGGCCGACGAAGCGTTCGCGTTGGGCGGTGACACCCCGGCCGCGAGCTACCTGGACATCTCCAAGGTCCTCCAGGCCGCCGCCGACTCCGGTGCGGACGCCATCCATCCCGGATACGGATTCCTGTCCGAGAACGCCGACTTCGCGCAGGCCGTCATCGACGCCGGCCTGACCTGGATCGGCCCGCCCCCGCAGGCCATCCGCGACCTCGGCGACAAGGTCGCCGCCCGCCACATCGCCCAGCGCGCCGGCGCGCCGCTGGTCGCGGGCACCCCGGACCCGGTCTCGGGTGCGGACGAGGTCGTCGCGTTCGCCAAGGAACACGGCCTGCCCATCGCCATCAAGGCCGCCTTCGGCGGTGGCGGACGCGGCCTGAAGGTCGCCCGCACCCTCGAAGAGGTCCCGGAGCTCTACGACTCCGCCGTCCGCGAGGCCGTCGCCGCCTTCGGCCGCGGCGAGTGCTTCGTCGAGCGGTACCTCGACAAGCCCCGCCACGTCGAGACGCAGTGCCTGGCCGACTCCCACGGCAACGTGGTCGTCGTCTCCACCCGTGACTGCTCGCTCCAGCGCCGCCACCAGAAGCTCGTCGAGGAGGCGCCCGCGCCGTTCCTGAGCGAGGCTCAGAACGCCGAGCTGTACGCCGCTTCGAAGGCGATCCTGAAGGAAGCCGGCTACGTCGGCGCCGGCACGGTGGAGTTCCTGGTCTCCGCGGACGGCCTGATCTCCTTCCTCGAGGTCAACACCCGCCTCCAGGTCGAACACCCCGTCACCGAAGAGGTCGCCGGCATCGACCTGGTGCGCGAGATGTTCCGCATCGCCGACGGCGAGGAGCTCGGCTACGGCGACCCGGTCCTGCGCGGTCACTCCTTCGAGTTCCGCATCAACGGCGAGGACCCCGGCCGCGGCTTCCTCCCGGCGCCCGGCACCGTCACCAAGTTCGCCCCGCCCACCGGTCCGGGCGTCCGCCTGGACACGGGCGTGGAGTCCGGCAGCGTCATCGGCCCCGCCTGGGACTCCCTGCTGGCCAAGCTGATCGTCACCGGCGCCACCCGCGAGCAGGCCCTGCAGCGCGCGGCCCGCGCGCTGGCCGAGTTCGAGGTCGAGGGCATGGCCACGGCCATCCCGTTCCACCGCGCGGTCGTCACCGACCCCGCGTTCGCGCCCACCGACGGCAACCCGTTCACGGTCTACACCCGCTGGATCGAGACCGAGTTCGTCAACGAGATCCCGGCGTTCCAGGCCCCGGCCGCGGACGACACCGAGGACGAGCCGGGCCGCGAGACGGTGGTCGTCGAGGTCGGCGGCAAGCGCCTCGAAGTCTCCCTGCCGTCGTCCCTGGGCATGACCCTGGCCCGCACGGCCGCCGCGGGCGGCGCCAAGCCCAAGCGCCGCGCGGCCAAGAAGTCCGGCCCCGCCGCCTCGGGCGACACCCTCGCGTCCCCGATGCAGGGCACGATCGTCAAGGTCGCCGTCGAGGAGGGCCAGCGCGTCGAGGAAGGCGAGCTCATCGTCGTCCTGGAGGCGATGAAGATGGAGCAGCCGCTGAACGCGCACCGCTCCGGCACCATCGTCGGCCTGACGGCCGAGGTCGGCGCGTCCCTCACCTCGGGCGCGACGATCTGCGAGATCAAGGACTGACGTCCTTGCCGGGGCTCCGCCCCGGCAGCGGTACCTCAAACGCCGGCGGGGCAAGTCAGCCCCGCCGGCGTTTGAGGCGCGGGGTCCGGGGCGGAGCCCCGGCAGCGGTGCCGCACCCTCGGCCCCATCGCACCGCGGCTAGCGGCGCCGCATGTCCGCGACCCGCGCCCGCTCCCCCGGCTGCACGTCCGGCAGGACACCCGCGCTGCGCAGCTGGGCCGTCGGCCCGCCCCGCCGCTGGACCGGCAGGGGTGACTCCCGGCGGGGGCGGCGCCCGGGCATGCCGTCACCGGCGCCCCCGGAGGCCGCTCCACCACCGGCCACGGTGATCTGCACGCCCTGGTCCGCCAGCGCCTGCAACTCCGCACCGGCCCGGTCGTCGTGCGGCGGCGGCTCGTCCGTCACCAGGCGGGTCATCACGTCCGTCGGCACCGTCTGGAACATGGTGTCCGTACCGAGCTTCGTGTGGTCCGCGAGGACGACGACCTCCGCCGCGGCCTGGACCAGCGCACGGTCCACGCTCGCGCTCAGCATGTTGGACGTCGACAGGCCGCGTTCGGCCGTCAGGCCGCTGCCCGAGAGGAAGGCCCGGGAGACCCGTAGCCCCTGGAGGGACTGCTCGGCCCCGCTGCCGACCAGCGCGTAGTTCGAGCCGCGCAGGGTGCCGCCGGTCATGACGACCTCCACCCGGTTGGCGTGCGCCAGCGCCTGGGCGACGAGCAGCGAGTTGGTCACGACGGTCAGGCCGGGCACCCGCGCGAGCCGGCGGGCCAGCTCCTGGGTCGTGGTGCCCGCTCCGACGACGACGGCTTCGCCCTCTTCGACGAGGGAGGCCGCGACATCGGCGATGGCGGTCTTCTCCGCCGTCGCGAGATGGGACTTTTGCGGGAAGCCGGATTCACGGGTGAAACCGCCCGGCAGCACCGCACCGCCGTGCCGGCGGTCGAGGAGTCCTTCTGCCTCCAGTGCCCGCACGTCCCGCCGTACGGTCACTTCGGAGGTCTGGACGACACGGGCGAGCTCCCGGAGCGACACCGCTCCGTTGGCCCGCACCATTTCGAGGATCAATTGGCGACGTTCTGCAGCGAACACGAAACTGACAGTAACCCCAACGACCGTCTGCTTTCAGCTCCTTGCGCCGGAATACCGAAGTTGTCCATATGGCGGGGCGACTAGTGGTATACGCGGCACGAGACTTGGGTGAACGTCCGGCCACACCACCGCACCCCGCCCTCAACTCCCTTGCGGTATGGGGCGGTTGGAGGTGAATCAGGCCTCTCCGGCGGCCTTTCGCGTGTGCAGCTGGCGGGCCACCTCGGCGATCGATCCCGACAGCGAGGGGTACACCGTGAACGCGTTTGCGATCTGCTCGACCGTCAGGTTGTTGTCGACCGCGATCGAGATCGGGTGGATCAGCTCGCTGGCCCGCGGCGAGACGACCACGCCGCCCACCACGATCCCGGTGCCCGGACGGCAGAACAGCTTCACGAAGCCGTCCCGGATGCCCTGCATCTTGGCGCGCGGGTTGCGCAGCAGCGGGAGCTTCACCACGCGGGCGTCGATCTTGCCGGCGTCCACGTCCGCCTGCGTGTAGCCGACGGTGGCGATCTCGGGGTCGGTGAAGACGTTCGAGGAGACCGTCTTCAGGTTCAGCGGGGCCACCGCGTCGCCGAGGAAGTGGTACATCGCGATGCGGCCCTGCATGGCCGCCACCGACGCGAGCGCGAAGATGCCGGTCACGTCACCGGCCGCGTACACGCCCGGCGAGGAGGTGCGGGAGACCTTGTCGGTCCAGATGTGCCCGGACTCCTTGAGTCGGACCCCGGACTCCTCCAGGTTCATGTCCTTGGTGTTCGGGATCGCGCCGACCGCCATCAGGCAGTGCGTACCGGTCAGCACGCGGCCGTCCGAGAGCGTGACCTCCACGCGGTCGCCCACCCGCTTGGCGGACTCGGCGCGGGAGCGCCCGACGACGTTCATGCCGCGGCGGCGGAAGACGTCCTCCAGGACGGCGGCCGCGTCGGGGTCCTCGCCCGGCAGCACGCGGTCGCGCGAGGACACCAGCGTCACTCGGGAGCCGAGGGCCTGGTACGCGCCGGCGAACTCGGCGCCGGTGACGCCGGAGCCGACCACGATGAGCTCCTCGGGGAGCTCCTCCAGGTCGTACACCTGGGTCCAGTTCAGGATGCGCTCGCCGTCGGGCATCGCGTCGGGGATCTCGCGCGGGGTGCCGCCGGTCGCGATCAGCACCGCGTCGGCGGTCAGGATCGTCTCGGTGCCGTCGGCGGCGGTGACGATGACGTCACGCGTGCCGTCGATGCCCTGCGGACCGCCGAGCTTGCCGCGGCCGCGCACCACGCGGGCGCCGGCCCGGGTGACGGAGGCGGTGATGTCGTGGGACTGGGCGAGCGCGAGGCGCTTGACGCGCCGGTTCACCTTGCCGAGGTCCACGCCGACGACCCGCGCGGCCTGCTCGATGGGCGGCGTGTCGTCCGCGACGACGATGCCGAGCTCTTCGTACGACGAGTCGAAGGTCGTCATGACCTCGGCGGTCGCGATGAGCGTCTTGGAGGGCACGCAGTCGGTCAGGACCGACGCCCCTCCCAGACCGTCGCAGTCGACGACGGTCACCTCCGCACCGAGCTGGGCCCCCACCAGGGCTGCCTCATACCCGCCGGGTCCGCCGCCGATGATCACGATCCGGGTCACGAAAAGTCCGCCTCACGTCTACCCGGCCGGCTGCCGCCCCGGCCGGTGTTCCGGGGGGTCTCCCCGGGGGATGCATTCCGTGCCCCATTGTCCCGCACGCATCAAGGTGCTTCGCGCCCGGTCCCTTCCCGGGCCGCCGTCCGGGGTACCCCCGGCGGGACGGCAGCCGGAACGCGTCCACCGGTGCCCCTCCCGTACCCTCGGACTCATGTCGCTCTACGCCGCGTACGCCGGCAACCTCGACCCGCGGCTGATGACGCGCCGCGCCCCGCATTCGCCGCTGCGCGGCACGGGCTGGATCAACGACTGGCGGCTGACCTTCGGCGGCGAGCAGATGGGTTGGGAGGGCGCACTCGCCACGATCGTGGAAGCGCCGCGCCAACAGGTCTTCGTCGCCCTGTACGACATCGCGCCACTGGACGAGGACTCGATGGACCGGTGGGAGGGCGTCGGTCTCGACATCTACCGCCGCATGCGCATCCGCGTCCACACGCTGGACGGCGAGGAAGCGGCCTGGTGCTACGTCCTCAACGGCTACGAGGGCGGACTGCCCTCCGCCCGCTACCTGGGAGAGATCGCCGACGCGGCCGAGTCCGCGGGCGCCCCGCACGACTACGTGATGGAACTTCGCAAGCGTCCCTGCTGACGCCCCCGCCCACCCCTCCACCCGCCTGACCAGGCCCCTCAGGGCCGTCCGGGGACGATTCGGCGGAAACGACAAGGCAACGATCCGAACACCGTGAGCTGTGCCATCTACGCGCGTAGGCCGGAAGCGGCTACGCTCGTCAGCGTGAACGCATCTGTTACCGACCCCTTCGCCGCCGCCTCCGCCGCCGCCGCCCGTCTGAGCGAGCTCACCGGCGTGGAATCCCACGATGTCGCCCTCGTCATGGGCTCCGGCTGGGCCCCCGCCGCCGAGGCCCTGGGCGCGCCCGAGGCCGAATTCCCGGTCACCGAGCTGCCCGGCTTCCCGCCCCCCGCCGTCGAGGGCCACGGCGGCAAGATCCGCTCGTACAAGATCGGCGACAAGCGCGCGCTGCTCTTCCTCGGCCGGACCCACTACTACGAGGGCCGCGGCGTCGCCGCCGTCGCCCACGGCGTCCGCACGGCCGTCGCGGCCGGCTGCAAGACCGTCGTCCTGACCAACGGCTGCGGCGGCCTGCGCGAGGGCATGAAGCCCGGCCAGCCGGTCCTGATCAGCGACCACCTGAACCTCACGGCCACCTCGCCGATCGTCGGCGCGAACTTCGTGGATCTCACCGACCTCTACTCGCCCCGCCTGCGCGCGATGTGCAAGGAGATCGACGAGACCCTCGAAGAGGGCGTCTACGTCCAGTTCCCCGGCCCGCACTACGAGACCCCGGCCGAGATCAACATGATCCGCGTGATGGGCGCCGACCTGGTCGGCATGTCCACCGTGCTGGAGGCCATCGCCGCCCGCGAGGCCGGCGCCGAGGTGCTCGGCATCTCCCTGGTCACCAACCTGGCGGCGGGCCTGTCCGGCGAGCCCCTGAACCACGAAGAGGTGCTCCAGGCCGGCCGCGACTCGGCCTCCCGCATGGGCACGCTCCTGACGCAGGTCCTCGCCCGCATCTGATCGACTGATCGACGTACGAGGCCACGCAAGGTCACCAGAGGTAAGGCGGAAGCAGTGCAGGAACAGGACGACCTGATCACCCGGGCCCAGGCCTGGCTGGCGGAGGACCCCGACCCGGAGACCGCGGCCGAGCTCGCCGGGCTCATCGAAGCGTCGGCAGACGCCGAGGTCGCAGCCGAGCTCGCGGACCGGTTCTCCGGCACCCTGCAGTTCGGCACGGCCGGGCTGCGCGGTGAGATCGGCGCGGGTCCGATGCGGATGAACCGCTCGGTGGTCATCCGGGCGGCGGCGGGCCTCGCGGCCTACCTGAAGGCCCAGGGCCACGACGGCGGACTCGTCGTCGTCGGCTACGACGCCCGCTACAAGTCCGAGGACTTCGCCCGCGACACCGCGGCCGTGATGACCGGCGCCGGGCTGCGCGCGGCCATCCTGCCCCGCCCGCTGCCGACGCCCGTCCTCGCCTACGCCATAAGGCACCTGGGCGCCGTCGCCGGCGTCGAGGTCACCGCGAGCCACAACCCTCCCCGGGACAACGGCTACAAGGTCTATCTCGGCGACGGCTCGCAGATCGTCTCCCCCGCGGACGCCGAGATCGCGGGGCACATCGCCCGCGTGACGACGCTCGACTCGGTCGACCGCCCCAAGGACGGCTGGCTGCAGCTCGACGAAGAGGTCCTGGAGGCCTACCTGGCCCGTACGGACGCCGTCCTGACCCCCGGCTCCCCCCGGGGCGTGCGGACCGTCTACACGGCCATGCACGGCGTCGGCAAGGAGGTCGTCCTGGCGGCCTTCGCCCGCGCCGGGTTCCCGGACCCGGTCCTCGTGGCCGAGCAGGCCGAGCCCGACCCGGCGTTCCCCACCGTCGCCTTCCCCAACCCGGAGGAGCCGGGCGCGATGGACCTGGCCTTCGCGAAGGCCGCCGAGGTCAACCCGGACATCGTCATCGCCAACGACCCGGACGCCGACCGCTGCGCGGTCGCCGTGCCGCACGACGGCGGCTGGCGCATGCTGCGCGGCGACGAGGTCGGCGCGCTGCTGGCCGCGCACCTGGTCCACAAGGGGGCGCAGGGCACGTTCGCGGAATCGATCGTCTCCTCGTCCCTCCTCGGCCGGATCGCGGAGGCCGCGGGCCTGCCGTACGAGGAGACCCTCACGGGCTTCAAGTGGATCTCCCGTGTCGAGGGCCTGCGCTACGGCTACGAGGAGGCGCTCGGCTACTGCGTGGACCCCGAGGGCGTCCGCGACAAGGACGGCATCACCGCCGCCCTGCTCGTCGCCGAACTGGCCTCGGAGCTCAAGGAGCAGGGCCGCACCCTGACCGACCTGCTGGACGACCTGGCGATGGCCCACGGCCTGCACGCCACCGACCAGCTCTCGGTCCGCGTCTCGGACCTGTCGGTCATCGCCTCGGCGATGGCGGCGCTGCGCGCCGAGCCCCCGACGTCCCTGGCGGGCCTGCGGGTCGTCTCGGCGGAGGACCTCACCGTCGGCTCGGCGGCCCTCCCGCCCACGGACGGCCTGCGCTATTACCTCGACGGCGACTACAAGGCCCGCGTGATCGTCCGCCCGTCGGGCACCGAGCCGAAGCTCAAGTGCTACCTGGAGGTGGTCGTCCCGGTCGCCGAGGCCTCCGACCTCGCCCCGTCCCGCACGCGCGGCCAGGAAGTCCTGGACGCCATCAAGAAGGACCTGGCGGCCGCAGCGGGCATCTGACCCGTGTGACCCCCGTGCCCCACCGCAGCGGCCCCCCGAGCCTTCGGACTCGGGGGGCCGTCGGCTCGGGGCCGTGCGCCCCTACTTCGCCGTGGCCCCCGGCGAGGCCGAGGGGCGGGCGATTTCGCCCAGGGTGAGGACCGACTCCGGGCGGGAGCGGACGGCGTCGGTGCATTCCCAGGTGCGCGGCGGGTCCGTGTCCGGGCCGCCCAGGGTGACCGGTCGGCCCGGTCCCGCCGAGATCGTCTCGTTGCCCGCCAGCGTGCACACCAGCTGGGACAGCGCCACCGGCGGGAGGTCCTCCGGCTTGCGGCTCAGCCGTACCGTGCCCGCCGGGTCTCCGGTCCTCGGGGCCTCGGCCCTCAGCTGGTCCGGGACACCGGTCGTGAATCCGGCGTCCCGTTCCTGCGCGGACAGCGGCTTCTCCAGCGCCTCCAGCAGCGCCTGTGCGACGAGTGCCACGGGGTCCTTCAGCCCCGCGCGCTTCTCGGGCACCGGGATGACCCGTTCCACGCCGACGAGCTGCGATCCGCAGACCAGTTCCACCGTGGCGCGGAAGCCCTGCACCCCGTTCTGCCCGCTCGGCTGCGCCGGGGTGTCGCAGGACACCCTGGAGGGCGCCGGACCGACGTCCACCGGCACGGTCGTCGCCCGGATCCCGCATCCGGACAGCACCACGGCCGCGAGCAGGGTCGAAGCCGCCGACACCACCGGCAGCGCCCTACGCATCCTGCTCACCCGCCAGTACCTTCCCCACGTCCATAGGCAGCCGCAGCGTGAACAGCGCCCCTCCCCCGGCCACGTTGGCGGCGGTGATGTCGCCGCCGTGGATGTGCGCGTTCTCCACGGCGATCGACAGGCCCAGACCGCTGCCGTCCGACTTCGGGCGGGACGCGCTCGCCTTGTAGAAGCGGTCGAAGACGTGCGGCAGGACTTCCTCGGGGATGCCCGGGCCGTTGTCCTGGACCGCGATGACCAGCCACTCCTCCTCCACCGACACCGACACCCGCACCGGCGAGCCGCCGTGCTTGAGCGCGTTGCCGATGAGGTTGGCCAGGATCACGTCGAGGCGGCGCGGGTCGAGGCGCGCCACGATGTCGCGTCCGGCGTCGAGTTCGACCGCGTCGAGCCAGGCCCGTGCGTCGATGCAGGCCGTGACCTGGTCGGCGACGTTGACGTCGTCCAGGACCAGCTTGGCCGTTCCCGCGTCGAAGCGGGTGACCTCCATCAGGTTCTCGACGAGGTCGTTGAGGCGGCGCGTCTCGCTGACGACCAGCGCCACCGCCGGCGCGATCATCGGGTCGAGGTCGTCGACCTCCTCCTCCAGCACCTCGGCGACGGCGGTCAACGCGGTCAGCGGCGTGCGCAGTTCGTGGGACATGTCCGCGACGAAGCGCCTGCTCGCCTCCTCCCGCGCGCTCATGTCGGCGACCTTCTTCTCCAGCGCCTCCGCCGTCTTGTTGAAGGTGCGGGAGAGGTCGGCGAGTTCGTCCGTGCCGCGCACGTCGAGCCGGTGGTCGAGTTCGCCCTCCCCGAGCCGCCTGGCCGCGTCACCGAGCCGCTGTACCGGCTTGAGCACGGTCCGGGCCGCGGCCTGGGCGAGCAGCGCCGAGCCGAGCAGGGCGAGGCCGGTCGCGATGGTCAGCGACCAGCCGAGCGCGTTGAGGTCGTCCCGTTCCTGCGCGAGGGACTTGTACATGTAGCCGGTGGGCCCGCCGCCCACGATCCGCGTCCCGCCCACCAGGTACGGGTTGCCGTTCGGCTTCGTGCGCTGCCAGTACATGTGGTACTCGGAGTCGTTGGCCGAGGTGGTCTTCTGACGGTCGTTCACCGCGTGCTGGAGGGACTTCGGTACGTCGTCCAGCCCGAAGGACTCGGAGCCGCCGGTGCCGATCACCTGACGGTGGTCCTTGGTCTCGTCGACCAGCAGCACGCTGTAGCCGGGGCTCTTGCCCGCCATGAGTTCGGCGGTGCGCTGGAGTTCCTCCGCCCTGGGGTCGGCGGGCAGGGCCGCGGCCCGGTCCTGCATCTCCCGCCGGAAGTCGCCGAGGGCGGCGTCCTGGGTACGGGTGAGGACCGCCTCGCGGTTGAGCCAGTACGCGATGCCGGAGGCGGAGACCGCGGCGGTCAGTGCGACGAGCGCGAAGACGATGAGGAGCCGCAGCCGCAGGCTGGTCCAGCGCCGGCCCGCGAGCAGCGCGCGGATCACTGCGGGGAGTCCAGGCGGTATCCGACGCCCCGGACCGTGCGGATCAGGGTGGGCGAGGACGGTACGTCCTCGACCTTGGCGCGCAGCCTCTGCACGCAGGCGTCGACGAGCCGCGAGTCACCGAGGTAGTCGTGTTCCCAGACGAGGCGCAGCAGTTGCTGGCGCGACAGCGCCTGGCCGGGCCTGCGGCTCAGTTCGAGCAGCAGCCTCAGCTCGGTCGGGGTGAGTTGGAGGTCCTCGCCGTTCTTGGTGACCGTCATGGCGGCGCGGTCGATGACGAGGGATCCGAAGCTCGCCGAGTCGCTGGACTCGCGCTCGCCGCGGCGCAGCACGGCCCGGATGCGGGCGTCGAGCACCCGTCCCTGGACCGGCTTGACCACGTAGTCGTCGGCACCGGACTCCAGCCCGACGACCACGTCGATGTCGTCGCTGCGCGCGGTGAGCAGGATGATCGGCAGCTGGTCGGTGCGGCGGATCCTCCGGCACACCTCGAAGCCGTCGATCCCGGGCAGCATGACGTCCAGCACGATCAGGTCCGGCCGCTGCTCGCGCAGCAGTTTGAGGCCGTCCTCGCCCGTCGCCGCGGTGGCCACACGGTGGCCCTGGCGTGACAGGGAGAGTTCGAGGGCCGTGCGGATGGCGTCGTCGTCCTCGATCAGCAACAGGAAAGGCACGGGCTCATTCTGTCCCATCGGCCGTCGGGAGTTCGACCGTCGGGGGGACGTGATCCGCGCGGGACCGCTGTGACAGTGCTGTGACAGTCGACGGACACCCCGGTTAAGTCGGCCGGGCAGGCTTCTGTCAACGCACCAAGCACAACGGTCCGAAGCAGACACACTCCACGACGGGGGGCGCGAGATGAACACGCTGCACAGCACCACGACCAGCGCGGTTGTCACGCGGCTGCACGATGTGAACCGCCGGGCGGGTGTCCGTTCGGTGGCGGTCGCCCGTCCTCGACCGGCGCACGTCGTAGCCATTGACGCTCAGAAGTACGAGGCGGTTCCCGCACAGCGCACCCCGTCCTCGACGTCGGAGGCGGAGTTCACGGCGTACGTCCAGGAGCGGCGTGCCGCCCTGTACGCGACGGCCTTCCACCTGACCGGCGACCGGCACGAGGCCGAGGACCTGCTGCAGAGCGCGCTGTTCTCGACGTACCGCGCCTGGGACCGGATCAGTGACAAGGCGGCGGTCGGCGGCTACCTGCGGCGGACCATGACGAACCTGCACATCAGTGCCTGGCGCAGGCGCAAGCTGAACGAGTACCCGACGGAGGAGCTGCCGGAGACGGCCTCCGACACGGACGCGATGCGCGGTACGGAGCTGCGCGCGGTGCTGTGGCAGGCGCTGACCCGGATCCCGGAGCCGCAGCGCACGATGCTGGTGCTGCGCTACTACGAGGGCCGTACGGACCCGGAGATCGCGGAGATCCTCGGGATCAGCGTCGGCACGGTGAAGTCCAGCATCTGGCGCTCGCTGCGGCGCCTGCGCGAGGACGAGGCGCTGAGCTTCGGTGCGGACGAGGCGGAGTCCTTCGAGGAGCTCGTCGCCTGAGAGACCACCGGCCGGGGGGCCGTCCTGCGGGGGTGGGACGGCGGCCATGGGGGGAAAGCGCGGGATCGGTCGGACGGGGGTCCGACCGGTTCCGCGCTTT
Organism: Streptomyces sp. NPDC001717; assembly: GCF_042892775.1. NCBI lineage: Bacteria > Bacillati > Actinomycetota > Actinomycetes > Kitasatosporales > Streptomycetaceae > Streptomyces > Streptomyces sp. NPDC001717. Next base: position 500,692 of record NZ_JBIAUK010000001.1, on the reverse strand, counting down.
CATGTGTGCCGGTCCGGTGCCGGTCACGGCACTAGACGGCGGCGGTGCTCGGTGAGCGGTGGCGGCCGGCGGCGGCCGCCGCGAGGCGGCCGAGGGCCTCGTCGGGGCCGCAGGCGTGGGCGCCGAGGGAGGTGTGCCGGGCCACGATGCCGCGCTCGGCGCGCATCAGTCGCCAGCCCCTGCGCAGCAGGAACGGCAGCGACTTGCGGCCCTCGCGCATGTCTCGGGCGAGGCGCCGGCGGAAGGTGGTGGAGGGACGGCCGCGCAGGCAGATCGCGTCGGCGAGGAGGCCGAGTTCCTGACAGCGGGCGGCGATGTCGGCGGCGAAGATGCCCTCCGCTATGAACAGCGGGGTGCGGGAGATGTCCAGGGCCTCGGTGCCGGTGCGGGAGCTGGTCGCGATGTCGTAGACGGGGACCTCGGTGCGACCGGAGCGGCACAGCTCGGCGACGGCTGCGACGGCGACGTCCGCGTCCCACGACTGCGGGGAGTCCCAGTCGATGTCGGAGCTGCCCTCGACGAGCGGCAGCGTCGGGTCGTCGCCTTCCTTGTAGAAGTCGTCCAGACGCAGCACCGGCAGGCCCGAACGGGCGGCCAGCGAGGACTTTCCGGAGCCCGAGGGACCGGTCAGCAGGACGACGCGCGTGGGAAGGGGAGATGAACAGCTCACGGGAGACCAGTGTGAGGCATTGCCCGGCATATCGACACACTGCCGACAGCCCCTGCGACCCGTCTCACACGGCGGGTTGGAATCCGGGAACCCGCCTCGACTACTCTGTGTGCGCACGCGACTACGACCACAGGCGGGAACCATGGCACGTCACGCAGCTTCCGACCCTTCGCCGAAGCGGCTCCGCGCCGCCGGCCTGACCCTCTCGATGGCCGGTGCGGCCCTGGCCATGGCCGCCGGTGGGGCCCAGGCCGGTGAGCTCGACGTCCCGGCGGCGTTGGCCGGGGTCGCGAACCCCGTCTCGAACCTCAAGGTGAACCCGCTCGCCAACACCGGTGTGGACCCGCTCGACAACGGGGTCGCCACGCAGGTCGCGGACTTCCCCGCGGTCGGCACGAGCATGGTCACCGGCAGCCTGACCCGCGGCTCATCGGTCGGCGAGCTGCCGACGGCCGCGGTGTCCTCGCTGCTGGGGCCGGTGCTGCCGAAGGCGTAGGCGGACACGGGAAGGCCCCGGCAGGCGGGGGAACGCTGCCGGGGCCGGTCTCGGGGGGTGCCGTACCAGGAGGACGGTCCTGGTACGGCGGTCCCGGTGGGGCGGTCCTAGTACGAGGATCCGCCCGAGCCCAGCGAACCCGTGGGGTGCCAGACGGTCTTGGTCTCCAGGAAGGCCGTCATGCGCGCCGTGCCCGGGTCCGCGCTCCAGTCGTCCACAGGCTGTGGACGCAGGACGCGCTTGAGGTTGTCCGCGGCGGCGATCTCCAGCTCCTTGGCCAGCGCCGCGTCGGCGCCCGCCAGGTCGATCGCGTTGACGTCCTGGTGGGAGGCCAGGTGCGGGCCCATCTCGGCGGCCTTGCCGGACAGGATGTTGACCACGCCGCCCGGCAGGTCGGAGGTGGCGAGCACCTCGCCCAGGGAGAGCGCGGGGAGCGGGGACTTCTCGCTCGCGATGACGACGGCCGTGTTGCCGGTCGCGATCACCGGGGCGATCACCGAGACCAGGCCCAGGAAGGACGAGGCCTGCGGGGCGACGACGGTGACGACGCCGGTCGGCTCCGGGGTGGAGAGGTTGAAGAACGGGCCCGCGACCGGGTTGGCCCCGCCCACGACCTGGCCGATCTTGTCGGTCCAGCCCGCGTACCAGACCCAGCGGTCGATGGCCGCGTCCACGACCGCGCCGGCCTTCGACTTGGACAGGCCCTCGGCCTCGCCGACCTCGCGGACGAACTGGTCGCGGCGGCCCTCCAGCATCTCGGCGATGCGGTAGAGGATCTGGCCGCGGTTGTACGCGGTCGCGCCCGACCAGCCGCCGAAGGCCTTGCGGGCGGCGACGACGGCGTCACGCGCGTCCTTGCGGGAGGACAGGGGTGCGTTGGCCAGCCAGTTGCCCTTGGAGTCGCTCACCTCGTACACCCGGCCGCTCTCGGAGCGGGGGAACTTGCCCCCGACGTACAGCTTGTAGGTCTTGAAGACGTTCAGACGGGTCGCAGAAGACTCAGACATCGAGGTAGCCCTCCAGGCCGTGGCGACCGCCCTCGCGGCCGAAGCCCGACTCCTTGTAGCCGCCGAACGGCGAGGTCGGGTCGAACTTGTTGAACGTGTTGGCCCAGACGACGCCCGCGCGGAGCTTGCCCGCGACCGCGAGGATGCGGCTGCCCTTCTCCGTCCAGATGCCGGCGGACAGGCCGTACTGGCTGTTGTTGGCCTTGGCGACGGCCTCGTCGGGCGTGCGGAAGGTCAGTACGGACAGCACGGGGCCGAAGATCTCGTCGCGGGCGACGGTGTGCGCCTGGGTGACGTTCGTGAAGAGCGTCGGGGCGAACCAGTAGCCGGCGGACGGCAGCTCGCACGCCGGGGACCAGCGCTCGGCGCCCTCGGCCTCGCCGGTGTCCGCGAGCGCGGTGATCCGGGCGAGCTGCTCGGCGGAGTTGATCGCGCCGATGTCGGTGTTCTTGTCGAGCGGGTCGCCCAGCCGCAGGGTGCTCAGGCGGCGCTTGAGGGAGTCCAGCAGCTCGTCGTGGATCGACTCCTGGACGAGGAGACGGGATCCGGCGCAGCAGACCTGGCCCTGGTTGAAGAAGATGCCGTTGACGATGCCCTCGACGGCCTGGTCGATGGGGGCGTCGTCGAAGACGATGTTGGCGCCCTTGCCGCCCAGTTCGAGGGTGACCTTCTTGTCGGTGCCGGCGACGTGGCGGGCGATCTTCTTGCCCACGGCCGTGGAGCCGGTGAAGGCGACCTTGTCGACGTCCGGGTGCTCGACGAGGGCCGCGCCCGCGTCGCCGTATCCGGTGAGGATGTTGACGACGCCCTTGGGCAGGCCCGCCTGGCGGCAGATGTCCGCGAAGAACAGGGCGGAGAGCGGGGTCGTCTCGGCGGGCTTCAGTACGACCGTGTTGCCGGTGGCGAGCGCCGGGGCGATCTTCCACGCGAGCATGAGGAGCGGGAAGTTCCACGGGATGACCTGGCCGGCCACACCGAGCGGGCGCGGGTTCGGGCCGTAGCCGGCGTGGTCGAGCTTGTCGGCCCAGCCCGCGTAGTAGAAGAAGTGCGCGGCGACCAGCGGGAGGTCCGCGTCGCGGGTCTCCTTGATGGGCTTGCCGTTGTCGAGGGTCTCCAGGACGGCGAGCTCGCGGCTGCGCTCCTGGATGATCCGGGCGATGCGGAAGAGGTACTTGGCGCGCTCGGAGCCGGGCAGCGCGGACCACTTCTCGAAGGCCTTGCGGGCGGCCTTCACGGCGCGGTCGACATCGGCGGAGCCGGCCTGGGCGACCTCGGCGAGGACTTCCTCGGAGGCCGGGGAGACGGTCTTGAAGACCTTGCCGTCGGCGGCGTCGGTGAACTCGCCGTCGATGAAGAGCCCGTAGGAGGGGGCGATGTCGACGACCGAGCGGGACTCGGGTGCCGGTGCGTAGTCGAAAACAGATGCCATGGTGATCAGTCCACCGTCACGTAGTCGGGACCGGAGTAACGGCCGGTGCTCAGCTTCTGGCGCTGCATCAGCAGGTCGTTGAGCAGGCTGGAGGCGCCGAAGCGGAACCAGTGGTTGGTGAGCCAGTCCTCGCCCGCGGTCTCGTTGACCAGGACGAGGAACTTGATCGCGTCCTTGGTGGTGCGGATGCCGCCGGCCGGCTTCACGCCGATCTGGATTCCGGTCTGCGCCCGGAAGTCGCGTACGGCCTCCAGCATGAGCAGGGTGTTCGCCGGGGTGGCGTTGACCCCCACCTTGCCGGTCGACGTCTTGATGAAGTCGGCGCCCGCGAGCATGCCGATCCAGGAGGCGCGGCGGATGTTGTCGTAGGTCGACAGCTCGCCGGTCTCGAAGATGACCTTCAGGCGGGCGGCGCTGCCGTCCTCGCGGACGCAGGCCTCCTTGACCGCCTTGATCAGCTCGTACGTCTCCAGGTAGCGGCCGGCGAGGAAGGCGCCACGGTCGATGACCATGTCGATCTCGTCGGCGCCGGCGGCGACGGCGTCGCGGGTGTCCGCGAGCTTGACCGGCAGCGCGGCGCGACCGGCCGGGAACGCGGTGGCGACGGAGGCGACCTTGACGTCGGCGCCGTTCAGGGCGGCCTTCGCGGTGGCCACCATGTCGGGATAGACGCAGACGGCGGCCGTCATCGGAGTCGTGCGGTCGGTCGGGTCGGGATTGACGGCCTTGGCGGAGAGCGCCCGGACCTTGCCCGGGGTGTCCGCGCCTTCCAGCGTCGTCAGGTCGATCATCGAGATGGCCAGGTCGATGGCGTACGCCTTGGCCGTCGTCTTGATCGAACGGGTCCCGAGCGAGGCCGCGCGGGCCTCCAGACCGACAGGGTCTACGCCGGGCAGCCCGTGCAGGAAGCGGCGCAGCGCACTGTCGGACGTCGTCACGTCGGCGAATGCGGAGAGGGTGGTGGGCATGGTCACCACATGAGCATATCTACGCGCGTAGCGACCTGTCACCCCCTCCCGCTGCACATCCGTGCGCCCCCGGTCGCATCCGGGCGCGGCGAGGATCTCGGCCGGGCCCGCCGGCGGACCGCTGACCTCCGCTTTTCCTGTTACACAGCACGGACAGGAACCTCATCCTCCGATCAAACAAGATCCGTAAATTTCTCTTCAGCAGCCCGCCACACCTGACCCGGTGAACTCGACCGAACAGACTCAACGCGGCATGCGACTCTCCTCCACTTCCTCACCCACGCTTCAGGAGTCGTTATGCGTTCCGCCCTCGCCCTCCGCACCTCGCTCGTCACGGCCGTCGCCGCCGGCATGCTCCTCGCGCCGGCCGCCACCGCGGCCTTCGCCGCCCCGAGCCAGGCGCCGACCTCGACGTTCGCCTCCACCGGTGACAACAGCCGGTACGAGGGACAGCCGGTGTACATCGGCGAGGGCCTGGTCGCGGTGCTGCGCAACAAGGCCGAGGGCCCCGAGGCCTGGATCCGCGCCGTCCCCAAGGACTGGAAGCAGGGCGACGACTACATGACCCGGGTCCTGTCCCTGCTGAACCGCAAGCAGACCAGCGCCACGGTCAACGGCTACCGGCTGGAACTGCTGAGCGCCGCGACGGCCAACCCCGTCCTGAAGGTCACCCACGCCGGCACCTCCCGGTCCTTCCCGCTGCCCAAGGGTGAGGCCGTCCCCACCACCTCGTGCGTCTCGGACGTCAAGAAGGTCCAGGTGGGCGCCGGCATGACCGCCGACCTGACCATGTCCCCGAAGGGCCCGAAGGCCGTCATGCACGACGCCGACCCGGCCTCCGACTGGTCGAAGACGCTGGACCGCACGCACCCCAAGGGCTCGGACGACTACTACCTGCGCATCGTGAACCCGAGCGGCGCCAAGCCGGTCTTCGAGTGGAAGACCCAGGGCGGCGTGGGCGTCCCGGTCGGCAAGACCGCCTTCCCCGCGCTCCCCAAGGGCTGCAAGCTCGACTACAAGGTCGTCGAGGAGGGGTCCGGGAACCCCGAGCCGAAGCCGTCCACCACCCCGGCGGGCACCCCGGCCGCCCCCAAGGCGCAGACCGCGGGTCAGACCAAGGTCGTCCCGCAGGGCGCGGTGGCCGCCGGCGCCGAGCTCCCCGTCGAGACCGTCGCGGACTCCGACGACACCACCACCCTGGCCGCCGGCGCCGGACTGGTCGCGATCTGCGCCGCGCTGGGTGCGACCCTGCTGCGTCGCCGCCGCAACCACGGCTGACCGAACCGCTTCCCTCTGCCTCCCACGGCGGGCCGCCCCATCGGCGGCCCGCCGTACCCGTTTCAGGAGTTCCCCATGGCCCGTCCCGCCCTCCGTGTCGCCCGCGGCCCGGTCCTCGCCGTCGTCGTCACCCTCGCCGCCCTGGCCGGCGCCACCGGCTGCGGGGCCCCGGCGCCCGGGAAGCCCGCGACCCCGGCGCCGTACGTCTCCCCGGCGTCCTCCCCCGCGGCGACCCCGGCACCCGCCGCGACCGCCGCCCCCCTGCCCGCCTCGGAGCCCGTCCGGGTGCGGATCCCCTCGGCCGGGGTGGACGCCTCCCCCGTGCTGAAACTGGGGCTGGCCGGCGACGGCACGGTCGAAGTGCCCTCCGTGGCCGACGGGGACAAGATCGGCTGGTACACGAAGGGCGTCACGCCCGGGGAAACCGGTCCCGCCGTACTGATCGGGCACTTCGACACCGCGCGGGGCCCCGCCGTACTCAAGGACGTCTCCAAGGTCCACACCGGTGACGACATCACCGTCTCCCGTGCGGACGGCAGCACCGCCGTATTCCGCGTCCGGGCATTGGAACAGGTCGACAAGAAGAACTTCCCGACCGCCAAGGTCTACGGCGACACCACCCGCCCCGAGCTGCGCGTCATCACCTGCGGCGGCGAAATCACCGAGGGCCACCGGCCGGACAACATCATCCTGTACGCCGACCTCGTCAACTGACGCGACGAAGGAATTCCCGCGTCCGGATCCGGTTACGCGGCATGCGGCTCTCCGTCCTTTGTCTCATTCTGTTTCCAGGAGTCGTCATGCGTACCGCCGTTCGTTCCGCCATCGCCACCGCCGTCATCGTCGGTGCCCTCCTCGCCCCGGCCGCGGGCGCCGCGTACGCTGCCGGGTCTTCGGCCGCGCCGGCCGCGGCCACCGCCTCGACCGATTTCACCGACGGCCTCGAAGGGGCGGTCCCGGTGGACATCGCCCCGCGCGTGGCCGCTGTCCCGGGGTACTCGGCCAAGGGTCCGGAGGCCCGGATCCTGTCCATCGTCGACGTGCACCTGGCGCTGGTCGACGACGGGAAGGGCGGGGCCGCCCTCACGGTGACCCTGAACGGCCGGACCGGGCGTTTCCCGCTGCCGAAGCGCGCTCCCGCCCCCTGCGTCTCGGAGGTCGAGGAGGTCCAGGTGGGCGCCGGCATGATCGCCGACCTGACCATGTCCCCGAAGGGCCCGAAGGCGGTCGTGCACGGCTCCGCCCCGGGCGACACCTGGTCGCAGACCCTGGACCGTACGCACCCGAAGGGCGGGGACGCCTTCTACGTGCGCATCGTGAACCCGAGCGGCGCCAAGCCGGTCTTCGAGTGGAAGACCCAGGGCGGCGAGGGCGTCCCGGTCGGCAAGACCGCCTTCCCCGCGCTCCCCAAGGGCTGCGAGCTCGACTACGAGGTCGTCGAGGAGCAGTCGCCGGCGCCCGCGCCGAAGCCGTCCGCCACCACCCCGGCCACCACCACCCCGGCCGGCCCCGCCCCCGAGCCGCAGACGGCCGGCCGGACCTCCGTCGTGCCGAAGGGCGGCGTCGCGGCCGGTGCCGAGCTTCCCGTCGAAACCGTCGCGGACACCGCGGACACGGCGGACGCCGCCGACGCCGCCACCGTGGCGGCCGGTGCCGGTCTGCTCGCGGGCCTCGCCGCCATCGGCACGGTCGCCCTGCGCCGGCGCCGCAACCACGGCTGACCTGGTACGACTCTCACGCCAAGCCTTCGGCGGGCCGTCCTCGCGGCGGCCCGCCGTTGCCGTTCCGGGAGCTCACCCCGGCGCCGATCTCGTGGGGTGAGACGGCGTGGGGCAGAATCGACCGCATGAGCAGCCAGCAGCCCCCTGATGAACCGGTGTACGCGGACCGCGTCTACCGCTCCCCCATGTCCGTGGTCACCGGCGTGCTGCTGCTGGCGCTGGCCGTCTGGCTGTGCGTGGACGCGGTGGTCCGCGGCAGGGGGAACACCCCGTGGATCGCGCTCGCCATCGGGCTGCTCGCCGTGCCCCTGATCGTGGCGTTCACGGTCCGCCCGGCCGTCTTCGCCAATGAAGACCGGCTGCGCGTGCGGAACCCCTTCCGGGTCATCGAGCTGCCCTGGGCGTCCGTGGACGCGGTGCGCGCCGGGTACTCGGCGGAGGTGCTGGCCGAGGGATCGAAGTTCCAGCTGTGGTCGGTGCCCGTATCGCTGCGGGAGCGCAAGCGCGCGAACCGGCGTTCGTCCCGTGCCTCCGAGGACAAGACCGCCGCGCCGGCCGCCGCCCCGCAGCGGGCCCGGGCCGACCAGGTCGTCGACGAGCTGCGGGAACTCGCGGAGCGCGGGGCCTCGCGGCCCGGCGCCCAGGGCTCCGTACGGGTGCAGTGGTCGTACGAGATCATCGCGCCGGCCGTGGCCGGAGCGGTCCTGCTGATCGTGCTGATCGCCCTGCGCTGAGCCCGCGCGCCGCGAGCGGCACGTGACGCGCGTTCGTCCGCTCGGATTCTCATACGTTTTCTCATCTGTTCCTCAGCCGGCCCACCCCACCGGCGGAACCGCCCCTGCCGCATGGCGCGTCCTCGCAGGTGTGCAGCGCAATGAGGCCGGCGAAAGCACCGGCACCGCCCCCGCCGTCTCCCTTCGGCTCCGGCTCCTGGCCGCGGCCCTGCTGGCCGCGCACCTCCTGGTCGTCGGCTGGCTGACCCTCCGCCCCCTCGACGTGCCGTGGGCCGCGGCCGCCAATCTGAGCCCCCTGGAGGGGATCAGGGCGGCCTTCGCGGCCGGGCCCCTCGAAGGTGCCCGGCGGCTCGGGGAGGGGCTGGCCCTGCTGGCCCCGCTCGGGGTGCTGTTGCCGCTGGTCAGCGGGCGGCTCGCGCCGTCGGCGCTGTCCGCGTGGTCCTCGCTGGTGCGTACCACCGCGGCGGGCGCGCTGGTCTCGACGAGCATCGTGATGTTCCAGACCGCCGTCCCCGGACAGGTCGTCGACGTGGACTCGGTGCTGCTGAACACGGTCGGCGTGGTGCTGGCGCACCTGGCCGTCGTACCGGCGCTGCGGGCGCGGGCGCGGGTGCGCCGCTCACGCGCCGCTTATCAGGGGGCGACCCCGAAAATTACCAGGGTCGGGCTCGGCCCTTGGACCGACGTCCTGTCGGCGGTTCCCCGGGAGTATTGAGACATCGCAATCGAGCGATCCCGACGAAGGAGAACCCATGAGCGCCATTGTCCGCCCCCGTAACGGCCGAATGATCGGTGGAGTGTGCGCGGGGCTGGCGCGCCGCTTCGGAATCAAGGCGAACACGATGCGCGTCATATTCGTCGTCTCGTGCCTGCTGCCCGGTCCGCAGTTCCTGATCTACCTGGCGCTCTGGCTGCTGCTGCCGAACGAGAAGCCCGCGTCCACCGCCTGGTAGCGGACGCGGGTGGACCCGGGAGGGGTCAGGCGGCGTGCTTGATCTTCTCCAGTTGTTTGTCCGCCACTTCCTGCGGCACCCGCACCTGCTTCTGGCCGGAGGCCACGTCGAGGGCCATCAGCCGCACGATGGTGTCGCCCTCGCGCACGACGACGAGGTGGACCTGGGCGGAGACGCCCTGGCCGGCCGCGGTCGTGGTCCAGCTGACGCTCTCGTCTCCGGCGGTGCGGTAGTCGGCGGCCCGTACGTCGCGGTAGCCGGCCGTCTGCTTCTCGACGGTGGCGGAGAAGCCCGAACCGCAGGCGGCCACGGCGGCCTTGAGCCGGGCGATCAGGGCCTTGGCGTCGCTCTCGGCGTAGGAGCTGACGGAGGCGGAGACGGCGAGTCCGAGCTGCTTCTGGGATCCGATGCCGCGGTTGACGGTCTGGCGCGCGGCCGGGTCCGGCTTGTCGCCCATGATGTCGGCGAGCGGCTGGCAGGGCTTCTTGTCGGCCTGGGGCTGACCGTCCGGGGCGTTCGGGTTCTTGCCCTGGGCGGAGATCTGGTAGCCGGCCAGATCACCCTGTTCCAGCGCGGACCGCTCCAGTCTGCTCCCGCCGCTCTTGGCCGGGGCGGAGCCCGCCGGGGTGGGGGCGGAGGCCGACGCCGCGGGGGACCCCTTCGGGTCCGGGGCCTTGCCGCCCGCGGGGGTGTCCGTACTGCTGCATCCCACGGCCGCGAACAGCAGGGCGGGGAGCAGCGCGACCGTCGTCGCTCGTGCCTTCATGCGCATGATCGGAACCTCATACCCCGTACCTGGGTGGGCAGTTGGCGATGATCGTGGCATACGACGCGGCGTGGCGCCCACCCGCTCGAAGGGGTGTGCGCCACGGGTACGCGCGTACGGAAATCAGGCGCCGAGACCGCTCGTCGGCAGACCGCCGAGCAGGCCGGTCACCGGGCCGAGCGCGGCCGCCGGGTCGCTGGACTGCTGACCTTCCTCCGCGCCCATGTGCTGCTGGCTGGTGAGGCCCTGGACGGCGGTGGTGGCGGTGCCCAGCGTGTCGGTGAGGCCGACGGCCGGCACGGCGGCCGAGGCGGTGCCCGCGGCGACTGCGGCGAAGGCGGCACCGAGGGCGGCGACACCGAGGGTCTTGGCAGCTGACTGCTTCATGAAGAATCGTCCTTGCGACGGGGAATTGGGCGGCTCCGCAAACTAGTCACTTCAAACCCCGGCCCGCAAACATCCTTAAATACGAGAAAGCGCCCGGGAATTGCTCCTCCCGGGCGCTTTCGGTACGTCAAGCCATGGCCTACGCCAGGACGGAACCGCTGGTGGAGGCGGTCTGCTGGAAGAGCCACTCGGACTTCAGCTCCGCGTAGCCCGGCTTGATCACCTCGTTGATCATGGCCAGTCGTTCATCGAAAGGAATGAACGCGGACTTCATGGCATTGACGGTGAACCACTGCATGTCGTCCAGGGAGTACCCGAAGGCGTCGACCAGGTGCTCGAACTCGCGGCTCATGCTGGTGCCGCTCATCAGGCGGTTGTCGGTGTTGACGGTGAGCCTGAAGTGCAGCTTCCGCAGCAGACCGATCGGGTGCTCGCCGTACGAGGCGGCCGCGGCCGTCTGCAGGTTCGAGGTCGGGCACATCTCCAGGGGGATGCGCTTGTCCCGGACGTACGAGGCCAGCCGGCCCAGCGTCACGGAGCCGTCCTCGGCGACCTCGATGTCGTCGATGATCCGCACGCCGTGACCGAGGCGGTCGGCGCCGCACCACTGCAGGGCCTGCCAGATCGACGGCAGGCCGAAGGCCTCGCCCGCGTGGATGGTGAAGTGGTTGTTCTCGCGCTTGAGGTACTCGAAGGCGTCGAGGTGGCGGGTGGGAGGGAACCCGGCCTCGGCACCGGCGATGTCGAAGCCGACCACGCCGTGGTCGCGGTAGCGGTTGGCCAGCTCCGCGATCTCCAGCGCGCGGGCGGCGTGGCGCATCGCGGTGAGCAGGGCGCCGACGCGGATGCGGTGGCCGTTGGCCTTGGCGCGGCGCTCGCCCTCGCGGAAGCCCTCGTTCACGGCCTCGACGACCTCTTCGAGGGTCAGCCCCTTCTCCAGGTGCTGCTCGGGGGCGTAGCGGATCTCGGCGTACACGACGCCGTCCTCGGCCAGGTCCTCGGCGCATTCCGCGGCGACCCGGTAGAGGGCCTCCTTGGTCTGCATGACCGCGCAGGTGTGCGCGAAGGTCTCCAGGTAGCGGGGCAGGGAGCCGGAGTCGGCGGCTTCGCGGAACCAGACGCCGAGCTTGTCGGCGTCGGTCTCCGGCAGGTTCTCGTAGCCGACCTCGCGGGCCAGCTCGATGATGGTCCCGGGGCGCAGGCCTCCGTCGAGGTGATCGTGCAGGAGCACCTTCGGGGAGCGGCGGATCTGGTCCGGGGTCGGCAGGGTGGGGGTCTCGCTCGTCATCTGGGCACTCTAGCTCCTACGCGCGTAGAGCGGGATGCCGACGGCGTCCGCCGATATGTAACAGTGACCGCGCGGACGGATGGCGTACACCTGAAGGTCTGAGACTGTTCCGCCATGGCACAGCATGCGCCGCCGGCGCGCGGGGCCCGTCTGGGACGGGTGGCCGGCGCGAACGGCTCGGTATCGACGGTCAGTGGTGTGGTGCTCCTGCTTCCGGGGGCGTCCAGATTGTTCCCCGGTCCGCTGCGCCCGCTCGCGCGGGCGCTGGCCCGGGCGGGTGCGACGAACGGGCTGGTGGCGCACACCGTCGTACACGGTGGCCAGGCGTCCCGGGAGGAGCAGGCCCGGTGGGCCGCGGACGAGGTGGGGCGACGGTACGGGGACGTGCCGGTGTGCCTGGCCGGATACGACGCGGGAGGGCTGACGGCGCTGCGGGCGGCGGGGCACGAGGCCGTCAACTCCGTTCTGGCGATGGCCCCTTCGTTACACGAGGCGGCCGACACCGACTCCCCTGAACCGGTGAAACAACTGTCGGGGCGGCAGGTCCTGATCGTCCACGGCACCAACGACGCGCGCAGCGATCCGGAGTGTTCGTTCCGGCTGGCGGCGCGGGCGAAGAAGGCGAATCGTTCTACCTGCCGGTTCGAAGTGCACTCGGACGGGCACGGGCTGCGCGAGCACCAGGCGGAGGTGGTGGCGCTGGCCGTGGACTTCGTCCTGGGCGCCCTGGGCCCGGGCCGCTACTCCCGCCCGGTGACGGACGCCCTCGCCGCTCCCCCGCCGCTGGGCCTGCGGATGCCGCTGGCCTCCGGGTTCGGGCGGTCGCTGAGAGGGTGAGCGGGCCGGATGCCCCGGGCGTACCGTGAGGAATGGACTCGGGGTGCTCACCTCTCCCGGAGGGCGATCGACCATGGGCGGATTGCTGCACAAGAACTTCGACGAGCCGGACGAGACTCGACCGTTCGAGGCCAAGACGGGCAGGCTGGACCTGTTCAACACCGAGGGCGGCGCCGTGGGGCGCGCGGTCTTCGAGCCCGGCTGGCGGTGGTCGATGCACGTCAAGCCGATCGCGGGCACGGACAGCTGCCAGTCCGCCCACACCGGGTACGTGGTGAGCGGGCGCATGAAGATCGTCATGGACGACGGGGAGAGCGGCGAGATCGGCCCCGGCGACTTCATCCAAATCGCGCCCGGGCACGACGCGTGGGTACTGGGAGACGAGCCCTGCGTCGCGCTGGACTGGACCGGTTACGTCGACTACGCGAGGCCCGCGTCCGGCTGACGCGTCCGCCGGGTCGGCGGGCCCTGGCTCGGACCCTGGCCGAGGAGCGTGACCGCGCGGTCCAGGGTGCGGGCGAGGCCGTCCGCCGTGGGGCCGGTGGCGAGGACGTACGCGTGGTGCAGCGCGCCCGTCGGGGCGCGGCGCACCACCGTGCCCGGCGGGATCTCCAGCTGCACCCGGACCACGCCGGGCACGCACCGGGCGGCGGCGAGCCCGGGGCGGCCGCCGCCGGGGAGCGGGCCGGGCGGGAAGTCCACGTAACGCAGCCCGGCGTGGGTGGCGCGCGGGCTGTGCGGCGGGGCGGGCAGGCCCAGCCCGGAGGCCAGGGCCAGGCCGAGGACGTCGGTGCCGTTGCCGAGGCGGAGCAGCCGGGCGAGTTCCTCGCCGCCGGGGCGGGCGTGCGCCTCGACGAGGCGGGGGCCGTGCGCGGTGAGGACGACCTCGGTGTGGGAGGGGCCGTCGCGGTGGCCGGCGAGGTCGAGGACCCCGCGTACGAAGGCGCGCACGGCGCGGTCGGTCGCGGGGTCGAGGGCGACGGGCAGGTCGTGGCCGGCGGCGGTCAGGCCCGGGCCCGGGCCGGTGCGGCGGCGGGCCCAGCCGAGGATGCGGTGGCGGCCGCCGCGGGAGAGGGCCTCGACGGTGAGCTCGGGGCCTTCGAGGTACTCCTCGACGAGGAGGTCGGTGACCTCGGGGTAGCCATGGGCGGCGGCGCGGGCCTCGGCCTCGTCGTGGACGAGCCGGACCCCCTCGCCGTCGCTGCCCGCACGGGGCTTGATGACGCAGGGGTAACCGATGAGGGTGGTGACGAAGGGGAGGGTGTCGGAGCGGCCGCAGCGGGCGAAGGAGACGGGCCGGGTCGGGTGCAGGGCATTGGAGCGGGCGCGCAGGGCGGCCTTGTCCATGAGGGTGGTGACGGCCGAGGTGGGAGTGCCGCGCAGTCCGAGGGCCTCGTTGGCGCGGGCGGCGGCGAGGGCCCCGGCGGCGTCGAAGCCGAACACGGCGGCGCGACCGCGGCGGACGGCCTCCATGCGGCCTAAGGCCCCGATGAGGTGGCCGTGGTCGCGCCAGTCCGTCCGTATCCGCCGCTCCGCCCCCTCACGGTCGGTGGACACCGATGGAACCGGCGCGACCACCACGGTGTGCGCACCCGCACGGCGGGCGGCCGCCACCACGGCTGGTCGCGGGCTCAGCAGGACGGCGACGGGCCCCCGTCCCCCGTCGGGCGTCCATTGCTGCCGCATGCCGCGCTCCCCCCTCACGCCGTCCTGCCACTGTGCCTCTTCGGCATATGCCGAATGCGTCGGGACTGGGGTCGTCTTGCCGCCTTGCGGGAACACGAGGGGTTTACAGATCATCGCGTACAGGGACGAATAGGCGTATGCGACCCGATGAAGCCGGAGCGACCGGGGGAGACGGTGAGCCCGGGCCACCCGGGGAGCTCAGCCCCGCCGCGCGGCGCCTGTACGCGTACGCGGTCGAGCGGCACTCCTTTGACGCCGCGGAGGCCACGGGGGCGCTGGGTGTGCGCGCGGCCACCGCGATCACCGAGTTGGCCGCCGCGCACCTGCTCCAGCGCGCCCCGGGCGCCGGCCCCGAGCGGTGGAGCGCGGTGGCTCCCCGGGCGGCGGCGGCCCGGGCGCTGGCCCCGCTGGCACTGCTCGTACGGGAGACCCACGACGAGATGGACCGGCTGCGGGGGCGGTTGGAGGCGCTGGTGCCGGCGTACGAGGCGGGGACCGCGCACCGGGACCTGAGCACTTCCGGGCGCCTGGAGCTGGTCACGGACCTGGGGGCGGTGCGGGGGCTGATCACGGAGCTGGTCGCGGCGTGCGACCGGGAACTGCTGACCTCGCAGCCGGGCGGCGGCCGGCCGTTGGAGACCCTGGAGGAGGCGATCGGGCGGGACGAGTCGCTGCTGGCGCGCGGGGTCCGGATGCGGACGATCTACCAGCACACGGCGCGCTACTCGCGGCCCACGGCGGCGTACGTGGAACGGGTGACGGCGCTGGGCGCGCAGGTGCGGACGCTGGGCGACGGCCTGATGCGGATGTTGGTGTTCGACGGGCACACGGGCCTGATGTCGGTTCCGGAGCGGAGCGGGGCGGCGCTGGTGGTGCGGGAGCCGAACGTCGTCCACTTCATGACGGCGGCGTTCGAGCGGTCGTGGCTGGGCGCGGAGCCGTTCCCGACGTCGGTGAGCCCGGATGCCGCCCGGTCCATCTCGGACGAGCTGCGGCAGACGATCGTACGGCTGCTGTCGGAGGGCCTGGAGGACAAGGTGATCGCGCGCCGGCTGGGCATGTCGGAGCGGACCTGCCAGCGGCACATCGCCGAGATCATGCGAGCGGTGGGCGCCAAGTCCCGCTTCCAGGCCGGGTACTTGCTGGGGCCTCCGGCCGTGCCGGCTGCACCCGCTCCGCCGGATCCGGGGGCCGGGTCGTAGCCGGGCTGCGCCCGGACCCGGGGCTCCGCCCCGGACCCCGCGCCTCAAACGCCGGCGGGGCTGGCTTCCGCTGCCGCCGTCCGCCCGGCGCGGCTGGGCGACGACGCCTGGGCAGGTGGCTCAAGTTCCGGGATCAGGCGGCCCCGGCGGGAGAGCAGGAAGCGTTTGAACTCGGCCACCGGGGGTGTGTCGGGGTGGCCGTCGAGCCAGGCGACGCCGATCTCGCGGACCGCGCGCGGGGCGGTGACCGTCAGTTCTACGACGCCGGGGCGGGCCACGGCCGGCGGGGGCAGGAGGGCCACGCCCAGGCCCGCGGCGACCAGGCCGCGCAGGGTTTCGGCCTCCTCGCCCTCGAAGGCGACCCGGGGGGCGAAGCCGGCTTCCGCACAGAGGTCGTCGGTGATGCGGCGCAGGCCGTAGCCGGGTTCCAGGGTGACGAAGGTTTCCTCCGCGGCCTCGGCCAGGCGGATGCGCTTGCGGCCGGCGAGGCGGTGGTCGTCGGGGACGACGAGGCGCAGGCGCTGTTCGTCGAGGCGGCGGCCGACGAGGTCGGGGGCCTCGGGGACGGGTGAGGTCAGGCAGAGGTCGAGCTCGCCGGAGCGCAGCTTCTCCAGCATGGCCTCGCCGTAGTTCTGGACGAGGGAGAAGCGGATCCGCGGGTGGTCGGCGCGGAAGGCGCGGATGAGGCCGGGTACGGTCTCGGAGCCCAGGGTGTGCAGGAAGCCGAAGGCGACCTTGCCGTAGGTCGGGTCGGCGTCCTGCTGGACGGATTCGGCGGCGCGGGCGATGCCGTCGAGGGCCTGTTCGGCGGAGGCCAGGAAGGTGCGGCCGGCGGTGGTGAGGGCGACGGTGCGGCCCTTGCGGGCGAACAGCGTGACGCCCAGGTCCTGTTCGAGGCGGACCATCGCCCGCGAGAGGGTGGACTGCGGGACGCCCAGTTCGTGGGCGGCGCGGGTGACGTGCTCGTGCCGGGCGACGGCCGCGAAGTACGCGAGGCGCGGGGCCAGCAGTTGTGTCACGGACAAGTCTTCTTCGTAACGGTTCATCGACGTGCGCCGCCCTGAGCTGTGCTGATGCATGAGTGGATTGATTATCGCGATTCTGTGCATTGGACGCATGAAAAGGACGGGCCTACCGTCGAAGCATGCCTCCCGCTCATACCGGGGCATCCGTCACCACGGGTGCCTCCACCCCGTCGTCCCCCGCGCCTCTGGATCAGACGCGCGAAGCCCTCTCCCCCGGCCGGCCCGGCTACCGCCGGATGAGCCTCGCGCTCTTCGCCGCCGGACTCGCGACCTTCGCCCTCCTCTACTCCACCCAGGCACTGCTGCCCGCGATCTCCGCCGGTTTCGGCGTGACGGCGGGTCAGGCCAGCTGGACGGTGTCGGCGGCCACCGGGGCGCTCGCCCTGTTCGTCCTGCCGCTCAGTGCGCTGTCCGAGCGCTTCGGGCGGACCCGGATGATGACCTGCTCGATGGTCGTGGCGGTGGGTGTCGCCCTGCTGATCCCGCTCGCTCCGAACCTGGAGTGGCTGATCGGTCTGCGTGCCGTCCAGGGCGCGGCGATCGCCGGGATCCCGGCCTCCGCGATGGCGTACCTCGCGGAGGAGGTCAAGCCGAAGGCGCTGGTCGCCGCGATCGGCCTGTTCGTGGCGGGCAATTCGATCGGCGGCATGAGCGGCCGCCTCGTCACCGGCTGGGCCGCACAGCTGTGGGGCTGGCGGGCCGGGCTGGGGGCCGTCGCGCTGATGTCGCTGGCCTGCGCGGTGGCGTTCCTGGTGCTGCTGCCGCGGGCACGGTTCTTCCGGCCGGCGTCGCTGAACCCGCGTGCGGTGGGTCGTACGGTCGCCGGCCACCTGCGGGATCCGCTGCTGCTGCGGCTGTACGGGATCGGCGCGCTGTTCATGACCGTCTTCGGCGCGGTGTACACCGTCATCGGCTACCGCCTGGTCGAGGAGCCGTTCTCCCTCGGGCAGGGCGTGATCGGGTCGATCTTCCTGATCTACCTGGTCGGTACGGTCTCCTCGGCGGCCGCCGGGCAGTTGGTGGCCCGGACCGGGCGGCGCGGTGCGCTGTACCTGGCGGTGACCACCACCGCGCTGGGGCTGCTGCTGTCGCTGTCGGATTCGCTGGCCGCGATCCTGGCCGGGCTGGTCCTGATCACGGCGGGCTTCTTCGCGGGCCACGCGGTGGCTTCCTCGGCGGTGAGCCGGACGGCGAAGACGGGCCGGGCGCAGGCCTCCGCCCTGTACCAGTCGGCGTACTACCTGGGCTCCAGCGCGGGCGGCACGCTGGGTGCGCTCGCCTACCACTCGGCGGGCTGGGCGGCCACGGTCGGCATCGCGCTGCTGGCGGTGCTCGGCGTCGTGTCGATCACCCTGTACGGGTCGCACGCGGCCCGCGCCGAGCGGCGCCTGCCGGGAGCCGCGGTCGCCGCGCGCTGAGACGCGTCGAGACGGGTCGGGACACGCCCGAACGGTCCATGGGGCCGTTCGGGCTGCCGTTGTCAGAGCCCTCGGGTAGTTTCCGAAGTACCGGATGCACCAGGGGGAAGACACCATGAGCGAGCTGGCGACGACACCGCAGGACCTCGATCTCGACGCGGCGATGGACCGGTACCGGGTGGAGCTCACCGGCTACTGCTACCGGATGCTGGGGTCCTCCTTCGACGCCGAGGACGCCGTGCAGGACACGTACGTCCGGGCCTGGCGCGGTTACGAGAAGTTCGAGGGCCGCTCGTCGCTGCGGTCGTGGCTGTACCGGATCGCCACGAACGTGTGCCTGGACCTGCTGAACGCGGGGAACAAGCGGGCCCGCCCGATGGATCTGACCGCTCCGCAGCACCAGGCCTCCGCCGTGCTCAACGAGCGCTCCGAGGTGACGTGGCTGGAGCCGGTCCCGGACGGCCGGGTGCTGCCCCAGACCGCCGACCCGGCGGAGATGGCCCTGGCGAAGGAATCCGTGCGCCTGGCGTTCGTCGCGGCGCTGCAGCACCTGCCGGCGAAGCAGCGGGCCGTGCTGATCCTGCGCGAGGTGCTGGCCTGGAAGGCCGACGAGGTCGCCACCCTGCTGGAGACCACGGTGGCCTCGGTGAACAGCGCCCTGCAGCGGGCCCGGGCGACGCTGGCCTCGCACGGGATCCGCGACACCGATCCGGCGGACCCGCTGGACGCGGACCAGGCGAAGCTGCTGGAGCAGTACCTGTCCGCCTTCGAGGCCTACGACATCTCGCGGCTGACCACGCTGCTGCACGAGGACGCGGTGCTGTCGATGCCGCCGTTCGACCTGTGGCTGCGGGGCCACGCCGACATCGCGGCGTGGCACCTGAACCAGGGCATCGGCTGCAAGGGTTCGCGCCTGGTCCCGACGACGGCGAACGGCATGCCGGCCTTCGGCCAGTACCGTCCGGCCGCCTCGGGCACGGGCCACGTGCCGTGGGCGCTCCAGGTCCTGGAGATCTCGGACGGCAAGATCGTCGGCCTCAACGCCTTCCTGGACACCGCCCGCTGGTTCCCGCTGTTCGGCCTTCCGGAGGAGCTCGCGTAGGACGACCGGCCGTGACGTCGTGAGCCCCCTGGTGGTGTGCCAGGGGGCTCACGTGTGTGCGGGGGGTGTCAGACGGTGCAGCCGACTCCGATGGTGGGGTTGGTGCAGGTGTTCCTGCCGGGACCACCGTTGTTGGTGTTGGTACCGGTGCCGCCGTTGAGGGTGTCGTTGCCCGCTTCGCCGAACAGCGAGTCGTTGCCGGCGTTGCCGCTGATGGTGTCCTTGCCGTCGCCACCGAGGAGGGTGTCGTCATTGTCGTTGCCACTGATGGTGTCGTTGCCGTCAGCGCCCTCGATGCGATCGTTGCCGGTGCCGCCCATCAGGAGGTCGTTGCCCGGCCCGCCGCAGATGAGGTCGTCACCACCGAGGCCGTTGACCGTGTCGTTGCCACGGAGAGCGAAGATCACGTCGTTGCCGGGGGTGCCCACGAGGTTGTCCGCGCGGTCGGTGCCGACGATCGTGGGGGTGGCGGTGGCACAGGTCAGCGGGTTCACGACCTGGTTGACGGTGTTGCTGGTGGAGGGCTCGTACGTGGTGTTCCCGCCGTAGACGGCGGTGATGGCGTGGGTGCCCACGGTCAGGGTGCTGACGGGGAGCGAGGCCGTGCCGGTGCCGTCGAGGGCGTCGATGCCCAGGGTGGTCGCGCCGTCCTTGAAGGTGACCGTGCCGGTCGGGGTGCCCGCGCCACCGCTCACCGTGGCGGTGAAGGTCACCGTCTGGCCGACCGTGGACGGGTTGAGCGAGGAGACCAACGCGGTGGTCGAGGGGGCCCTGACCCGCAGCAGCACCGACACGTTGTTGCTGCCGGCGTTCGCGGTGGCCAGGTCGGGGAAGGAGTCGCCGTTCAGGTCTCCCACCGCCAGTCCGGTGGGCTGGATGGCGCCCACCGAGTGGTCCTCGGCAGCGCCGAACGTGCCGCCCCCGGTGTTCGGCAGCACCGACACGGTGCCGCCGCCCTCGTTCGTCACGACGAGATCGGGGTCGCCGACGTTGTCGAGTTGGGCCACCGCCACGGTGAACGGCATGTCACCCACGGCGTGGGGCGATCCGGCAGCCTGGGCGAACGTGCCGGAGCCGTTGTTGAGCAGCACCGTCACGTTGTCGCTGTCGAGGTTCGCAACGGCAAGGTCGGGCCCGTTGACGCCGTCGAGGTTGCCCACCGCCACCGAGAACGGGTTGTCGCCGACGCCGTAGTCCGTGCGTGTTCCGAACGTGCCGCCCCCGGTGTTCGGCAGCACCGAGACACTGTCGCTCCCCGAGTTCGCGGTGGCGAGGTCCGGATTGCCGTCACCGTTGAAGTCGCCCACCGCGACCCAGAACGGGGTGGTGCCCACGGTGTGGTTCACGGCCGCGCCGAACCCGCCGGACCCGTTGTTCAGCAGAACCGACACGTTGTCGCTGCCGGCGTTCGCGACGGCCAGGTCGGGGCCGTTGACGCCGTCGAAGTTGCCCACCGCCACGGAGACCGGTACATCGCCCACCCCGAAGTCCGTACGCGTCGGGAACGAGCCCGTCCCGTCGCCCAGGAGCACCGACACGTCGTCATCAACCGCGTTCGCCACGATGAGGTCGGCCTTGCCGTCACCGTTGACGTCGGCGACGGCCACCCCGACCGGCAACTGGCCCACGGTGAAGTTCGTAGCCGTGCCGTAGGTGCCCGAGCCGCTGTTCAGGAGCACCGACACGTTGTTGCTGTTCGGGTTCGCGGAGACGAGGTCGAGGCCGTTGACGCCGTCGAAGTCGCCCACCGCCACCGACTGCGGGGCGCTGCCGACGGGGTAGGTGACCGGCGGGGCGAAGTCCTGGGCGTGGGCCGCCGGAGCGGCGAGCAGCGCGGTGAGGAACACCGCGCCGGTCACCCCGGCCAGGACGCCCTTGCGTCTGCGGCGAGCGGCAGGATCCCCGCCCCGCCTACCGGACCCGGTGGTTGTGGTTGCACGGCGGACCGACAGCTTCATCACGCGGCACCTTCGCATTCACGGCTGGCCGGCCGGGAACACCGCAGCGTGAGCCACGCCGTGCACCCCGACACATGGACAGAGCGGTGGCGGGCGTGCGGAGGCGGGCGGGCGTGAGCCGTCGCCCCTCCAGCAGCCCGGCAATGCAGCACTCTGACACCACTGCCGATGCGTGCAGGTCGGCGCCACGGCGCCCTGCGCCCGGATCCACTCGGAAGGCCGCCCTACTCCTGGGCCCCGACCGGCGGTTCCCTCTGCTCGGGCTCTCCGAGCAGCTCGACGAGGCCGGCGAGGTCCAGTAGCGCGCGGTAGGCGGACCCCACGCCGGTCACGGTGAGGGTCCCGCCGTGCGTCCGGGCGGTCAGCCCCAGCCGGGCCAGGACCTCCACCGCCGCCAGTCCCGGGGCGGTGACGGCGCCGGCGTCGCACTCCACCGTGCGCGCCCCGTCCTCGTACAGCCGGGCCAGGCGGGCGCACAGCGCGGCCGCGTCACGCTCGTTCGGGCTGGGTCCGGGCAGCGCCAGTCGCATGATCTCCACGAGGGGTTGACCCCCACCCCCGTGGAAACTCATCGGTGCGGACGTCAGTTGTCAAGGCACCGGGAAGTCCGAGGTGTCCAGGTGGAAGTCGAAGGGGGCCGGGATGTGAAACGTCTCGCCGAACTTCCCGGACTCCAAGACCCGGTAGACGCCTTCCTTGGGCTCTCCGTAAAGGGTGATCGTGGGGCCCCCGGGAGCGAAGGCGTCGACAAGCAGGTACAAGGGCACACCAGCAAGCGCGTAGCCCCCGGGCTTGACCATGCGGTCGTGCCTGCTGCTCGACTTCGAGGTGATCTCGGCGACCAGCTCCGCCGCTGCCGCCGGGATGAAGTGCTCATCTTCCGCATCGAGGACGAGCGCGCTGGGCACGACCACCAGGTCGGGAATGTACATGCCGCTCTTGGACGGAATGGCCACCGCCTGTGTCTGGTAGATGTGCCACTCCTCGGGCACCACCCCGTGCAATGCACGATGCACCACAGCTGCGATGTAGTTGTGCCTGTTGGCAGGTGCCGGCGTCACGGTGATGATCCCCTCGATGATCTCCACCTTGCAGCCCTCTGGCCAATCCGTCTCCTTCCAGAGACCGACCAGCCTGTCCCAGTCGTCACCGCTCGGAGGCTGGTGCTCGACTGCGAGTGCGCTCATGGTGTGCTCCTCAGCTGGTTCGTCACCGATCCCAGCATGCCGAACGGGACCGGCGGGGGTCCACCGGTCCCGTTCATCCGAAAGGGAAGCCGCAGGTCAGGCGATGCGGTCCAGCACGATCGGCGTGGCGGAGAACGCCGTGCCGGCCGGGGCGATGTCGTACGTGCCCTCCAGGGAGGCCAGGGCGTACTCGAACTTCTCCGGGGTGTCCGTGTGCAGCGTCATCAGCGGCTGACCGGCGGTCACGGTGTCGCCCGGCTTCGCGTGCAGCTCGATGCCCGCCCCCGCCTGCACCGGGTCCTCCTTGCGCGCGCGGCCGGCGCCCAGGCGCCAGGCGCCGACGCCCACGCCGTAGGCGTCCAGGCGGGTCAGGACGCCCGACTCGGGGGCGGTGACGACGTGCTGCTCGCGGGCGACCGGCAGGGCCGCGTCCGGGTCGCCGCCCTGGGCCGCGATCATCCGGCGCCAGTGGTCCATCGCGGAGCCGTCGGCCAGGGCCTTCGCCGGGTCGGCGTCCTTGATGCCGGCGGCCTCCAGCATCTCCTTGGCCAGGGCGATGGTCAGCTCCACGACGTCCGCGGGGCCGCCGCCGGCCAGGACCTCGACCGACTCGCGGACTTCGAGGGCGTTGCCGGCGGTCAGGCCGAGCGGGGTGGACATGTCGGTGAGCAGGGCGACCGTCTTGACGCCGGAGTCGGTGCCGAGGCCGACCATGGTGCGGGCCAGCTCGCGGGCGTCCTCGATGTTCTTCATGAAGGCGCCGGAGCCGACCTTCACGTCCAGGACGAGGGAGCCCGTGCCCTCGGCGATCTTCTTGGACATGATCGAGGAGGCGATCAGCGGGATGGCCTCGACCGTGCCGGTGACGTCGCGCAGGGCGTAGAGCTTCTTGTCCGCCGGGGCCAGTCCGTCGCCCGCCGCGCAGATGACCGCGCCGGTCGTGTCGAGGACGTGCATCATCTCCTCGTTGGAGAGCAGCGCGCGCCAGCCGGGGATGGACTCCAGCTTGTCGAGGGTGCCGCCGGTGTGGCCGAGGCCGCGGCCGGACAGCTGCGGCACGGCCGCGCCGCAGGCGGCGACGAGCGGGGCCAGCGGCAGGGTGATCTTGTCCCCGACGCCGCCGGTGGAGTGCTTGTCGGCGGTCGGGCGGGACAGCGCGTCGAAGTCCATGCGCTCGCCGGAGGCGATCATCGCGGCGGTCCAGCGGGCGATCTCGGTGCGGTTCATGCCGTTGAGCAGGATGGCCATCGCCAGCGCCGACATCTGCTCGTCGGCGACGATGCCGCGGGTGTACGCGTCGATGACCCAGTCGATCTGCTCGGGGCTCAGCTCGCCGCGGTCCCGCTTGGTACGGATGACGGAGATGACGTCCATGTGGTGCTTCCTTCTACGCGCATAGAGAGAGGGGGTTGCGGAAGTACGACGGCCCTCCGCCCAGGGGGTGGAGGGCCGTCGGCACGGTTATCTCAAGTGATCGGGCCCGAAGGCCTGCGGCAGCATCTCCGCCAGCGGGAGGATCCCCTTCGGGGTTTCCACCAGCAGGTCCGGGCCGCCGAATTCGAAGAGCAGCTGTCGGCAGCGGCCGCACGGGACGAGGATCTCGCCCCGGCCGTCGACGCAGGTGAAGTGCGTCAGCCGGCCGCCGCCGGTCGCCTGGAGGGAGGAGACCAGTCCGCACTCGGCGCACAGGCCGAGGCCGTAGCTCGCGTTCTCCACGTTGCAGCCGACGACCGTCCTGCCGTCGTCGACCCGTGCGGCGACGCCGACCGGGAAGCCCGAGTAGGGGGCGTACGCCCGGGACATGGCGTCCCGGGCGGCCTCGCGCAGGGCGTCCCAGTCGACGGTGGGCGCCGACGTCACTTGCCCTCGCCCTTGCGGTACGGCATGCCGTCCGCCTTGGGCATGCGCAGGCGCTGCGAGGACAGGGCGAGGACCAGCAGCGTGGTCACGTACGGGGCCGCGTCCACGAACTGGCTGGGCACCTGGTCGGTCAGCGCGTACCAGGCGGACAGCCCGCCGGCGCAGGCCAGCGCGATGGCGGCCTGGAAGTGCTTGCGCTTGTACAGCTGCCAGACGCAGACCAGCACCAGCACGATCGCGAGGAGCAGCAGCATCGCGTGGACGTTCGTGGCGCCACCGCGCAGCTTGAGGCCGTCGATGTAGCCGAACATGCCCGCGCCCAGCGCCATGCCGCCCGGCATCCAGTTACCGAAGATCATCGCGGCGAGACCGATGTAGCCGCGGCCGCCGGTCTGGCCCTCCTGGTAGATCGGGCTGGCGACGATCGACAGGAACGCGCCGCCGAGGCCGGCGAGGCCACCGGAGACGATCACGGCGATGTACTTGTACTTGTACACGTTGACGCCGAGGGACTCCGCGGCGGTCGGGTTCTCACCGCAGGAGCGCAGGCGCAGGCCGAAGGCGGTGCGCCACAGGACCCACCAGGTTCCCGGGACCAGCAGCAGGGCGACGACGGTCAGCAGCGACAGCTCGGTGACCAGGCCGCCGATGACGCCGGCGAGGTCCGAGACGAAGAACCAGTGCTTGGCCTGGAGGTCGGACATCCAGTCCGACAACCCCGGCACCGTGATCTTGTAGATCGGCTCGACCTGCGGCGACTGCTTCGAGGAGCCGCCCGGCGCCTCGGCGAAGGTGAAGTTCGACAGGTACTGGGTGAAGCCCAGGGCCAGGATGTTGACCGCCACACCGGAGACGATGTGGTTGACGTTGAAGGTGACCGTGATGATCGCGTGCAGCAGGCCGCCGATGGCGCCGCCGACGATGCCGGCGATGACGCCCGTCCAGGGGCCCCACTGGTAGCCGGCCCAGGCACCGAACCAGGTGCCGAGGATCATCATGCCTTCGAGGCCGATGTTGACGACGCCCGCCCGCTCGGCCCACAGACCGCCGAGGCCGGCGAGGCCGATCGGCACGGCGAGCGAGAGGGCGCCGGAGACCTGACCGACGGAGGTCAGGTCGTTCGCGCCGCTGATCAGGCGGACCACCGAGACCAGCGCGAGGGCGCCGGCGATGATCAGCATGATCCACGGGAGGGTGAGCTTCTTGCGGCCGGCCGACTTCTTCGGGGCGGCGGCCGTCGCGGAAACGGTGCTGGTGCTCACGCCGCGACCTCCTTCTCGGTCTTGATGGCGTGGCCCGCGGCCAGTTCCTCGCCGACCTTCTGCTGCTGGCGGCGGATGCCGTAACGGCGGATGAGCTCGTAGGAGACGACGACCGCGATCACGATCAGGCCCTTCATGATCGTGCCGATCTCCTTCGCGTAACCGGCCTGGTCGAGCGAGGCCGAGGCCTTGTCGATGAAGGCCATCAGGAACGCGGCGAAGAAGATGCCGACCGGGTTGTTGCGGCCGAGCAGCGCGATGGTGATGCCGGTGAAGCCGACACCGGTCGGGAAGGCCAGGTTGTACGTGTGGGTCTCGCCCAGGAGCTGCGGCATGCCCGCGAGGCCGGCGACCGCACCGGAGATGAGCATCGCCGTGATGATCATCTTCTTGGCGTCGACGCCGGAGGCCTGCGCGGCGGACTCGCTGGCGCCGGTGGCGCGCAGGTCGAAGCCGAAGCGGGTCCGGTTGAGCGTGAACCAGTAGACGATGCCGAGGGCGAAGGCCACGAAGGTGAAGCCGTAGATCTCCAGCCCCTCGCCGAGGTCCACGGCCGGGAACCAGCCGGACTGGGCGATGTCGCCGGTCGTCAGGTCGTTGGAGCCCGCCGGCTGGACGCCGAGGTTCTTCGTCAGCATCAGCCAGGCGATCAGGGCGGTCGCGATGGCGTTCAGCATGATCGTCGAGACGACCTCGCTCACGCCGCGCTTGGCCTTGAGGACACCGGCGATGCCGGACCAGAAGGCACCGACGAGCATCGCCACGAGGATGATCAGCAGCAGGTGCAGCGGGCCCGGCAGGGTCACGGCCGCGCCGACCACGGCGGACAGCATCGCCGCGAGGCGGTACTGGCCGTCGACGCCGATGTTGAAGAGGTTCATGCGGAAGCCGATGGCCACGGCCATGGCCGCCAGGTAGTACGTACCGGCCTGGTTGACGATGAGGACCTGGACGTCCTCGTAACCGGCGTTCTCCACCATCAGGCGCAGCGGCTCGATCGGGTCGATGCCCGTCGCGGCCAGCACGATCATGGTCAGGAGGAAGGCGCTGAGGAGCGCCGCCACGGGCCCGGCGATGCCGAGGATCAGCCGGTCCTTGTCGAATTTCTTCATCGGGCCTCGTCCTCCGGGGCATCGGTACCGGCCTCGGTACCGGCGGCGGAGTGGTTGTCGGTTGCTTCCAGGTGGCCGGAGGCGGCACCCGTCATGGCGGTGCCGAGGGCCTCCGGGGTCACGGTCGCCGGGTCGGCCTCCGCCACCAGGCGACCCCGGTAGATCACGCGCAGGGTGTCGGACAGACCGATGAGCTCGTCCAGGTCCGCGGAGATCAGCAGGACGGCCAGACCCTCGCGGCGGGCCTCGCGGATCGCGTCCCAGATCTGCGCCTGCGCGCCGACGTCCACACCGCGGGTGGGGTGGGCGGCGATGAGGAACTTCGGATTGTGGCTCATCTCGCGGCCGACGATCAGCTTCTGCTGGTTGCCGCCGGAGAGCGAGGCCGCGGTCACGTCGATGCCGGGCGTGCGGACGTCGTACTCGACGACGATCCGCGCGGTGTCCTTGCGGGCGGCCTTGGTGTCGAGGATGCCGCGCTTGGAGTTGGGCGCCTCGGTGACGTGGCCGAGGATGCGGTTCTCCCACAGCGGGGCGTCCAGCAGCAGGCCGTGGCGGTGGCGGTCCTCGGGGATGTAGCCGATGCCGTCGACCCGGCGCTTGCGGGTCGGGGCGGTGGAGATGTCCGTCCCGTCCAGAGTGATCGTTCCGCCGTCGGGGATGCTCATGCCCATGAGGGCCTCGATGAGCTCCGTCTGGCCGTTGCCCTCGACGCCGGCGATGCCGAGCACCTCACCCTTGTGGATGGTGAAGTCGATGCCGGCGAGCACCTCGCGGACGATGCCGTCCGGGTCGGTGGCGGCCAGGCGCAGGCCGTCGACCTGGAGCATCGGCGTCGTGGTCACCGTGGACTCGCGGGTCTCGGGCGAGGGCAGCTCGGAGCCGACCATCAGCTCGGCGAGCTGCTTGGTGGTGGCGGTCTTCGGGTCGGCGGTGCCGACGGTGGTGCCGCGCCGGATGACGGTGATGTCGTCGGCGACCTTCAGGACCTCGCCCAGCTTGTGCGAGATGAAGATGACGGTCAGGCCCTCGGCCTTGAGCTCGCGCAGGTTGTCGAAGAGCGCGTCCACTTCCTGCGGCACGAGCACGGCGGTCGGCTCGTCCAGGATGAGGATCTTGGCGCCGCGGTAGAGGACCTTGAGGATCTCCACGCGCTGCCGGTCGGCCACACCGAGGTCCTCGACCAGGGCGTCGGGACGCACGCCGAGGCCGTACGCGTCCGAGATCTCCTTGATCTTCTTGCGGGCCTTGGCGCCGATGCCGTACAGCTTCTCGCCGCCGAGGACCACGTTCTCCAGGACGGTGAGGTTGTCGGCGAGCATGAAGTGCTGGTGCACCATGCCGATGCCGCGGGCGATGGCGTCGCCGGGGCTGGCGAAGGAGACCTGCTCCCCGTCGATGGCGATGGTGCCCTCGTCCGGCTTCTGCATGCCGTAGAGGATCTTCATCAGGGTCGACTTGCCGGCGCCGTTCTCGCCGATCAAGGCATGGACCGTGCCCTTGCGGACGGTGATCGCGATGTCCTTGTTGGCGACGACGCCGGGGAAGCGCTTGGTGATGCCGTGCAGTTCTACGGCGGGGGGCGGGCTGGACGCGTTGATGACGCACTCTCCTTGGCGCGGAAGGAGCGGAAGGCAGGAGGACAGGGCGGGGAGTGAAAGTATCGCGTCCACGATGCTTCTACGCGCGTAGCACTGTCAGAAGTGAAAACTTGCGGCCAACTGGCCACGAGCCCCACAGAACGCGGCTCGGGGCCCGGGAGCGGATGAGACCACTGCCCGGACCCCGGAGACCACGACTACATGTCAGGAACGGCCTTACGGGGCGGTCTTGACGGTGATCTTCTTGGCGATGATGTCGGCCTTGGCCTTCTCCACCGCGGCGACGACGTCCGTCATCTCCTTGTACTTCGGGTTGGAGTCGGCCAGGCCGACGCCGTCCTTGTCCAGGCCGTAGCGGATCTCACCGGTGGTCGGCTTGCCGTCCTTGACCGACTTGATCAGGTTGAAGACGGAGTCCGAGACGTCCTTGGTGACCGAGGTCAGGATGGCGTCCTTGTACTTCGCCAGACCGGCCTGGTTGTACTGGTCGGAGTCGACGCCGATGGCCCACTTGCCCTTGGCCGAAGCGGCCTCGATGGCACCGGAACCCGCGAGACCGGCGGCGGCGTAGACCACGTCGGCGCCCTGGTCGATCTGACCCTGCGCGGCGGCCTTGCCGAGGTCGGGCTTCGAGAAGCCGTCGAAGTTCGGGGGCTGGGTCAGGTACTGGACCAGGACCTTGGCGTTCGGGTTGGTGTCCTTGACGCCCTGCGCGAAGCCCGCCTCGAACTTCTTGATCAGCGGAACCTCGACACCGCCGATGAAGCCGACCGTGCCGGTCTTGGAGGCCTTGGCGGCGGCGACGCCGGCCAGGTAGGAGCCCTGCTCCTCGTTGAAGACGAGGTTGGCGATGTTCGGGCCGGTCACCGAGGTGTCGTCGATGATGCCGAAGGTGGTCTTCGGGAACTTCGGCGCGACCTTCTTGATGGCCGGGGCGTAGGAGAAGCCGACGCCGATGACCGGGTTGTTGCCCTTGCGGGCCAGCTCGGTGAGGCGCTGGACCTTGTCGGCCTCGCCCTCGCCGTCGGTGGGCTCGGCCTCGGAGGTCTTGACCTGGAGGTCGGTCTTCGCCTTCTCCATGCCGGCGAAGGCGGCGTCGTTGAACGACTGGTCGCCGCGGCCGCCGATGTCGTACGCGATGGCGACGCTCTCGGCCTGCGACGTGCTGTCGGAGGAGGTGTCAGACGACTTCTTACCGCCACAGGCGGTGGCCGAGAGGGCCAGCGCCGCGGACGCGATGCCCACGGTGGCGATCCTGGTGATCCGGCGCAAGGGGAGGCTCCTTCAAAACCTGACCGAAGCGCCACGACCGGCGCTGGTTTCGCGGCGATCGTAACGCGCGTAGATGTCAGTTAAAGGCCCGTTCATGAGTCGTTATCGGATCGTCGCGAATCAGACAGTGACCGATCGGTAACGAGTCACACGCCCAACCCTTGTGTACCAAGGGCTGGACGCGTCCGCCGGGAGGCTCGCCGATGGGGTAGGAATTTCGGTTCGGCCCGGCCGTGATCCGGGCCTCACCGGCTACCTCGCGCGTCGGCCGTCGAGCAGGGCGGCGGCCGTGAAGAACTCGACGCCGACCTCGATCGCGGACTCGTCGACGTCGAAATCGCCCCGGTGCAGGTCGCGCTTGGCGAGGTCACCGGGGGTACGGACCCCCAGCCGGGCCATGGCGCCGGGCACGTGCTCCAGGTACCAGGAGAAGTCCTCCCCGCCCAGGCTCTGCTCGGTGTCCTCGACCGACCCGGCGCCGCGGCGGGCCGCCATCGCCTCCCGGAGCAGCTCGGTGACCACCGGGTCGTTGACCACCGGCGGCACCCCGCGCACGTGGTTGATCTCGAACTTCGCCCCGTGCATGGTGGCGACCTCGTCGATGGCCGCGTGGATCATGTCCGGGGCCTCGTGCCAGGCGGCGAGGTCGAGGCACCGCACGGTTCCGGACAGCTCGGCGTGCATCGGGATGACGTTGCAGGCGTGGCCGGCCTCGATCCGGCCCCAGGTGATGGACATGCCGGAGCGGGCGTCCATGCGGCGGGCCAGCAGCGCCGGCACGTCGACGGCCACGCGGGCGGCGGCCGTCACCAGGTCGGTGGTCAGGTGCGGGCGGGCGGTGTGCCCGCCGGGGCCGGAGAGCGAGACCTCCAGCCGGTCGCAGGCCGAGGTGATGGGTCCGGGCCGCAGACCGATCTTCCCGGCGTCGACCCGGGGGTCGCAGTGCACGGCGATGATCCTGCCGACGCCATCCAGCACCCCGGAGTCGATGGCGTCGGTGGCCCCGCCCGGGAGCACCTCCTCGGCGGGCTGGAACAGCAGCCGCACGGGGCGGGGCAGCAGGCCCTGGCGGTCGAGCTCGGCGAGGACCAGGCCGGCGCCGAGGACGACGGAGGTGTGCACGTCATGGCCGCAGGCGTGGGCGCGGTCCGGGAAGGTCGACCGGTACGAGACGTGCGTCTTGGCATCCGGGATGGGCAGGGCGTCGATGTCCGCGCGCAGCGCCAGCATGGGACGAACGCCATCCCAGGTGCCGACGTC
This sequence comes from Streptomyces sp. NPDC001717, assembly GCF_042892775.1. Taxonomy (NCBI): domain Bacteria; kingdom Bacillati; phylum Actinomycetota; class Actinomycetes; order Kitasatosporales; family Streptomycetaceae; genus Streptomyces; species Streptomyces sp. NPDC001717. The sequence goes on along the minus strand of NZ_JBIAUK010000001.1, from coordinate 470,213 downwards.
GCAGATGAGTCCCGTGCCGGACTTCAGTACCCGTGGTCGCAGGCCGGCTTTCTCCAGTCGGGCCTTGATGGCGGCCGTGGTCCGGAATTCCTGGTGCCCGAGCTCGGGATGCATGTGCAAGTCCCGGCGGAAGGCGATCAGTTCGGCACGCAGGTGGTCCGGAAGCTTGCCGGGCAGCTCGGAGCGATCGGACGCGGCGGGCTGGGCGGTCTGGGACTCGCGGGACATCAACTGGTTCACCCGTTGAAGCCTAGGCGCACGGATGGGTCAACTGGCTGGGTATCGACAAAAGTTCATGCCGTTAGGGGAAAGATTCCCGGCCTCTGGACGCATGACCGGGCGGGCTCGCGGGTACACTCGCACGCTCATCCGGCCGCGGGTGCCGCCTGAGCAGGAAGTCTGTGCACATCACGGGCGGTGTCGGTGACTCCCGCGAGGAATCCGCGGGCCCGCGGCGAGGCGGCGGCGCTCAACCACTCCGGGTCCACATCGCATACGGCAACGGTGACTCCGGTGCCGGCCAGGGCGTACGGCAGCGTGTGCACGACCGTGGAGGGGAAGCTGACGATGGTCCGGCCGACGGGGCCGCGCCGGGCGATCAGCTCCAGCGGCAGGTCCGGCCGTACGATCTCCAGCCCGGTCGCCTCGCTCAGCGCGCGCAGCTTCTCCGCGGATTCCCTGCGGTGGGCGAAGTAACGGGTGGCGCCGTGCTCGCGGGTCAGGACGCGCACCGCCTCCAGGTAGTGGTCCGGGTCCACCACGCCGGTCTCCACCAGGGAGGTGCCGACCAGGTCGGTGCCCTTGGTCAGGCGCGGCGGGCCGAACCGGTCGCGGGTCCAGGCGAAGTCGTTGAGCCGCAGGGCCATGCCGCCGTGCGGGGTGACGGGCATCGAGGTGAACACCTCGACGGTGCGCCCGCTGCCCGCGGACGGGGTGAAGCGGCGCCGGGCGGTCGCCGAGACGGGCGCGTACGCCAGCTCGCGGACGCGGGCCGGCAGTCCGCCGCCGCCGACGCGGTGCCAGCGGACGAGGCGTTCGCCGCGGGCGGTCTGGGCGACGAACTCCATGGTGGCGGTGCCGTCGTCGACCACCACGAGCTCCTCGGCCCGTACGAGGGTGAGCAGCAGCTGCACGTAGCGGGAGAAGGGGTCGCCGACGACGACGGTGCGGGCGGCGCGGACGTCGCCGGCCAGTGCCGCGAGCGCCTTGAAGGGCGCGAGACGGCCGCCGCGCGCCTCCTGCCAGCGGACCTCGTGCCCCTCGTCCCGGGCCAGCGCCGCCATCCGGCGCAGCTGGCCGCGGGACATGGGGTCGGTCGGGGGCAGTACGACGATCCGCAGGCCCCCCTCGGCCCCTGCGGGCGTCTTCGGCGAGGCGGGCGCGGGCGTCGGGTCGGCCGTCCGGGCGCGGCCCGTGCCCTCCCGGCCCGGCTGGTTGGGGATGGCCGCGAGGAGGCGTCCGCCCTCCGGGGCGGCGCCCCGCGCGTGCGCCCACTCCAGCACGTTCAGCAGTTGGACCGGGCTCTCGACAAACGCCAGGGTGGAGGCGGAACGGGGCACGTCGTACTCCTCGTCGGGGGGACGGAACCTCTTCGCGACGGACCGGGCGGAAACCGGATGGACCGGGCCGGCCGGCCGGGCCGGGGTCAGACGGTGGCCAGGTCTCCCTGGACGCGGCGGAGCTTCTTCATGGGCCCGAGCTCGGACTCGTAGACGCGCTTGACGCCGTCGCCGAGGGCGGTCTCGATGGTGCGGATGTCGCGGACCAGGCGGGTGAGGCCGCCGGGCTCCACGGAGGCGGCCTGGTCGGAGCCCCACATCGCGCGGTCGAGGGTGATGTGGCGCTCGATGAAGGTGGCGCCGAGGGCGACGGCGGCGAGGGTGGTCTGCAGGCCCGTCTCGTGGCCGGAGTAGCCGATCGGGACGTTGGGGTACTCCTCGCACAGGGTGTTGATCACCCGCAGGTTGAGCTCTTCGGCCTTGGCCGGGTACGTGGAAGTGGCGTGGCAGAGCAGGATGTTGTCGCTGCCGAGCACCTCGACCGCGTGGCGGATCTGCTTCGGGGTGGACATGCCGGTGGAGAGGACCACGGTGCGGCCGGTGGCGCGCAGGGAGCGCAGCAGTTCGTCGTCGGTGAGGGAGGCGGAGGCCACCTTGTGGGCGGGGACGTCGAACTTCTCCAGGAAGGCGACGGCCTCGGTGTCCCACGGGGAGGCGAACCAGTCGATGCCGCGCTTGGCGCAGTGCTCGTCGATGGCGCGGTACTCGGTCTCGCCGAACTCGACCTTGCGGCGGTAATCGATGTAGGTCATGCGGCCCCAGGGGGTGTCGCGCTCGATGTCCCACTGGTCGCGGGGGGTGCAGATCTCCGGGGTTCGCTTCTGGAACTTGACGGCGTCGCAGCCTGCTTCGGCGGCGGCGTCGATGAGGGCGAAGGCGTTGCCGAGGTCGCCGTTGTGGTTGATGCCGATCTCGCCGACGACGTAGACGGGGCGGCCGGGGCCGGCGGTGCGCGGGCCGAAGCTGCGGTGGCGGGGGTCGGCGAGGGTGGAGGTCATGGCAGGAGGCGTCCTTCGGTGCGGGGATGTCCGGTGCGGGGGTGTCCGGTGCGGGGGTGTCGCGTGCTGCGGGGGTGTGGGCTGCGGGTCGGGTCGTGCCGCGTCCTCGTCGAAGAGGGGTGCGAGGAGGCGGGCACGGGCCAGGTCGTGCGGGTCGTCGATCTCCAGGACCCGGGCCGGGTCGGTGGCGACGGGCAGGGTCCGGCCGAAGAAGCGGTGGCGGGCGACGCGGAAGCCGGCGGCGTCCATCGCGTAGGCGGCGCCGGTCTCCAGCAGGTCCTGCGGGCGGTCCTGGCGGCGGGGGCGGTGCGCCTTGTCGTGGTTGACGCCCGCCGCGGAGCCGTCGGCGTCCGCCCGCCACAGGAATCCGTGGAAGGGGGCGGTGGTGAGGGCCGAGTCGGCGGCTCCCGTGGCCACGGCGGCGGCGACGGACTCCACTTCGCCGGGGGTCAGGAAGGGGCTGGTGCACTGGACGAGGAGGACCACGTCCACGGTGACGGAGTGCAGTTCCTCGAAGGATTCGAGGGCGTGCAGGACGGCGGCCTCGCTGCTCGCGGTGTCGCCGGAGATCGCGGTGGGGCGGGAGATGACGTCGGCGCCGGCCGCGCGGGCGGCGGCGGCGATCGTCTCGGAGTCGGTGGAGACGACCACGTCGGTCACGGTGGGCGCGGAGCGGCAGGCGCCCACGGCGCGGGCCACGAGCGGTACCCCGCCCACGGGGGCGGTGTTCTTCCCGGGGACTCCCTTGGAGCCGCCGCGCGCCGGGATCACGGCGAGGACCCTCACAGCTCCCCCAGCCGGCGGATCGCCGGGGCCACGCGCTGCACCCCGTGCCGGTACGCCCCGCGGGCGGCCTCGCGCAGGTACGAACGGAGCCGGCGGCGCAGCCGGGACTCCCCCGCGGTCTCCCGGACGGCGCCGGGCTGCGGGGTGCCGTCGGGCCGCAGGTGCTGCCGCGCGAGGATCCCGGGCAGGTACCCGGGGGCGGTTTCGAGCGTGTAGTACGGCGCGGGGGCGGGCAGCGCCGGCTCGGCGAGCAGCGCCGCGATCCGGTCCCGCGCGGCGGCGTACGCGTCGTACGGCGCGTCCGAGGCGGGGACGGCCGGGGGGCGGACGCCCTGGGAGCGCAGCCAGTCCGGGTCGCCCTGCGGGAGCAGCCCGGCGTCGAGCTGGTCCCACGAGGCCAGGCAGCCCGAGCCGAGGAAGTGGTGGTTGCCGAGGGCTTCGCGGATGCCCAGGTCGGTGAGGACGGCCGTCGGGACGCCCCGGTGCAGGGATTCGAGGGCTGCGGTGGAGGAGACGGTGACCAGCAGGTCGGTGCCGTCCAGGACCTCGCCCATGTTCCCGTAGACCAGGCGGCAGTTGGCCGGCAGCCCGCCCGGGATCCGCTCCGCGAGCCGCTGGTAGGGCTGTTCCTCCAGGTGCGTGGTGTGTTCGCCGGGCTTGCTGCGCAGCTTGATCAGCACCTCGCGTTCGGGGTGCAGCCGCGCGTGCCCGGCGGCCCGCTCCAGCAGGTACGCGCGGTCGGCGCGGCTGTCGGGGACGGAGGGCTGCACGGCGAAGACCACCGTGTGGGCCCGGCTCCCGGCCCGCTCGTACGGGGCTCCGCCCAGGAAGGGCAGCGCGGTCTCGGTGACGGCGCCGGCGTCCGCGCCGACCCCCTCGTACACGGCGCGGAAGCGCTCCGCGTCGTGGCGGGAGTTGGCCAGTACGAGGTCCGCCCCGTGTCGCAGCAGCAGTCCGTCGGCGAGCTTCTCGTACACGACGCCCACGTACCCGGTGACGAACACGGGCCGCCGCGCCGGGTCCGGCCACAGGGCGCGGGCCCCGTGCAGGACGGCCTGGACGGCCCCGCCGACGAGGGCGAGGACGACCACGTCGTACCGCTCGCGCCCGATCTCCGCGAGGAATTCGGCGCAGGTCACCTCGGACAGCCGGTCGGCCCGTACCCCCACCTCGCCGAGCTGGCGCGCGGTGGGCGTGGCCCGGCCGCGCAGCAGGTATCCGGTGAGGTCGTGGTCGTCGGGCACGAGACGGCGGGCGGTGAGCGCACCCCATTTCCATCGCGTATCGGAATCGGCGAGTACGGCGACGCGTTTGCGGATCGACACGCCGCAGAAGCTATTCCGCGAATTGAGTGATCGGCCCAACGAACGCACAACAGCGGGTTAACAACGCATCGACTGAATGCGAAACCGGGCGGGTTAACACGCCTGCCGTGCGTCGTTCACATGGAATACGCGTCCGGGCCATGATGAATGCCGGGCGCCGCCCTAATGTCTCGGAGGTGCCCAAGCTCTCTGTTGTCGTGCCGTTCTACAACGTGCAGACATACGCACCGGATGCCCTGAAAAGCCTCGCCCTCAACGCCCGGGACGATTTCGAGTTCGTCCTGGTGGACGACTGCTCCACGGACGGGACGCCCGCTCTGCTGGAGCGCGCGGCGCGCGAGCTGCCCGGTGCGGTGCACGTCAGGCACGAGCGGAACGGCGGCCTGGCGACCGCGCGCAACAGCGGTCTGGACGCGGCGCGCGGCGAGTACCTCGCGTTCCTCGACGGGGACGACTGGCTGGCTCCCGGCCACCTGGCCCGGATGCTGGCCGCCATTGAGGCTCTGAGCTGCGATTTCATCCGTACCGACCATGTGAAGTGCACCGGCAGGGCGCGCAGTGTGCAGCGGGTCCCCTACGGGCCGCAGGGGGTGGTCGCCGATCCGCGGACCGCGATCCTGCCGGCGGACCGCGCCACCTCGGTGGACTATCCCTACGCCTGGGCCGGGATGTACCACCGGCGACTGCTGGACAGCGGCCTGCTGCGGTTCACCGACGGGCTGCGGACGGCGGAGGACCGGCCGTGGATCTGGCGGCTGCACCGGGAGGCGGAGTCGTTCGCCGTGGTGGGACTGCCGGGCGTCTTCTACCGGCGCGGAGTTTCCACCTCGCTGACGCAGATCGGCGACGAACGGCAGCTCGATTTCATCAAGGCATTCGACGAAGTCCTGTCCGACGTGCGGGAAGACCGGGAGTCGGAGCTTTTTCTCCCGAAAGCCGTACGAACATATTGCGCCATTATCGCGCACCATTTCGGTTCCATCGGGAGGTTCGAACCGGCCGTGGCCAGGAAACTCCGTTCGATGAGCGCGGCCGCGCTCGGACGCATGCCCCAGGACGTACTGGACCGGGTCCTGGACTCGATGGACGCCGAACGCGCCGCCGTCCTGCGCCGCGTCCGGGGCGGCCGCCGCCGCGCCCTGGCGGGGGCGGCCTCCTGATGCCCACGCAGCTCTTCCTGGCCTCCACCCTCTACGGCGCGGCCACGCTCGTCGCGGGCATCGACGCCGGCTCCTTCCCGCCCGCGGGCCGGCGGATCCTGCTGACCAGCAACCATGCCGTCGCCGCCGAGGTCACCCCCGGGGTCGCCGACGCGCCGGGCTTCGCGGTCCTGCGTTCGCGCTTCGACGAGGTGCTCGACTGGAACGAGGTCATCGCACCTCAGCACCCGAGCTCCTGGGCCCCGCGCCCGGAGGACGTCCCGCTGTGGGAGCGGCAGCTGCGCGCCCTGTGGGGGCTGGGCGAGGACCGCGTCGAACTGATCGTGGAGTCCCTCCAGGTACCGCCCGCGCAGACCCTGTGCCGGCTCTTCCCCGGCGCGGCGGTCGACGTCTACGCCGACGGGCTGATGAGCTACGGGCCCACGCGGTTCCGGCTCGACCCACAGCTGGGGATGCGCGTACGACGGGTGCTCCACCTGGACCTCGTACCGGGGCTGGAGCCGCTGCTGCTGACGGAGTTCGGGGCCCGGGCCGAGCTGGTGCCGACGGAGGCCTTCCACAAGGTCCTGGCCGAGCTGGCGGAGCCCGCGGCGGACGCGCCACCGGGAGCCGCGCCCGCTCTGCTCCTGGGCCAGTACCTCTCGGCGCTCGACCTGATGAGCCCGGACGAGGAGGAGGAGCTGCACGTCTCGATGGTCCGGGGCGCGCACGCGCTGGGCCACACCGAGCTGGTCTTCAAACCGCATCCCGGCGCCCCGGCCGCCTACTCCCGCCGCGCGGAGGCGGAGGCCGAGCGGCTCGGCGCCCGGATCACCGTGGTCGACACCCCGGTCCTGGCCGAGACCCTCTACCGGCGGCTGCGCCCGGCGCTGGTCGTCGGCTGCTTCTCCACCGGACTCCTGACCGCCGCCACGCTGTACGGGCTCCCGGTGGCCCGGACCGGGACGGACGCCATACTGGCCCGGCTGACCCCGTACCCGAACAGCAACCGCGTCCCGCTCGTGCTGGTGGACTCCCTGCTGCCCGACCTCGCGGACGCCGGCGCCGTGCGCTCCTGGACCTTCCCCGCGCCGGAGCGGGTGCGGGAGGAGACGACCGGACTGCTCACGGCCGTCGGCTTCACGATGCAGCCGCAGATGCTGGCCGGGCGCCGGGCCGACGCCGAGGCCTATCTGGCCCGGCACCTGACCCCGCGCACGTGGCGGTACTTCACCCGCCGCCGGCTGACCGGCCTGGGCCTGCCGGGCGGCATCCCCGCCCGACTGGCGTTCCTGCCGCGGAGCCGGGCGGTGCGCCGCGTGGCCCGGCGGCTCAAGCGCGTACTGGGCTGACGGCCCCCGCCCGGGCGGGCTCGGCCCGGCGGGCTCAGCCGGTCGCGAGCTTGGCCGCGAAGCCGAGGAACAGCACGCCCGCCGCCGAGGTGGCCCCGGCCGACAGCCGCTTGCGGCGGCGGAAGGCGTCCGAGAGGCGCGTGCCGCCGAATATCAGCGACGTCAGGTACAGGAAGCTGCCGATCTGCAGCAGGCCGCCCAGCAGCAGGAACGACAGCGCCGGGTAGGCGTAGGACGGGTCCACGAACTGCACGAAGAAGGACATCAGGAAGAGGATGGCCTTCGGGTTGAGCATGCTGATCAGCAGCGCCCGCCGGTAGGGCCGCTCGCGCTCGCCCGCCTCCGCGGGCGCCTCCTCCACCGCCTCGGCCAGCTCCGCGCGCGTGCGCCACAGCGTCCAGGCACCGCGCATCATGCCCACGGCCAGCCACGCCAGGTACCCGGCGCCCAGGACCTTCACCACGGTGAACACCAGCGGGCTCGCCTTGAGCAGCGCCCCGGCGCCCAGGGCCGTCAGCAGCATCAGCACGGCGTCGCCGGTGAACACCCCGGCGGCGGCCTTGTAGCCGGTGCGCACCCCGCGGCGGGCGGCCACGGACAGCACGTAGAGCGAGTTCGGGCCCGGCAACAAAATGATGAGCACCAGGCCGGCGAGATAAGTCGGAAGATCGGTCACACCCAGCATGTGCAGGAGTGTCCCACAGGTACGCACCTGACGGTCCAGTGCCCGCTTTGAATCGTTACGTCACCAAGTGGAATCGACGGGTTCGTACGTACCCCAGACCTCCCGCAGCGCCCCGCACACCTCCCCCACCGTGGCCCGTGCCCGCAGCGCCTCCTTCATCGGGTAGAGCACGTTCTGCGTCCCGGCCGCCGCCTCCCGCAGGGCGGCGAGCGCCGCCCGGACCGCGGACCCGTCCCGCTCCGCCCTCAGCCGCGCCAGGGCCTCGCACTGCCGGGCCTCGATCGCCGGGTCCACGCGCAGCGGCTCGTACGGCTCCTCGCGCTCCAGCGCGAACCGGTTGACCCCGACGACCACGCGCTCCCCGCCCTCGGTCTCCTGCGCGATGCGGTAGGCGTTCTTCTCGATCTCGGCCTTCTGGAAGCCGTTCTCGATCGCGGCCACCGCCCCGCCCTGGTCCTCGACCCGGCGCATCAGCGCGAGCGCCGCCGCCTCCAGTTCGTCCGTCATCCGTTCCACCGCGTACGACCCGGCGAACGGGTCCACGGTGTGCGGCACGTCCGTCTCGTACGCGAGGACCTGCTGGGTGCGCAGCGCGAGGCGGGCGGACTTCTCGGTCGGCAGCGCGATCGCCTCGTCGAAGGAGTTGGTGTGCAGTGACTGGGTGCCGCCGAGGACCGCCGCCAGCGCCTGCACCGCGACCCGTACGAGGTTCAGCTCGGGCTGCTGCGCCGTCAGCTGGACGCCGGCCGTCTGCGTGTGGAAGCGCAGCATCAGCGACTTCGGGTCGCGGGCCCCGAACTCCTCGCGCATGACGCGCGCCCAGATCCGTCGGGCGGCGCGGAACTTCGCGACCTCCTCCAGGAGGGTGGTGCGGGCGACGAAGAAGAAGGAGAGCCGGGGCGCGAACTCGTCGACCGCCATCCCGGCGGCCAGGGCCGTTCGGACGTACGCGATCCCGTCCGCGAGGGTGAAGGCCACTTCCTGCGCGGGCGAGGCCCCCGCTTCGGCCATGTGGTAGCCGGAGATGGAGATGGTGTTCCACTTGGGGATCTCGGCCCGGCAGTAGCGGAAGGTGTCGGCCGTCAACCGGAGCGAGGGCCCGGGCGGGAAGATGTACGTCCCTCGGGCGATGTACTCCTTCAGGACGTCGTTCTGGACCGTCCCCGTCAGTTGCGCGCCCGAGATGCCCTGCTCCTCCGCGACCAGTTGGTAGAGCAGCAGGAGCAGCGCGGCGGGAGCGTTGATGGTCATCGAGGTGGAGACCCGGTCGAGCGGGATCCCGTCGAACAGGACCCGCATGTCGTCGACGGAGTCGACGGCGACGCCGACCTTGCCCACCTCGCCGTGCGCGAGCGGGGCGTCGGAGTCGTGCCCCATCTGGGTCGGCAGGTCGAAGGCGACGGACAGCCCGGTGCCGCCGCCCGCGATGAGCTGCCGGTACCGGGCGTTGGATTCGGCGGCCGTTCCGAAGCCGGCGTACTGCCGCATCGTCCAGGGTCGGCCGGTGTACATGTTCGGGTAGACCCCGCGCGTGTACGGGAACCCGCCGGGCTCCCCGAGGGCCTGGGCGGGGTCCCACCCCGTCAGGTCGCCGGGCCCGTAGACGGGTTCGATGGGGATTCCGCTCTCGGTGTGCGCCGTCACGTGCGACCTCCGTGGAACTACCGGGTCCAGGACTGGTACAACCGTCCCGCACATGTCCTCGAAAGGTTGCGGACGGCTCCTGGTCACAATGGCGCAACATCCCCGGACGCAGTGCAACTCTCCACGCGCGTCAGGCATCACCTACATACACGACCGTAGAAACCGGGGGACCGCTCATGCACCGCCAGAGAGTCATAATCCGCACGCTCGGGATCGCCACCGCCGTCGCGCTCGCCGCGACCGCCTGCGGACCGCAGAAGTCGGAGTCGGCAGGCTCCTCCTCCTCGGTCTCGTCTTCGCCCACGGCGGGTGCCACCCCTGAAGCCTCTCCCTCCACGGACAACAAGCCGGGCGACGCCTCGCCGTCGGCTTCCGCCTCCGCTTCCGCCTCGCCCTCGGCGTCCGCCACGCCCGCGGTGAAGGCGATCATGGCCAACGGCGACGAGAGCGACCAGATCCGCGAGCTCCAGGCGCGGCTGAAGCAGCTCAAGCTGATGTCGGTCGCACCGACCGGTTTCTACGGGTCGAAGACGACGGCCGCGGTCAAGTCCTTCCAGTCGAAGAACGACCTGACCGCCAGCGGTTCGGTCGACGAGGCGACCTGGCAGAAGATCCAGAAGCTGACGAAGAAGCCCACCGAGGACGAACTGCGCCCGCCGACCACCAACGAGGTCGACGCTCCGGACCCGCGCTGCATGACGGGCCGCGTGATGTGCATCAGCAAGGAGAGCCGCACCCTCGCCTGGATGATCGACGGGAAGATCGTCTCCACCATGGACGTGCGCTTCGGCTCGGAGAACACTCCGACCCGCGAGGGCGAGTTCAAGGTGGACCGCAAGGAGAAGGACTGGGTGTCGACGATCTACCACACGCCGATGCCGTACGCGATGTTCTTCAGCGGCGGCCAGGCGGTGCACTACTCGGCGGACTTCGCGGCCCGCGGCTACGCCGGCGCCTCGCACGGCTGTGTGAACGTCCGGGACAAGGGCAAGCTGTCGGCGCTCTTCGCCCAGGTGCAGACCGGCGACAAGGTCGTCGTCTACTGGTGAGTCCCCGTGGCGTCCGGCCGGCCGGACGCCAGGTGGACGCGGCCCTGCCGGGCGGATCCGGCCGGGCCGCTTTTGCGTGCGTGCCGGGCCGTGCGGGCCGGACCGGTGCGTGCCGGGCCGTGCGGGTCGGGAAGTAGAGGGCGCGGGCGGGGCCGGGGGAACGTGCCCCGCCCGCGCCGGTTGCGCAGAGCCCAGGGGTACGGGGGGAACCCCGGCTCATGCGCGGCCGATGACCAGTCGGCTCGTTATGTACTGCGCCGCCGCATCGAAAAGTGTTACAGCGGGCCGGTACGAATTTCAGCCGATGCCGGGAGAGCCGCCGTCGGGGCGGGCCGGGGCCGTGGTCCGGGGCTTCACGGGGCCGTCCTGAGCCGGGGAGTTCCCGCGCGGACCGCCCGGGGTGACCCCGCTCAGCAGCGAATCGCAGTAGACCGGAATCCGGGAGACCCCACGGGCCAGCAGCGAGAGCCGGTCGCGGCGCTCGATGGTGAGGCGGCCCGCCCGGTACTCCCGGCACAGGTCCGCGGCCTTGAGGAGGACGTCGCCCTGCCCCTGGCCCTGCCCGTTGCGGTCCTTGTCCCTGTCCTTGTCCTTGGCGCCGCCCTCGGTGCCGGGGGTCTCCCGACCCCCGGTCGTGCCACCGGTCTCGCCGTCCCGGGTGTCCCGGTTGTCGCGGGTGTCGCGCCCCGGGCCCCCCGTGGCGGAGCCACCCGACGAATTTCCGCCAATCGCGGAGCCGCCCCAGGAAGTGAACCCGTCGGATCCCGGAGCCTGCGTCCCGCCCGAAGGCGTCGCCGGAACGGCGCCGTCGCCCCGGTGCGGGGTGGGCCGGACCTGCGGGGAGTGGGTCGGGGCGCCGGTGCCGATGCCCTTCGCCGCGTCCTCGTCGACGCTGACGGACGCGGCCGGTCCCGGTCCCGCCACGTCGTGCCGGTCCTGGCCCAGCAGTCCCGCGGCCGCGGCGGCGGCCAGTCCGCCGACCGTGACGCTCGCCAGGGCCGCCGCCAGGCCGAAGCGCACGGCCCGGCCGCGCCGGACGGCCTGCGGGCGCTCGTACCGGACGAGTTCGACGAGCGGTTCCACGACGTCGGCCCGCGCCGCGGCGGATCCGATGGCGCCGGCCGTGCCCGCGGCGCGCGCGGCCCGGAAGGCGGCCATCGCCGCGGCTTCACCGACGTGTGCGCCCTCGGGGACCTGCGGCCGGGCGAGGGAATCGAGTGCGGCGCGCAGCCGGGCGGCTTCGGCCCGGGCGCGGAGGTCGGCGGCCGGTCCCAGGGGTTCCAGAGGTTCACCGCGCAGCAGTTTTTCGGCCGCGGCTTCGTCGAGCCACCGCCTGTCGCGCTCGTCGGCCATCACATGTCCTTCTGCGTCCGCCAACGTGAATGCGTCACACCGGTTTGCTCCACGAGGCCCCCACCGCGGCCGCGTTGCGCGGGAACGGCGTCGAGATCCCTCCTGCCCCCGCCGCCCCGTGGCCGGCCACCGGCATTATGGCCGACGGTGATCCCGAGGTCCGCGTCGGGAGGGCCCCCGCCGTCGCCGTCCTGCGCGCCGAGCAGTTCGGCGAGCTTCTTCAGCCCCCGGTGCGCGGCGGTGCGCACGGCGCCGGGGCGCTTGCCCAGGGTCTCGGCGGCGCTCTTGGCGTCGAGTCCGACCACGACCCGCAGCACGACGGCCTCGGCCTGGTCCTGGGGGAGCTGGGCGATCAGGGCCATGGTCGAGCCGGTGGAGAGGGACTCCATGGCGGCGGAGGCGGTGTCGCACTCGGCGGCCCAACCGGTCAGCTCGGTCTCGTCGCCGCCGATGGCGGGGCGGCGTCCACGCATGCGGATGTGGTCGAGGGCCCGGTTGCGCGCGATGCGGGCGGCCCAGCCGCGGAAGCGGTCGGCGTCGCCGGTGAAGGAGTCGAGGTCGCGGGCGATCTGCAGCCAGGCCTCGGAGGTCACGTCCTCCGCGTCGCCGTCCCCGACGAGCGTGCGTACGTATCCGAGCAGGCGTGGGTGCACGGCGCGGTACACAGCACGGAACGCGTTCTCGTCGCCGTCCTGTGCCGCGAGCACCGCGGCGGTCAGCTCCGCGTCGTCCCCCAGCAAAGTCCCCAACCCGTTCAACGTCCTGTCCGTGTGGCGCAAATCAGCACGTTACGGCTTTCCGCACCCCTCGTCCATGTGTTGTACAACCTGCAACCATTCCTGCGCGGAGCGAGGTGTGACACAAAACGCACTCGGGGCGCTGACAGGAGTACGGGCTTGTCGCACGAGCCCGTGACGGATGGCGACCGGGGCCTCTCCTGTGGGGGGTGGCGGCCTCGGTCGTCCTCCACCTCTCCCAGCACGTGAGACGTACGGCCGCCACGGACACCACGTGGGCCACTCTCGCCGCTCCGCTCTCCCACGTCATCCTTTCGGCTCACTTCCTCGCGAAAAGCTCGAATGGGTACGACACTCCCGGCCCGGCGTCGATAGCGTGGCGGGTACACCCGCGTCGCGTCCCGAGGAGCCCCCCGCTGTCCAGCCACCTTCCGGCACAGGCCCGCGGCTGCTCCGATCCTTCCCACGGCTCCGGGCTGGCGCGGTTCAACGCCCTCTCCCCCGACGCCGCCCGGGCCGTGCTGCTGCACTGCTGCGGAAGCCGGCGCTGGGCCCACCGGGTGGCCGCCCACCGCCCGTACCCCGACGTCGACGTCCTGTTGGCCGCCGCGGACGAGGCCTCGTACGACCTCTCGCAGGCGGACCTGACGGAGGCGCTGGCCGTCGAATGCCCGGCCCAGCTCGGGCGCGGCTCCCCGTACGCGGCCCTGCTGGCGCTCGACGCGGCCAACGCGGAGTACGAGCGCAAGTTCGGGCACGCCTTCGTGATCAGCCTCGACGAGCACCCGCCGGAGGAGCAGGCGAACCAGCTGCTGGCCGCGATCCGGCACCGGATGGGGCACGAGGTGGACGAGGAGCGCTCCATCTCCGCCGACGAGCTGCGCCGCCTCGCGCAGACCCGGCTGGCCGAGCTGACACGCCGACTGACCTCTCCCGATGGGGTGGCTGCTGTCGAATTCGGGCTATTTGCTCCTGTGGGATAGCCCGTCCGTGCCTGTTTGATCACACCGGCGGACCCCGGGCGAGGGAACCGACAAAGCGTCGCTACGATGTCCGGGGCCGGTGGACCGTACCCGGCCGGGCCCGACCGACAAAGAAGCCGGCTGGCCCCCGCCCCGCTTCCGGAGGGTTTTCCGTGCCGGCTGGAACGTTGTACCGCGGCCGGGAAGGAATGTGGTCCTGGGTGGCTCATCGAGTCACCGGCGTCCTCATTTTCTTCTTCCTGTTCGTACACGTCCTCGACACCGCTCTCGTCCGCGTCTCCCCCGAGGCGTACGACGATGTCGTGGCTACCTACAAGACTCCGATCGTCGCGCTGCTGGAGTACGGCCTCGTCGCCGCCATCCTGTTCCACGCGCTCAACGGTCTTCGTGTCATCGCCGTGGACTTCTGGTCCAAGGGCCCGCGCTACCAGAAGCAGATGCTCTGGACCGTGGTGAGCGTCTGGATCGTGCTGATGGCCGGGGCCGTGTACCCCGTCCTGAGCCACGCCTACCTCGAACTGTTCGGGAAGTGACACGCATGAGCTCTGACACTTCTTTCGAAAAGGTCGGTTCCGTGGAGGGCGTCTCCCTCTACGACGTCGACAACCCGGCCCCGTACATCGAGGCCCCGCGCAAGCGCACGGGCAAGACCCCGCGCTCGACCCGCGGCAACTTCGAGATGGCCGCATGGCTCTTCATGCGCCTCTCCGGCATCGTCCTCGTCGTCCTGGTCATCGGCCACCTGCTGATCCAGCTGGTGCTCGACGGCGGCGTCTCCAAGATCGGCTTCGCCTTCGTGGCCGGCCGCTGGGCGTCCCCGTTCTGGCAGGTCTGGGACCTGCTGATGCTGTGGCTGGCGATGCTGCACGGCGCCAACGGTCTGCGTACCGTCGTCAACGACTACGCGGAGCGCGCCAACACGCGGCTGTGGCTGAAGGGCCTGCTCTACACCGCCACGGTGTTCACCATCCTTCTGGGCACGCTGGTGATCTTCACCTTCGACCCGAACATCCGCTAGGCAACGGGGCTGAGGCGAAACAGATGAAGATCCACAAGTACGACACCGTCATCGTCGGCGCCGGTGGCGCGGGCATGCGCGCCGCCATCGAGGCGACGAAGCGCAGCCGCACCGCCGTGCTGACGAAGCTCTACCCCACCCGCTCCCACACGGGCGCCGCGCAGGGCGGCATGGCCGCCGCGCTGGCCAACGTGGAGGACGACAACTGGGAGTGGCACACCTTCGACACGGTCAAGGGCGGTGACTACCTGGTCGACCAGGACGCCGCCGAGATCCTGGCGAAGGAGGCCATCGACGCGGTCCTCGACCTGGAGAAGATGGGCCTGCCGTTCAACCGCACCCCGGACGGCACCATCGACCAGCGCCGCTTCGGCGGTCACTCCCGCAACCACGGCGAGGCGCCGGTCCGCCGGTCCTGCTACGCCGCGGACCGCACGGGCCACATGATCCTCCAGACGCTGTACCAGAACTGCGTCAAGGAGGGCGTGGAGTTCTTCAACGAGTTCTACGTCCTGGACCAGCTCCTGGTCGAGGAGGACGGCGTCAAGAAGTCGGCCGGTGTGGTCGCGTACGAGCTCGCCACCGGCGAGATCCACGTGTTCCAGGCCAAGGCCGTCATCTACGCCTCCGGCGGCACCGGCAAGTTCTTCAAGGTGACCTCCAACGCGCACACCCTCACGGGTGACGGCCAGGCGGCCTGCTACCGCCGCGGCCTGCCGCTGGAGGACATGGAGTTCTTCCAGTTCCACCCGACGGGCATCTGGCGCATGGGCATCCTGTTGACGGAGGGCGCCCGCGGTGAGGGCGGCATCCTCCGCAACAAGGACGGCGAGCGCTTCATGGAGAAGTACGCGCCGGTCATGAAGGACCTCGCGTCCCGTGACGTCGTCTCGCGCTCCATCTACACGGAGATCCGTGAGGGCCGCGGCTGCGGTCCCGCCGGTGACCACGTGTACCTGGACCTGACGCACCTTCCGCCGGAGCAGCTCGACGCGAAGCTCCCGGACATCACGGAGTTCGCGCGCACCTACCTGGGCATCGAGCCGTACACGGACCCGATCCCGATCCAGCCCACCGCGCACTACGCCATGGGCGGCATCCCGACCAACGTCGAGGGTGAGGTCCTGGCGGACAACACCACCGTCGTGCCGGGTCTGTACGCGGCCGGCGAGGTCGCGTGCGTGTCGGTGCACGGCGCGAACCGCCTGGGCACCAACTCGCTGCTGGACATCAACGTCTTCGGCAAGCGCTCGGGCATCGCGGCCGCGGCCTACGCCCACGCCAACGACTTCGTCGAGCTGCCGGAGAACCCGGCGCAGCAGGTCGTCGAGCTGGTCGAGCAGCTGCGCAACTCCACGGGCAGCGAGCGGGTCGCGGACCTGCGCCTGGAGCTCCAGGAGACGATGGACGCCTGCGTGATGGTCTTCCGTACGGAGCAGACCATCAAGACCGCGGTCGAGAAGATCGCGGAGCTGCGCGAGCGCTACAAGAACGTGTCCGTCCAGGACAAGGGCAAGCGCTTCAACACGGACCTGCTGGAGGCCATCGAGCTGGGCAACCTGCTCGACCTGGCCGAGGTCATGGCCGTGTCCGCCCTGGCGCGCAAGGAGTCCCGCGGCGGTCACTACCGCGAGGACTACCCGAACCGCGACGACGTCAACTTCATGCGCCACACCATGGCGTACCGCGAGGTCGGCGCCGACGGCAAGGACTCCGTCCGGCTGGACTACAAGCCCGTCGTCGTCACCCGCTACCAGCCGATGGAGCGTAAGTACTGATGGCCACCCCCACCCTGGACAAGGTCGAGGCCGAGGCCGCGGCCTCGCACAACATCACGGTCACCTTCCGGATCCGCCGCTTCAACCCCGAGGTTTCGGACGAGGCGCAGTGGCAGGACTTCCAGATCGAGATCGACCCGAAGGAGCGCGTGCTCGACGGTCTCCACAAGATCAAGTGGGACCTCGACGGCACGCTGACCTTCCGTCGCTCGTGCGCGCACGGCATCTGCGGCTCCGACGCGATGCGGATCAACGGCAAGAACAGGCTCGCCTGCAAGACGCTGATCAAGGACATCAACCCGGAGAAGCCGATCACCGTCGAGGCCATCAAGGGCCTCACGGTGATGAAGGACCTCGTCGTCGACATGGAGCCCTTCTTCCAGGCGTACCGGGACGTCATGCCGTTCCTGGTCACCAAGGGCAACGAGCCGACGCGCGAGCGCCTGCAGTCCGCCGAGGACCGCGAGCGCTTCGACGACACCACCAAGTGCATCCTGTGCGCCGCGTGCACGTCCTCGTGCCCGGTGTTCTGGAACGACGGCCAGTACTTCGGCCCGGCGGCGATCGTCAACGCGCACCGCTTCATCTTCGACTCGCGTGACGAGGCCGGCGAGCAGCGGCTGGAGATCCTGAACGACAAGGACGGCGTGTGGCGCTGCCGCACGACCTTCAACTGCACCGACGCGTGCCCGCGTGGCATCGAGGTCACGAAGGCGATCCAGGAAGTCAAGCGCGCGCTGATCACGCGCCGCTTCTGATCCCCTGACGCGCCGAGGCCCGTACCCCTTCCCGGGGTACGGGCCTTTCGCGTTTCCGGGGTGTTCCGGAGCGCCTCCCACGTTCGCTTGAACTTGTTCAAAAAAGGGCCTACAGTCATCCTCGTCAGCAGTTGAACACGTTCAAAGGGGCTGGGGCTGTGGACCTCAACGTCGTCGCATACGTCATCTACCTGGGCATCAGCATCGGTCTCACGGTCTGGGTGGCCCGCACGCTCAGCCGCAACGGCCGCGTCTTCATCGGCGACGTCCTCGCCGGGAACGAGAAGCTCGCCGATGCCGTCAACCAGCTGCTCGTGGTCGGTTTCTACCTCGTGAACATCGGCTTCGTGACCCTGTTCCTGCGCTCGGACGTCGCCATCGAGACGACCCGCGAGCTCTTCGAGGCACTGTCGTTCAAGCTCGGCATCGTCCTGCTGGTCCTCGGGGTCATGCACCTCGGCAACGTGTACGTGCTCAACAAGATGCGCCGCCGCGGGATCATGGAGCGGCAGCAGACCCCGCCGCTCGCCCCCCAGGGGTGGACCGCGCCGGCCGGGGCCTGACCGGTGGCCGCGCCGGGGGTGGTCCGCCACCTGACCGTGCTCTACGACGCCGACTGCCCCCTCTGCGTGCACATCCGGCACTGGCTGCTCGGGCAGCACTGGCTGGTGCCGCTCCGGCTCGTCCCCGCCGCGTCCGCCGCGGCGCGGCAGCGGTACCCGGAGCTCGACCACGCCTCCACGCTCCGCGAGATCACCGTCGTCGGCGACTCGGGCCAGGTGTGGACCGGTACGGACGCCTTCATCGTCTGCCTGTGGGCGCTCTCCGAGCACCGGCCCCGGGCCAACTGGCTGGCCACCCCGGCCGGCCGGCCCTTCGCCCGGGCCGCCATGTACACGGCCTCGGCATGGCGCCAGGCGGTACGGACCGAGGGGGGTGCGGGCGCCGATGCGGAGTCCGAGGGACCGGCCTGTGACGACCACTGTCCCGTCCCCCGATAGGCTCATCCACCGTGACTGATCAGAAGGCTCCCAAGAGCGAGCAGACCCGCACGCTCATCCTCGAAACCGCGCTCCGGCTCTTCCAGGAGCGCGGCTTCGACAAGACGACGATGCGGGGTATCGCGAAGGAGGCCGGCGTCTCGGTCGGCAACGCCTATTACTACTTCGAATCGAAGGAACACCTGGTCCAGGGGTTCTACGACCGGATCGGCGCCGCACACCAGGCGGCGGTCCGGCCCATCCTGGACAACGAGACCGATCTGCAGAAGCGGATCGCGGGCGTACTGACGACCTGGCTGGACATCGCGGCCCCGTACCACGAGTTCGCCTCGCAGTTCTTCAAGAACGCGGCGGACCCCGAGAGTCCGCTCAGCCCCTTCTCGCCGGAGTCGGAGCCCGCGCGGCAGGCCTGCATCGACATACACCGCGAGGTGCTGGCGGGCGCGAAGACCAAGGTGCCGGCCGAACTGGCCGACGTACTGCCGGAGCTGATGTGGCTCTCGCAGATGGGCCTGGTCCTCTACTGGGTCTTCGACCGTTCACCGGACAGCGAGAAGACCCGGCGGCTCGCCGACCGGGGCGCGCATCTGACCACGCGGGGCATCATCCTCGCCCGGTTCCGGGTGCTGCGGCCGCTGGTGCGGGAACTCCATGAGCTGTTCGCCGACTTCCTGCCCGGCATGGCCGAGACGGCGACGGCGAAGGCCCGCAAGAAGTCCTCGGCCCCGGCTCGGGACGCGGAGCCGGACCCGTCGGACGCCTGATGCCGGGTGCCTGATGCCCGACGTCCGGCGTCGTGCATCCGGCGCCCCACGGCAGGCGTCCCACGGCAGGCGTCCGACGGCGGGCGTTCGGCCGGCCTACAGCCAGTCCAGCTCCCACAGGCGCCAGACCCCGGTGCCGTCGGAGAGGTTCTGGGCGCCGGCCACGGCGTCGCGGGACATCACGTAGTCCTTCTTCTGCCAGATCGGCACCATCGGGGCCTGCTGGGCGACGAGCTTCTGCAGCTCGCGGAAGTCACCCGCGGCCGCGCCCCGGTCCGAGTAGGACTGCGTACGGGTGATCAGCTCGTCCACGTGCTTGTCCGCGAAGCCGCTGTTCATGGAGGAGTCGGCGCCGACGAGCGGGGCGAGGAAGTTGTCCGCGTCCGGGAAGTCGGCGATCCAGCCGATGGTGTAGGCGTCGAACTCCCCCGCCGCGTAGCCCTTCTGGAAGTCGGCCCACTTCTCGATGGGCTTGACCGTCACCTGGAAGAGGCCGGTGGCCTCCATCTGCCGCTTGATCTCCTCGGCCTCGGGGACGTTCGCGCCCTTCGCGTTGACCCCGAGGGAGAGGTTGACGGGAGTGGCGATCCCCGCGTCCTTCAGGATCTTCTTCGAGGTCGCACCGTTGGCCGACGGGTAAAGGTCGAAGAACGGGGTGCTGTGGCTCGCGATGCCCGCCGGGACGAGGGAGTACAACGGCGTGACGGTACCCGAGAAGACGTCACTGGCCAGCTTCGGCCGGTCGAGGGCGGCGGCGACGGCCTGGCGCACGGCGACCGGCGCCGCGGCCGAGCCGGGACGGACGTTGAAGACCACGGAACGGGTCTCGGTGCCGCCGGAGGCCTCGTAGCGGGTGTCCTTCATGCCCGGGTTGAGGCCCGCGAGCACGGCCGGCGGCATCTCCCGGTGGGCCACCTCGATCTCGTGGTCGTTCCAGGCCTTGTCGAGCTGCGCCGAGCCCTCGTAGTACCGGACGGTGACGGCGGTCTGGGCCGGCTTGGCCTGGCCCGCGTACGACTCGTTGGGCTCCAGCTCGGCCCTGGTGCCGGCCTTGTACTCGCCGAGCTTGTACGGGCCGGAGCCGTCGACCTTCGCGTCCTCGCGCAGCGCCTTCGCCGGGTACTTGTCCTTGTCGACGATCGAGGCGGCACCCGTCGCGATCTTGAAGGGGAAGGTGGCGTCCCCCGTTGCCAGGTTGAAGGTGACGGTGCGGCCCTCGGCCTTGACCGACTCCAGCGTGTTGAAGAGCGGGGCCGGGCCCTGGTCGGAGTTGATCGCCTTGATCCGGTCGAAGGAGTGCTTGACGTCCTCGGCGGTGATCTGGCGCCCGTTGGAGAACTTCAGGTCCGAACGCAGCTCGCACTGGTAGGTGGTGAGCTTCTGCCCGATGAACTGGCAGGAGGAGGCCGCGTCCGGCACGGGGGTGGCGGAGCCGGGCTTGATGGTGAGCAGCGACTGGTAGACGTTGCTGAACAGGGCCCAGGAACCGGCGTCGTACGCCCCGGCGGGGTCGAGGGAGGAGACGACGTCACTGGTACCGACCCGGATGGGGCCCCGGCTCTTGCCCTCCCAGGGCACCAGCTGCCAGGCCCCCACCCCGACGACGCCGAGGACCACCCCGGCAATGACGACCTTCGACCCGACAGACGGCATCCCGCTAACCCCACCCCTGTACCGGAGACAGCACCCCACTGTCCGATTACCGGATACCGGCCATCCCATCACGGAATTTCGGCCACCGGAAGGCAGGTGTGTGGTCGATCAGACGCGGGTCGCTGCCGGTTGGGGCGGGTCAGGCCTGGTATGAGGCGAGTTCGACGACTGTGATGTCGGACGGCGCACCGACCCGGACCGGCGGCCCCCAGGCCCCGGCCCCGCGGGACACGTAGAGCTGGGTGTCCCCGTAGCGCTCCAGTCCGGCCACGGTGGGATTGGCGAGCTCCGCAAGGTAGTTGCCGGGCCAGAGCTGACCGCCGTGGGTGTGGCCGGAGAGCTGGAGGTCGACGCCGTGCCGGACGGCGTCGTGGATGACCACCGGCTGGTGGGCGAGGAGCACGGCGGTACGGGTCCGGTCGCGGTCGCCGAGGGCCGCCCCGAAGTCGGGACCCTCGCCCTCGCTCTCGCCCGCGATGTCGTTCACGCCGGCGAGGTCGAAGTACGGCAGGGCGCGACGGGCGTTCTCGAGCGGGGTGAGGCCGAGTTCGCGGACGTGGTCGACCCACTGGCGGGCGCCGGAGAAGTACTCGTGGTTGCCGGTGACGAAGTACGAACCGTGCCGCGCGACGAGCCCGCGCAGCGGCTCGGCGGCGGGCCCGAGGTCGTGGACGTCGCCGTCGACGAGGTCGCCGACGACGGCGATCAGGTCGGGCTGGGTGCGGTTGACGGTGTCGACGATGCGCTGGGTGTGGGCGCGGCCGAGGATCGGCCCGAGGTGGACGTCGCTGACGACCGCGATCCGGAAGCCGTGCGCCGCGCGGGGCAGTTTGGCCAGGGGGACCCGGACCCGCTTGACGCTCGGTCCGCGCAGCACTCCGTACGCCCCGTTCGCGACCGTCCCGAGGGCCACGGCGGCGGCGGCCCCGCCGATCGTCCGCGCGACGAACCGCCGCCGGGTCTGCAGCCCGGCTTCTCGGGCCGGCCCGACGGCCGCGGGCGCACCGCCTTCGGCGTGCCCCGGCGGGGGTGCGGCTGCGCCCCCGTGCCCGCCCGCCTCGTCGGCTTCGGCGGCGGCCACCGGCCGCCCCGCTGCCGGACCGTCGGTGCCGGGGTGCTCCGCCGTACGAGTGGCCGGGCCCGCCGGGGCGGCCGCCCGGGCCGTGCCCGCGGTGGGCCCGGCCGACGCGGAGGCGGCCGGTCGGCCGGGCGCGCCGGCGCCGGCGGCAGGGGCGTCATCCAGCCCCGCCGGCGTTCGAGGCGCGGGGTGCGGGGCGGCGCCCCGTGCCTCCCCGGTGGGAGGCCGCTGGGCCAGTCGGCGGAGCAACAGCGCGCGGATCGGCTCCGCGACCAGCATCGTCAGGCTCAGGTACAGGAGCACCGCGAGCCACAGGAACCCCGGCCAGGCCACCGCCTGCTGGACCGGGAAGGGTGCCCCGCCGCGGCCCGTGGTCAGGGCGGCCACAGACAGGAGGGGCAGGGCGATGAACAGGACCGTACCGACCCGCCGGGGCAGGCCGCCGGGGACGGTGGTGTCGCGCACCAGCCGGATCCAGAGCCAGCGGTGGACGAACACCAGCAGGGCGAGGACCGCCAGGGCGATCAGCGCGAAGATCACGATCTTCATGCGGAGTGGTCCTCGTCCGTGCCCGTGCGTGATGCGCGCCGCAGCGCGAGGACCGCGCGCAACCCGATCACACCGACGGCCGTCCCCAGGAGAAAGGACGTCACCGCGAGCGTCAGGTGCACCCAGAAGTAGGCCGTGGGGTCACCCGCCGCATCGAACGCCAGCCCACTGCCGTTCTTCCACAGGTTCCGGACGAAAGACACCCAGATGAACCAGCTCCAGACGCCGAAGGCGAGCAGGAACCAGGAGGCGGTACGGCTGAGTTTCATGCCCTCAGTATCGGATTCTTCCCCAGGACGGACGCGCCGGGGTGGGCTGTCCCGGGGGAGGTTGCGGCGACTTGGCCGGTCCGCGACGGTGATGAGCTCATCGGGATGTACTTTCACCTGCGTGTCCGCCAAGAAGACCGCGTTGACGGTCCTTATCCCCGCGCTGCTCGTCCCCTCGGTGCTGATGGCCCCCGCGCACGCCGCGCCGTCGCCGCCGGCCGACGGGAAGGGCGGGACCGGCAAGGCGCCGCAGGCCGCGGCGCCGCCCGCGTCGATGTCCACGGTCGGCGGGACGCTGCTGGGCCAGCCGGGGGTCCAGGTCAACCTGCTGCCCGGGGCGCCCGCGCTGCCCACGAGCCTCACGGGCAAGTCCTGGATCGTGGCGGACGCCGAGTCCGGGGAGGTCCTCGCGGCGAACAACGCGCACTGGCGGCTCCCTCCGGCCTCCACGATGAAGATGCTCTTCGCGGACACCCTGCTGCCGGGTCTGCCCAAGGACCAGGTCCACAAGGTCACCGACAAGGACATGGAGGGCGTGGGCCCCGGCAGCAGTCTGGTCGGGGTGAAGGAGGACCACGAGTACAGCGTCCACGACCTGTGGCTCGGGGTGTTCCTGCGGTCGGGGAACGACGCCGTGCACGTGCTTTCGGCCATGAACGGCGGCATCGAGAAGACCGTCAAGGACATGCAGGCGCACGCCGAGGAACTGCAGGCGCTGGACACCCACGTCGTGTCCCCCGACGGTTACGACGCCCCCGACCAGGTGTCGAGCGCGTACGACCTCACGCTCATCGCCCGCTCCGGGCTGCAGAAGCAGGACTTCCGCGAGTACTGCGGCACGGCCGAGGCCAAGTTCCCCGGCAGGCAGGAGCCCGGGAAGCCGCGCGAGTACTTCGAGATCCAGAACACCAACCGACTGATGACGGGCGCCGGCGGCATCTCCCCCTACAAGGGCATCGCCGGGGTGAAGAACGGGAACACCACGATGGCCGGCGCCACCTTCACCGGGGCCGCCCAGCAGGGCTCGCGCAAGCTGCTGGTCACGGTGATGAACCCGGGCTCCGGCGGGGCGAACTCGGTGTACGAGGAGACCGCCGCGCTCTTCGACTGGGGTTTCGCGGCGGCCGGGAAGGTCAAGCCGGTGGGTGAGCTGGTGCCGCCGAAGAGCGCGGACACCTCGCCGCACGGTTCCCCGGCCCAGTCGCACGATCACGACCCGGCGGCTGCCGGTGGGGACTCCTCGGGCGGCATCGGCACCGCGCTGGGCGTGGCGGGCGGGGTGATCGCCCTCTTGGCGGGCGGCGCGTACGTCGTCAACCGGCGCTGGCCGCGGGGTCGTCGCGGGAGGGGCGAGGATCTGGTGTAGCGGCGGCGGCTTCGTCGCCGTCGCCGGCCTCGTCGTCCCGGGTGGCGGTCCAGGCGGCGCAGTACAGCAGCAGCTTCGCCGTGAAGTTGATCCAGAGCAGCAGGGCGATCGGCGTGCCGAAGGCCCCGTACATGCTCTTCGCGGCGACCCCCCGCATATAGCCGCTGAGCAGCAGCTTCAGCAGCTCGAAGCCGACCGCGCCGATCAGGGCCGCCTGGATCAGGCGGCCGCGCGGCGGCTCGACCCCGGGCAGCAGCGTCAGGAGGTAGAGCAGCAGCAGGAAGGCGGCCACGACACCGACGCCGAACGCGGCGGCGCGCAGCAGGCCGCCGCCCGCGCCCTGCTGCGGGATGCCGAGCCACTCCGCGGACCTGCCGACCGCGCTGGCCCCGAAGATCGAGGCCGCGGCGGAGGCCAGACCCACGGCGCCGAGGCCGATGAGGACGAGTCCGTCCTTGCCCTTGCGCAGGACCGGGTTGCCCTCGTCCTCGTCGTCCTTGTCCCACACCGCGCGCAGGCAGTCCCGCATCGCGCCCACCCAGCCGATGCCGGTGAAGAGGAGGATCACGCCGGCGACGAGACCGACCGTGCCGGCGTTCGCGACGAGCCCTTCGATGTCGAGCTGGTCCGAGATCCCGGGGACCTGTTGGGCGAGGTTCTTCTCCAGCCGGTCCAACTGCTCCGGGCTGAGCAGCGCGGCGCCGATCGCGGCGGCCATGGTGATCAGGGGGAAGAGCGCGAGGAAGCTGATGAAGGTGATGGCCGCGGCGAGTCTGGTCCAGTGGGCGCGGTCGAGCCGTTCGTACGAACGCCACGCGTGGGTCCGCATCAGATGGGCCACAAGCGGCCCGATCACCGGGAGTTTCGTCAGCCAGTCCATGACGTCACCGTAATTGGCCTGCCGGAAATAGTCGGGATTGCCGGTTTCGGGTACTACGGTCGTCGATTGTGACTTTTCGCCCGACGACTCATCCGTTCCACACCCTGGTCCTACGGAAGCTGCGATTCGGCGCCCGGCTCACCGTCCGGCTGGGCCGGCGGCCGCTCGGTCAGGAAGGACGTACGGTCGCCCGGGCCGCTTCGGCGGGCGCGCCCGGCTGCGCCGGGACCCCCGTCGGGCCCGTGCCGAAAGGGTATTCACGCAGCTTGCGCCAGACCCCGTCGGAGCCCTGCTCGTAGAGCGCGAAACCCTCGCAGAGCCACTCGGCCGCGTAGTCGGCGAGCGTCGCGAACGCGAGGTCCATCGCCTCCTCGGAGATCCCGTGGGCGACGGTGACGTGCGGGTGGTACGGGAAGGCCAGCTCGCGGTCGAGCGGGCCCTGCGGATCGCGGACCTCGCTCTGGAGACGGGTGCAGCCCGCGCCGCCCTCCACGACCTGGACGAAGACGACCGGCGAGAGCGGCCGGAAGGTCCCCGTGCCGGCCAGCCGCATCCGGAAACCCCGGAAGGCCTCCGCGACCTCGGCCAGGTGGGCCCGGATCGCGGGCAGCCGCTCGGCCTCCACCTCGGTGGGCGGCACGAGGGTGACATGCGTGGGAATACCGTGCGCGGCGACGTCCCCGAAGCCGGCGCGCAGCTCCTGGAGCCGGCTGCCGTACGGCTCCGGGACCGCGATCGAAACGCCGAGCGTTACGGTCCCCACGTATGTCTCCTCCGTCGTCGAATTGCGTGCTGTCGCCCCAGTGTGGGGGCAGCACCCCCTGAACCGCCAGGGCCCTCTTCCGCGAGCGCCCGGGTCGGCGCCCTTCAGTGCTTGGCGGGCAGGAAACCGATCCGGTCGTAGGCCTGCGCGAGGGTCTCGGCGGCGACCGCCCGGGCCTTCTCCGCACCCTTGGCCAGGATGGAGTCCAGCGTCTCCGGGTCGTCCAGGTACTCCTGGGTGCGCTGCCTGAACGGAGTGACGAAGTCGACCATCACGCCGGCCAGGTCCGTCTTCAGCGCGCCGTAGCCCTTGCCCTCGTACTTCGCCTCCAGCTCGGGGATGGTCTCGCCCGTGAGGGTGGAGTAGATCGTGAGCAGGTTGCTGACACCGGGCTTCTTCTCGGTGTCGAAGCGGATCTCGGTCTCGGTGTCGGTGACCGCGCTCTTGACCTTCTTCTCGGTGGCCTTGGGCTCGTCGAGGAGGTTGATCAGACCCTTGGGGGACGACGCCGACTTCGACATCTTGATCGACGGGTCCTGGAGGTCGTAGATCTTCGCGGTCTCCTTGACGATGTGCGCGGCAGGGAGGGTGAAGGTCCGGCCGAAGCGCTGGTTGAAGCGCTCCGCGAGGTCGCGGGTCAGCTCGACGTGCTGGCGCTGGTCCTCGCCCACGGGGACGGAGTGCGCCTGGTAGAGCAGGATGTCGGCGACCTGGAGGATCGGGTAGGTGAACAGGCCGACGCTGGCGCTGCCGACCCCGCCCTTGGCGGACTTGTCCTTGAACTGGGTCATCCGGCTGGCCTCGCCGAAGCCGGTGATGCAGTTCATGACCCAGGCGAGCTGCGCGTGCTCGGGCACGTGGCTCTGGACGAAGAGCGTGCAGCGCTCGGGGTCCAGGCCGGCGGCGAGGAGCTGCGCGGCGGAGAGGCGCGTGTTCGCGCGCAGGGCCGCCGGGTCCTGCGGCATGGTGATCGCGTGCAGGTCGACGACCATGTAGAAGGCGTCGTGCGTCTCCTGCAGGGCGACGTACTGGCGGATGGCTCCGAGGTAGTTCCCGAGGTGGAACGAACCGGAGGTGGGCTGGATGCCGGAGAGCGCGCGAGGACGATCAGAAGCCATGGCTTCATTCTCTCAGGTGCGCGGGCGGGCTCGGGCCCGCCGGTGTCCGGAACCTTGTGCGGCCGCCGGGCCTCGGGACGCCGGGGCCCGGCCGGCTGCCGGATCCGGTACCGGTACCGACCGGTAGCCCGGTGGCCGGATCCCGCCCCTGCCGAGCGACCGCTTTCCGGGGCGGGGGCCGGCCGCTGCGCGGGGATGCCTGGGCTCCGCCCAGACCCGCGCCTCAAACGCCGGCGGGGCTGGATTTTCGGCTGAGCACCGCTTTCGGGCACTGCCCGGCGGCCAAGACGCCAGGGCGAATCCAGCCCCGCCGGCGTTTGAGGCGCGGGTGCGGAGCGCCGTGTTCGAGGCCGCACCCGACGGCTCGGGGCAGCCGAAATCAGCCTCGCCGGCGTTTGAGGCGCGGGGGCTCGGGGGCGGAGCCCCCACAGCGGCGGGGCGGGCGATCGCGGACGCGTCCAGCCCCGCCGGCCATTGAGGCGCGGACCGTCAGGCCAGGGGGAGGCCCGGGGCCGGGTACGCGGACATGAGGGAGGTGACCTCCGCGCGCACCGCGGCAAGGGCCGCCTCGTCGGACTTGGCCGCGGCGTCCACGGCCCGGGAGATCCAGTCCGCGACCACCGGCATGTGCTCGACCCCGAGGCCGCGGGACGTCAGCGACGGCGTGCCGATCCGGATCCCCGAGGGGTCGAACGGCTTGCGCGTGTCGAAGGGGACGGTGTTGTAGTTGACCACGATGCCCGCCCGGTCCAGCGCCTTCGCCGCCACCTTCCCCGGCACCTCCCGCGAGGTGAGGTCCATCAGGATCAGGTGGTTGTCGGTGCCGCCGGAGACCAGGTCGAAGCCCCGCTCCAGCAGCGCCTCCGCCAGCGCCTTCGCGTTGGCGACGACCGCGTGGGCGTACGCCGTGAAGGACGGCTGCGCCGCCTCGTGGAGGGCGACCGCGATGCCGGCCGTCGTCTGGTTGTGCGGGCCACCCTGCAGGCCCGGGAAGACCGCCTTGTCGATGGCCTTCGCGTGCTCCTCCCGGCACATCAGCATCGCGCCGCGCGGACCGCGCAGGGTCTTGTGCGTGGTCGTGGAGATCACGTCGACGTGCCCCGCCGGGGACGGGTGCGCGCCGCCCGCGATCAGGCCCGCGATGTGCGCCACGTCGGCGACCAGGATCGAGCCCGCCTCCTCGGCGATCGACGCGAAGGCCTCGAAGTCGATCGTGCGCGGCAGCGCGGTGCCGCCGCAGAAGAGGATCTTCGGCCGCTCGGCGAGGGCCAGCTCGCGCACCGCGTCGTAGTCGATGCGCCCGTCGTCCGCGCGCACGCCGTACTGGACGCCGCGGAACCACGAGCCCGTCGCCGAGACGCCCCAGCCGTGCGTCAGGTGCCCGCCCATCGGCAGGGCCATGCCCATCACCGTGTCGCCGGGCTTCGCGAAGGCCAGGTACACGGCCAGGTTCGCCGGGGAGCCGGAGTACGGCTGCACGTTCGCGTGGTCCACGCCGAACAGGCCCTTGGCGCGCTCGACGGCGAGGGCCTCGACGCGGTCGATGTTCTGCTGGCCCTCGTAGTAGCGGCGGCCCGGGTAGCCCTCGCTGTACTTGTTCTGCAGCACGGTGCCGGAGGCTTCGAGGACGGCCGCCGAGACGTAGTTCTCGCTCGGGATCAGGCGCAGCGTCTCGGCCTGCAGGGTCTCCTCCGCCGCGACGAAGGACGCCAGCTCGGGGTCGGTCGCGAGAAGGGCGGGATGACGGTGGTTCGCGCTCATGGCGGCTCCTCCGGGGTCGATTTCGTGTCTCGTCCCCGCGAGGCCCAGGCGAGCGGCCCTGATAGCGGTCGTGCGCGCACGACTCCCCCGGAGTTGGTTCTCCGTACGCCAGTCGCCGTGCGTACCGCCCACCATAGCGGGCGCGCCACGAGAAAGGTTTCTCCGCCCGGTATACGAGCGAGGATGGAAAGTGACGCCACCCTCGTCACAGGCCTGACGGACGATCGGAGACCCCGTGTCGACAACTGCTGATGCCATCCGTTCCGCCGACGCGCACAGCGCGCACAACTACCATCCGCTGCCCGTCGTCGTCGCCTCCGCGGAAGGCGCGTGGATGACCGACGTGGAGGGCCGCCGCTACCTCGACATGCTCGCCGGCTATTCGGCGCTCAACTTCGGGCACGGACACCGCCGGCTGCTCGACGCCGCCCACGCGCAGCTGGAGCGGGTCACGCTCACCTCGCGCGCCTTCCACCACGCCCGGTTCGCCGATTTCTGCACCGAACTCGCCGCGCTGTGCGGCAAGGACATGGTGCTGCCGATGAACACGGGCGCGGAGGCCGTGGAGACGGCCGTGAAG
This sequence comes from Streptomyces sp. NPDC001717, assembly GCF_042892775.1. NCBI lineage: Bacteria > Bacillati > Actinomycetota > Actinomycetes > Kitasatosporales > Streptomycetaceae > Streptomyces > Streptomyces sp. NPDC001717. Next base: position 441,267 of record NZ_JBIAUK010000001.1, on the reverse strand, counting down.
ACCGCGCGCAAGTGGGGTTATGAGGTCAAGGGCGTCCCGGACGGGCACGCCAAGATCGTGGTCGCGGCCGACAACTTCCACGGCCGGACCACCACCATCGTCTCGTTCTCCACGGACCACGAAGCCCGCGACCACTTCGGCCCCTACACCCCCGGCTTCGAGATCGTCCCGTACGGAGACCTCACCGCGCTCGCGCACGCCGTCACCGAGAACACCGTCGCCGTGCTGCTGGAGCCGATCCAGGGCGAGGCGGGGGTGCTGGTGCCGCCCCCCGGTTACCTCCGGGGCGTACGGGACCTGACGCGCGAGCGGAACGTCCTGTTCATGGCGGACGAGATCCAGTCGGGCCTCGGCCGGACCGGCAGGACCTTCGCCTGCGAGCACGAGGACGTCGTCCCGGACGTGTACGTCCTGGGGAAGGCGCTCGGCGGCGGCGTGGTGCCGGTCTCGGCCGTCGTCGCCGACCGGGACGTGCTCGGGGTGTTCAAGCCGGGCGAGCACGGCTCCACCTTCGGCGGGAACCCGCTCGCCTGCGCCGTCGCCCTGGAGGTGATCGCGATGCTGCGCACCGGCGAGTACCAGCAGCGCGCCGCCGAGCTGGGCGACCACTTGCACCGGGAGCTGAACCTGCTGGTCGGGGGCGGCGCGGTGACCGCCGTGCGCGGGCGCGGGCTGTGGGCGGGCGTCGACATCGACCCCTCGCGCGGGACGGGCCGGGACATCTCCGAGAAGCTGATGGAGCTGGGGGTGCTGGTGAAGGACACCCACGGGTCGACGATCCGCATCGCGCCGCCGCTGGTGATCGGCAAGGAGGACCTGGACTGGGGTCTCGACCAGCTCAGGGCGGTGCTGTCCGCGTAGCCGCCCGGCACTCGCGGGACCGGAGGGCGGGGCCGCCGGGCTCCGCCGGCCGGGAGGCCCGCCGGGCCGGGCCCGCCCTAAAGGATCACGTGCGGCAGGAAGCGGGCGTACTCGTCCGTGACCGGCCCCGCGGATTCGCGGATGCCGAGCCCCGCCGCCTCGTCCTCGACGACCCACGCGCCGAGCACCACCCGGTTGCCGTCGAAGTCCGGCAGCGGGGCCAGGCCCTGGAAGCAGTACCGCTCGCCCTCCTCCGGGGTGAACGGCTCCCCGTCGCCGCCCGCCTCGTGGAGGGTGACGCCGGCGCCCTCGCGGCCCAGCAACGGCTTCGCCACGTAACCGGTGGTGTCGGCGAGCTCGCGCGGACCGTCGAGGTAGGCGGGCAGCAGGTTCGGGTGCTCCGGGAAGAGCTCCCAGAGGATCGCGAGCAGCGCCTTGTTGGAGAGCAGCATCTTCCACAGCGGCTCGATCCAGCAGGTGGTGCCGCTGCCGCCGCCGAGGTCGTAGGTCCCGAGGACCTGCGGGCCGAACTCGTCCGCGGCCAGCCACTCCCACGGGTAGAGCTTGAAGCAGCCGCGTATGAAGCGGAGCTTGTCGTCCACGAACCGGCCGGTGAGGCTGTCCCAGCCGATCTGCTCGACGGACAGGGCGTGGGTCTCGATGCCCGCCTGCTCCGCGGTCTCCTGGAGGTAGGCGACCGTCATCAGGTCCTCGCCGAGCTCGTCGGTCTCGGAGTGCGCGAAGTGCAGCACTCCGGGAGGCAGCAGCTCGGCCTGCCGGCGCCAGGCGTCGACGAGGCGTTCGTGGAGGGAGTTCCACTGGTCGGCGCCGGGGAACCGCTCCTCCATCCAGAACCACTGCGGACTCGCCGCCTCCACGAGGGAGGTAGGGGTGTCCGCGTTGTACTCCAGCAGCTTCGCGGGGCTGCCGGAGCCGTCGTAGCGCAGGTCGAATCGGCCGTAGAGGGAGGGCTGTTCGGCGCGCCGCCGCCAGGAGTCGGCGACGAGCGCGGCGAGCTTCGGGTCGGTGATGCCGAGGTCGGCGAAGCGGTCGTGGTCGACGATGTGCGCGGCCGCCGCCAGGCACATGGCGTGCAGCTCCTCGACGACGTTCTCCAGGGCCTCCACTTCGGGGAGGGAGAAGGAGTAGTACGCGCTCTCGTCCCAGTAAGGGCGCAGGGAGTCGTCGGGGTAGCGGGTCAGGGGGTAGATCAGCCCCTGCTCCTCGACGGTCTTCTGCCAGTCGGGGCGGGGCTCGATGGTGTGCCGCTTCATGTGCCTGGTTCCGTGTTCCTCAGCCGCCGCTGGAGCCGGAGCTGCTGTGTCCGCCGATGCCGCCGCGGGTGACGGCGGACTTGTCGAAGCTGCCGCCGGAGACCTTGCCGGAGGAGACGTAACCGCCGTAGTAGTACGAGCCGCGGCCGCCGCTCTTGCACTCCTTGCTGTTGAGGTGCTCCAGCGTCGAGCGGGACGCGCAGCGCTTGTCCGGCTCGTCGCTGCTGCCGCAGGCCACGAGGGTCGCGGCGAGGAGGCCCATGCCGCCGAGGGCGACCGCGCCGGAGCGCATGCGGCGCCGGTTCGTGTTGCTGCTGTCCATGTCTGCTGCTCCCCCTGGGACCCTGCGTACGTCGGGACAGCGTAGAGCGGTGCCCCCGGGCGATGGAATCCGGCCGTCGCAGAAACCGTGACCTAGAGTCAGTTCGTGCTGATTGGGATGGTTTGTGCGCTCGGGGCGGCGGTCTGCTTCGGTACGGCGTCCGTACTGCAGGCGATGGCGGCCCGGGCCGCGGAGCCCGGGACGGGCTCCGGGGTGGACCCGGCGCTGCTGCTGCGGGCGGCCCGCCAGTGGCGGTACCTGGCCGGCCTCGGCCTGGACGCGGCCGGGTTCGTGCTCCAGATCATCGCGCTGCGCCACGTCCCGATCTACACGGTGGGGGCCGCGCTGGCGGCGAGCCTCGCCGTGACGGCGGTGGCCGCCTCGCGCCTGCTGAAGGTGCGGCTGTCGCGTACGGAGTGGGCCGCGGTGGGGGTGGTGTGCGCGGGGCTGCTGATGCTGGGGCTGGCCTCCGGGGAGGAGGGCTCCGGGGAGGGGTCCCTGGCCCTCAAGCTGGGGCTGCTGGGGGTGTCGGTGATGGTGCCGGCCGTGGGCGCGGCGGCCGGGCGGCTCCCGGACGGGCCGCGGGCCCTGGTCCTGGGCCTGGCCTCGGGGACGGGCTTCGGGGTGGTGGAGGTGTCGGTGCGGCTCATCGACTCCTTCTCGCTGCGGGAGCTGCTGAACCCGGCGCTGTACGCCCTCCTGCTGGGCGGCGGCGCGGCGTTCCTCCTCCTCACCTCGGCACTGGCGCGCGGCTCGGTGACGGCGGCGACGGCCGGGATGGTGCTGGGCGAGACGATCGGTCCGGCGGTGGTGGGCGTGGCCTGGCTCGGCGACCGCACCCGCGAGGGGCTGACGTGGCTCGCGGTGCTGGGCTTCGCCGTGGCCCTTGCGGGCTCCCTGGCCCTGGCCCGCTTCGGCGAGCCCCCGGCCCCGGCGGACCCGGCCCCGGCGTGAACCGGGGGTGCCGTGCCGCTGCGCGGAGCCGCAGCCCGCCGGGACGCGCCGCCACCGCTGCGCGGAGCCTTCCCCCACCCCGCCCCTTCCCGAACCGGGGCTCAAACGCCGGCGGGGCTGGACTTGCCCGGGCCTGGCGGACGGCATCGGCCACATCCAGCCCCGCCGGCGTTTGAGGCGCGGGGGTTCGGGGGCAGCGGCGCCGCACCCTCCCTACGGCAGCACCGCGGACAGGGCTGCCAGCGCCGGGCCCCACGCGCTGTCCGACGGGGTCCCGTATCCGACGACCACCGCCGGCCGCGGCGGGAGGTCCGCCTCCGGGTGGCGGTGGCGGGACAGGCCGTCCAGCGCCAGGTCGTGCCAGGCCGCCGACTGGATCACCGAGCGTTCCGTCGTCCCCTCCGGGAGGTCCAGCACGGCGTGCAGTCCCGCCGCGATCCCGGACACCCCGACCCGGTCGGCCACCACCGCCACCAGCTCGTCCCGCCGCCGCCGGTACCGCAGTCGCATCCCGCGCACGTGCCGGTCGTACGCCCCCGAGGTGATGAACTCCGCGAGCGTGAGCTGCTCCAGCGCGCTGGAGGTCCAGTCGGTCACGCCCTTGACGGCCAGGACCTCGTCCACCAGCCCCGGCGGGACCACCAGCCACCCGATCCGCAGCCCCGGCGCGAGGGACTTGCTGGCCGTGCCCAGGTAGACGACCCGGTCCGGGTCCAGTCCCTGGAGCGCCCCCACCGGCTGGCGGTCGTAGCGGAACTCGCCGTCGTAGTCGTCCTCCAGGATCAGCCCGCCCGTGGTCCGGGCCCAGTCCACGGCGGCCGCCCGCCGGGCCGGGGTCAGCGCGACGCCGGTCGGGAACTGGTGCGCGGGGGTCAGCAGCACCGCGCCCACGCCGGGTCCGCCCGCGCCGAGTTCACCCGTACGGGCCCCCTCCGCGTCCACGCCCAGCGGACGCGTCCGCAGGCCCGCCTTCACCAACAGCTCCCGGTGGATGTCCAGCCCGTACCCCTCCACCGCCACCTCCCGCACCCGCCGCGCCCGCAACGCCGCCGCCAGCAGGGTCAGCCCGTGCACGAACCCGGCGCACAGCACGATCCGTTCGGGGTCCGCGTACACCCCGCGCGCCCGCGCCAGGTACCCGGCGAGGGCTTCCCGCAGTTCGATCCGGCCGCGCACCTCGACCGCGTAACCGAAGGCCTCGTTCGGCGCGTTGGTGAGCGCGCGCCGGGCCGCCGAGAGCCAGGCCGCGCGCGGGAAGCCGCTCAGGTCCGGGGAACCGGGCTGGAGGTCGTGCGAGGGCCCGCCGCGCAGGGGGCGACGGGCCCGGCCGGCGCCGGCGGCCGCGGTCCGGCGCGGCCGGGCCCGTTCGGCGACCCTGGTCCCGGAGCCCTGGCGGGCCGTCAGCCAGCCCTCGGCGACGAGCTCGGCGTACGCCTCCGCGACCGTGTTCCGCGCGATGCCCAGGTCTACGGCGAGCGACCGCGAGGACGGCAGGCGCGTCCCGGCCGCCAGCCGTCCGCTGCGCGCGGCCTCGCGCAGCGCCTCGGTGAGCCCGGCCCGCAGGCCGCGCCCGGCGGAGAGGTCCAGATGCAGGTCGGCACCGAAAATGGCCCACGAATCCGTCATGGATATGGACCATATCCATGGGCCGCCCCAACCCTAGGGTTGATCACATGACCGAGACACAGAACGCACACGAGCACACCCCGCGCATGCAGATGGCCAAGGTCGCCCCCGAGGTCTACAAGGCCGTCCTGGCCCTGGAGATCGCCTCCAAGAAGGGCCTCGACCCGGCCTTGGTCGAACTCGTGAAGATCCGAGCCTCGCAGATCAACCACTGCGCCTTCTGCATCGACATGCACACCAAGGACGCCATCGCGGCGGGCGAGAGCGTCGAACGCATCGTGCTGCTGCCCGCGTGGCAGGAGTCGCGGCACTTCTACACCGAGAAGGAGCTCGCCGCGATCGAGCTCACCGAGGCCGTCACCGTGCTGACCGACGGCTTCGTGCCCGACGAGGTGTACGAGAAGGCGGCCAAGCGGTTCGAGGAGAAGGAGCTGGCCCAGCTGATCGCCGTCATCGCGACGATCAACGTCTGGAACCGCATCGGGGTCACCACGCGCCTGACGCCGGGCCACTACAAGCCGGGCATGTACAAGGCCTGACGCGGCGGTCCGGTGCCGTACGGGGGTTCGCACCGGGACCCGGCCGCGAACGCACGGAACGCCCCGGCGGGCAGACCCGCCGGGGCGTTCCGGTGAAGCGATCCGGTGGAGCGATCCGGGATCAGATCAGGCCGAGCTCGCGCACCGCGTCGCGCTCCTCGACGAGCTCCGCCACGGAGGCGTCGATGCGCTTGCGGGAGAACTCGTTGATGTCCAGACCCTGGACGATCTCGTACTTGCCGTCCTTGGTGGTGACGGGGAAGGAGGAGATGATGCCCTCCGGGACGCCGTAGGAGCCGTCCGACGGGATGCCCATCGAGGTCCAGTCGCCCGCGGCGGTGCCGTTGACCCAGGTGTGCACGTGGTCGATGGCGGCGTTGGCGGCCGAGGCGGCCGAGGAGGCGCCACGGGCGTCGATGATCGCGGCGCCGCGCTTGGCGACGGTCGGGATGAAGGTGTCGGCCAGCCACACCTGGTCGTTCACGACCTCGGCGGCGTTCTTGCCGGCGATCTCCGCGTGGAAGATGTCGGGGTACTGGGTCGCCGAGTGGTTGCCCCAGATGGTGAGGCGCTTGATGTCGGTGACGTCGGAGCCGGTCTTCTGGGCCAGCTGCGTGATCGCGCGGTTGTGGTCCAGGCGGGTCATCGCGGTGAAGCGCTCGGCCGGGACGTCCGGAGCGGCGGCCTGCGCGATGAGCGCGTTGGTGTTGGCCGGGTTGCCCACGACCAGGACCTTGATGTCGTCCGCGGCGTTCGCGTTGATCGCGGCGCCCTGCGGCTTGAAGATGCCACCGTTGGCGGAGAGCAGGTCACCGCGCTCCATGCCCTTGGTGCGCGGGCGGGCGCCCACGAGGAGGGCGACGTTGGCGCCGGCGAAGCCCTGGTTCGGGTCGTCGAAGATGTCGATGCCCTTGAGGAGCGGGAAGGCGCAGTCGTCGAGCTCCATGGCGGTGCCCTCGGCGGCCTTCATGCCCTGGGGGATCTCCAGGAGGCGGAGCTTGACCGGCACGTCCGCGCCGAGCAGGTGGCCGGACGCGATGCGGAAGAGCAGCGCGTAGCCGATCTGGCCGGCGGCGCCGGTGACGGTGACATTCACGGGAGTGCGGGTCATGGCCTTCTCCGTTAGACAGCTGGCGGTTGGGGCGTCCCGCCCCATGTGCTGGAGGACGCCGCTTCCCAGTGAATCTTGATGTGAAGAGACATCCGCGGTCAGGCTATCCGACCTTGGAGCGGCTCGATCCCCCGGTCCCTGTGGTGCATGGCACACGGACCGGAGGGTTCGAAGGCGGGAGGGTGGTTTCCGCCCTGCATCTCGACCCTTTCGGGCTATTGCCGGGCCTCCCTTCGGGGGTCTCAGCGCACGGTGAAGCGGACCGCGTCCTCCAGGAACGGGAGCTCCAGCACCGGCTTGGGTTCTATGACCAGCGCGAGCAGCGTGATCGCCACGCCCAGCAGCCCGTACGTGACCATGTCCGTGAAGCGGGAGCGCACCGCGAGCATCCCCACCGAGGGCAGCAGCCGCCGCATGGCCGAGGCCGCGATGAGGGCGATGCCGATCACCAGGGTGCCGATGCGCGGATGCCCCAGCGCCGTGGCCAGCAGCCCGACCGCCGTCGCGGTGAGCACGCTGAGCATCGGCCACTGCCGCGCGGGCGTGGAGACGGCGCCGGGCACGGCCCGGCCGCTGCCCTCGGGGCGGGCGGTGTCCAGCGTGACGGAGGGGAAGCGGCGGGAGCCGGGCGGGCGTTCCGTGCCCGCCTGCTCGGCGTCGGATTCAGCCTGCACTGGTGCTCCGTTCCGCCGCCTCGACGACGTTGACCAGCAGCTGGGCGCGGGTCATGGGGCCGACACCGCCCGGGTTCGGGGAGATCCAGGCCGCCACCTCGGCGACGCCCGGGTGCACGTCGCCGACGATCTTCCCGTTCTCGTCGCGGCTGACGCCCACGTCGAGCACGGCCGCGCCCGGCTTCACGTCCTCGGGCTTGACCAGGTGCGGGACACCGGCGGCCGCGACGACGATGTCGGCCTGGCGCAGCAGCCCGGACAGGTCGCGCGTACCGGTGTGGCAGAGCGTCACGGTGGCGTTCTCGGACTTGCGGGTCAGCAGCAGGCCGATGGAGCGCCCGACGGTGATGCCGCGGCCGAGGACCACGACGTGGGCGCCGTTGATCTCGACGTCGTGGTGGCGCAGCAGCTCGACGATGCCGTACGGGGTGCACGGCAGCGGGCCCGGCTCGTTCAGCACCAGCCGGCCCAGCGACATGGGGTGCAGGCCGTCCGCGTCCTTGAGCGGGTCCATCAGCTCCAGGACCCGGTTGGTGTCGATGCCCTTGGGGAGCGGGAGTTGGACGATGTAGCCCGTGCACTCCGGGTTGTCGTTGAGCTCCCGTACGACCGCCTCGATGTCCTCCTGGGAGGCCGTCGCGGGCAGTTCGCGCTGGATGGAGGCGATGCCCACCTCGGCGCAGTCCTTGTGCTTGCCGTTGACGTACCAGCGGCTGCCCGGATCGTCGCCGACCAGCAGGGTGCCGAGGCCGGGGGTCGTGCCCCGGGCCTTCAGGGCCGCCACGCGGGCGGTCAGTTCGGACTTGATCGCGGCCGCTGTGGCCTTGCCATCGAGAATCTGGGCGGTCATGCACCCATCCTCCCGGATGGAGTGCCCCCGGTTCCAGTCACGGTGCCGGACGGGCGTTCGCCGCTGCACGCGGTTCATTGCACTTGCACAACAAGTGACGGGGCTGATTGCAACCAACTGGACAAGTACTTGCGTGTCCCACGACGATGCAAGGAAAGAGTGCCGCGGGCAGGGCCGGGGGGCGGACCGCAAGACGCAAGTTCCTCCGTGCGTTTGCCGTGCGTCCCCGCACTTCCACGGAGGAACACCCCAGATGAGCTTCGGCGACCCGAACAACCCGTACGGACAGCAGCCCCCGCAGGGCCAGCCCGGCTACGGCTACCCGCAGCAGGCCCCGCAGGGCGTCCCGCCGCAGGGCGGCTACGCCTACCCGCCGCAGGGTGCGCCCCAGGGCTACCCGGCGTACCCCGGCGGCCCCGGCGGCTACCCGGGCATGCCCATGGAAATGCCCGGTCTGGTGAAGACGGCGCGCGTGCTCCTCTTCGTCGTCGGCGGCCTCCAGATCATCATCGGCCTGCTCGCGTTCCTCGGCGGCGCGGCGCTGTCCAGCACGGACAGCGGCACGGCCGGTGACGTGGTCGGCGGTGTCGTGATCGCCCTCGGACTCTTCGCCCTCGCCCTCGGCGTGCTGGCCGTCGTCCTCGGCGCCAAGTACGGCAAGGGCGGCAACGGCGTCCGCATCACCTCGATCGTCTACGCGGCGCTGACGATCCTCGGCGGCATCATGAACTTCGCCAACACCTCCGCCAACGGCGGGGGCGGTGCGGCCGGCGGCGTGATCAGCCTCGCCATCGGCGGTCTCATCCTCGCGGCGATGGTCTCCGCGCCCGGCGCCGCCTGGTTCAAGCGCCCGCGCTACTGAGCCGCGCACGGCACGCACGGCACGCACGGCACGCACACGGCGAAGGCCGCGACCCGCAGCAATGCGGGTCGCGGCCTTCGCCGTTGTGGGACCGGGGCCGGAGCCCCGGTGCCGGCGTCAGTGGAAGAAGTGGCGGGTGCCGGTGAAGTACATCGTCACGCCGGCCTTCTTCGCGGCCTCGACGACCTGCTCGTCACGGACCGAACCACCCGGCTGGACCACGGCCTTGATGCCCGCGGCCGTCAGGATCTCCAGCCCGTCCGGGAAGGGGAAGAAGGCGTCGGAGGCGGCGTAGGAGCCCTGTGCGCGCTCGGCGCCCGCCCGCTCGACGGCGAGCTTCGCCGAGTCGACGCGGTTGACCTGGCCCATGCCGACGCCGACCGAGGCGCCGTCCTTGGCGAGCAGGATCGCGTTGGACTTGACGGCCCGGCAGGCCTTCCACGCGAAGGCCAGCTCGGCGAGCTCCTCGGCGGAGAGGGCGTCACCGGTGGCGAGCGTCCAGTTGGCCGGGTCGTCGCCCTCGGCCTGGAAGAGGTCGGACTGCTGGAGCAGCGCACCGCCGGAGATCGGCTTCAGGTCGCCCGGCTGGTGCGGGGTGCCGTCCACCTTGAGGACGCGGATGTTCTTCTTCTTCGCCAGGATCTCGACCGCGCCGTCCTCGTAGGCGGGGGCGGCGATGACCTCGGTGAAGATCTCCGCGACCTGCTCGGCGAGCTCGACGGTCACCGGGCGGTTGACGGCGATGACACCGCCGAAGGCCGACAGCGGGTCGCAGGCGTGCGCCTTGCGGTGGGCCGCGGCGACGCCCTCCCGGTCCACGGCGATGCCGCACGGGTTGGCGTGCTTGATGATCGCGACGCAGGGCTCTTCGTGGTCGTAGGCGGCGCGGCGGGCGGCCTCGGTGTCCACGTAGTTGTTGAAGGACATCTCCTTGCCGTGCAGCTGCTCGGCGTTGGCGAGACCGCCCGGCTGACCGTCCGTGTAGAGGGCGGCCGCCTGGTGCGGGTTCTCGCCGTAGCGGAGGGTCGACTTGCGCTCCCAGGCGCCCGCGAGGAACTCGGGCAGGACGGCGCCCTCTTCCGGCGCGTACGCGTTCGTGAACCAGGAGGCCACGGCGACGTCGTAGGCGGCGGTGTGCTGGAAGGCCTCGGCCGCGAGCCGCTTGCGGGCGGTGAGGTCGAAGCCGCCGCCCTGGGCGGCCGCGATGACGTCGGCGTAGCGGGCCGGGCTGGTGACGACCGCGACCGACGGGTGGTTCTTGGCGGCGGCGCGGACCATCGACGGACCGCCGATGTCGATCTGCTCCACGCACTCGTCCGGGGTGGCACCCGACTGGACGGTGGCCAGGAAGGGGTAGAGGTTGACGACCACCAGGTCGAAGGGCTCCACGCCCAGCTCGGCGAGCTGGTTGCGGTGGTCCTCCAGGCGCAGGTCCGCGAGGATGCCGGCGTGCACGCGCGGGTGCAGGGTCTTGACGCGGCCGTCGAGGCACTCGGGGAAGCCGGTGAGCTCCTCGACCTTGGTGACGGGCACCCCGGCGGCGGCGATCTTCGAGGCGGTGGAGCCGGTGGAGACGAGCGAGACGCCCGCCTCGTGCAGGCCGCGGGCCAGGTCTTCCAGTCCCGTCTTGTCGTAGACGCTGATGAGCGCACGCCTGATCGGCCGCTGGTTCGTGGTCGGGTCGTTGCTCGCTGCGGTGTCTGCGGCGGTCACTGGATCGTTACCTTTCGTCCCTCAATGCGGTAGCCGTGCCGGGCCAGGCGCCCCACGACGTCGACGAGCAGCTGGCGCTCGACTTCCTTGATGCGCTCATGGAGAGCGGCTTCGTCGTCCTCGTCCCGCACCTCGACCACACCTTGGGCGATGATCGGACCGGTGTCCACGCCGCCGTCCACGAAGTGGACCGTGCAGCCGGTGACCTTCGCTCCGTAGGCGAGCGCGTCCCGTACGCCGTGCGCACCGGGGAAGGCGGGGAGGAGGGCGGGGTGGGTGTTGATGAACCGGCCGCCGAAGCGGTCGATGAACGTCTTGCCCACGATCTTCATGAACCCGGCGGACACGACGAGGTCCGGGGCGTACGCGTCGGTCGCCGCGGTGAGGGCGACGTCCCACTCCTCGCGGCTCCCGTAGGCCTTGACCGGGCACACGAAGGTGGGGATCCCGGCCTTCTCGGCCCGCTCCAGGCCCGCGATGTTCTCTCGGTCGGCCCCCACGGCGACGACTTCGGCACCGAAGCCCTCGGGTCCGCCGGGGTGGGCGTCGATGGCGTCGAGCAGGGCCTGGAGGTTGGTGCCGGAACCGGAGACCAGCACGACCAGGCGGGAGGCGGCCATGGGAGGCCCTTTCTCGCGGAATTGCGGTGTTCGTCTTGTGCGGTCATACGAAACTTCGGGGTACCGATATACGGGGAACCATACGAAGCCACCGACCGCCTGCAACGATACCGGCACACCGGACGGCCCCCGAGGGACGGGGGGACGGCCGGGCGGTAGCGTCAGGCGTACACGCCTCGACGTCGCCCTGACGTCCTTGACACAGGGGAAGAAACGCACCCGATGCCGGACCGCCGCCAGCCCGACTCCTCCACCCCCTCCACCCCTTCCTCCCCCGACTCCCCCTCCACGGACGACAACCCGTTCGCGGCTCCGCCGGAGGGTCGGCCGGACCAGCCGTGGCAGCCGCGCGCGGGTGCCGACGGCGGACCGGGCCGGGGGTCCGGGGAGGACCCGGGGAACGCGGACGGCCAGGGAGGCCCGGCCCGCTGGGACCCGACGGACCCGATCCAGCGGCGCGCGCGGTACGCGCTGCTGGCCGGCATGTGGGGCTTCTTCTTCGGGATCTTCGGCATCCCGTCGGTCGGCCTCCTGCTGGGCGCGCTGGCCCTCTACTGGGGCATCAGCGCCCTGCGCGGCCGCCCGGCCCAGGCGGCCGGCCCGGACCGGCCCGAGCAGCCCGGCGGCCTGGCGGCCCTGGGCGCGGCGGCCCGCCCGCAGCGCACGGCGGCGGTGAGCGGCCTGATCACGGCTTCACTGGCGATCCTGCTGTCGATGAGCTCGTACGCGGTGCAGCTGGCGTACAAGGACTTCTACGTCTGCCGGGACGACGCCCTCACCCAGTCCGCGGAACTCCAGTGCAACACCCTCCTCCCGAACAACGTGGTGGGCGACATCCTGAAGGTCCGCCAGTAGCCTCGCGGCGCACCACCCGCCCGCGATCCGGCCCGACCGGCACATCCGGCACGTACAGCCCGGGCCGGCACATACAGCCCCGCCGGCACATACAGCCCCGCCGGCGTTTGAGGCGCGGGGTCCGGGGCGGAGCCCCCGGCAGTGGCGCTATGCCGACGGCTTCCGCCGGGCCAACACCCGCGCCCCCACCACCGGCGGCGCCAACGGCGGCTCCGGCGCAGCCACCGGCACGGGCGGCGCAGCCACCGGCACCGTGAGCTCCGGCCCGACGGCGGACACCACGGTCAACGCCCGAGCCGGGACGGCAGCGGCAGGGGCCGGAGCGGGGGCCGGCGCCGGGGCCGGGGCCTCGACGGGAGCGGGCGGCGCCGAGATGTCCGGGATCAAACCACCGGCGGCAGCCCTCAACGCCTCCCACCGAAGCTCCCGCACGCCACTGTCGTGCCACCCGCCCTCTCCGTCCCCGCCGCCGTCCATCCGGCCCAGCGCGAGCGCAACCGGCCGGTTGCGCCACGCGTGCACCGCCACCGCGACCACCACCCCCGGCAGGGTCCACGCGAAGGCCGCCGCCCCCACCGCCCACCACACCGGCCCGAACTCCGCCAACTGCCGCGACCCCATCGGTCCCGACGCGGCAGCGGCCAGCCCGGTCATCACCAGCCCGCACACCACCGCACCCAGCGCCGCCGTGAGCGCCGTCTCCCCGCACGAGACCTCGCGCGCCCGGCGTACCGCGAACCACCCCACCGCCAGCCCGGCCGCCACCGGCACCCCGACCGCCGCCCAGGTCAGCGGGGTCCCGGGCCCTTCGGGCGGAAGCGCGGCGAGCAACGGGAACCTCGGCAGCGAGGGCGACCCGGCGAAGCCGAGCGGAGTGGCGGTCGCGCCGGCGCCGAGGGCGAAGCCGGGGCCGAGCGCGTAGGCCGCCCCCCAGACCATCGCGTTGGGGATCAGCGCGAGCGCCAGCAACAGCACGGCGAACCGCCCCGACCACACCCCGGTCAGCGCCAGGAACGACCCTTGCGCCTCGGCTCCGTGCCACGCGAGCGAGACGCCGACCAGCAGCGCCCCGCCGCCCAGCAGCACCAGGGCCCCGCCCGCCCCTGCACGGAGCGCGAGCGCGTACCGGGGGCGCGCGACAGCCCTCCGTACGCCCTCCGGAAGCCAGGTCGGCAGCGGTCCGTCCGGACGCCCCCGGGCGGCCCACACCCCGCCGGCCGCCGCGAGCACGGCGACCAGCGGCACGTGCCACGCGGCGCTGAGCGGGTCGGCCGGCATCGGCCCCCCGGCGGCGTACACCGTGGCGAGGGCGCCGACCGCGAGGTAGCCGCAGAGCACGGCCGAGAAGACGGCGCCGGCGGGCAGCACCTCCTCGCCGCCGCCCTCGCCGCCCTCCTCACCGCCGTCATCGGACCCGCTCCCCAGCCGGGCGGCACGCCGCATCAGCAGCACGGGCAGCGCCACGAGCAGCAGCGGGGTCACCCCGACGGGCGCGGGCACACCGGACAGGGTGTCGTACCGCACCAACTCCGTACCGTGCGCGAGCAGCCACAGTCCCGCGGCGAGGTGGAGGGCCCCGCCGGGGCCGCTGTCGGGGTAGGGGGAGCTGATCCACAGGACGATGACGAGCACGGCGAGGAAGCCGAGCCCGAGCCCGGCCGCCACGGCGCCGCCCATCACGCATGCGGCGGCGGCCGGCGAGCGGCGCCGCCGGCCGGCTCGCGGGGCCGTCCGCAACGGGGTCCCGCGTTCGGTCACTTGGGTCACCCCGCCATGGTGCCTTCGACACGCGCTATGAGTGCGTAACAGGCGAATGCCCGTGGTGTCGCTCAATATACGTTTATGTACTTTTTCGCCCAGACCGGTCAGATCGCGGGGAGTACGGCATGACACAAAGCGTCGATACGACCTCCGCATCCGACGCGGAGCGGGGCCTCCCGTCCCCGAAGGAGCGCCGCAGACTGCGCGAAGCGGCGGAGCTGACGCACGATGAGGTCGCGGCGGCGGTGGGCGTCACCCCGACCACGGTCCGCTCCTGGGAATCCGGCCGCACGGCCCCGCGCGGCCGCAAACTGGATGTGTACGCGCGCTTTCTGACCCGCCTGCGGACCCGGGCCGAGCCGACGGGCACGCGCACGGACGCGCCTGCGGGGCCGCAACCGGCGGAGCCCCCCGCCACGGGGGGCGAGGCCGCACCGGGCAGGGCCGCCGCCCCCGCGGGCACCCCGGCGGAGCCGGAGGCGGCCGCGCCCGCCGAAGCCGCCCCCCACCCCCGCGACGCTGACGCCGACTCACCCGACACCCCGTCACCCGCGTCGCACGCGCCGGGAGCCGTACGGGCCTTCGCCGATGCCGGGACCCGGCCCGAGGCCACCGTCGCGCGGGCCGCGAAGCCACCCGTCGGGGCGGCCCGCGACAACGCCGAGCACCCGCTGCCGGCCGCGGTCGGCGCCCACCCGCCGCCCCCCACCGGGGCGCCGTCATCCGGAACCACCGAACCCACCGCCGCCGCCAGGCCCGACGGGCAACCGTCACCGCCGGGGACCCGGACGACACCGGGGCCGACCGGGAGCGACGCGCCAACCACCCCGGCCCCGGCCGCAGCCCAGCCGGCCCACGCCGACACTCCGCAGGCCACCACGGCGCCCGACCCCCATCCGGCACCGGCAGCGGCAGCGGCAGCGGCAGGAGCACCGGCGGCCGGGTCCGCAGGGCCCCCTGGGCCGGCCCCCGCAGCCGCGCCGCTGACCACCGCCGAGCCCGAGCAGCAGCCCGACCGAGCGACGCCGCAGGCGACACGGCTGCCCGTCGACGACTTCGACGCCCTGCACGCCCACGCCGCGGCCGCCCTCACCCGGCAGGCGTACCTCCTCACCGGGCGCCGGGGCCTCGCCCTGGAGGCCGTCGACCGTGCCTTCCAGCAGGCCTGGGACCGCTGGCCCGAGGTCGCGACCGACCCGGACCCGGTGGGCTGGGTGCGCGCGGCCGCGTACGAGTACGCGCTCTCGCCCTGGCACCAGCTCCGCCGCGCCCACCGCCATCCCGACAAGCCCCCGGCCGAGCCCGCCGACCGGATCCTCCTCGACGCCATGCTCGCGCTGCCCACCAACCACCGCCGCACCGTGCTGCTCTACGACGGCGTGGGACTCGACCTGCCCGACACCGCCGCCGAGACGGAGGCCAGCACCCCCACCGCCGGCAACCGACTGCTGCACGCGCACGCCACGCTCGCCGCGCGGATCCCCGCGCTGGCCGCCGCGGCGCCCGAGAAGCAGTCCGCGCTGCTGCGCGACCGCTTCACCGCGCTCACTCCGGCCGTGGCGCTCGAACCGCGGCCCGCCGCCGCGGCACGGGCCCATGCCGAGCGGCGCGCCCGGCGGCGGACGCGCGCCGTGGTCGGACTGGCCGCGGTGATCGCCGTGGCCACCGCGTACACGACCGCGACCGCGCCCACCAAGTACGAGCCTCCGAACGCCCCCGGGGCGAGCGTCTCCGGCGTGCCCCCGCACAGCGGGCCCCAGCAACTCACGGAGGCGAGCAAGGCCCTGCACGACAAGCTGCGCTCGGACCCGGCGGCCGGTCCGGCCAGGATCGCCCCGAAGACCGAATGAGCAGCGACTGAGGGGCGTAAGGAAAAGGGCGTGGCCCGCACCCCCCGAGGGGTGCGGGCCACGCCCTTGCGTCCGTACGCGGACTGCTTACTGAGCGGCGTTCAGGATCTCGCGCGCCAGCTTCGCGGTCTCGGTCGGCGTCTTGCCGACCTTCACGCCCGCGGCCTCGAGAGCCTCCTTCTTGGCCTGTGCGGTGCCAGAAGAACCGGAGACGATGGCGCCGGCGTGGCCCATGGTCTTGCCCTCGGGGGCGGTGAAGCCCGCGACGTAACCGACGACCGGCTTGGTGACGTTCTTCGCGATGAAGTCCGCCGCACGCTCCTCGGCGTCGCCGCCGATCTCGCCGATCATGACGATGAGCTCGGTCTCCGGGTCGGCCTCGAAGGCCTCCAGGGCGTCGATGTGCGTGGTGCCGATGACCGGGTCGCCACCGATGCCGACGGCGGAGGTGAAGCCGATGTCGCGCAGCTCGTACATCATCTGGTAGGTCAGCGTGCCGGACTTGGACACGAGACCGATCTTGCCGGGCTTGGTGATGTCGCCCGGGATGATGCCGGCGTTGGACTGGCCGGGGGTGATCAGACCCGGGCAGTTCGGGCCGATGATGCGGGTCTTGTTGCCCTTGGCGGTCGCGTACGCCCAGAAGGCGGCGGAGTCGTGCACCGCGATGCCCTCGGTGATGACGACGGCCAGCGGGATCTCCGCGTCGATCGCCTCGACGACGGCGGCCTTGGCGAAGGCCGGCGGGACGAAGAGGACGGAGACGTTGGCGCCCGTCTTCTCCATCGCCTCGGCGACGGAACCGAAGACCGGGACCTCGGTGCCGTCGAAGTCGACGGTCGTGCCGGCCTTGCGCGGGTTCACGCCGCCGACGATGTTGGTGCCGTCAGCCAGCATCAGCTTGGTGTGCTTCATGCCCGTGGCACCGGTCATGCCCTGGACGATGACCTTGCTGTCCTTGTTGAGGAAGATAGCCATGTGAGTCTGTGACCTCTGCCCTTACTTCGCAGCCGCGAGCTCGGCGGCCTTGTCGGCCGCGCCGTCCATGGTGTCCACGCGCTGCACCAGCGGGTGGTTGGCGTCCGAGAGGATCTTGCGACCCAGCTCGGCGTTGTTGCCGTCGAGACGGACGACGAGCGGCTTGGTGACCGCCTCGCCCTTCTCCTCCAGCAGGGCCAGCGCCTGGACGATGCCGTTGGCGACCTCGTCGCACGCGGTGATGCCACCGAAGACGTTGACGAAGACGGACTTGACGTCCGGGTCGCCGAGGATGATCTCGAGACCGTTGGCCATGACGGCGGCGGAGGCGCCACCGCCGATGTCCAGGAAGTTGGCGGGCTTGACGCCGCCGTGGTTCTCACCGGCGTACGCGACGACGTCGAGGGTGCTCATGACGAGACCCGCGCCGTTGCCGATGATGCCGACCTCACCGTCGAGCTTGACGTAGTTGAGGTTCTTCGCCTTGGCGGCGGCCTCGAGCGGGTTCGCGGCCGCGTGGTCCACGAACTCCTCGTGGCCCGGCTGGCGGAACTCGGCGTTCTCGTCGAGCGAGACCTTGCCGTCGAGGGCGATGACGTCGCCGGAGGCGACCTTCGCGAGCGGGTTGACCTCGACGAGGAGCGCGTCCTCGGCGATGAAGGTCTTCCACAGGGTCACGAGGACCTCGGCGACCTTCTCGGCGACCTCGGCCGGGAACTGCGCCAGCGCGACGATCTCGCGGGCCTTCTCGATGGTCACGCCCTCGTTGGCGTTCACCGGGACCTTGGCGAGCTTCTCGGGGGTCTCCTCGGCGACCTGCTCGATGTCCATGCCGCCCGCGACCGAGGCCATGGCCAGGAAGGTGCGGTTGGTGCGGTCCAGCAGGTACGAGACGTAGTACTCCTCGAGGATCTCGGGAGCGGTCTCGGCGATCATCACCTTGTGGACCGTGTGGCCCTTGATGTCCATGCCCAGGATGTCCGTCGCGCGGGCGACGGCCTCGTCCGGGGTGGCGGCGAGCTTCACGCCACCGGCCTTGCCGCGGCCGCCGACCTTCACCTGCGCCTTGACGACCGACTTGCCGCCCAGCCGCTCGGTGGCCTCGCGAGCCGCCTCAGGCGTGTCGATGACTTCACCGGCCAGCACCGGTACACCGTGCTTGGCGAAGAGGTCCCTCGCCTGGTACTCGAACAGGTCCACGCGCGTCCGTCCCTTGTCTTCAAAGATTCGCAGTGATTCGCGGTTTGTCTGCTATCTGCGTGGGCGTGCCGCGGAGGGCAACGTGACGGCGCTGTCACAAGGAAGGCGCACACGGTGACCGTGGACGCGGCATGTCCGTCCCGCAGGTTATCCCCGTGGGACGTAGGACCCTAAATCGCAGATCACACCTGAGCGGTGATTCCTCTCACAGATCGCCTCACGGTTGAACTGGAAGTTCGTGCGATCTACCGATTCACAGGGTGGCGCTGTCCGGGCCCGTCATGGCATGGGCAGGGGCCTCTTCTCCAGCGCCGCGGCCATGACATCGGGGAACAGGTCCGGGGTGCAGGCGAAGGCCGGAGCGCCGAGCGCGGCGAGGGCGGCGGCGTGCTCGTGGTCGTAGGCCGGGGCGCCCTCGTCGGACAGCGCGAGGAGGGTGACGAACTCGACCCCCGCCGCCTTCATCGCGGCGACCCGCTTCAGCATCTCGTTGCGTATGCCGCCCTCGTAGAGATCGCTGATCAGGACGACGACGGTGTCGGCGGGTCGGGTGATCTTCGACTGGCAGTAGGCCAGGGCCCGGTTGATGTCGGTGCCGCCGCCCAGCTGGGTGCCGAAGAGGACGTCCACGGGGTCGTCGAGCTGATCGGTCAGGTCCACCACTGCCGTGTCGAAGACGACCAGCCGCGTCGCGATCGACCGCATGGAGGCGAGCACCGCGCCGAAGACCGAGGCGTAGACGACCGAGGCCGCCATGGAACCCGACTGGTCGATGCAGAGGATCACCTCCTTCTTCACCGATTGCGCCGCCCGGCCGTAGCCGACGAGCCGCTCGGGGACCACGGTCCGGTACTCGGGCAGGTAGTTCTTCAGATTCGCCCGGATGGTCCGGTCCCAGTCGATGTCGTGGTGCCGGGGCCGACTGATGCGGGCGGACCGGTCGAGGGCTCCGGTCAGCGTGGCCCGCGTGCGCGCCGCGAGCTTCTTCTCCAGCTGTTCGACCACCTTGCGGACCACGGCCCGCGCCGTCTCCTTCGTGGTCTCGGGCATCGCCTTGTTCAGCGAGAGCAGGGTGCCGACCAGATGCACGTCGGGCTCGACGGCCTCCAGCATCTCCGGCTCCAGCAGCAGGGCGGACAGGCCGAGCCGCTCGATCGCGTCGCGCTGCATGACCTGGACCACCGAGGCGGGGAAGTACGTACGGATGTCCCCGAGCCAGCGGGCCACGTTCGGCGCGGAGCCCCCGAGCCCGGCCGACCGCTCCCCGGCGCCCTTCCGACCCGTCCCCGTCCCTCCCCCGTACAGCGCACCGAGCGCGGCATCCATCGCCGCGTCCCGCCCGCCCAGGACGCACCCGGTCCCGTCCCCCTCACCCCCGCCGAGCACCATCCGCCACCGCCGCAACCGCTCGCCTCCGGCGGTGTCGGCGCCGACACCGGCCACGGCCTGGCTCTCAGTCCTGCTCATCCGTCCATCCCCCTGCACTCGTCGTATCGACCGCACGTCACAGCCGGCCCTTCTCCGGGCCGTCTCCCACGCCCGACGCGCAATCCGGCCCCGCCGGGAACATCCAGCCCCGCCGGCGTTTGAGGCGCGGGGTCCGGGGCGGAGCCCCGGCAACGGCGCCGCACCGGCCGGCCTTCAAGCCGCCGCACCGGCCAGCAGCATCCGCACCACGTCCACGACCGCATCCGCCCGAACGGGGTCCAGCTCGGGCGCGAAACCCTCCGGCGCCGCGCCGACGGAACGGACACCGCCCGGCCGCCCGCCAGGGCCCCGGCGGACCAGCTCCCCCAACGTCCGTTTCACCCCCGGCTCGTACGCCCCGAACGTCCGCCTCAGCAGCGGCAGTACGTCGGTGAACGCGCGCTCCGGGACCCCCACCAGCCAGCTGTCGATCAGGCCCAGCAGCCGCTCGTCGTGGACGAGCAGGGTGCCGCCGCCCGAACTCCCGCCCGCGAAGCCCTCGATCCAGCCCGCCGCGTCGGCCGGGTCGGCGGCCGGCGACAGGGCGAGCCCCATCAGCCGGGCCGTCTCCTCGGCCGGCAGCCGCCCGTCGTCGAGCAGCAGCCGGGCCGCCCGGCCGCGGATCACGCCGGGCACGGCGTCCCTCTCGGCCAGCTTCCGCAGGACCGCGGCCCAGCGCTCGCGCAGCCCCTCCTCCGCGTCGGCCAGCAGCCCGACCGCGCCGTGCACCCCGTCCACGTGGCCCCGCAGCTCCGCCGCGGCGTCCGCGTCCAAACCGGCCGCGCACGCCGACGGGAGAGCCACGCATATGCGTTCCGCGAGGCCGGTCGCCACCGTGGCGAGGGCCGCCGCGTCGGTGCCCCGGACGTCCCCGTACCTCAGCGAACGGGCCAGTGCCGGCAGGGCCTTGGCGAGCCGTGCCACGTCGGTGTCCAGCGCGGCCCGGTCCGCCAGGGCCCGCAGCACGGCGGGCAGCGCCTCGGAGAGCCCGGCGAGCAGGCACTGCTCCGCGAGCGCGGTGACCTCCCCGAGCTCCTCCGCCGCGGCCGCCTCCGCCTCGGCCTTGGCGGTGGCCGCGGCCAGGACGGTGGTGCCCCATATGCCCGCCTCGGCGACGCGCACCGACAACTCCGGCTCCCAGCGCAGCCGCCAGGTCTCCCGGAAGGTCCCGGTGCTGCTCCGGGAGGCGGTCGGTCTGCCCCATTCGATCCCGAGCAGCCGCAGCCGGTGCAGCAGCAGCGACTTCGCGGTGTCGGTGTCCTTGCGGAGGTCCAGTTCCAGCTCGCGGTCGGTCGCCTCGACCTTGAGCCGCAGCGAGCGCTGCTGCCGGGTCAGGTCGCGCTGGAGCGGTACGACGGGAGCCCCGTCGGGGACCTCGCCGAGCACGTCGCCGACCACCAGCCGGTCCTCGATGAGCGCGAGCGGCACGTCGGAGCCGTCGCACATCACCGCCCGGACGGCCTCCAGCGTCTCCGTCAGACCCGGCAGCGGCCTCCCCCGCATCGCGGCCAGCGTCTGCGCCAGCCGGACCGCCTCGATCACGTGCGCCGAGGAGACCTGCCGGTCCTCCTCCCGCAGCAGGCCCGCGACCTTGGTCAGCCACCGCTCCACGGGCCGGTCCCGGGCCGCGAAGAGGTGCGCGTACCAGCCGGGCGAGGTGATGCCCGCTCCGTACCCGCCGGCCCGGGCGAGCCTGCGATGGGTCCAGGGCACCCACGTGGTCTCCACCTTGACCTTGGGCAGTCCCGCCAGCAGCGCCTTGTCCGCGGCGACGGTGGTCTTCGCCCGCAGTGCCGGGACGTGCCAGGCCCCGCACACCACCGCGTACCCGTCGCCGAACTCCCGGCGGGCGGCCCGCATCCGCTGCCGCATGTGGGCCTCGCGCACCAGGTCCCGGGCGTCGACTCCGTCGCCGGCGGCCCCGCGCAGGACGTCCATGGCCTCGCCGAGGGCCTCGAACGCGTCCAGGGCGTCGGCCGCACCGGCTCCCCGGTGTTCGACGACGTCCTCCCACCAGCGCTCGGGGTCGTCGTACCCGGCGGTCTCGGCCAGCACGGCGAGGGGGTCCATCCGTGCGGACGGCTCGCATTCCCCCGCCGTCCGCTCTTCCTCCTCCCCTCGGGCGAGCGCGTACGCGGCCGGCAGGTCCATGAACCGCACCGGTACGCCGGACTCCTGCGCCCAGCGGATGGCGACCCATTCCGGGGAGAACTCGGCCAGCGGCCAGAACGCGGCCCGGCCGGGGTCGTCGGCGGCGTGCGCGAGCAGCGCCACGGGCGGCCTCATGCCCGGGTCGGCGGCGAGCGCGAGGAGTGCGTCCCCCTCGGGCGGGCCCTCGACCAGGACGGCCGCCGGCCGGGCCGCCTCCAGGGCGGCCCGCACCGCGCGGGCCGATCCCGGCCCGTGGTGCCGCACCCCCAGGAGCAGGGGGCCCTTCGGGCTCGGACTCATACCGTCACCTCCCGGCAGGCGCGGTAGAAGTCCTTCCAGCCGTCGCGCTCGCGGACCACCGCCTCCAGGTACTCCTGCCAGACGACCTTGTCGGCGGCCGGGTCGCGGACGACGGCGCCGAGGATCCCGGCGGCCACGTCGGAGGGACGCAGCACGCCGTCCCCGAAGTGCGCGGCGAGGGCCAGGCCGCCGGTGACGACGGAGATGGCCTCGGCGGTGGACAGGGTGCCGCTGGGGGACTTCACCTTGGTGCGGCCGTCGTCGGTGACGCCGTCGCGCAGCTCGCGGAAGACGGTGACGACGCGGCGGATCTCCTCGAGGCCCTCGGGCGCGGCCGGCAGGTCCAGGGCGCGGCCCATCTGGTCGACGCGCCGGGCGACGATGTCGACCTCGGCGTCGGCCGTGGCGGGCAGCGGCAGGACCACGGTGTTGAAGCGGCGGCGCAGCGCGCTGGAGAGCTCGTTGACGCCCCGGTCGCGGTCGTTCGCGGTGGCGATGAGGTTGAACCCGCGCACGGCTTGGACCTCTTCGCCGAGTTCCGGTATCGGGAGCGTCTTCTCGGACAGGACGGTGATGAGGGTGTCCTGGACGTCGGCGGGGATGCGGGTGAGCTCCTCGACCCGGGCGGTCATGCCCTCGGCCATGGCCCGCATGACGGGGCTGGGGACGAGTGCTTCGCGGCTGGGGCCGTGGGCCAGGAGGCGGGCGTAGTTCCAGCCGTACCGGATGGCCTCCTCGGGGGTTCCGGCGGTGCCCTGGACGAGGAGGGTGGAGTCGCCGCTGACGGCGGCCGCGAGGTGTTCGGACACCCAGGTCTTGGCGGTGCCGGGGACCCCGAGCAGGAGCAGGGCGCGGTCGGTCGCGAGGGTGGTGACGGCGACTTCGACGATCCGGCGGGGCCCCACGTACTTGGGCGTGATGACCGTGCCGTCCGCGAGCGTGCCGCCCTGCAGGTAGGTGGCGACGGCCCACGGGGAGAGCTTCCAGCGGGCCGGGCGGGGCCGGTCGTCGACCGCTGCCAGGGCTTTCAGTTCGTGTGCGAAGGCGTCTTCTGCGTGCGGTCGCAGCGCCTCGGCTCCGCGGGTGTCCTCGTACTCGGTCATGGTCCCCCTCCAATGCTCGGCAGCCGCTCCCGACTGCTGGATCCAAGGTGCACCACGCCACTGACAACGGGCCTCACTGGAAGCGTTGTTGCAGGTCAGAGCGATTGTCAGTGGCGGTCTCTACGGTTGTTCCCATGACTGAGCAGGGGGTCCGCTGGACGGCGGAACAGGTACTGGCTCTGGCGCCTGACGACGCCTCACGCAAGGCGGGAAGCAGACTCGGCGGGGCGGGGCCGTGGTCGCAGATCGGAGGTTCCGCTTCCGGTTCTGTGTGGGGGTTGTGCAAGGGCAGCGGAAGCACGCCGTACCAGACGGTCGTGGACCTGACGGGACCCGCGTACAAGTGCTCGTGTCCGAGCCGGAAGTTCCCGTGCAAGCACGCGCTGGGGCTGCTGCTGCTCTGGTCGGCCGAGGGGGCGGGCGAGCCCGGGGAGGCTCCCGAGTGGGCCGCCCGGTGGCTGGCGGACCGGGCGGCGAAGGCCGCGCGTCCCGCCGCCGGCGCGGGTGGTCCGGTGGACGCGGAGGGGGCGCGGAAGCGGGCCGAGCGACGGGCGGCCCGGATCGGTGCGGGCGTCACCGAGTTGGAGCAGCGGCTGGCCGATCTCCTGCGCGGCGGTCTCGCGGGTCAGGAGCAGGCCGGTTACGGGGCCTGGGAGGAGACGGCGGCCCGGATGGTGGACGCCCAGGCACCCGGACTGGCGGGGCGGGTACGGGAGTTGGGGACGATACCCAGTTGCGGCCCCGGCTGGCCCGCCCGGATGCTGGAGGAGGCGGCGCTGCTGCACCTGCTGGACCGGGCCTGGCTCGGGGTGGCGGGGCTGCCCGATCAACTGGCCGCGACGGTGCGCAGCCGGGTGGGACTGCCGGCCTCCGGGGAGGGGGAGGCCGTACGGGACCGCTGGCTGGTGCTGGCCCAGTACGACTCGGTGTCACCGGACGGCCGGCTCACCACCCGCCGGATATGGCTGCGCGGGACGGGGAGCGGGCGGCCCGCCCTGGTGCTGGACTTCGGACCGCCCGGGCGGCCACCGGGGCCGGCCCTGCCGGTGGGGCTGGTGCTGGAGGCGGAGATCCGCTTCCGGCCCGGGTCCGCGGGGTTGCGGGGGGACCTCGGGGAGAGGTTCGCGGCGGCCGTGCCGTGCACGGAGGTTCCGGCCGGCGTGAGTACGGGGGCGGCACTGGAGGCGTACGGGGCGGCACTGCGGGACGACCCGTGGCTGGAGTCCTGGCCCGTGGTGCTCGGTCCGGTGGTCCCGATACCGGGAGAACTGGGCTGGCAACTGGCGGATGCGGAGGGAACCTCCGCCCTGCCGGTGCCCCTCACGGGTGCGGGCAGCCGCTCCCGCGGGGGCCTGTGGCAGCTGGCCGCGCTGTCGGGCGGGGGCCCGGTGACGGTGTTCGGCGAATGCGGCCATCGGGGCTTCACCCCGCTGACGGCCTGGCAGCCGGGCTCACCGGAGCCGGTCGCCCTGGCCTGAGCGGGCAGGAAGGAACAACACACATCACCGGGGGCCTGGGGGGTTCTGTGTCCTCTTACGACGACTACGGGAAGTACGCGGCGGCGCGGGGGCGTCGGCGCGAGGTGACGAGGAGCCGGGGGGCTTGCATGAACGACAACCACGCCAGCTGAGCACGGCCGACCGGGTCGGCCGGATCCGACCGGGGCAGGGACCGCTCCGGTCCCGCGGAGGGGGCGGGACCGGAGCGCGGGACACGGAGCGGGAAGAGGCAAGAGGGAGGGGCGCGATGGACAAGGTCGACGAGGGGTACGGGGAGTGGGAGGAGCTGGTCGGGGCCGCCCTGCTGGGCACCGACCGGCGCCGGGGCAGGGGTCCGGCCGGCTCGCCGGAGGCGCTGCTGGACGCGGCGGCCGTGCACGCCGTACGCCGGCGGGCCGGGCTGCGACCGGCCGAGGCGGGCCCGCGCCCGGAGCCCGCGCCGCGGGACCCGCGTCCGGCACCGCCGGAGGCGGCACGGCGGAGGCTCGCGCAGCTGCTGGCGGGCCGTTCGGGCGCGGCGGGCGGCGGCGGGCGGCGGGGGGCCGCTCCGGATCTGACGGAGCTGCTGCCCCAGTGGCTGGCGGCCGCCCGGCGGCACGGCTACCGCTCACCGGCCGCGCTGCTCCCCGCACTTCTGGACGCGGCCCGGGCCCGTACGGACCTGCGGCCGCACGCCCTGGCGCTGGCCGGGGTGCGGGGGCTGTGGCTGGCCCGGCTGAATCCCGACTGGCGGTTCGCCCTGCGGGGCGGGACCGGTGGTGCCGGGGAGCTGCCGGATCCGACGGATACGGCCGGGGTGGAACAGTTGTGGCAGGAGGGGCTGTTCGCGGAGCGGGTGGCGCTGCTGGGCGCCGTACGGGAGACCGATGCGGAGGCCGCGCGTCATCTGCTGGAGACGACCTGGAGCACCGAGCGGGCCGAGGACCGGCTGATGTTCCTCGACTCGCTGAGGGTGGGGCTGTCGGACGGGGACGAGCCGTTCCTGGAGGCGGCCCTCGGCGACCGCAGCCGCAATGTCCGCGCGACGGCCGCCGAACTTCTGTCGGCGCTGCCGCACTCGGCGCTGGCGGGGCGGATGGCGGAGCGCGCCCTGGCCTGTGTCGGCCCCGAGGGGGTGACCCCGCCGGCCGAGTGCGACGCGGGGATGCTCCATGACGGGGTGGTCAAGCGGCCGCCCGCCGGCCGCGGGGAGCGGGCGTGGTGGCTCGGCCAGTTGGTGGAGGCGGCGCCGCTGTCCTGCTGGCGGGAGCGGTTCGGGGGTCTCGGCCCGGCGGAGATAGTGGCGCTGCCGGTCGCCGAGGGCGAGGGCTGGACGGAGGAACTGCACGCGGCGTGGTGCCGGGCGGCGGTGCGCCAGCGCGATGCGGACTGGTCGCGGGCCCTGCTCGGCGCGCCGTCCGCGCCGCCGGCGGCCGGCCCGGGCACGGCCTCGCTGGCCGAGCGGGCGAAGCTGCTGTCGGTCCTGACGGACGGGGAGCGGGCGGACTGGGTCGCGGAGTTCATACGCGCCCACGGGCTCTCCGAGGCGTTCCAACTGCTCGGGGTGTGCGTGGTGCCGTGGGCGGGGGCTCTGGGGCGGGCGGTCGTGGACGCGCTGGACACGGCTCGGGAAGCGGGCAGCTACCCGTGGAGCTTCAGCGGGGTGATGGGGCTCGCCGAGCGCTGCCTCGATCCCGCGGAGGCCTCGCGGCTGGAGGCGCTGACCGCCGCCGTGGCGGAGCCGGAGGATGCGGTGCCGGGTGCTGCCGCGTATTGGGCCGAGGCGTTCCAGCGGCTGGTGGCCACGCTTCGGCTGCGTGACGCCATGCTCATGGAACTGGCCCCGGCCGCCTGACCCCTCCCGGGGCGGGTGCGGGACGGGTCCGGTGCGGCTCAAGGGCCTGGGGGCTCCGCCCCGGACCCCGCGCCTCACACGGCGGCGAGGCTGGATTTTGCCGGCGTCAGCACGCATGTTCGCGGCAGCTCTTGCGCTCGCGGCGGCTGGACTGCCCGCAGGGCAATCCAGCCCCGCCGGCGTTTGAGGCACGGGGGTTCGGGGGCGGAGCCCCCGACAACGGCGCCGCACCCCGCCGGACCGCGGAGCTACTGGCGGACGTTCGCTCGGACCCAGTCCACGATGGCGGTGGTCGTCGCGCCCGGGGTGAAGATCTCGGCCACGCCCTTGTCCTTGAGCGGAGGGATGTCCGCCTCCGGGATGATGCCGCCGCCGAAGACCTTGATGTCCTCCGCGTCGCGCTCCTTGAGCAGTTCGAGGACGCGGGCGAACAGCGTGTTGTGGGCGCCGGAGAGGATCGAGAGGCCGATCGCGTCGGCGTCCTCCTGGATCGCGGTGTCCACGATCTGCTCGGGGGTCTGGTGCAGGCCCGTGTAGATGACCTCCATGCCCGCGTCCCGCAGGGCCCGCGCGATCACCTTGGCCCCGCGGTCGTGGCCGTCGAGACCCGGCTTGGCCACCACCACACGGATCGGACCGGTCACACCCATCGCACTGCCTCCCGAGTGAACGAACGTTAAGTACAGCATCGCGCACGCCACCGTTTCACGGTCAACCACGAGGGGGAAATCACACGTGGGACGGCATCGCGCCACCGTGCCGCCAGCCGCACGGCACGGTGGCGCTTCCGGCCGCGGTCCCAGAGGCTCAGGGGAGGCCAGGGGAGGCCGCGATGGGGCTGTCCATATCCGTGTCGATACCCGCGTCCGGCGCCGCGCTGCGGGCCGGCGCGCTCGAGGTGGTCGTGCTCGGCGGACACCTTCTCCTCTATCCCACCGGAGTCTGCCAGGAGAGGACCGCCCCCGACCCGGCTTCGGTGCGGCCGCCCGTACTGCTCCTCCACGGCTTCACCGACAACCGCTCCGTCTTCGTCCTGCTGCGCCGCGCCCTCGGGGCCGGCGGGTTGCGGCACGTGGAGGCGTACAACTACTCGCCCTTCACCCGCGACCTGCGCGTCACGGCCCGCCACCTCGCCCGGCGCGTGGAAGAGCTGTGCGCGCGCACCGGGCACGACCGGGTGGAGATCGTGGGGCACAGCCTGGGCGGGTTGGTCGGCCGGTACTACGTCCAGCGCCTCGGCGGCGACGCCCGCGTCCGCACGCTCGTCACGCTCGGCACCCCGCACTCCGGCACGGCGGTCGCCCCCTTCATGGACGCGCACCCGCTGGTGCGGCAGATGCGGCCCGACTCCGAGGTGCTGGCCGAACTGGCCCTGCCCGCGCCCGGCTGCACCACGCGATGCGTCGCGTTCTGGAGCGAGTTCGACGCGTTGATGGCCCCCGTCGGGACGGCCAGGATCGACCATCCCGATCTGCGCGTGGAGAACGTCGAGGTCACCGGCATCGGGCACCTCGCGCTGCCAGCGCACCCCACCGTGATCGCCGCGGTCCGGCGGGCCCTCGACGGCCCCGGCCCGATGGCCGTCGAGGGCTCCGGAGCCGCTTCCGTCGCATAGCCACCAGGCGACTTCAAGTCGAACGAATTTCGAACTCAAGGCCAAGGGTGCGTCTTTCGGCGACCGAAAGGCGGCCGAATGCCCGGTTCCGGCGATGCGAAAACCCTCCGAAGATTGTCGATGCCAGTAACCGCCGGGTACAGTCACGCCACTGCTCTCCTCCGGTGGACCTCGTTCCGCCGGCCACCCAGGCCCCCACTGCCGAGGCGAAAGAGAAGTTGGTGAACGACCGCCCCTCGTCGGGCCAGTACCCGGATTACGGGTATGACGGCCTCGGCACCACCACTTTCGCTGGTGACCAGACCTACGTCTCCTATGAAACGCAGGGACAAGGGGTCAACTACGCGGCATACGGCTCCTACGAGACCGGCGCGTACGACACCACGGCGTGGACCTCCCAGGACGGCCAGGACGGCTACCTGTCCACGATCCCCTCGCAGACCGCACCCGCGGACACGACGGGTCAGTGGGATGCGAGCGCCTGGAGCACTCCGAGCACGGACTACTCCGGTTACCAGTCGGCGCCTTCCTTCGGCTACGACACCTCCGCCGAGCAGACCGGCCACTGGGCGATGCCGGGCTACGGCACCGAGACCGGCGCCTACGACGCCACCGCCTGGAACACGGCGGGCACGGTCGGCACGGACGCCACCGACATGACGGACCACTCCTCCTATGCCGGGCAGCAGTCCGCGCAGCAGGAGTACGCGTACGAGGCGACCACCGTCGGCCACGCCTACGAGGTTCCCGTCGTCCCCGTCGCCGCGGAGGCCGACCCCTACGAAGAGACCTCCGTCTTCGAGCCCGTCACCCACGCGGTGACCGACGACGTGGCGCTCGACGAAGCGACCGGGGCACCCGAAACGCTCGACGGGCTGGGCGACCTCGCGGCGTACGAGGCGTACGAGGCGTACGAGATTCCCGACGTGCACCAGGTGCACGACCTCCCCACCCAGGCCATGCCGGCGACGCCCGGGCCGCGCTCGGCGCGCCGCGGCGCCCCCAAGGGCAAGGGTGGTTCCGGCAACGCCAAGGCGGGCAACGGTCGTCGCCGCACCCCGGCGAAGCGTTCCGCCTTGCTGACCGTGGCCGTTCCCTCCGCCTGCGTGATGGGCGTCGCGGGCATCGCGGCCGCCTCCGTCGGCGGGCTCACCGGCACCGAGAAGTCCTCCGACGACACCACGACGATGGCCGCGCCCGACCCGGCCTCCGTGAAGCCGGTCGCGGCGAACACCAAGCTCGACACCCAGCTGACGGCCCTCAGCGCCGACGCGGGCGACTTCGCGGACCGCGCGAGCCGCACGCAGGAGCGCATCGACCTGCGCCTGCGTCAGGAAGAGGAAAAGAAGAAGAAGGCGGAGGAGGCGGCGGCCAAGGAGGCGGCCCGCCCCAAGTTCGCCATCCCCGTCTCGCAGCACGGCCTGAGCGCCATGTTCGGCCAGGCCGGCGGCATGTGGATGTCCGTGCACACCGGCATCGACTTCCCGGTCTCCTACGGGACCCCGGTCATGGCCGCCACCGACGGCACCGTGCGCACCCAGTGGAACAGCGCCTACGGCAACATGGCCATAGTCACCTCGCCCGACGGCACCGAGACCTGGTACTGCCACCTCAGCAGCACCAAGATCCGCTCCGGCAAGGTCCAGGCGGGCGACGTCATCGCGTACTCGGGCAACTCCGGCAACTCCACCGGCCCGCACCTCCACTTCGAGGTACGGCCCGGCGGCGGCAGCGCGGTCGACCCCCTGCCGTGGCTCCGCAGCCACGGCCTGGACCCCCGCTGACGAAGAGTCGCCGAAGGCCCCGCAGTCTCTGCGGGGCCTTCGGTTTCTGCTGCCGCCCCTACAGCTTCTGCACCGGCGCGTAGCGCAGCAGCAGACGCTTCGGCTTGTCGTCCCCGAAGTCGATGGTGGCCTGCGCGTCCGAACCGGCGCCCTTGACCTCCATGACGGTGCCGAGCCCGAACTGGTCGTGCGTGACCCGGTCCCCGACCGCCAGCGCGATGACCGGCTTGTCCGCCGCCCGGCGCGTCGCGAATCCCGACGGGCCCGACTTCGTGCGCGACGAGGACAGGAACGACTCCGGCGAGGTGCCGAACGAGGCCTTGCCGCCGCCCATGCTCCGCATCGGCCCGGCCGGCTTCTGCGCGGCGCCCGTGCGCTTCCACTGCAGGTACTGCGCCGGGATCTCCTCCAGGAACCGTGACGGAGGGTTGTACGAGGGCGTGCCCCACGCGCTGCGCATGCTCGACCGGGTCAGGTACAGCCTCTCGCGGGCGCGCGTGATGCCGACGTAGGCGAGGCGGCGCTCCTCCTCCAGCTCCTTGGTCTGGCCGAGCGCGCGCATGTGCGGGAAGACCCCGTCCTCCATGCCGGTCAGGAAGACCACCGGGAATTCCAGGCCCTTGGCCGTGTGCAGGGTCATCAGCGTGATGACGCCCGTGCCGTCGGTGTCCTCGTCGGGGATCTGGTCGGAGTCGGCGACGAGCGCGACCTGTTCCAGGAACTCGGCGAGGGTGCCGGGGCCGGGGGCCGGGGCGCCGGTCTCGGCCGCCTCGGTGGCCGCCGCTTCCCTGGCCTGCTCGAATTCGAGCGCCACGGCCGCGAGTTCCTGGAGGTTCTCGATGCGCGTCTCGTCCTGCGGGTCGGTGGAGGCCTGGAGCTCGGCGAGGTATCCGGTGCGCTCCAGCACCGCCTCCAGCACCACCGCGGGGCCGGCGCCGGAGTCGACGATGGTGCGCAGTTCCTCCATCAGGACGTTGAACCGCTTGACCGCGTTCGTCGAGCGCGCGGCCATGCCGAAGGCCTCGTCCACGCGCCGCAGCGCCTGCGGGAAGGTGATCTTCTCGCGCATCGCGAGCGCGTCGATCATCGCCTCGGCGCGCTCGCCGATGCCGCGCTTGGGCACGTTCAGGATGCGGCGCAGCGGGACGTTGTCCTCGGGGTTGGCGAGCACGCGCAGGTACGCGAGGACGTCGCGGACCTCCTTGCGCTCGTAGAACCGGACGCCGCCGACGACCTTGTAGGGCAGTCCGACGCGGATGAAGATCTCCTCGAACACGCGCGACTGGGCGTTGGTCCGGTAGAAGATCGCGACGTCGCCCGCCTTGGCGTCCCCGGCGTCCGTCAGCCGGTCGATCTCGTCGGCGACGAACTGGGCCTCGTCGTGTTCGGTGTCCGCGACGTAGCCCGTGATGACGGCGCCGGTGCCGGCCTGGGTCCAGAGGTTCTTCGCGCGGCGGTTCTCGTTGCGCTCGATGACGGCGTTGGCGGCGGAGAGGATCGTCTGCGTGGAGCGGTAGTTCTGCTCCAGCAGGATCGTCGTCGCGTCCTTGTAGTCCTCTTCGAACTGGAGGATGTTGCGGATCGTCGCGCCGCGGAAGGCGTAGATCGACTGGTCGGCGTCACCCACCACGCAGAGCTCGGCCGGGGGCAGGTCCGGGTAGCCGGTGCCGACCAGCTCGCGCACGAGCGTGTACTGGGCGTGGTTGGTGTCCTGGTACTCGTCGACCAGGACGTGGCGGAAGCGGCGCCGGTAGTGCTCGGCCACGTCCGGGAACGCCTGGAGCAGGTGGACCGTGGTCATGATGATGTCGTCGAAGTCGAGGGCGTTGGCCTCGCGCAGCCGGCCCTGGTACATCGCGTACGCCTGGGCCAGGGTCTTCTCGAAGCCGTCCGCGGCCTGGTCGGCGAAGGCCTCTTCGTCGATCAGCTCGTTCTTCAGGTTGGAGATCTTGGCGTTGAAGGCCTTCGGCGGGAACTTCTTCGGGTCCAGGTCCAGGTCGCGGCAGACGAGCGCCATCAGGCGCTTCGAGTCGGCGGCGTCGTAGATCGAGAACGACGAGGTGAAGCCGAGTCGCTTGGACTCGCGGCGCAGGATGCGGACGCACGCGCTGTGGAAGGTGGAGACCCACATGGCGCCCGCGCGCGGGCCGACCAGGCCCTCGACGCGCTCCTTCATCTCACCGGCGGCCTTGTTGGTGAAGGTGATCGCCAGGATCTGGCCGGGGTGGACGTTCCGCGCGGACAGCAGGTGCCCGATGCGGTGCGTGAGCACGCGGGTCTTGCCGGAGCCGGCGCCGGCCACGATGAGCAGCGGGGAGCCCGCGTGGACGACGGCGGCCGCCTGCTGCTCGTTCAGCCCGTCCAGGAGCGTCGCCGGGTCGATGACGGGCCTGGGGGCGCCGTCCCGGTAGTACGCCTCCCCCGTCATGGGCACGTCGAACCTGCCCCCGAAGAGGTCGTCCGCGCCCGGCTCGGGGGCGTGGTCCTCGGGCGGCGGCGGGACCTCGTCGGAGGGGGTGAGGTCGGCCAGGAAGCTGTCGTCAAAGAGGCTGCTCATCGCATTCCGAGTCTAGGGGGCGGGACCGACAGCCGAGCACGAGTTCCAGGAGACCGGGGAAGCACCGGTCCAGGTCGTCCCGGCGCAGCGCGAGGTAGAGCTTTCGGCCGCGGGGCCGCTGGCAGATCACTCCGCTCTCGCGCAGCGTCTTGAGGTGGTGGGTGACGCTCGACCGGGGCAGGTCCGGGACGACCTCGCCGCAGAACGCCTCCTCCCCGGAGGCCAGCTTGCGGACGATCTCCAGTCGGACGGGATGCCCGAGTGCCGCCAGGACCTCGACCAGGTCGATGCGGTCGGTGGCGGGGTGGGTCAGCTCGGCAGGCATGCAGCAACTGTACGCAGATCTCGTACGGACATTGCCAGACCGTTCGAAATTCTCGTACTGTCATAACCGTACGAGATCTTCGTACGGTCATTCCGACGTGAGGACACCCATGCCCGCCACCCCGCCCGCCGCCGTCTCCACCACCCCCTCGACGCCTCCCTCGACGACGGCCTCGACGACATCTCCCTGGCCGCCTCCCTCGACGGCGCCTTCACGAGCCGCCACGCCGAGGTCAACGGCACCCGGCTCCACTACGTGGAAGGCGGCAGCGGCGAACCGCTCGTCCTCCTCGGCGGCTGGCCGCAGACCTGGTGGCAGTGGAACAAGGTGCTGCCCGCGCTGGCCCGCAGCCACCGGGTGATCGCCGTCGACCTGCGCGGCATGGGCGGCTCCGCCAAGCCGGAGGCGGGGTACGACAAGAAGACGATGGCCGCCGACGTCCGCGCCCTCCTCGACCACCTCTCCATCGGTTCCGCGCACCTCGCCGGCCACGACATCGGCGCGATGGTGGCGTACGCCTTCGCCGCGAACCACCCCGAGGCCACCCGACGCATCGCGCTGCTCGACGTCTCGCACCCCGACGAGAGCTGGGCGCGGATGCCGCTGCTGCCCCGGTCCGGCCTGTTCCATCTGTGGTGGTTCGCCTTCAACCAGGTGGAGGGCCTGCCCGAGCAGCTCCTGGAGGGCCGCTTCCACCTGCTGCTGGACCGGCTGCTCTCGGGCATGGCCGTCGATCAGGCCTCGATCGACGCCCGCTCGCGCGCCGTGTACGCCCGGGCGTACGACTCCCCGGACGCGATCCGCGCCGGGAACGCCTGGTACCGCGCCTTCGGCCAGGACATCGCCGACCTCGCCGGCTACGCCCCCGTGACCGCGCCGCTGCTCGCCCTCGGCGGCGAACACGGCAACCACGAGCAGCTGGTCGCCGCGGTCCCGGCGCTCGGCACCGACACCCGGGTCGTCCGCGTCGACGGCAGCGGCCATTACCTGCCGGAGGAACGGCCGGAGTTCGTGGCCGCCGAACTGACCCGGTTCTTCGGCTGACCGACCCGCCCGAAGCGGCACCCGCCGCATGCGCCCGCCTGACCGAATTCCACGAAAAGCCACCCCGTACGCTCGACGCCATGGACGTACTCATCAATGCCTTCGTCGGTCTTCACATCATCGGAATAGCCTCGCTCCTCGGCGGCTTCCTCACCCAGATGAAGGCGATGGGCGCGGGCACCGCGCGCTTCGTGCCGGCGATGCTGCACGGCGCGCTCACCATGCTCGTCACCGGCGTACTGCTGGTCGGCTTCCGCGAAATGGACGGGGGTTCCCTCAACCACGTCAAGATCGGCGTGAAGCTGGCGGTCCTCTTCGTGATCCTCGCCCTCGTCTACGTCAAGCGCGACGAGGAACGCGTCGAGAAGGCACTGTTCGGCGCGGTCGGCGGACTGACCGTGATCAACATCTTTATCGCCGTTCTCTGGCACTGACGAGAAACGATCCACCACATCCGATCAGTTCGGGGCATCTCGTCATCCGCCCGTTACTTTCAGGTTTAGCGTCCTCCCCCAAGACCCAGCCGACAGGGGAAGGACGTGAGGCCCTCGTGGCCAGTCATCGAAAGCCCAGGCAGCGCCCGCTCTCCGGCGGAACGGTACGGACGACCGCCGCCACCCTGGCCCTCGCGGGCGCTGCCACCGCCACCGCCTTCGAAGGCACCTCCCAGGCCGACCCGCAGCCCACCCCCTCCCAGGTCAAGGCCGAGGTGGACCGGCTGTACGAGGAGGCCGAGGCGGCGACCGAGCAGTACAACGGGGCGAAGGAGAGGGCCGACGAGGCCGAGCGGGCGCTGACCGGCCTGCGCGAGGAGACCGCCCGCAAGACCGACCAGCTCAACGCCGCGCGCAGCGCGCTGGGTTCGCTCGCCGCCGGCCAGTACCGCAGCGGCTCCCTGGGCACCGCCGTGCAGCTCGCACTGGCCGCCGACCCGCAGGAGTACCTGTCCCAGGCCTCCTTCATCAGCCGCGCCCAGGAGCGCAACGCCGCCGGGATCAGCGCCGTGCGCCGCCGCCTCGAAGAGGTGGGCGAACTCCGCGAGAAGGCCGCGGGTCAGGTCGCCGACCTCCGCGCCCGGCAGGACGAACTCGCCGCGCGCAAGGCGGAGATCGAGGGCAAGCTCGGCACGGCCAGGCAACTGCTCGCCCGGCTCACCGCCGAGCAGCGGGCCGCGTACGAGGCCCAGTCGGCCGGCGCGGCCCCCGCAGGGCCGCACACCGCGACCCCGCCGCCGCCCTCCGACGGCTCGCGCGCGGCCCGCGCCGTGGCCTTCGCGTACGGGGCGATCGGCAAGCCGTATGTCTGGGGCGCGACGGGCCCGGGCTCCTTCGACTGCTCGGGCCTGACCCAGGCGGCCTGGCGCTCGGCCGGGGTCTCCCTCCCCCGCACCACCTACACCCAGATCAATGCCGGACAGCGGGTCTCGCGCGACCAACTGGCCCCCGGTGACCTGGTGTTCTTCTACTCCGGGGTGACCCATGTCGGGCTCTACATCGGCAACGGTCAGATGATCCACGCCCCGCGCCCCGGGTCCACGGTCCGCATCGCCCCGGTCGACTCGATGCCGTGGGCGGGCGCCTCCCGCCCGGCGTAGCGGCCGCTACGGAGCCTTGACCACGCCGCTCAGCCAGCCGAAGGTCTGCGGCAGCTGCTTGGACCACGCTTCGAGGTTGTGGCCGCCGACCACCTTCTCCGCGTGCACCACCGTCGGCGCCTTCGCCAGTCCCTTGAGGTCCATGCCGGACAGGTAGCCGTCCTGTTCGGCCCCCGACATCCACAGCGAGACCGCCGGCGGCGTGTGCGCCGCCTGGAGCACCGCCTTCAGGTTGTGCGTACGGCGCAGCTCCGGGTCCTGCGCGACCAGCGAGGAGGGCTCCTGGCCCGGGTCGTTGTAGCCGGACAGGGAGACGGCCGCGCTGTAGCGGTCGGGGTGGGCGATGGCGAGCTTGGCGGCGCAGTAGGCGCCCGCCGAGTACCCGGCCACGCCCCAGTGCCTGGGGTCCTCCGAGGTCCGGAAGTTGTCGACGACCATCTTGCGGACGTCGACGCTGAACCAGCTGTCGGCGTTGACCTTGCCGGGGATGTTGGCGCAGCCGGTGTCGCCGTTGCCGACGAGCATGGCGCGCGGCGAGACGAGGATGAACGGCTGCACCTTGCCGCTCTTCATCAGCGGTTCGAGCACCTCGTGGGCGTGCAGCCCCTGGAACCAGGACTTGCCGGTGCCGGGGATGCCCGGGATCAGTTCGACCACGGGGAACTTCTTGTCCTTGAAGGCCGGCTCGTCGTACTGCGGCGGCAGCCACACCATGACGTCGCCCTTGACCCCGGATATCTTCCCGTCGAGTTCGGTCTTCTTGACCCGCCCGCCGAGGCCCTCGACCGGCTGGAAGTCCTGGTGCACCTTCGGGGCCTGCTTGACCTCTTCGGCCTTCTTCCCGCCGAGTCCGTCCGGGCCGAGGTCGGGGGCGGCCTGGACGTACTTGCCGGTGCCGAACAGGTCGCCCCACGAGGCGTAGAAGTTCTCGGCCCGGTTGACCGCGACGAACACCACGGCGACGGCGGTGACCTGGGCGAACACCACCATCAGCGCACGGGTCGCCAGCCGTGCGGCGGCGGGGCCGCGGACCTTGCTCCACAAGGCCAGCGGAAGGACGACGGCGATCGCGGTGAGCACGATCGCCGTCACGAAGAAGGGGGTCCCCGTCAGGCTCATCACGCCACCCAAGAGGGCGGCGTGATGCCGTCCGGTTGCCCTCGCCGACTGCGTCGTGGATCACACCCCGGGGCCCGGCCCCGGGGTGTCACCGCCGGTTCACCCGCAGGTCAGGCGTCAGACGAGACGGCGCGCGGTGGCCCAGCGGGTCAGCTCGTGGCGGTTGGACAGCTGGAGCTTCCTGAGCACCGCGGAGACGTGCGATTCGACCGTCTTCACCGAGATGAACAGCTGCTTGGCGATCTCCTTGTACGCGTACCCGCGCGCGATCAGCCGCAGCACCTCGCGCTCGCGCTGCGTCAGGCGGTCCAGGTCCTCGTCGATCGGCGGGGCGTCCGTCGAGGCGAAGGCGTCGAGCACGAAGCCCGCCAGCCGCGGCGAGAACACCGCGTCCCCGTCCTGCACGCGGAAGACCGAGCCGACCAGTTCGGTGCCGGTGATGGTCTTGGTGACGTATCCGCGGGCGCCGCCGCGGATGACCCCGATGACGTCCTCGGCCGCGTCGGACACCGACAGCGCCAGGAAGCGCACCGGGTTCTCGGCCGCCGCCATCAGCGGGGCGCAGCGCCGCAGCACCTCGACCCCGCCGCCGCCGGGCAGGTGCACGTCGAGGAGGACCACCTCGGGGCGGGTGGCGGTGATGACGGTGACGGCCTGGTCGACGTCGGCCGCCTCGCCGACGACCTCGACCCCGGTCCGGTCGGTCTCGCCGATCTCCGCCTGTACGCCCGCCCGGAACATCCGGTGGTCGTCGACGAGTACCACCCGGACCCTGCGGGTCTCCTTCTCAGCGCTGTCCTCGGTCATGCCGCCTTCGCCGCCCTCTCCATCTCCAGCTCGACTTCCGTGCCGCCGTCGGGCGCGGACCGCAGCCGTGCGGTCCCGCCGTTGCGCTGCATCCGGCCGATGATCGATTCTCGTACGCCCATGCGGTCGTCCGGTACCGCGTCCATGTCGAAGCCCGGCCCCCGGTCGCGTACGGACACGAACACGGTCTGGCCTTCCACTTCGGCGTACACCTGTACCGGCCCGCCCTCGCCACCGTACTTGGCGGCGTTGACCATCGCCTCGCGCGCGGCCTGGATCTGTGCGGCCAGCTTCTCGTCGAGCGGGCAGTCGCCGACGACGACGACCTCGATGGGCACGCCGTGGTGGTCCTCCACCTCGGCGGCGGTCTTCTTCACGGCGTCCGCGAGGGTGGCCGGTTCCTCGGCCTCGTCCTTGCCGGTCCCCTCGGGCTTGTACAGCCAGTTGCGCAGTTCCCGCTCCTGGGCCCGGGCGAGGCGGCGCACCTCGCCGACGTCCTCCGCGTTGCGCTGGATCAGGGTGAGGGTGTGCAGGACGGAGTCGTGGACGTGGGCGGCGACCTCGGCGCGTTCCTGGGCGCGGATGCGCATCAGGCGCTCCTCGGAGAGGTCCTGGGTCATGCGGATCAGCCAGGGCCCGGCGAGCAGGGCGACGCCGATGAGGACGGCGAGGGTGGCGGTCAGCACGTTGCCGAGCTGCGCGGCGGAGCCCCGTACGACGATGAAGACGGTCAGGCCCACGCCGACGAGGGCGACTCCGGCGAGGGCCCGGGCGACCTGGAACAGCCGTCCGCGCCGCCCGGAGGCATCGCCCCAGTGGTCGCGCCGCGCGTTGTCGGCCTGCCGCCACACCAGGACCACGCCCGCGCCGACGAGCAGCGTCGGCCACACGTAGCGGCCGGAGGAGCCGCCGACCTGGAGCTTCGCGATGAAGATCCACACGCCGACGAAGAGGGCTATCAGCGCGAGGACCTGCCCCTTGTCGGGCCGGCGCAGGTGGCGGCTGCCGTCGGTGAGGGTCTCGAAGAAGGAACGGTTCGCGGAGCGGCCGCCGACGCCGAGCGGTACGACGACCCAGAACGCGCCGTACAGCAGCACGCCGAGGCCGTCCCCGAACATGAACAGGCCGAGGAAGGCGAGGCGGACCCAGATCACGGGCAGGCCGAGGTGCCCGGCGAGACCGCGTGCGACCCCGCCGAGCATCCGGCCGTCGGCGCTGCGGTAGAGCTTGCGCGGCGGCGCCTCGTCGATGTCGGGCACGTGGTGGGGAGCGGCTGCTACGGGCATGTCACCAAGGGTCACACGCGCGCGGGCGGGCGGGCATCAGGGCATCCCCCCATTCCGACCGGGGGGATATCAGGGTTGCGCCAGGGTTGGGCCGGATGCCCGGGGCGGCCTCGGCCCGTCACCATGGACGCATGACCGAAGTACACGACGCCCCTCCGGCCGGTGCCGGGGCTCCCCAGCCCCCCGACGCCCGGCCGCCCCTTCGCCGCAGCCGGCGCGACAAGGTCCTCGCGGGCGTGTGCGGCGGCCTGGGCCGGTACTTCGACCTGGATCCGGTGGTCTTCCGGATCGTCCTGGGCGTCCTCACCGTCACCGGCGGCGTCGGCCTGATCTTCTACGGCTTCGCGTGGCTGATGCTCCCGCAGGAGGGCGAGGAGGAGAGCGAGGCGAAGAGGCTGCTGACCGGCCGCGTCGAAGGCGCCACGCTGGCGGCGCTGTTCTCGGCCCTGGTGGGCTGCGCGCTGTTCCTGTCGATGCTGGACAACGGCGGGCTCGCGGTCTTCTCGATCCTGGTGATCCTGGCACTGGGCGGTGCCTCGTACTGGTCCCAGCGGCGCCGGGCCCAGGCACCGGAGGCCGAGACCCCAGCCGCGCACTCCCCGGCCCCGCCCGAGACGCAGGCTCCGCCGGTCCCCGGCAGCCCGTCGTGGTGGCGGGACCCGCTGGTCAAGGACGGCACCACCGGTCCGGTCGGATCCACCGGATACCTGTGGGGTCCCGCGGACGCCGAGGATGCGCCGTCGGGCGGCGGCGGGGTTCCGCGGTCGCCCGAGAAGCCCGCCGCCGAACCGGCCCGCCCGCGCGGCGGGATCGGCGGCCGGATCTTCGTACTGGCACTGCTGGCGGGGATCGCCGGCGCCGCCTCCGTGTGGCGGGGCAGCACCCTCGGCCACGCCTTGGAGATCGGGCTCGCCGCGGCGCTGGCCGTCTTCGGCCTGGGCCTGGCGGTCAGCTCGGTCAAGGGCCGCACCGGCTTCGGCACCGTCCTGCTGGGTCTGGTGACGGCCGGGCTGCTGGCGGGTGCGTCGGCGCTGCCGCCCGAGATCGGCACCGACTTCGAGCGGGTGGAGTGGCGGCCCGCGTCGGTGGCCGACGTAAGGCCCGTGTACGAGGCGGGCACCGGGCTCGCCACCTTGGACCTGAGCCGGCTGGACGTCCCGAAGGGCACCACCGTTTCGGTCCGCGCTTCCCTCGACGCGGGGCGACTGAAGGTGATCGTGCCCCGGGAGGTCACGGCGCGGACGGATGTGTCGATCAAGCTCGGCGACATCCACATGCCCGGGGAGACCAGCCAGGACGTACGCATCAAGAGCGGCGGCGAAACCCAGACGCAGACGCTGCCGCCCACCGCCGGCACCGAGGCCGGCGGAACGATCGATCTGCACCTGCACACGGGTGTCGGACAGGTGGAGGTGGCCCGTGCCGCGTCATGAGTTCCAGCCCGGACGGCTCCTCGCGGGCATCGTGCTGCTGACCGCGGGAGTGATGTACCTGCTCGACGCGGCGGGCGAGGCCGACGTGCCGTGGTTCCTGGTCGTCCCCATGGCCTTCGGCGGGCTCTGCCTCGCCGCCTTCGTGGGGATGGTGACCTATGCGGTGCGCAGGGACCGGCGCGACCGGATCACGGAGTCCAGCGACAGGTAGGGCGCCCCGGCGAGGATCAGCGGGGTCCAGGCCATCAGGTAGACCAGGTCGTTGCCGTAGTAGTACGGGGTCACCGCCCACGACACCGTCAGCCACAGGCTGAGCGAGATCAGCGCTCCGCCGGCGGCGGCGATCCGGGTCAGCAGACCGGCCAGCACCCCGAGGCCGACGAGCAGCTCCCCGACGGCGATGACCGTGCCGAAGGCGACGGGGGCCTTCAGCGCCATGTCCACCATGGCGGGGATCGCGGCGGTGTCGCGCACGCCGTGCATCAGGTCGCCGATGGATCCGCTGCCGGTGGCGGACAGGAAGGCCGAGTCGGTGAGCTTGTCGAGCCCCGCGTAGACGAAGGTCACTCCGAGGAAGATCCGCAGGGGCAGCAGGGCGTGGCGGGAGGCGAGGGGGGCGAGGCGCAGCCCCTCCGCTCTGGACGGGGCGTCAGTTCCGGTTGTGGTCACCCGTCATGTCTACCCCGATCATTCGGCCACGTCGATGACGCAGCGGTTGGATTCCACTCCTGCGGCCGTGACGACCTGGATGTCGATCCGGCCCGGCTCTACTTCGGCGGGCACCGGCACGGTCAGCACCGCGTCGGAGGGATTGGTGAATCCGCCCGCCACCGGAACCAGCGGCACGTGTACGTGGATCGTGCCGATCCGCACCACGAGCCGGGCCAGCATCTCCGGCGTCTGCGCTCCGGGCGGTACGAATCCCACGCCCCGGATCTCGATGTCGTCCCCGGGGCGGACCGCGGCGTCCAGGTCCCCGGGCTCGCGTCTGCGGACCACCGACAGGACGAGGGGGCGGCTGCCCTCCGCGTACTTCGCCGCCAGGTACACCGCGGCCGACAGCGCCACCAGCAGCGCCAGCGCCCACGGCAGCTGCGGGAGCCGTTCGGGGAAGCGGGCCAGCGACACCGCCGCGTAGGCGAGCACGACCGTGGAGACCAGCACGTACTGCGCGTCCGGGAAGCTCCCGCACCCCGCGTCGTCCGTCAGCAGGTCCACCCCGCGCGGCCGGTCCGCGGGGAGTTTCTGCAGCCGCTGGCCCATGATCCGTACGGAGACCACCCGGCGCACCAGCACCGCCACCGCCGAGGTCAGCGACACCACCGCCAGCAGCGGCAGCGCCCGGTCCAGCGCGAGCCCCGCGTAGAGGACCTGGCGCTCGGGGCCCGGCGGGGAGGCCGCGAGCCGCAGCGCGGGCAGCAGGGTCGCGAAGGCCGTCAGCACGACCCAGGCGCCGGCCGCCGCCTTCGAGGTGGACAGCCGGTTGTCCTCGCCGACCAGCGGGGCCAGCAACCCGCCGCGCACCGACTGGGCGCGCGCCGCGACCGTGAGCAGCCCGGCCAGCACCAGGGCGGCCAGGAGTCCGGCGGTGCGGGCGGTGGACCAGCCGGTGCCCAGCGCGGTGCCGACCTGGACCACCAGCAGGACCCCGGCGGCGATCCACACGGCGAGGACGGCCCGCCGGGAGAACAGGTACAGCCAGGAGTTCCCGGCTTCCCGGCCCCGGTCCGCCGCGGCGCGGGCCGACAGGGTCAGCTCGTCGGAGACCCACTGGCGGGAGGCGCCGAGGGAGTGCGCCACCGCGGCCGGCACCCCGTGGCCGGAGGCGAACTCGTCGCGCTTCTCCAGGAACGCGGCGACCGCGCGGCGGTGGCCCTCACGTGCGCACTCGTCGCAGGCACAGGCAGCCGTGTGGGTACCCCCGCGGGACATCTCGGACATCTCTTGGACAGCCACGTGCGTGCCGCCTCTCTGAACTACGGTGCAATGCCAGCGAATTGTGCACCACTGGGGCAGTGTTCCGGATTGCGCACGATGTCAGAGCAGGTGATTAACGGTTCATGATGTTGACGCCACCTCTTCCCTCAGGGGTTGGTAGCTCACCCAGGCGGCCAGATCGGACCCGAACCGCTCGCGCGTCGCGACCGCCGCGCGGTGATCGACGGGCACCGGCTTCCCGGCGGCCCGGGCGGTCAGCTGGACCTGCGCCGCCCGCTCCGCCTCGATGAACCACCACACCGCCGCGTCCACCGAGTCCCCGACCGTCAGCAACCCCCGGTTGCGCAGGATCAGCGCCTTGTACGGGCCCAGGGCCTGCGCGATCCGACCCGGCTCCGCCACCCCGGTGAACTCGTCCAGCAGCGCGTGGTCCTCGTAAAAGGCACAGGCCTCCTCGGTGATCGGGGCCAGCAGCTCGCCCAGCGCCGCGAGCGCCCGTCCGTACGGGGCCCGCACGCGCACCACGGCCACGGCGCCGGGGCGCGCGCGGTGGACGGCTGCGTGCACGGCGAAGGCCAGCTCGTTGACCCGGCGACCGCCCACGAGCACCCGCCCGTCCCCGTCGACCAGCAGCAGGTCGTCGGCGGTGATGCCCGCGAAGGCCCGCCCGAAGGGGTT
Organism: Streptomyces sp. NPDC001717; assembly: GCF_042892775.1. Lineage (NCBI taxonomy): Bacteria > Bacillati > Actinomycetota > Actinomycetes > Kitasatosporales > Streptomycetaceae > Streptomyces > Streptomyces sp. NPDC001717. The sequence goes on along the minus strand of NZ_JBIAUK010000001.1, from coordinate 398,683 downwards.
CACCCAGTAGCAGTCGTCGAACTCCGGGTCCCGGGCGGTGATCTGCCCGCCGACCCCGCCCCCGTGGCCCAGCCGCGCCAGCAGTCGCAGCGCCTCGGCGAGCCGTTCCTTGCGGTGCGCGCGCTCCTCGTCGGCCGTGGCGAAACGGGGCGGCATCTCGTAGGCGAGCCGCTCCAGGGGCACGGGCACGGGCTGGTCCTGCATGGGCGCTCCTTCGACGGCTCGGCTCGCGGCGCAAGGTACCCGCGGCGGGCCGAGGAGACCAGAGCCGCGGCCGGGCCGGGAAACGACGGCGCCGCCGCTCAGCCAGGCTGAACGGCGGCGCCGTCGTACGGGGCGGGGGCCCCTACTCCCACTCGATGGTGCCCGGGGGCTTGCTCGTGCAGTCGAGGACCACGCGGTTGACCTCCGGCACCTCGTTGGTGATGCGGGTGGAGATCCGGGCGAGCACCTCGTACGGCATGCGCGTCCAGTCCGCGGTCATCGCGTCCTCCGAGGAGACGGGGCGCAGGACGATCGGGTGGCCGTAGGTACGGCCGTCGCCCTGGACGCCGACGCTGCGGACGTCGGCCAGCAGCACGACCGGGCACTGCCAGATCTCGCGGTCCAGGCCGGCCGCGGTCAGCTCGTGGCGGGCGATGGCGTCGGCCTCTCGCAGCAGGTCCAGGCGCTCCTTGGTGACCTCGCCGACGATGCGGATGCCGAGGCCGGGGCCGGGGAACGGCTGGCGCTGGACGATCTCCTCGGGCAGGCCGAGCTCCTGGCCGACCATCCGGACCTCGTCCTTGAACAGCTGGCGCAGCGGCTCTACGAGCTCGAACTCGATGTCGTCGGGGAGGCCGCCCACGTTGTGGTGCGACTTGATGTTCGCGGTGCCGGTGCCGCCGCCGGACTCGACGACGTCCGGGTACAGGGTGCCCTGGACCAGGAAGGCGACCGCGGGGCCGTCCTCCTGGAGGATCTCCAGCTGGGCCTGCTCGAAGACGCGGATGAACTCGCGGCCGATGATCTTCCGCTTGGTCTCCGGGTCGGAGACGCCGGCGAGCGCGTTCAGGAAGCGCTCCTGCGCGTCGACGACCTTCAGCTGCACGCCCGTGGCGGCGACGAAGTCCTTCTCGACCTGCTCGGTCTCGCCCTTGCGCATCAGGCCGTGGTCGACGTAGACGCAGGTCAGCTGGGAGCCGATGGCCTTCTGCACGAGGGCCGCGGCGACCGCGGAGTCCACGCCGCCGGAGAGGCCGCAGATGGCGCGCTTGTCGCCGACCTGCGCCTTGATGGCCGCGATCTGCTCCTCGACGATGTTGCCGGTGGTCCAGCTGGGCTCCAGGCCCGCGCCGCGGTAGAGGAAGTGCTCCAGGACCTGCTGGCCGTGCGTGGAGTGCATCACCTCGGGGTGGTACTGCACGCCGTACAGCTTCTTCTCGTCGTTCTCGAAGGCCGCGACGGGGACGACGTTCGTGGACGCGGTGACGGTGAAGCCCTCGGGGGCGGCGGAGCAGGCGTCGCCGTGGGACATCCACACCGACTGGTTCTCCGGGGTGCCCTCGAAGAGGGTGGAGCCGGCCTTGGAGACGGCCAGCGGGGTGCGGCCGTACTCGCGCGCGCCCGTGTTGTCGACCGTCCCGCCCAGGGTGGTCGCCATCAGCTGGAAGCCGTAGCACATGCCGAAGACGGGGATCCCGGCCTCGAAGATCGCGCGGTCGAGCTGCGGTGCGCCCTCTTCGTACACGGAGGACGGGCCGCCGGAGAGGATGATCGCCTTGGGGTTCTTGGCCAGCATCTCGTCGACGGGCATCGAGCTCGGCACGATCTCGCTGTAGACCCGTGCCTCGCGGACGCGGCGGGCGATGAGCTGGGCGTACTGGGCGCCGAAGTCGACGACGAGAACCGTGTCCGGGGCGCTGTCGTGGGCGGCGGAGGGTGCTTCTGGCACGGGGCGGCCTTCCGGCGGAAGAGGTGGTTGTATTTGTCGATTCTAACGGGGGACGTAACCTCCTCTTCGTCTCACCATCCGAGTCAAGGACCACGGCACCGCCCTGTGGCCGCCCCAGTGGCGCGGCAAGCACCGACGGTGAGCATCAAGCACGCACTTCCGCTGTCGGAACGTACATACACGTGCACCACGTGCGGAGCCGTCTGCCCTCGGGACGAGAACTCCGCACACGTGATGCTCGTCCGGGCTGGTCTCACCCCGGCTACCGCCGATCGCGGAAGACCCGACGGACCGCCGGTCCGCCAGGCAGCGTGAGGTGGAAATCCCCTCGTTCGCGAAGGGCAGGATCTCAACATCCGAACCTGCTTGGCCCGGAGGGCCACGAACGGCAATAATCCCTTCCGTGCGCAAGCAGCTGAGCTTCCTCTTTACCTATGGCACCGGCCGGTCCGGTCGCCATGGGTCATCGTGATGCTCGCCTGAGCCACTGACTTCCCAGAGCGCCCCGGTCCGACAGGACCGGGGCGCTCTGCGCTTCTCCGGACCTGCGGGCCACACCCGACAGGAGAGAAGACCATGACCACGATCACCACCACGCCCGAGCAGCTGATCGCCGACTCCCGTGTCCGCATCGACGCGATCGACGACCGGATCATCGGTCTGATCCAGGAGCGGATGGCCGTCTCGACGGTGATCCAGGACGCCCGGATCTCCTCCGGCGGCCGGCGCGTGCACCTGTCGCGCGAGATGGAGGTGCTCTCCCATTGGAGCGACGCCCTCGGCAAGCCCGGCACCGCCCTCGCCATGACGCTGCTGGAGCTGTGCCGCGGCCGGGTGTGACGGCCGGCGGCGGGCGCTGACGCCTGTTCGTCACCCGTCCGGACCGTGACGGGCCCCCGGGGGACCTCGTTGGTGAGGTTGTCCGCGCCGGCCAGGTGCGTGACCGCGACACCGCGCGTGGCTCCGCCGGAGCGATGAGACGGGCGCCCCGTGGAGCGCCCGTCATGGGACCTCGCTCCTTCGCGTGACCGGACGGCAGGGGACAGCAGCCCGGTCACCCCACAGAGGACGGCCGGTTCGGGGGACGCCCCGGACCGGCCGTTCTTTCGTTTCCGCGGCCGCGCGCTTCGCCACGTGATGGACGCCACAGCCCGGCAGGACGGATTCCGGTACAACCATCCGTGCTGACCACCTGTCACTCATGTACCGCGGTGGTTACCGCGCTCGGAGGGGGAGCGCGGTACCCGCCCGGCCATCCGGTTGTCGCCTGTGTCGGCCGTCACAGGACAAAGGGCGCAACTGCGCGGGGAGTTGGCCGGTCTGGCACCCCATGAAGAAGAAGTTGACCTTGCCGGCCGCAGCCGCCCTGATCCTGCTCGGCCCGGCCGCCCCGGCCGGCGCGGCGGACCCCGTGTACCCGCTCGGGAGCCATCCTGCGTCCGTGTCCCTGTACCCCGTGACGGACACGGGGTACGCACAGCCGAAACCGCTCACCGTGGGCTACTTCGACAAGACCAGCTGGCAGGGCAAGCCGGTCACCTACACGATCGACACGAGCGAGGTCGCCGGCTTCGCCGAGGTGGAAGGGCAGAAGTGCACCACTGCGGCGACCACCATGACCTGTGTCGTGCCGGCGCCCAGCCTCGAACTGACCCTCAAGCCCCGCAAGGGCAGCAAGGTGGGCGACCTGGGCGAGCTGGCCGTCACCGCGAAGACGGAGGGCGCCACCTTCACCCCGTACAACGTTCCCGTCCAGGTCGGCGGGCCCAAGTTCGGCGTGGACCTCAAGATATCGTTGCCCATCAAGGCGATCGGTGACCAGACCGCGGTCCCGCTCTCGTTCAAGAACACCGGTCTGGTCGCGACCGAGGGCGCGGTCGTCCGGATGTACACCTCCCGGGGCACCGACATCCTGGAGAAGTACGACAACTGCACGTACGGACCTGCCGGAGCTCAGCACCCCGGCAAGGGCGTCACCCTCATCACCTGCACCTTCGAGGGCTCCTTCGAGGGCGGCACGGCATACGAGCCGGCCGAGCCCCTCACCGTGAAGGCCAACGGGCGGGCCTTGAACGAGCGGCTGGACGTCCACGTCTTCCGGGCGAACGAAGCGCCGAAGCTCCCCGAGGGGCAGACCCGGCCGAGCACGGGCAAGAAGCTGACGGTCAAGCCGCGCACCGCGCCCGGGGGCGACTTCGAGAACGACTCCTACGACGCCCAGTGGTCGGTCGCGAACACCGCCGACTTCGCCGCCATCGGCGCCTCTGCCACGGGGAAGGTCGGTGAGACGGTCAAGGTCGACCTCGGCTTCCACAACCGCGGCCCGGCGGCGGTCACCAAGGACCTCCGCGACTACGCCGCTGTGGCCGAGATCAAGATGCCTCCCGGCACGACCGTCACCAAGGTCCCCGAAGGCTGTATGCAGACGCGCCAGAGCAACAAGGAATACTTCTGCGGCGGCGGGCTCTCGGTGCTGGAGGACGAGAAGGTGCTGCACACCTTCGAGCTCAGGATCGACGAGGTCGTCCCGGACGCCAAGGGCTCCATCAGGGTCGGTTCACCCATCGGCGAGGCCAAGCCGGAGAAGTGGGACCCGGACCACTCGAACAACACGGCCGCCATCGTCCTGAACGCCAAGAACACCAGCCCGTCCCCGTCGCCCACCGCGACGGCGTCGGCCACGCCGACCGGCACGGCCACCCCGAGCGGCACGGCCACTCCGACGGCTTCCGCCTCCGCCTCGGCCACCGCCGCCTCCGGCGGCCTGGCCTCCACCGGCAGTTCCGCGCTGGCGACCGCCGTCGGTGCGGCCGCCGCCCTCGCCGCGGGCACCGTGCTGTTCGTCGTGTTCCGGCGCCGCCGCGGCGACCACGCGTAACGGCGCCGGGCGGCTCAGAGGTCCCGCTTCGGCGGGACCTCCGGGACCGCCAGGAACGGCAGCCGCAGTGCGCCGAAGGCCTCCTTCGGGACCGCCGGGCGCACCGGCTCGACCGCGGCGAGACGTACGTAGGCCGCGCCCTGTTCGGGGCGCCGGTCCTGTTCCCCCTTGTTCGGCCAGTACGACATCGCCCGTTCGGCCTGCGCGGTGATCGTCAGCGACGGGTTGACCCCGAGGTTCGCGGAGACGGCCGCGCCGTCCACCACGGAAATGCCCGGGTGCCCGTAGAGCCGGTGGTACGGGTCCACCACGCCCTCCTCGGCGGAGGCGCCGATCGGGCAGCCGCCGAGGAAGTGCGCGGTCAGCGGGGTCCCCATCAGCTCGCCTATGTTGCTGCCGGGGAAGCCGTTGATCTCCTCGGCGAGCAGGGTGGCGGCCTGCGTGGCCTCCGCGATCTGCACCGGGTTGGGGGCGCCGTGCCCCTGGCGGGCCGTGAGCAGGCCCTTCCCGATGCCGCGGGGCTTGCGGTAGGTGGTCAGGGAGTTGTCCAACGACTGCATGACCAGGCCGATGATGGTCCGCTCCGACCAGCGCCGGTTGGACAGGGAACGCGCCAGCTGCACGGGGTGGCGGGCGGTCCGGGCGAACCAGGCGCGCACCCGGTGCGTGCTGTAGGGGACCTGGAGGACGGTCATGAACCCCATCGCGTTGGAGCCCTTGCCGTAGCGGACGGGCTCGATGTGCGTGTCGGCGTTGGGATGCACGGACGAGGTGATCGCCACACCGCGGGTGAAGTCGGCGCGCCGCTCGTTCCCGTGCCGCCTGCGGTAGCGGCGGTCGTCGGTCTGCGCGCCGACCAGGCCCTCGGAGTTGGTGCGGGTCAGGTCGCCGAGCCGGTCCGAGAGGTGCGGCAGCTCGCCGCGGTCCTTCATCGTGTGCAGCAGGGTCTGGGTGCCGTAGGTGCCGGCCGCGACGACCACGTACCGGGCGCGCAGCACGCTCGCCCTTCCCTTGCGCCGGCCGTCGGTGGGGACGGTGCGGACGCGGTAGCCGCCCTCCGGGTGGTCGGAGAGCGCGGTGACCGTCGTCATGGGGTGGATGACGGCGCCCGCGCGTTCGGCGAGGTACAGGTAGTTCTCGCCCAGGGTGTTCTTCGCGCCGTGCCGGCAGCCGGTCATGCACTCGCCGCATTCGGTGCAGGCCTTGCGGGAGGGGCCGGCGCCACCGAAGTAGGGGTCGGCGACCTCGTCCCCGGGGCGGACCTTCCGCTGCCCTTCGGCGTCGTCGCCGTCCCCGAAGAAGACGCCGACGGGCGCCATGTGGAAGGAGTTCCCGACGCCCATCTTCTCGGCGGCGGCCTTGAGGTGGACGTCGGAGGGGGTCATCGTCGGGTTCAGTCGCACGCCCAGCATCCGCTTGGCCTGGTCGTAGTACGGGGCGAGTTCCTCGCGCCAGTCGGTGATGGACGCCCACTGGCGGTCCTCGAAGAAGGCCGCGGGCGGCACGTAGAGGGTGTTGGCGTAGTTGAGCGAGCCGCCGCCCACACCGGCGCCCGCGAGCACCATCACGTTGCCGAGCAGGTGGATGCGCTGGATCCCGTACAGCCCGAGGGCCGGGGCCCACAGGTAGTTGCGCAGGTCCCAGCTGTTCCTGGGCAGGCTCTCGCGGGTGAAGCGGCGTCCTGCCTCCAGGACGCCGACGCGGTAGCCCTTCTCGGTGAGGCGCAGTGCCGAGACCGACCCCCCGAAGCCCGATCCGATGACGATGACGTCGTAGTCGTACGAGTCAGACACGGTGTTGCTCCTTGGCGGAGTCGGGTCTAGCGGAAACGGAGGGCCTTCATGACCTTGAGGCTGCGGGTCATGAACGCCGCGTACTTCTCGTCGTCCATGCCCAGCGAGGGCGCCATCGGGAGCAGTCGCTGGTGGGCGACGGTCTGGGCCTCGGTGTACTTGAGGATGCCCTCGGAGCCGTGCCGGCGGCCGAGCCCGGAGTCCTTCATGCCGCCCATGGGGGCCTGGGCGCTGCCGTAGGCGGGGGCGTAGCCCTCGTTGATGTTGACGGTGCCGGTGCGCAGGCGGGCGGCGACGGCGTGGCCGCGGCGGGCGTCCTTGGTCCAGACGCTGGAGTTGAGGCCGTAGGCGGTGGCGTTGGCCTCGGCGATGGCCTGGTCCTCGTCGGTGAACCGGTAGATCGAGACGACCGGGCCGAAGGTCTCCTCGCCGCAGACCGCCATGGGGGCCTCGACGCCGTCGAGGATGGTGGGCTCGTAGAAGAGCGGGCCGATGTCGGGGCGGGCGGTGCCGCCGGCGACGAGGGTGGCGCCCTTGGCGACGGCCTCGTCGACGTGCCGGGTCACGGTCTCCAGCTGGCGCTCGCCGACCAGGGAGCCCATGTCGGCGCCGTAGGCGAGGGAGGCGCCGAGTCGCATGGCCTTCGTACGGGCGGCGAACCGCTCGACGAACGCGTCGGCGACGGAGGCGTGGACGTAGAGCCGCTCGATGGAGATGCACAGCTGGCCGGCGGAGGAGAAGCAGGCGCGGACGGCGCCCGCGGCGGCCTTCTCGACGTCGGCGTCGGCGAGGACGAGCATGGCGTTCTTGCCGCCGAGTTCGAGGGTGACGCCGACGAGGCGGTCGGCGGCGCCCCGGGCGACCTCGCGGCCGGTGCGGGTGGAGCCGGTGAAGGAGACGTAGTCCGCGTGCCGGACCACCTCGGGGCCGACGACGGGGCCCTCGCCGAGCACGATCTGGAAGACCTCGGCGGGCAGCCCGGCCTCGATCAGCAGGTCGCGGGCCCACAGGGCGGTCAGCGCGGTCTCGGTGTCGGGCTTCATGACGAGCGCGTTGCCCGCGACGAAGGCGGGCAGGGCGTCGCCGACCGACAGTTCCAGGGGGTAGTTCCAGGGGGCGATCTGACCGACGACCCCGCGGGGCTGGCGCAGCTCGGTGACCTTGGTCAGGGTGGGCATGGCGCCCGTGTGGCCCTTGGGGCGCAGGTAGGCGGGGGCCTTGCGGCCGTAGTGGCGGGCCGCGACGGCGACCGCCTGGACCTCCTCGTGGGCGTGCAGGCGGGCCTTGCCCGTCTCCAGCTGGATGAGGTCGAGGACCTCGGCCTGCCGGGCCAGCACCAGGTCGTGGAAGCGCAGCAGCACCGCGGCCCGCTTGCGCGCGGGGACGGCGGCCCAGGCGGGCTGCGCGGCGCGGGCCCGCTCGAAGGCCTCGGCCACGTCCTCGGGGGTGGCCTCGGGCAGCTCCGCGAGCCGCTCCCCGGTGAAGGGGGTGTGGTTGGCGGTGCGGCCGGAGCCGATCACTCCGCGGGTCAGCCGGGCGACCAGGTCTGCGGTGACCACGTCGGCGGCGGTCCGCGCGCCGGCCGGGGCCGGGGCCACCGGGTTGGTGGGCTGCGGTGCGGTGCGGAGGGGGGCGGCGGGGGCCTGCGAATCCGTCATGGCGGTGAGCGTATTGCGCCCGCGAGCCTTTGGGTACCCGTGGGTAACCGGATTTTGCCATTTCCGCCAGTGATTGCTGGCGGGATGACCCGATCGGCGCGGCCCGCCGCCGCTACTGCTTCTTCTCCGGGGGCTTCCAGCCGCTGAGCACCGTGTCGAACTGCTGCTGGGTGGTCTTCCAGTCGGCGGCGGGGCCCGAGATGTAGATCGCGTACTCGGTTTCGTTCGGAGCGATGTACATCTGCTCCTTGGCGCGGCGCGGCCCGGCCTGCGTCCCCTTCTCGGTCCACGTGAAGTCCCAGATCGCGGCCCGGGTGGTGTCGCGGAAGGTGTTCTGGTTGAGCTTCATCCGCTTGTAGTCCGTCCGAATCGCCACCTGCTTCTCCAGGTCGAGCAGGTGCGCGTACGGGGTGTCGTAGTCCGGGGTGGGGTCGATGGCGATCCGGATGAAGTGCTTGCCGTTGTCAGGGGTGTAGTCGATCTGGTTCCCGTCCATCTGGCGCGTCCAGCCGTTCGGGACGAAGATCCGGAAGCCCTCCGGGTCGACGACCTCGCTCCAGCCGGCGGGCACGGTCGTCGTGTTCCCGCTCGCCGCGTCATCGTCCTTCCCGTCGTCGGCCTTCGCGTCGAGGGAGCTCGTGTTCTTGTCGGAACCGCCGCCGCTGTCCGAGGTCAGTTTGAGCACGCCGAACACGCCGCCGCCGCCGATCAGCGCCGCCACCAGGGCGATCGCCGAGGCCCGCTTGAGCCAGCCGCCCGCCGGCCCCTCGGGAGCGGGCACGGGTGCCGCCGCGGGAGCCGGCTGCTCCGGCAGCGCGGCCGTCTGCGCGGCGGTCTGCGCTGCCGTCCGCGCGGGCTCCGCGGGCGCGGGCGGCTCCTCGACCCGGTCCTGCGCCGGGGCCAGCTCGTCCTGGGTCACCGCGCGGGTCGGGACGTACGCCTGCGCCGCCTTCGGCTCGCGGCCCTCCATCGCCTCCAGCAGCATCCGCTCGGCCTCCTCCGCCGAGGGCCGCTCCGCCGGGTCCTTCTGCAGCAGGGCGGTGATGACCGGGGCCAGGGCGCCGGACTGGCGCAGCGCGGGCGGCTCGTCGTTGACGACGGCCTGGAGGCTGGAGATCGGCGACGTACGGCGGAACGGCGAGCGGGCCTCGACCGCCGTGTAGAGGGTGGCGCCCAGCGACCACAGGTCGGAGGCCGTGCCGGGGGTCCCGCCGGTGACCCGCTCGGGGGCCAGGTAGTCGATGGACCCGACGATCTCGCCGGTGCGCGTGATGGAGGAGTCGCCCTCGATCGCGGCGATCCCGAAGTCCGTGAGCAGGACCCGGCCGTCCTTGGCCAGCAGCACGTTGCCCGGCTTCACGTCCCGGTGCAGCACGCCGACCGCGTGCGCGGCGCGCAGCGCGCCCAGGACGTGCAGGCCGATCCTGGCCGCCTCGCGGGGCTCGATCCGCCCGGCCGCCTTGGCCGCGTCCGCGAGGGACGGGCCGTCGATGTACTCCATGACGATCCAGGGCCGGTCGTCGTGTTCCAGCACGTCGTGGACGGTGACGACCGCGGGGTGCTGGATCCGGGCCGCGGCCCGGGCCTCCTTCTGCGTACGGGCGTGCATGACGTCCCGGTCGGCCTGGGCGACGTACAGACCCGCCGTCAGTTCCTTGACGGCGACGGTCCTGTGCAGCAGCTCGTCATGCGCGCGCCACACCTTGCCCATGCCGCCGCGGCCGATGGGCTCGACGAGCCGGTACCGGCCCGCGAGCACGGTGCCCCCACCTGTCTGCTGTTCCACGAAATCCCGCCGCTCTCCACACTTCAGGCCGCCAGATTACGGAGCCCACGGGCGCTGCCGGTACTACACGGGGCCGGAAAGGCAGCACTGTGACGCAATCGCCGTACTGATCAGTCGTCAGTACGCTCTCAGCCACCGGACTTGTAACTCGCCGTGGCCTTCTCGAAGACCTCGGTGACCTTGCCTTGCTCGTCCTCCGGACCCGTGACCATGACGACGTGGTAGCTGCCCGCGAGCGCGACGACGAAGTTGCGGGCGAAGACGTTGCGGCCGGTGCCGTCGATCCACGTGTAGCGGCCCGTGGCACGGAGTTGTCGGCCGACGGTCGTGGTCTTCACGTCGCCGACGGAGGACCAGGTGGAGGTGCGGTACGGGGTCAACTCCTGCTCCTTGTCCTTCTGGTAGGCGGCGGGGTCGGGGTTGCCCTCGACCTTGTCGCGGCCCGGGACGACGGTCAGCACGAACTGCCCGCTCACGTACCGCACCTGACCGGCCTCGTTGACGCTGCGGCGCTCCCAGCCCTCCGGGACGGCGATCTCGAAGTGTTCGGGGTCCTGCTGGAGGGTGTAGCCGGGCGGCGCCGTCGCCTCCGGGGCGGGTGCGGTCGCGGTCGACTGGGGCGCCGGCTTGGACTCGGGGGTCCCGGTGGGCACCTGGGAGGGGCCCTGGCTCTGCTTCGGGGGTGTCGGCGCGGCCTCCTGCCTTCCCCCGCCGTCCGCCGCCCGGGGCATGAACAGCATCGCGTACGCCACGCCTCCGGCGAGCAGTACGAGGATCCCGAGGAGCAGGGTCCGGCCGAGGGAACGGGGCCTGCGGGTGCGCGGGGCGGACGGATTGCGGTGCCGCCCGTGCATTTCGCCCCGGCGGCGTACGACGGGCAGGCGCGCGGGATCCGGCTCCGTCATCGGAAGCATGGCGAGGCCGGCCTCCGACTCCGGCTCGGGAGCCGACCGCACGAGGGAACGCAGCCAACCGCGCAGCTCCTCGAAGTCGGGCCGCTCGGTGGGGTCCTGGCGCAGCAGCGACTCCACGACCGGGCGCAGCGCGCCGCATTCCTCGGCGAAGGCGGGGGGTTCGGCGCAGACGAGCTCGACGAGCTCGGCCGCGCTGTCCTCCGGGTACGGGGCGTGGCCCTGCACGGCGCGGAACAGCAGCGCGCCGAGCGCCCAGAGGTCGGTGGCGGGCCCGACGGGAGCGGCCAGCTGCCACGGCCCGGAGACGCTGCGGGCCTGCTCGGGGGCCCACCGCTCGGTGACGGCGCCGACGACGGCCATCCGCGTCTGGCGCGCCCGCTCGGCGTCCAGCCGGCTCGCCTGCGGCGGCGCGTATCCGCCCCGAATCCCCCCTCCTCGACCGGCGCCCTGCTGTGCGGGTATCCGGCCACCGGGCCCGGAGAAGCCGTGCACGGGGCCGTGGTCGCCCTGCGGAACGGGCAGCCCGGCCTGCGCGGGGCCGGGGCCGGGGCCGGGGCCGGGGCCCGGCTGTACGGGCACGCGGCCCGTGCCGCCGTACCCGGGTGTGCCCGGTACGCCGTGCGACGGCTGGTCTGGAGCGGGGGGCTCGGCCTGGCGGTACCCCTGCGGCAACGCCAGCTGAGCGGGCAACCCCGCCCGCGCCGGGTCGGCGTGCGGACGCGGCGGGTCGGCCTGCGGGCTCGGCCGGTCGGCCTGCGGGCGCGTCGGGTCGCCGTGCGGGCGCGGCACGGGCTGTGCGGGGTCGCCCTGTGGGGAGTACCCCTGCGCGGATCCCGCCTGCCCGGATCCCGCCTGCGCGGGCAGCTCCGGCCGGGTCGTCCCGTCGGCCCGCGGCGTCGGCCCGGCCGGGGGGAGGGCCTGGCGGCGGGGGGTCGCGCCGTGCCAGGAGGTGGAGGCGCCGGACTGCGGGCCGCCGTAGGGGTACGAGTACCCCTCCGGGAGGTTCGACCCCTCGGGCCTCGGCTCCGGCTCCGGCGCCTGCTCCGGCTCCGGCTCCGGGGTCCCTGCCGCAGCCGCTGCCGCCTCGGCCTCCGCCTTGCGCTGTTCGATGACGCGGGCCGCCGCCGCCCGCGAACCGGCCCGGTACGCGGCGATGGCCCCGGCCCGTGCCGCGGCCTGGAGGTCGGGCCGCTCCTCGGAACGCCCCGGTGTGATGTGGTCGGTGTACCGCGGCCCGGTGTCGTACCCCGGTGCCACCAACGGCGCGTACCGCGCCTGCGCCTCGGGCGACGGAGCCTCCCCGGGCGAGTCCGCCCCCGGCCCCCCGTACCCGAGACCGGCGCCGTCACCGTGGCCGTGGCCGTGGCCGCCGGTGGGCTGCCCGGCCTCCTGGCCTGACGCTCCGCCGGAGGCCTCCCACGGCTCCCGACCGGCATCACCGGAGGCACCCGCGGGGACACGTCCCCACGTCTCGACGCCGAAGGCACCACCCTCGCCACCGCCGGAGGCACCGGCGAGCGCTTCGCTCCGCGCGTCGCCCCCGAAGCCCCCGGGCCCGTGGCCCGACGCACCGTCATCAGCCCGCGCCGCACCGCCGGAGGCAACCGCGCCACCGCCCGTGTCGAAGCCCCCGCCACCCGGCGGCGGCCCCCACGCCTCACCGCCGGAGGCGACCGCACCCGCGTCCCGGGGGACCGGGTCGTACCCGCACAGTGCGTCCTCCGCCGCGCCCGCGGCCAGGCCGGTCAGGACGACGCGGCCGTCCTCGCACACCAGTACCGTCCGCACGGTGATGTTCCGGTGCGTCCACCCGTGCGCGTGCAGCACCCGCAGCGCGGTCAACACGTCCGACGCCACCTCCGCCGCCCGGTACGGGCTCAGCGGTGCGTCGGCGATCAGCGCGGCCAGCGGCCTGGCCGGGACCAGTTCGCTCACTATCCACAGCGAGCCGTCCTCGGCGAACACGTCGAAGACCTGGTCCAGCCGGGGGTGGTCCGGGATCGCTGCCGCGGCCTGCGCCGCCTCGATCGCGCGCCGCACGGCGGGCAGTTCCCCCGCCGGGAGGGTCGGCGGGCGCGGCCCGTCCATCAGCTCGGCGTCCACGACCTCCGGCAACGGCACCTGTCGTACGAGGACTTCCTGCCCGCTGCGCGTGTCGAAGGCGCGGGTCTCGACGAGTTCGTAGTCGGCGTAGTCGGCCGGCGGAAGCGGCAGGCGGTACCGGTGGGCCAGGATCCGGCCCGCGTACTCCTCCACATCGCCTCCCCCGAGTGCGCCGGGTCCCCCGTGGCCCCGCTGACACGATACGTCGCCGGGGCCGCCCGCGTCCCGAGGTCAGCCGAGCGGCTGGAAGGTCTCGAACGCCACGTTGCGCATCTGGGTGCACTCCGCGCCGTCCCACTGGTCCGCCGCGCAGCTGATCATGATGGCGTAGCCGTGCGTCGCGTCCATCTTGAACCCGCGGTTGAGCACACGGACCTTGACGCCGTTCTGCACCCGCTCGAACTCCCAGTCCGCGACGGTCGGGTAGTTGCGGTAGTTCACCACTCGGATGTCGATCAGCTTGTAGCCCTTGCTGCTGCCCGCCACGGCCGGGGCCAACGAGAGCCAGGCCTTGCGCGCGTCGTCGCCCGGGCTGCTGGTGTAGTCGACCTGTATCCGCGGGAAGCCGCCGTCACGGCTGTATATGGCGCCGGAGTTCTCGCCGGCGGTGTCCGTCTGGTGGAAGCCCTGCGGCATGGCCATGGAGAAGTGGAACCCCGGGTCCGTCACCGTGGCGAACCCCGCCGGGAGGCCCCCGGCGCCGCCGCCGGGCGCCGCACCCTGTCCCTGGCTCGTGCTGGTGGTGCCCGAATCACCGCCGGCTCCCGCGTTCGCGGAGGAGGACGGCGTGCCCTGGGGGGTGTTCGGCGAGGCGTTCTGCGGGGTGTTCTTCCCGCTACCGCCCTGGCCCTGGCCCGGGGTCGCGTTGCCGGAGGCGGCCGGGGTGGGCTTGCCGCCGTTCTTGCCCTGCTGCTTGCCGGCGCCCTCGTCGTCGCCGCCGACCGTGTAGGCGATCAGCGAACCGATCGCCGCGAGCACCACCAGTACGGCGGCCACCGCCATCGCGATCGTGCGGCGCGGCAGGACGTCGGTGAGCGGGGCCGCGACGGGCGCGGGCTTGCCGGAGGCCGGGGCCTCGGCCGCGGAGGCGGTCGGCACGGCCGCGGCCGCCGAAGCCGCGGCGGCAGCTGCCGCCGCGGCTTCCTTGCGCGCCGACTTCAGCGCGGCGCGGGCGCGTTCGCGCTGCTCGCGCTCCCGCCGCTCGCGTTCCTTCTTCTCGGCCTTCTCGGCTGCCTTCTCGGCCGCCTTCTCCGCCTTCTCGGCAGCGGCCTTGTCCACGGCCTCCTTGGCGTCGGCCAGCGATATCTGCCGGGTCTCCTCCGCGTTCGGGGCGACGACCGGCGGCGCGACGGGCTCGGGCGCGTTCACCACGGCGGTGAGCATGGCGCGCGCGGCGTCGTCGTCGAGACGCCGCGCGGGGTCCTTGACGAGCAGGCCGTAGATGACGTCGGCCAACGGGCCCGCGTTCTTGGGCGGGTCCACCGGCTCGGTCATCACGGCGGTGAGGGTGGCGAGCGCGGAGCCCTTGTCGTACGGGGGCACGCCCTCGACGGAGGCGTACAGCAGGCCGCCGAGCGACCACATGTCGGCGGGCGGGCCGGGCTTCTGGCCGCGGGCGCGCTCCGGGGAGATGTAGGAGGGGGCGCCGACGAGCATGCCGGTGGAGGTGACGGAGGGGTCGCCCTCGACCTGCGCGATGCCGAAGTCGGTCAGGACGACGCGGCCGTTGGAGGCGATGAGCACGTTGGACGGCTTGACGTCCCGGTGCAGGATCCCCTGGCCGTGGGCGGCGCGCAGTACGTCGAGCACCGCGAGGCCGACCTCGGCGGCGCGGCGCGGGGTCAGCGGGCCGTTCTCCCGCACGAACTCGGCGAGCGAGGGCCCTTCGATGAGTTCCATGACGATCCACGGCCGGCCGTCCTCGTCGACGACGTCGTAGACGGTGACGGCTCCGCCGCTGCGGATCCGGGCAATGGCCTTGGCCTCGCGCAGGGTGCGGGTGATGAGGCGGCGCTTCTCGTCCTCGTCGACGCCGGTGCTGAAGCGGAGCTCCTTGACGGCGACGGTACGGCCCAGGGTCTCGTCCTGGGCCCGCCAGACGGTGCCCATGCCGCCCTTGCCGAGCACGGCTCCGAGCCGGTAGCGCCCGGCCAGCAGCCGCCCTTCGTGCTTCTCGTCCGCGGCGGCCTTGGCAGCCGCGGCCTTGACGGCCGCCGCCATGGCATCGGCCTTCTCGACGACGGGATTGACCGTTTCCCCTCCGGCCTTGCCGGGGGCCGGCTTGGCCCCTTCGCTCCCTGCCGCACCCTTGCCCGGGCCCGGCTTCTCGGCAGTCTTCGCAGCCTCGGCGGGCTTCGCGTCCGCGGGCGCGTCCTTGCCGAGGCTCAACTTGGGGGCGCTCTTCCCGGCCTCGGCCGGCTTCGCGTCCTCGGGCTCGGCAACCGCGGGCGCGGCCTTCCCCTCACCGGTCGCAGCCGGAGACCCGCCCTTGCTCAGGCTCGGCTTGGCGGCACTCTTCCCACCGTCAGCAGCCGCAGGCGCGGCGGGGATCGGCTTGGCGTCCTCCGGCTCCGCCGCAGGCGCGCCGGGGTCCCTCGAGGCCGAACCGGCCTCCGCGGGGTCCGCCGCAGGCGACACGGCGGGGGCGTCGCCCGGAACCGCGCCGCCCTGCTCAGCCGACGGCGACGCCACCTCCTCGGACAACGCCGCAGGCGAGTTGGTGTGCTCCGGCTTCGACATGCGTCCCCTCTGCGTTCCTGCAGCCTGCCCCGGCTGCCCCGCCAGCCGCCGGGGCCCGCTGTAACCCACCCCGGCGGAAACCTCATTGTTCCTCACTCCGCAACTGACGGGCGCCCCGGGTCCGCGGTTCCCCCTTCCGCATCGCGGAGTTACAACGGAACGATGTCCGGCGCGCCCAGCCTCGCCGCGTCCGCCGTCTGGTCGTCCGGCTGGCGCTGCGATTCCCGTTCCGCCTGGACCCTCTTCTCGTAGTGCTCCACTTCCTTCTCGATCTGCTGCTTGTCCCATCCCAGCACCGGCGCCATCAACTCCGCGCACTCCCGCGCCGACCCCGTTCCCCGGTCGAAGGTCTCGATCGAGATCCGCGTCCGCCGCGTCAGCACGTCGTCCAGGTGCCGCGCCCCCTCGTGCGAGGCGGCGTACACGATCTCCGCCCGCAGGTAGTCCTCCGCGCCGGTGACCGGCTGCGCCAGTCCCGGGTCGGCGGCGATCAGGTCGAGCAGTTCCTCCGTCAGCGACCCGTACCGGTTCAACAGGTGCTCCACCCGGACCACATGGAGCCCGGACCGCCCGGCGATCCGCGCCCGCGCGTTCCACAGTGCGTGGTACCCCTCGGCCCCCACCAGCGGTACGTCCTCCGTCACGCAGTCCGCGACCCGCTGGTCCAGTCCGTGTACCGCCTCGTCGACGGCGTCCTTGGCCATGACCCGGTACGTCGTGTACTTGCCGCCCGCGACGACCACCAGCCCCGGCACCGGGTGCGCCACCGTGTGCTCGCGCGAGAGCTTGCTCGTCGCGTCCGACTCCCCGGCCAGCAACGGCCGCAGGCCCGCGTACACGCCCTGGACGTCGTCCCGCGTGAGCGGCACCGCGAGCACCGAGTTCACGTGCTCCAGCAGGTAGTCGATGTCCGCGCTCGACGCCGCCGGGTGCGCCTTGTCCAGGTCCCAGTCGGTGTCCGTGGTCCCGATGATCCAGTGCCGTCCCCACGGGATGACGAACAGCACCGACTTCTCGGTGCGCAGGATCAGTCCGCTGCTGGAGTGGATGCGGTCCTTCGGAACCACCAGATGGATGCCCTTGGACGCCCGTACGTGGAACTGCCCGCGCTCCCCGATCAGTGCCTGGGTGTCGTCCGTCCACACCCCCGTCGCATTGACCACCTGCTTCGCGCGGATCTCGTACTCGCCGCCGCCCTCGACGTCGCGCACCGTCGCCCCGACCACCCGTTCGCCCTCGCGCAGGAAGCCGACCACCCTCGCCCGGTTGGCGCAGTGCGCCCCGTACGCCGCGGCCGTGCGCACCAGCGTGGCGACGTACCGGGCGTCGTCCATCTGGGCGTCGTAGTACTGAAGGGCCCCCACGAGCGCGTCCTTGCGCAGCGCCGGCGCCACCCGCAGGGCGCGCCTGCGCGAGAGGTGGCGGTGGACGGGCAGGCCGCGCCCGTGGCCGCTGGAGACGGACATGGCGTCGTACAGGGCGACGCCCGAGCCCGCGTAGAAGCGCTCCCAGCCCTTGTGCTGCAGCGGGTACAGGAACGGCACCGGCTTCACCAGGTGCGGGGCGAGGCGCCCCAGGAGCAGGCCGCGCTCCTTCAGTGCCTCCCGCACGAGGGCGAAGTCGAGCATCTCCAGGTATCTCAGCCCGCCGTGGATCAGCTTGCTGGACCGGCTGGAGGTGCCGGAGGCCCAGTCACGCGCCTCCACCAGGCCGGTCGACAGGCCCCGGGTCACGGCGTCGAGCGCGGTGCCGGCGCCGACCACGCCCGCGCCCACGACCAGGACGTCCAGTTCCCGTTCGGCCATCCGGGCGAGGGCCTCGGCCCGCTGCGCCGGCCCCAGTGTCGCTGTCCTCACGGCTGCCTCCCGTTGGTGCGGGTGTTCCCGCCTCGTACGGACGTGCCCGCATGGTGCGGGTGATCCCGCTCACATCCCCGTTTTCACGATTCTGACCGGCCGCACGCACATCAGCCACCGCCTGTGGACAACACAACGGCGACCTTCACCCTGGAATGCGACATATCTGTCATATATACGCCTAGTCTGACATTGCGCCGGCTCCCTGCGTGGCCTCCTCGTCCACACGGCTTGCGCGCGCATCAGCCTCGTGTCAGGGAAGGGACGGCACCCCCATGCCCGCAGACCTCGCCGTCATCGGACTCGGCCACCTCGGCCTCCCCCTCGCCCAGGCGGCCGTGGCCGCCGGAATCGAGACCGTCGGCTACGACAGCGGTCCGGTCACGGACTCCACCCTCACAGCCGCCGAGATCCGCCGCATGTCGGCGGCGGGGTTCCGGGTCACCACCAATCCCGCCGAGCTCGGCCGGGTCCGCACCGCCGTCATCTGCGCCCCCACCCACCTCGGCGCCGACCGCGCCCTCGACCTCTCGGCCGTCGGCGAGGCGGGTCGCGCGCTCGCCGCCCGGCTGCGCCCGCACACCACGGTCATCCTCGAATCCGCCGTCCACCCGGGCGTCACCGAGGAGTACCTCCGGCCCATCCTCGAAGAGGGCTCCGGACTCCGGGCCGGCCGGGACTTCCACCTGGCCTACTCCCCCAGCCGGCTCGACCCCGGCAACCGCACCCACGGCATCTCCAACACGCCGAAGGTCATCGGCGGCCTCACCCCCGCCTGCACCGAATCCGCCCACGCCTTCTACGCCCGCCTCGCGGAGAAGGTGGTCCGCGCCCGCGGCCTGCGCGAGGCCGAGACCGTACAACTCCTCGAAACGAACTACCGGCACGTCAACATCGCCCTGATGAACGAGATGGCGGTGCTCTGCCACGACCTCGGCGTCGACCTGTGGGACGTCATCCGCTGCGCCGAGACCAAGCCGTACGGGTTCCAGGCGTTCCGCCCCGGCCCCGGCGTCGGCGGCCACGGCGTCCCCCTCGACCCCAACTACCTCCCCCACACCACCCGCACCCCGGGCCACCCCCTGCGCATGGTCGGCCTGGCGCAGGAGATCAACAACCGCATGCCGCAATACGTCATCCAGCGCTCCGCCACCCTGCTGAACGAGCACGGGAAGTCCGCGCGCGGCGCCCGCGTCCTGCTCCTGGGTGTCACCTACAAGCCCGACCTCGCCGACCAGGAGGGCTCCCCCGCCCGCGAGATCGCCAGCCGCCTCCTCGACCTGGGCGCGCTGATCAGCTACCACGACCCGTACATCGCGGGCTGGCGGGTGCGGGACCAGCCGGTGCCCCGTGCCGAATCGTTGTACGAGGCCGCCGCCAACGCCGATCTGACGATCCTGCTCCAGCACCACCGCACCTACGACCTGCAAGGCCTCGCGGTGAAGGCCCAGTTGCTGCTGGACACCCGCGGCGCCAGCCCGGCGGGCGCCGCACACCGGCTGTGAGTGCCCGGAAAATCCCCCTCACGGATGTCGTAAGCGACTGCTAGCCTGCGGCGTCACTTCTTTATCTCGCACATACGTCCCCCAGGACACGTGTGCCCACGATTCCCTGGGGGGGATCTCCGCATGAGCCAGAACTTCCAGCCGCCGGCGCCCGACTCCTTCACCGAGGCCCCCGCCCCGGCCCCGGCCCGCTCGGGCAACATCGGCGTCGGCATCGCCGCCGCCGTCGTCGCGGCCCTGGTCTCGGCCGTCGCGTACGGCTACATCATGAACGCCATCGACCGCGAGGTCGGCTACGCCGCGGCCGGCGTCGGCCTGCTCGTCGGCCTCGCCGCCGGCAAGCTCGGCGGCCGCAACCCGATCCTCCCGGTGATCGCCGTCCTGCTGTCGGTCGGCGCCGTCTACCTCGGCCAGCTCACCTTCATCGCGCTCGCGCTCGCCGACTACGGCCACGTCGGCGTGGGCGAGGTCATCAGCAAGGCCGGCGTCGGCGGGCTGAACGACATCTGGAAGGAGAGCGTGGACGTGATGTCCTTCGTCTTCTTCGGCATCGGCGGCTTCGTCGCCTTCGGTTCGGCCAAGAAGGTCTCCGACTGACGTCGGCCACCGGCTGACGCCGCACACGCCGGAGGGCCGGCACCCACTCGGGGTGCCGGCCCTCCGGCGTACGTACGGAAGAACGATCAGCGACTGTGCTGCGAGTCCGCGACCGTGACCTCGACCCGCTGGAACTCCTTGAGCTCGCTGTAGCCGGTGGTGGCCATCGAGCGGCGCAGCGCGCCGAAGATGTTCATCGAGCCGTCCGGGGTGTGCGACGGGCCCGTGAGGATCTCCTCGGTGGTGCCGACCGTGCCGAGGTCGACCTTCTTGCCGCGCGGCACGTCCTCGTGGACGGCCTCCATGCCCCAGTGGTTGCCCTTGCCGGGCGCGTCGGTGGCGCGGGCCAGCGGGGATCCCATCATCACGGCGTCGGCGCCGCAGGCGACGGCCTTCGGGATGTCGCCCGACCAGCCCACGCCGCCGTCGGCGATGACGTGCACGTAGCGGCCGCCGGACTCGTCCATGTAGTCGCGGCGGGCCGCGGCCACGTCCGCGACGGCGGTCGCCATCGGGACCTGGATGCCGAGCACGTTGCGCGTGGTGTGCGCCGCGCCGCCGCCGAAGCCGACCAGCACGCCCGCGGCGCCGGTGCGCATCAGGTGCAGGGCCGCCGTGTAGGTGGCGCAGCCGCCCACGATGACCGGGACGTCGAGCTCGTAGATGAACTGCTTCAGGTTCAGCGGCTCGGCGGCGCCGGAGACGTGCTCGGCGGAGACCGTGGTGCCGCGGATGACGAAGATGTCCACGCCCGCGTCGACGACGGCCTTGGAGAACTCGGCGGTGCGCTGCGGCGAGAGCGCCGCGGCGGTGACGACGCCCGAGTCACGGACCTCCTTGATCCGCGCGCGGATCAGGTCGGCCTGGATCGGGGCGGAGTAGATCTCCTGGAGGCGGCGGTTGGCCGTCGCCTCGTCCAGCTCCGCGATCTCGTCGAGCAGCGGCTGCGGGTCCTCGTACCGGGTCCACAGGCCTTCGAGGTTGAGCACACCCAGGCCGCCGAGCTCGCCGATGCGGATCGCGGTCTGCGGGGAGACGACCGAGTCCATGGGGGCGGCCAGGAAGGGGAGCTCGAAGCGGTACGCGTCGATCTGCCAGGCGATCGAGACCTCCTTCGGGTCCCGGGTACGCCGGCTCGGGACGATGGCGATGTCGTCGAACGCGTACGCCCTGCGGCCGCGCTTGCCGCGCCCGATCTCGATCTCAGTCACGTGTGGTGGCCTTTCCTCTGGGTCTGCCCGTCCAGTATCCCCGAACCCCGGGGGCCCGCGTTCCGGTGACCGCTGTACGGACGGCCCCGCTGCTCCGAACGACGTCCGGGCACGCCGAAGGGGCGGGCCCGGACGGGCCCGCCCCTTCGGTGGTGTCGCGATCAGCCCTTGCGGCTGTAGTTGGGAGCCTCGACCGTCATCTGGATGTCGTGCGGGTGGCTCTCCTTGAGGCCCGCCGAGGTGATCCGGACGAAGCGGCCCCGCTCCTGGAGCTCGGGGACCGTGCGGCCGCCGACGTAGAACATCGACTGGCGCAGGCCGCCGACGAGCTGGTGCACGACCGCGGCGAGCGGGCCGCGGTACGGGACCTGGCCTTCGATGCCCTCGGGGATCAGCTTGTCGTCGCCGCCCACGTTCTCCTGGAAGTAGCGGTCCTTGGAGAAGGAGCGCTGCTCGCCGCGGGACTGCATGGCGCCGAGCGAGCCCATGCCGCGGTACGACTTGAACTGCTTGCCGTTGATGAAGAGCAGCTCGCCCGGGGACTCCTCGCAGCCCGCGAGCAGCGAGCCGAGCATCACCGTGTCGGCGCCCGCGACCAGGGCCTTCGCGATGTCGCCGGAGTACTGCAGGCCGCCGTCGCCGATGACCGGGACGCCCGCGGCCTTGGCGGCCAGCGAGGCCTCGTAGATCGCGGTGACCTGCGGGACGCCGATGCCGGCGACGACGCGGGTGGTGCAGATCGAGCCGGGGCCGACGCCCACCTTGATGCCGTCGACACCCGAGTCGATCAGCGACTGCGCGCCGTCGCGGGTGGCGACGTTGCCGCCGATGACGTCGACGGAGGAGTTCGACTTGATCTTGGCGACCATGTCGCCGACCAGGCGGGAGTGGCCGTGCGCGGTGTCGACGACGATGAAGTCGGCGCCCGCCTCGATCAGGGCCTGCGCGCGCTCGTAGGCGTCACCGGCGACGCCGACCGCGGCGCCGACGAGCAGCCGGCCGTCCTTGTCCTTGGCGGCGTTCGGGTACTTCTCCGCCTTGACGAAGTCCTTGACCGTGATGAGGCCCTTGAGGATGCCCGCCTCGTCGACCAGCGGCAGCTTCTCGATCTTGTGGCGGCGCAGCAGCTCCATGGCGTCCACGCCGGAGATGCCGACCTTGCCCGTGACCAGCGGCATCGGGGTCATGACCTCGCGCACCTGGCGGCTGCGGTCCGACTCGAAGGCCATGTCGCGGTTGGTGACGATGCCCAGCAGCTTGCCCGCCGGGTCGGTGACCGGGACGCCGGAGATGCGGAACTTCGCGCAGAGCTCGTCGGCCTCGCGCAGGGTCGCGTCCGGGTGCACCGTGATGGGGTCGGTGACCATGCCGGACTCGGAGCGCTTGACCAGGTCGACCTGGTTGGCCTGGTCGGCGATGGAGAGGTTGCGGTGCAGGACGCCGACGCCGCCCTGGCGGGCCATCGCGATGGCCATCCGGGACTCGGTGACCTTGTCCATGGCCGCGGACAGCAGCGGAACGTTCACTCGCACGTTGCGCGAGATGAGGGAGGAGGTGTCGATCGCATCGGGCGACATGTCCGACGCGCCCGGCAGCAGCAGCACGTCGTCGTAGGTCAGTCCGAGCGTGGCGAATTTGTCGGGCACTCCGTCGGCGGTCATGACACCTTCCCAAATGGTCTTGCTCAGCGCGGATGTCCATGCTAACGGGATCCCGCCGCGTCTCATTCCACGATGAAGATCGATGGCCATTTTCGTAGGTTGATACAAGTTTCGCAGCGGGTTTTTACTGCTCCGCGAGCGCACGGAGCCGGCTGAGCGCCCGGTGCTGGGCCACCCGCACCGCACCGGGGGACATTCCGAGCATCTGCCCGGTCTCCTCCGCGGTCAGCCCGACGGCCACGCGCAGCACGAGCAGCTCGCGCTGGTTCTCCGGCAGGTTCGCCAGGAGCTTCTTGGCCCAGGCGGCGTCGCTGCTCAGCAGCGCCCGCTCCTCCGGCCCCAGCGAGTCGTCGGGGCGCTCCGGCATCTCGTCGGACGGGACGGCCGTGCTGCCCGGGTGGCGCATGGCGGCCCGCTGGAGGTCGGCGACCTTGTGCGCGGCGATGGCGAAGACGAACGCCTCGAAGGGCCGCCCGGTGTCCCGGTAGCGCGGCAGCGCCATGAGGACGGCGACGCAGACCTCCTGCGCCAGGTCCTCGACGAAGTGGCGGGCGTCGCCGGGCAGCCGGGAGAGCCGGGTGCGGCAGTAGCGGATCGCGAGGGGGTGCACGAAGGCGAGCAGGTCGTGGGTGGCCTGTTCGTCGCCCTCGACCGCCCGGCGTACGAGCGCGCTGACGGCCCCGGCGCTTCCGCCCTTGGCGGCGCCGGTGGGGCCTGTGGCCGCGGGTGACCCCAGGGCCTCGTCTTCACGCATCAATCCATGGTGCCTTGGCGCCGGCGGATCCGTGGCACCGCGGCCCGTTTCATGCGTCGAAGCGTTATGAGCGGGTGCGCCTGAACTCATGCTTGCGCCCTCCCCTCCCGCTCGGCCGAATGGTCCCCGAGGACGAGGACCCCACATTTCCCAGAATGCGGCACACCCTCAAGGATGCGGCATCGCGCACGAAGCGACACGTCCCCCGGATTGTGCCCCGCCAATCCCCGGGTGCGCACCGGGTAGGCGGGGCTCACCATCGCCGGGCCGGGTCAGCGCACGAGACCCCAACGGAAACCGAGTGCGACGGCGTGTGCACGGTCCGAGGCGCCGAGCTTCTTGAAGAGACGGCGCGCGTGCGTCTTGACCGTGTCCTCGGAGAGGAAGAGCTCGCGCCCGATCTCCGCGTTGGACCGGCCGTGGCTCATGCCCTCCAGCACCTGGATCTCGCGCGCGGTGAGCGTGGGCGCGGCGCCCATCTCGGCCGAGCGGAGCCGGCGCGGGGCCAGTCGCCAGGTCGGGTCGGCGAGCGCCTGGGTGACCGTGGCCCGCAGTTCGGCGCGCGAGGCGTCCTTGTGCAGGTAGCCGCGGGCGCCGGCGGCGACCGCGAGGGCCACGCCGTCCAGGTCCTCTGCGACCGTCAGCATGATGATGCGGGCCCCGGGGTCGGCAGAGAGCAGGCGGCGGACCGTCTCCACACCGCCGAGCCCGGGCATCCGTACATCCATCAGAATCAGGTCGGAGCGGTCGGCACCCCAGCGGCGGAGGACTTCCTCGCCGTTGGCGGCCGTCGTCACACGCTCGACGCCGGGCACGGTGGCAACCGCGCGACGGAGCGCCTCTCGGGCAAGCGGGGAGTCGTCGCAGACGAGGACGGAAGTCATGACCGCCCTCCGCAGCTGCTGATGCGCGTCACCTTGAGCCTCCAGGCTGGTACGTATCGTCACCTGTGCGGTCGATGCTCTCGGACACCTGTCCGGGAACTTATTGGTTCAACCGCCTTCGCACTCTCAACGATGGTCACTCGAAAGAGTTACGGGTCGGACGGACACCTTCGGCACTCTACGTGAGGAACCGATCACGACACGGACGCCACACGTCATCCGTCCTCCATCTGGAGCTATGCCCTATTTGGCGGCTTTCCTTCCGTTTGGCACATGTCTGAGGCTAGATTCCCAATGAGTCATATTTACATCTACTCCGACAGTAGGTGTGGAGACCCTTGGAGACATGGACCGTATCCGCCTCAGTACCGGCACCAAGAGGACTACCAATGGCAGATTTCTCCCGCCTCCCCGGACCGAACGCCGACCTCTGGGACTGGCAGCTGCTCGCCGCCTGCCGCGGGGTCGACAGCTCCCTCTTCTTCCACCCGGAGGGTGAGCGGGGCGCGGCCAGGAGCGCGCGCGAGGCCTCGGCTAAAGAGGTCTGCATGAGATGCCCGGTGCGTTCGGAATGCGCCGCGCACGCACTCGCCGTCCGTGAGCCCTACGGGGTGTGGGGAGGCCTCACCGAGGACGAACGCGAGGAACTGATGGGACGCGCCAGGCACCGCCTGATCCCCGCGTCGAGTGCGATCGCACCGATCACGCCGCACTGACGGCACACGAGACGAAACGCCCGAAGGAACGTTTCCCCTCCGACGCTCAGACCCTCCGAACCCGAATCCCTCCGAACCACCGCCCGCGCCCGGGCGTGCCGGGCCTTCGGCCCGCACGTCACGCGTTCGGCCGTACGCACGCCACCGTGTGCGTACGGTCGGCGCGCGCGTGCACGCGTGGGGCGCGCGGGCAGGGTCGGTGCGCCCCCTGCGATCAGCGCGTCGCGGCCCGCTCCAGCTCGGCCAGCGTCGCGGCCACGGCCGGCACCCGCGCCAGGTCGGGCAGGGTCAGCGCCACGACCTCCCGCTCCACGGCGGGCTCCACGGCCACGGTGCTCACGCCCTTGGCCCGTACGGACTCCACCGCGAGCTCGGGCAGCACCGCGACGCCCAGCCCGGCGCCGACCAGGCCGACCACCGCCGGGTAGTCGTCGGTGGCGAAGTCGATGCGCGGGGTGAAGCCCGCACCCTCGCACACCTCCACCAGATGGCGGCGGCAGCGCGGACAGCCCGCGATCCAGGGCTCGTCGGCCAGCTCGGCCATGCCCACCCGCTCGGCTCCGGCCAGCCGGTGCCCCTCGGGAACCAGCCCGACGAGCCGATCGGTCAGCAGCGGCCGCACCACGAGGTCCTCCCACTCGGCGGCCGACCCGGCGGACCCCCCGTACCGGAACGCCAGCGCCAGATCGCAGTCGCCCTCGCGCAGCATCTCCACCGAGCGCGGGGGCTCGGCCTCGACCAGGGAGATGCGGGTGCCCGGGTGCTCGGCGCGCATCGCCGCGAGCGCGGTCGGCACCAGGGTCGAGCTGCCGCTGGGGAAGGAGACGAGGCGGACCCGCCCCGCGCGCAGCCCGGCGATCGCCGCGACCTCCTCCTCGGCCGCCGTCAGCCCGGCCAGGATCCCCGCGGCGTGCCGGACCAGGGCCTCACCGGCCTGGGTCAGCCGCATCTCGCGGCCCGTGCGGATGAGCAGCGGGGTGCCGGCCGACTGCTCCAGCGCTTTCATCTGCTGGGAGACGGCCGGCTGGGTGCAGCCCAGTTCGCGGGCGGCGGCGGAGAAGGAACCGGTCCCGGCGACAGCGCGCAGAACCCGGAGATGACGTGCCTCTATCACCCTTCGAGCATAAGCCCCGCTTTGACCATCGCGCGAATATCCCAGTGACGCTTTGGGCCTGCGCGGCTAGCGTGTGCGCATGGGCCCCTCTCATCTCATCTCCGTGAACCTCGGCCGCGCGACGGCCGTCGACTACACCGATGCCGAAGGCGGGGTGACGGGCCACGGCAAGCGCCCCGTCCCCGGGCCGGTCCGCGTCTTCGCCCCCGGCCCCAGGGCCACGGGCCTCGGGAGCGGCGTGGAGGGCGACGCCGTCTGCGACCGGCGCCACCACGGCGGCGACCACCAGGCCGTGTACGCGTACGCCCGCGAGGACCTCGACTGGTGGGAGGGCGAACTGGGCCGCGAACTGC
Source organism: Streptomyces sp. NPDC001717 (assembly GCF_042892775.1). Lineage (NCBI taxonomy): Bacteria > Bacillati > Actinomycetota > Actinomycetes > Kitasatosporales > Streptomycetaceae > Streptomyces > Streptomyces sp. NPDC001717. The sequence continues at coordinate 372,228 of NZ_JBIAUK010000001.1, read as the reverse complement.
CCGGCGGGATCTTCGGCGAGAACTTCACCACCTCCGGCATCGACGTGAACGGGGCCCTGATCGGCGACCGCTGGCGGGTCGGCCCGGACCTCGTGCTGGAAGTGGCCTCGGCCCGCATCCCGTGCCGGACCTTCCAGGGGGTCCTCGGCGAGCGGGCCTGGGTCAGGCGGTTCACCCAGGGGATGCGGCCGGGCGCGTACCTGCGCGTGATCGAGGGGGGCCACGTCTCCCCCGGCGACCCGGTCGAGATCGTCCACCGCCCCGACCACGACGTGACGGTCTCGCTCTGGTTCCGCGCCTTCACCACCGAGCGGGACCTGATGCCGCGCACCCTGGCGGCCGGCGCCGCGATGGAGCCCGAGGCCCACGAGAGGGTGCGCCTGCACATCGAGAAGTACGGAACGTCCAACGGGGCGCGGTAGCGCCCTCACCCGGGGCCGCTAGGTTGCGCCTATGACGACTGCGTTGATTACGGGATCCACGGCGGGCATCGGCGCCGCCTTCGCCAGGCGGCTCGCCGCCCAGGGGCACAACCTGGTGCTGGTGGCACGCGACACCAAGCGGCTCGGCGAGCAGGCCACCGAACTCCACGACCGGCACGGCATCGAGGCCGAGGTGCTCACCGCCGACCTCTCCACGGAGGAGGGCATCAAGGCCGTCGAGGAGCGACTCGCCGACCGCAAGCACCCGGTCGACCTGCTGGTCAACAACGCGGGTTTCGGCAACAAGGGCCGCTACCTCGAAGTCTCCATGGCCGACGAACTGACGATGCTGAAGGTGCACGTCGAGGCCGTGCTGCGGCTGACTTCGGCGGCGGGCGAATCCATGCGTTCGCGCGGCCGCGGCGGCGTGATCAACGTGGCCTCGGTCGCCGCCTTCGTGCCGCGCGGCACCTACGGGGCGAGCAAGGCGTGGGTCGTGCAGTTCACCCAGGGCGCGGCGAAGGACCTGGCGGGATCCGGGGTGCGGCTGATGGCGCTGTGCCCGGGATTCGTCCGGACCGAGTTCCACCAGCGGGCCGGCATGGGCACCGACAACATCCCCAACTGGATGTGGCTCGACGCCGACAAGCTGGTGGCCGCGGCCCTGGCCGACCTGGCCCGGGGCAAGACGGTCTCCATCCCGGACCCCCGCTACAAGGCGCTGATGGGCGTGGTGAAGATGACCCCGCGCGGGCTGCTGGGCGGGGTGTCCTCGCGCACGGGACGCAAGTACGGGCCCCAGTGATAAACCGGGCCAAATGGGTGGATTCTTCCTAAACTGGATGTGCCCCATCCAGCCCGGGAGAGATCATGACCAGATTCGTACAGATAGTCGATTACGAGACGAAGCAGCCCGAGGCCCTGAACGCCCTCCTCGACAGGTACGTCGCCCAGGGCCAGGGGAAGCGCACGCTGACTCACACCATGCTGGGCAAGGACCGCGAGTCCGAGAACCACTATGTCGACGTGGTCGAGTTCCCTTCGTACGAAGAGGCCATGAAGAACTCGAACCTCCCGGAGACGGACCGGATGTTCAAGGAGATGGTGGCCCTCTGCGACGGCATGCCGACCTTCACCAACCTCGACGTCATCCGCGACGAGCACCTCAACACCATGATGGTGAACCGGATGTTCGACGACATCGCGATGAAGGGCGACATGGGCGCCATCGACGAGATCTTCGCCGAGGACTACATGGACCACGACGTCATGAAGGGCATGGAACCGGAGATCGGCCGCGACGCGATCCGCAAGGACGTGACGGGATGGCGCGACGCCTTCGACTTCACGTTCACGAAGAAGGCGCAGCTCGCCCAGGACGACTGCGTCACCACCGTGTGGACGTGGACGGGCACCCAGAAGGCCGACTTCATGGGCGTCGCCAACACCGGCAAGACCTGTTCGATGGACGGCACCACCACCTTCCGCTGCGAGGACGGCATGATCAAGGAGGGTTTCTGGCACTACGACGCCATGTCCCTCATGCGGCAGCTGGGAGTGATGGAGTAACACGAAGCGGCCGGGAAACGGGAAAAGGGAAAGGCCCCCACCGCACTCGCGTGCGGCAGGGGCCTTTTCCGTTCGCCCGTTCGGCCGGTCAGCCATTCAGCCGATCAGGCTTGGGGGCGTCGCCCGTGGAGGCGTCGCCCGTCGAGGCGCTCGGCCTCAGTGGCTGTGGCCGTGACCGTGGCCGTGACCGGCCTCGGCCTCTTCCTCCGCCGGCTTCTCGACGACCAGGGTCTCGGTCGTGAGCAGCAGGGAGGCGATGGAAGCGGCGTTCTCCAGCGCGGAGCGGGTGACCTTGACCGGGTCGATGACGCCGGCCTTGACCAGGTCGCCGTACTCGCCGGAAGCGGCGTTGAAGCCCTGGCCCTTGTCGAGCTCGGCGACCTTCGAGGTGATGACGTAACCCTCGAGACCGGCGTTCTCGGCAATCCAGCGCAGCGGCTCGACGGCGGCGCGGCGGACGACCGCGACACCCGTGCCCTCGTCGCCGGACAGGCCCAGGTTGTCCTCCAGCACCTTCACGGCGTGGACGAGCGCGGAGCCACCGCCGGAGACGATGCCCTCCTCGACCGCGGCGCGGGTCGCCGAGATGGCGTCCTCGAGGCGGTGCTTCTTCTCCTTGAGCTCCACCTCGGTGGCGGCGCCGACCTTGATGACGCAGACGCCGCCGGCGAGCTTCGCCAGGCGCTCCTGCAGCTTCTCGCGGTCCCAGTCCGAGTCGGTGGACTCGATCTCGGCCTTGATCTGGTTGACGCGGCCGAGGACCTCGTCGGAGGAGCCGGCACCGTCGACGATGGTGGTGTCGTCCTTGGAGATGGTCACGCGGCGGGCGGAGCCCAGCACGTCCAGACCGGCTTGGTCGAGCTTGAGGCCGACCTCCTCGGCGATGACGGTGGCACCGGTGAGGGTGGCCATGTCCTGGAGCATCGCCTTGCGGCGGTCACCGAAGCCGGGGGCCTTGACGGCCACGGCGTTGAAGGTGCCACGGATCTTGTTGACGACGAGGGTGGAGAGCGCCTCGCCCTCGACGTCCTCGGCGATGATCAGCAGCGGCTTGGAGCCACCCGCCTGGATGACCTTCTCCAGCAGCGGCAGCAGGTCCTGGATGGACGAGATCTTGCCCTGGTTGATCAGGATGTACGGGTCGTCGAGGACGGCCTCCATACGCTCCTGGTCGGAGACCATGTACGGCGAGAGGTAGCCCTTGTCGAAGGCCATGCCCTCGGTGAACTCCAGCTCCAGGCCGAAGGTGTTGGACTCCTCGACGGTGATGACACCGTCCTTGCCGACCTTGTCCATCGCCTCGGCGATGAGCTCGCCGACCTGCTGGTCCTGCGCGGAGAGCGCGGCGACGGCAGCGATGTCGGACTTGTCCTCGATCGGGCGGGCGGTCGCGAGGAGCTCCTCGGACACGGCCTTGACCGCGGCGTCGATGCCCTTCTTCAGGGCGGCCGGGGAAGCGCCGGCGGCGACGTTGCGCAGACCCTCGCGGACCAGCGCCTGGGCCAGCACGGTGGCGGTGGTGGTGCCGTCACCCGCGATGTCGTTGGTCTTGGTCGCCACCTCCTTCACGAGCTGGGCGCCCAGGTTCTCGTACGGGTCGTCCAGCTCGACCTCACGAGCGATGGTGACACCGTCGTTGGTGATGGTGGGCGCGCCGAACTTCTTGTCGATGACGACGTTGCGGCCCTTGGGGCCGATCGTCACCTTGACCGTGTCGGCAAGCTTGTTGACGCCGCGCTCGAGGGCGCGACGGGCGTCCTCGTCGAACTTCAGGATCTTCGCCATGGGAGCGGTTCAGCCCTCTCGAAAACTCGGGTTTAACGAACTGCGCCCCTCGCCGCCCGGCAATCAGCGGGGTGACCAGGGGCGCAGCTCAAAGCAGTACTGGTGAAGCGAATTACTTCTCGACGATCGCGAGCACGTCGCGAGCCGAGAGGACGAGGTACTCCTCGCCGCTGTACTTCACTTCGGTGCCGCCGTACTTGCTGTACAGCACGATGTCGCCGACGTTGACGTCCAGCGGGAGACGCTGGCCGTCCTCGAAGCGACCCGGGCCCACGGCGAGGACGACGCCCTCCTGGGGCTTCTCCTTCGCGGTGTCCGGGATGACCAGGCCGGAGGCCGTGGTCTGCTCGGCGTCGAGCGGCTGGACCACGATGCGGTCCTCAAGCGGCTTGATGGCAACCTTGGAGCTGGCGGTCGTCACGATCCGACCTCCCCCTTCGGAGATCCGGGGTTAACTGTCTGAGGTGGCGACCAGGTCGATCCGTCGTCGCGGGTGCCGGACCTGCCTGTCGCTGTGTTGGCACTCACCCGGGGCGAGTGCCAGGTGCGAGACTATTCCGGCGATTAGCACTCGGTCAAGCGGAGTGCCAATTCTCGCCGTACGGCGTTGCGCGATCCCGCCTCCCGAACCGCGAAAACGCGGGCGTACGCACGTTCGGGATCACTACGCTCGCACCATGACCAGGACCAGCGCGGGCGGTTCGCGCATGCCGTGGCGGTGGTGGTTGCGGCGGTCGATCCCGATCACCGTCTGCCTCGCGGTCGGGGTCTACTTCCTGTCGAGCGCCGCGCCCCGGCTGGCGATCCAGCTGACCGGGGTGGAGGGCGCGTTCCGCGCGGAGCACTGCCGGGACGCCCCGTACCAGGCGGGCGAGCGGGCCCTGACCTGCGCGGGGAGCTTCACGGCGACCGACGGCTCGTTCACGCTGGCCGCGGTCGAGGTCGACACCGCGTTCGAGGTGCCGCCGACCGGCCCGGTGGCGGTGACCGTCAGCGGCCCGGCGGCGGACACGGCCGTACGGCGCGACCCCCTGGTCTGGCTCGGCCCGGGCACCGCGGGCGCCCTCGCCCTGATCCACCCGACCCGAACGGCGGCGGCGGCGCTGAGCCGCAGAAGGCGCCCGACCCGCACCCAACAACCATCGGCGCCCACATCCAGCCCCCTCGACACCTGAGGCGAACCCGGCCCCGCCGGCGTTTGAGGCGAATCCGGCCCCGCCGGCGTTCGAGGCGCGGGGTCCGGGGCGGAGCCCCAGGAGTTCGGGCGCAGCCCCTGTACGGAACCGCACACCTCCCGCGAGACTGCGGGACATGACGACCCGGCCGACACACCCGGCACGCCCGGCGCGCAAGCCGATGCACTGGGGCGCCGACCTCGCCCTGGCCCTGCTCACGGCCCTGGCCCTGGGCGCGGCCCTCCTCATCGCCCTCTTCTACGTCACCGTCGAGGAGTTCGGCCTGCTCGAACGCACCGACAGCGCCGCCGGCCAGTGGCAGGGCCTCCCCCTCACCGCCGCGACGTTCACCGTCCTCGGCATCCTGTGCTGCGTCGCCACCCTCACCGCCCTCGGCTTCCACCGCCGGCGCGCACCGCTCTCCACCGCCGTGCACGGCCTGGCTTCCGTACTGCTGCTCGGGCTGCTGCTGATGATGGCGGGCGCCTCGCACGAGACCGGCCACCCGCCGGCGACCAAGCCGGACCCGACCGCCACCGAGCCGAGCCGACAGTGCCGCAGCGGCGGGGACAGCAGCGAGTGCCTCGGCGGCTGAGGAACCACGGGCAGGACATAAACGTCATAGACGACATGAAGATAAAGCGCCTCATTGCCGATCATGTCGGACCGAAGGCTTCCGCGGCCCCGACCGCAGGTGAGGCGGTGTCACACCCATCCCACCCGTCACCCGCCTCCCCCGCACCGAAGGACGTCGGCGGCATACCGTGCGCGAGCTGATCGCGTGCTCGGGCTGAAACCCCTGACCTCGGCCGGCGCCCGCCGCCGCACCGAGGCGCTGCTCCTGCTCTTCGTCATGGCCATCGCGGTCTTCGGCCATGCCGCCGCCGGCCTCGCCATGAACGACGAGCTGCCGCCCAACCTGGCGGGCTTCACGGTCAGCCTGACCCTGCTGTCACTGGTCGGGCACCTGGGCGTGCGACGGTTCGCGGCCTACGCGGATCCGCTGATCCTCCCCCTCGCCATGCTGCTGACGGCACTGGGGTTGGTGTTCCTGCACCGTCTCGACCAGAGCTACATCGAGCGCTGGAAGGCGGAGGCGAACGCGCCCGGGCAGCTGATGTGGACGGTGGTCGGCGTCGCCGCCTGCCTCTTGGTCCTGGCGCTGCTCCGCGACCACCGCCTCCTGCAACGCTTCATCTACATCACGATGGCCGTCTCACTGGTGCTGCTGATCGCACCGGCGTTCTTCGGCGCGGACACCTACGGCGCCAAGCGCTGGATCAAACTCTTCGGCTTCTCCCTGCAGCCCGGCGAATTCGTGAAGATCATGATCGCGGTGTTCTTCGCCGGCTACCTGGTCGTCCACCGCGACTCGCTGGCCCTGACGGGCCGCAAGTTCCTCGGCGTCCGCCTGCCGCCCATGCGCCAGCTCGGCCCGATCATCACGGTGTGGATCGTCTCGATGCTGGTCCTGGTCTTCGAGCGCGACCTCGGCACCTCGCTGATCTTCTTCGGGGTCTTCGTGGTGATGCTCTACGTGGCCACCGAGCGCACGAGCTGGATCGTGTGCGGGCTGCTCATGGCGGCCGTGGGCGCCTTCGTCGTCGGGTCGACCGAACCGCACGTGAAGGCCCGAGTGGCCGCCTGGCTCAACCCGCTGTCCTACTACTGGGAGGTGCGCCCACCCGGTGTCACCTCGGACCAGTCGGCGCAGGCCCTCTTCAGCTTCGGCACGGGCGGCATCACCGGCACGGGCCTCGGCATGGGCCACCCGGATCTCATCGGGTTCGCCGGCCGCAGCGACTTCATCCTCACCACCGTCGGCGAGGAACTCGGCCTGGCCGGGGTCATGGCCGTCCTGCTCCTCTACGCGCTCCTCGTACAGCGCGGCCTGCGCATGGCCCTCGGCGCCCGCGACCCGTTCGGCAAACTCCTGGCGGTGGGCCTGGCCTCGGCCCTGGCGCTCCAGGTCTTCGTGGTGGCGGGCGGCGTCACCGGCCTGATCCCCCTCACGGGCAAGGCCCTGCCCTTCCTGGCGAAGGGCGGCTCGTCCCTGCTGGCCAACTGGATCATGATCGCCCTCCTCCTCCGCATCAGCGACAGCGCGGAACGCCAACGCGAAGCCGACGCCAGAGGCCCGGTGGAAACCACGATCACGCCGGTGGTGGTGGCGTCCTAGGGCGGGCCACCCCTACAGGTAGTCCTCCAGGCGCCCGATGCGGTAGCCCTGTTCCTGGATGCGCTGGAGCATGCGGGTCGTCATCTGGATCTCCGTCGAGCCCTTGAGCTCGGAGGGGCCTCGGAAGTGGGCCAGGATGATGTCGCCCGGTTTGAGGGCGGAGCCCTCGGCGTACTGGAAGTTGTTGATCTGCATCGAGACCTTCCACAGCACCATGGACGAGACTCCGCACTCCGAGGCGGCCCGGAGGGTGTCGTCGTTGTAGTTGCCGAAGGGCGGGCGGAAGAGCGGCGGGCGCTTGCCGAAGCGCTTCTCCAGGCGCTCCTGCTGGCCGCATATCTCGCGCTTCTGCGCCTCGTAGGAGAGGGTCCGCAGATTGGGGTGCGTCAGGGTGTGGTTGTTTATCGTGCTGCCGGAACCGTTGTCGCGGAGCTTCTCGAAGTGGCCGTAGTCCGACGCGGCCACGTTGTCCGTCAGGAACATGCTGATCGGCAGTTTGAGGTCGGCGGCCATCTTGAGGAACTCGGGGTCCTTCTCGGCGCCGTCGTCGAAGGTCAGGAAGACGGTCTTCTCGCCGGCCGGGACGGGTATTCGGTCTATGACCGGGACCTTGCCGGGGGCCGCCTTCGGTATCTGCGGCTTCTGCGCGGGCTTCGGCGCGTACTGGAGGGGTGCGGTCAGGCCCCACTTCTTGTACGCGTCGTCCGAGGCGGTGGTGCCGCCGGAGGCGCTCGGGGACGAAGGGGCTGCCGAGCCGGCGGTCCCCGTCTCCTTCGCCCCCGGCTTCTCCTCCGCCGTCTTGCGGCCGAGCCGCTCGATGGGGTCCACGCTGTCCCCGCACCCCGCAAGGGACAGCGCGAGCGCGCCGGCCGCCAGCGTCCCGGCTACGAACCGGCGCGCGTGCTTCACAGATAATCCTCCAGCCGTGCCACGGCATATCCCTTGTCCGTGACGGTCTTCATGACATGACGGATCATGTCAGGCATCGTGCCCTTCCAGTCCTCCTTACCGCGGAAGTGCGTGAGGATGATGTCACCGGGGTGCAGATCACGGTCCCACTCCCGGTAGTCCATCCGGTTGGTGAACGCCTCGGCGTTCCACAGCGGGACGGCCTTGATGCCGCAGGACTTCGCCGCCTTCAGTGTGTCCTGGTTGTAGTTGCCGTACGGCGGCCGGAAGAGGGACGGGCGCTTGCCGAACTCCTTCTGGATGGTGTCCTGCTGACCGCAGATCTCCTCGCGCTGCTTCTCGTACGAGAGCGCGGGCATGTAGCGGTGGTTGAGCGTGTGGTTGTTCAGCGTGACGCCCGCGGCCTGCATCTGCTTGAAGTACGGGTAGTTGTCGCGCACGAGGTAGTCGCTGAGGAAGGCCGTGTACGGGATCTTCAGCTCCTGCATCATCTTCAGGAACTCGGGGTCCTTCTCCGCGCCGTCGTCGATGGTCAGGAAGACGACCTTGTCCTCCGTCGGGACGGTGGTGAAGACCGGCGGAAGGTTCTCCTGGTCCTCCACCTCGAAGCCGTCGCGGGTGGTGATCTCGGGCTTCGTCTTCGGCGCCGCCGGGGCGGCGAGCGGCGGTTTGGCCAGGTGCCACTTCTTCGCCGCGGCGACGCGTGCCTGCTGGGCCGCCTTGAGCTGTTCCGCCTGCGAGACGATCGCGCCGGCCGCGCCTTCCGCGCCCTTGGCGGTCTTCTTGGCCTTCTCGGCCTTTTCCGCCTCGCCGGAGCCCGTGGAGCCGCACGCCGTCCCGAGGGCGGCGACGAGCAGGGCGGCCAGGGCCACCCCGAACCGGCCGTGCGGGATCGCCGCACGCCGGTGACCGTGTTGCGCCTTATCTTCCTTTTGTCCGACTAGCTGCATAGCTGCGCATACTGGCACCCGCGCAGCAGCCTCCCGGGAAGACACCGCGACGGCCCGGCCACCTTCCATCGAGTGGCCCATACCGGTGGCCCGGACCGGCCGTCGCCGACAATGGAGGCGTGACCCCCGAAGACTTCGCCGCCCTCCTCACCCCCGAGGGCCGCGCCCTCCTCGACTCGCTCCGCGACTACGACCCCGCCCAAGAGCTGGCCGTGGCCACCCGGCTGCGCCGCGAGCACCCCGCCGGGCTGGTCTCGGCAGCCCTCGGGCAGGCCCGGCTGCGGCAGCGCGCGGTGGCGAAGTTCGGCGCGGAGGACGCCTTCCGGATGTACTTCACCTCCGGCGGCGGCGAGATGGCCACCCGCGCCTCCGTGGCCTCGTACCGCGCACAGCGCCTGGCGGACCTCGGCGTGCGCAGCGTCGCCGACCTGTGCTGCGGCATCGGCGGGGACGCGCTCGCGCTGGCGCGGCTCGGGATCCGGGTGCTCGCCGTCGACCGCGACCCGCTGACCTGCGCCGTCGCACGGGCCAACGCCGAGGCGCTGGGGCTGGCGGACCTGATCGAGGTCCGGGAGGCCGATGTGACGGAGGTGGACACGGCCGGCTTCGACGCCGTGTTCATCGACCCGGCCCGGCGGGGCGGCCGGGGAAGGGTCTTCGACCCGGAGTCCTACTCGCCGCCGCTGTCCTGGGCCGTCGGCGCCGCCCGGGCGGCGAAGTGCGCGGCCATCAAGATCGCCCCCGGGATCCCGCACGAGGCCGTGCCCGAGGAGGCCGAGGCCGAGTGGATCTCCGACCAGGGGGACGTGAAGGAGGCCGTGCTCTGGTTCGGCACCGCGCCCGGCACGGTCCGCGCCACCCTGCTGCCCGGGCCGCGCGCGCTGCACACCGCCGATCCGCTGCCGGATCCGGAGGCGGGGCCGGTGGGCCGCTGGCTGTACGAGCCCGACGGCGCGGTGATCCGCGCCCACCTCGTCGCGGAGGTCGCCGAGCAGCTGGGCGGCCGGCTCATCGACCCGACCATCGCGTACGTGACCGCCGACGAGCTGCGCGCGACGCCGTACGCGACGGCGTACGAGATCACCGACGTGCTGCCGTTCGGCCTGAAGAAGCTGAAGGCCCTGCTGCGCGAGCGCGGGGTGGGCGTCCTGACCGTGAAGAAGCGCGGCTCGGCCATCGAGCCCGAGGAGCTGCGCAAGAAGGTCAAGCCGCAGGGGCCGAATTCGGCGACGGTGTTCCTGACGCGGGTGGCGGGCACCCCCTCGATGCTGATCGGCGCACCGGCCGTACCGCCCGTCCCGTGAGCCGCCGGGGCGGTGTCGTACCGGTGTCCTAGCCTCGGTCGTGAGACCCGTACGTCACACCGTCACCGGAAGGCAGCCATCATGGCCCCGGCTCCGCAGAAGATCACCACGTTCCTGATGTTCGAGGGCAGGGCAGAGGAGGCGATGACCTTCTACGCCTCGCTGTTCGACGACGCCGAGGTCATCGACATCAGCCGGTACGACGCCGACGGGCCGGGCGAGGCGGGCACGGTGAAGGTCGCCACGTTCGCGCTCGCCGGGCAGCGGTTCATGTGCATCGACAGCCACGTCGAGCACGGCTTCGGTTTCACGCCGGCGATGTCGCTCTTCGTGGAGTGCGAGAGCGCGGCCGAGCTCGACCGGCTCTACGCGGCCCTCGCCGAGCAGGGCTCGGAGCTGATGCCGGTGGGCTCGTACGGCTTCAGCGCCCGGTTCGGCTGGGTCAACGACCGCTTCGGCGTCTCGTGGCAGCTGAACCTGGCGTCCTGACGGCCTACCGCTTGGGCGGGAAGGTGCGCACCGCCCAGCGGTAGTGGACGACCGCCTTGGCGAGGCCCAGCAGGCCCGTGATCCACAGGATCTGACCCATGCCCATGACGTAGGCGATCTCGCCCGTGGTCGTGCGGCTCGTGCCGGACGCCGAGATCGCGACGCCGAAGGCCATCCACAGCCCGATGGCGCCCAGCGCGAACGAGGCCAGCAGCCAGACCAGGCTCTGCCCGGGCGCCCGGAGCCTGGCGTCCGCGACCGGATCGCGGTCCGATTCCACCCAGGCGTAGAGCAGTTGCCGCACCTCCCGGTCCCGCCGGACGCCCCGGACGAACCAGAACACGGCGGGGATCAGCACGCCCACGCCGAGCACGGCGTAGATGAGGCCGTTGACGTACTCGAAGAGGTCGTGGCGTTCCAGGGCCATCCAGGCCATGCCGACGAAGGTCCAGCCGAGCACGAAGACGGCCGCGACGGTCCACAGCAGCAGCAACCGCACGATGCCCAGATTGCGCCGGCTCAGGTCGTTCAGGAACCGTGCGCGGTCGGCCCGCAGGACGGCGTCGTCCAGCCAGGGGCGCAGGTGCGCGGGCGGCGGCAGGGGTGGCAGTGCGCTGCGGGGCATGCACATGACCATATCCGCAGCGCCCGCGAACCCTACGGCGTGGTCTCGACCGACTCGAAACGCCAGCGGTGGACCGCACGCGTGATCAAGTCGGCGGCGGGTTCGGGAAGTTCCGGCAGTTGGGCCGCCACTCCCTCGGGCGCCTCCCACCAGGTGATGACGAGCACCCGGTCCTGCGGGGCCCGGAACACCTCGCGGCGCACCGGCTCCCGGGCGAGGACCTGGGCGCGCGCCCACTCCAACAGCTCGTTGCCCCGGCCGTCGGCGGCCCGGGCCTCCCACATCAGGGCGACGGTGCTCACGAGTACAGGTTGTCCTTGCTCAGCTCGTGCACGTGGTCGTGGTCATGCCCGTGCGAGTGGGAGTGGGAGTGCGCGTGCCCGGCCCCCGGAACGTGCGGGTCCGTCACCGGGAGGGAGGAGTCCGCCGACAGGTCCCAGTCCGAGGCGGCCCGGTTCCGCTTGACCATCTCCGCGCCCAGCGCGGCGACCATCGCGCCGTTGTCCGTGCACAGCTTCGGCCGCGGCACCCGCAGGATGATCCCCGCGGCGTCGCACCGCTCCTGCGCGAGCGAGCGCAGCCGGGAGTTGGCCGCCACGCCGCCGCCGATCATCAGGTGGTCGACGCCCTCGTCCTTGCACGCCCGAATGGCCTTGCGCGTCAGCACGTCCACCACGGCCTCCTGGAAGGACGCCGCGACATCGCGCACCGGGACCTCCTCGCCCGCGTTCCGCTTCGCCTCGATCCAGCGGGCGACGGCCGTCTTCAGTCCGGAGAAGGAGAAGTCGTACGCCGCGTCGCGCGGCCCGGTCAGCCCGCGCGGGAAGTTGATCGCCTTCGGGTCGCCCTCCTTCGCGAGCCGGTCGATGACCGGGCCGCCGGGGAAGCCCAGCTGCAGCACGCGCGCGATCTTGTCGAAGGCCTCGCCGGCGGCGTCGTCGATGGTCGCGCCGAGCGGCCGGACGTCGGAGGTGATGTCGGGGGCCAGCAGCAGCGAGGAGTGCCCGCCGGAGACCAGCAGGGCCATGGTCGGCTCCGGCAGCGGCCCGTGCTCCAGCTGGTCCACGCAGATGTGGGAGGCGAGGTGGTTCACCCCGTAGAGCGGCTTGCCGAGTGCGTACGCGTACGCCTTGGCCGCCGAGACGCCCACCAGCAGCGCGCCGGCGAGGCCCGGGCCGGCCGTGACCGCGATGCCGTCGAGGTCGCGGGCGCTGACGCCGGCTTCCTTCAGGGCGCGCTCGATGGTGGGGACCATCGCCTCCAGGTGGGCGCGGGAGGCCACCTCGGGTACGACGCCGCCGAAGCGGGCGTGCTCGTCGACGCTCGACGCGATGGCGTCCGCGAGCAGGGTGGTGCCGCGGACGACGCCGACGCCGGTCTCGTCGCAGGACGTCTCGATGCCGAGGACGAGAGGTTCGTCAGCCATTGCTCTCACTGCTCTCAGTTCGTGCTTGTGCGGGGTCGGTCAGTCGCATGACGACAGCGTCGATGTTGCCGGGCTGGTAGTAGCCGCGCCGGAAGCCGATCGGCTCGAAGCCGAAACGCTCGTAGAGCTTCTGGGCGCGGGTGTTGTCGACCCGTACCTCCAGCAGCACCTCGGCGCACTCGAAGGCGGTGGCGGCGCGCAGCAGCTCGGTGAGGAGCCGGGCGCCGAGCCCGGTCCCCCACTGGTCGCGGGCGACGGCGATGGTCTGTACGTCGGCCAGGTCACCGGCCGCGGCCAGTCCTGCGTATCCCACGAGCCGGCCGGAGGGCTCTTCGGCGACGACGTAGCGGCGGGTGGACCGCGGGCCGCGGGCGTGGGCGAGTTCGGACCAGAACATCCCGGCGGACCAGGCGTCGTCGGGGAACAGCTCGTGCTCCAGCTCGAGCACGGGCGCGATGTCCCACCAGCGCATCTCGCGCAGCGTGTGGGAGGCCGCCGGGGTCACTGGGGTCACTGCGGGGTGACCACCTTGTAGTTCTTCGGCACCTGGGCGTCGGGCCGGCGCAGGTAGAGCGGCGTCGGGGGCAGGAACTCCTGCCCGGCCGCCAGTCGTTCCACGGCCAGCGAGGCCAGCGCGGCGGCCGACTGGTGCTCGGGTTCCCGCGCGCCGGTGAAGACGTCCGGGTACAGGAGCGCGCCCTGGCCCACCGCGGGCAGCCCGGCCACCTGGTCGGCGATGTCGGCGGGACGGTCCACCGCGGGCTCCCCGACGCGCGTGCGCGGGTCCTCGTAGCGCGCCCAGTACACCTCCTTGCGCCGCGCGTCGGTGGCGACGGCGAAGGGGCCTTCGATCCCCGCGGCCCCGGCGGCGTACGCGAGCCCGTCGAGGGTGCACAGGCCGTGCACGGGCACGCCCAGCACGGCCGCGAAGGTGGAGGCGGTGACGAGGCCGACGCGCAGGCCCGTGTAAGGGCCCGGGCCGACGCCGACGACGATGCCGGTGACGGCTTCGAGCTTCACCCCGGCCTCGGCGAGGACCTTGTCCACGGAGGGCAGCAGCAGCTCCCCGTGGCGGCGGGCGTCGACCTGGTTCGACTCGGCGAGGACGGACTCGCCGTCGTGCAGGGCGACGGTGACGGCGGGCGTGGCGGTATCTACAGCGAGCAAGAGCACGCGAACAGCCTACGACTCCCGCGGCCCCGGCCCTTGCGGCCGGTCGAACGGCGACCCGGCTGCTACCTTTCGACGCAGGTGTCGGTCCCGTGTTCGGTGCAGTTGGCCGGTCCGGGTGACGGGTCGGATCGGAGAGGTGGAGCAAGGTGGCACGCAGCAGCTCGGGAATCGTGGCCGGGCTCACCGCCGCGGCGATCGCCGCGGTCGGGTTCCTCGGCTACCAGGCCTCGGCGACGGCCCCCGCGCATCCTCCGAAGGCGGCCGCGCAGCAGCCTTCGCCCGCCCCGAGCCCGGCGGCCGCGAAGCAGGACCCGGCGAAGCCGGTCGCCGTTCCCGAGGGTTCGGGGACCGGTACCCGCGTCGTGTACTCGGTGAGCCAGAAGCGGGTGTGGCTGGTGGGACCGGTCGGGCAGGAGCCGAAGTCGTTCGCGGTGATGCCGAGCACGGTGCACCCGAAGGCGGGCAGTTACACGGTCGGCTCGCGCTCGGGCACGGTGACGGGTTCGGACGGGGTGCCGATCGAGCACGTCGTGCGGTTCGCGACCACGGAGGGCGTGGCGATCGGCTTCAGCGCCCGCGTCGACGGTGCGACGCCGGAGCCCGATCCGGGCAAGAAGACCGGGGGCATCCGCATGGCGCGCGCCGACGGCGACGCGATGTGGGGCTTCGCGACGATCGGCTCGAAGGTCGTCGTCATGCCGTGACGGGCCCACCCGCAGGTTCACCCGTACGTGTGACTCAGGCCGCTTCGGACTCCGGAGCGGCCTGTTCGCGTACGTCGTCCTCCGGCCCGTCCCCGCCCGGTGCGCCGGCCCGCGCGGGCGGCGTCGAGACGGCGGTGGCGGCCACTCCCGCGGCGAGCAGTGCCCGCATGGACACTGCGGAGGCGGACGCGGAGGGGCGGGGGTCGCGGGGGTCGCGCGGTGCTCCTGTTGGTGCCGACATGGCTACTGCCTCCTGGGCCCGGGGACGCCGAACTTAGGCATACCTAAGAAACGCTCGATACCATGTCATCACGAGCGCTGCCACGAGCGCAATATCTTGCCGACGGGTTGTCGGTACGTTTGCTCCGAGTCGGTGCGTCTACTCCGAGAGGGCCCCGGCGAGCGCCTCGACCCCGGCGCCGGCGGCCCAGCGCGCCCCGATCCCGCGCACGGACACCTCCCGGACGTCGTCCAGGACCTCCTCGTGGCCGACCGCGCGCGCGATCACCACGTGCAGCCGGTCGTCGGAGAGCTCCTCCACCTTGCCGTCGCCCCACTCCACGACGATCACGGACTCGGGCAGCGAGACGTCGAGGTCCAGGTCCTCCATCTCCTCCAACCCGCCGCCCAGCCGGTACGCGTCCACGTGCACCAGCGCCGGTCCACCGGACAGCGAGGGGTGCACGCGGGCGATGACGAAGGTCGGCGAGGTCACGGCCCCGCGCACGCCCAGGCCCTCGCCGAGCCCGCGCGTCAGGGTGGTCTTGCCTGCGCCCAGCTCGCCGGTCAGCAGGACGAGGTCCCCGGGGCGCAGCAGCCCGGCGATCCTGCGGCCCAGGTCCTGCATGGCGTCCGGGGAGTCGACGGTGATCCGGGCCTGTGTGTCGGCACGCTCCGCGCCCTCGGAGTGCCCGGCCTCAGGTGCCGGTGCTGCCTGGCTGCGCTGTGCTTCCAGCGGTACTTCTTCCATGCGGGCCAACGTTAGTCGCTACGGGGACCGTCACCGCGCCGGTGCGGGCCAGCAGCTCCATGAGCAGCAGGGTCACGGTCTCCGGGCGTTCGAGCATCATCAGGTGCCCGGTGGACTCCAGGAGCACCAGTTCGGCACCGGGCAGCGCCTCCTTGATGGCCGTGCTGTGCGCGGCCGGGGTGATCATGTCCTTGTCCCCGGCCATGACGATGACGGGCAGGCCCTCGAAGTGCCGGAGCGCCTCGGCCTTGTCGTGGGTCTGGAAGGCCGGGTAGAACTCGGCGACCACGTCGATCGGGGTGGCCTCGATCAGCCTCTCCGCGAAGCGCGCGACGCCCGGGTCCACGTCCTTGGAGCCGAACGAGTACATCTTGATCATGCCCGCGAACAGGTCCGCGGTGGCCCGGCGGCCCTTCTCCACCAGCTCGACCTGCGAGCCGAGCGCCTTGAGCACCCCGGGCAACAGCCGGCGTACGGCGCCCACGCCGACGGAGGGCAGCCCGTACGTCACCTCGCCGAGCCGGCCGCTGGAGGTCCCGACCAGGGCCACGCCGACCACCCGCTCCCGCACGAGCTCGGGGTACTGGTCGGCGAGCGCCATGATGGTCATTCCGCCCATCGAGTGACCCACCAGGATCAGCGGGCCCTCGGGGGCGGTCGCGTCGATCACGGCCTTCAGGTCGCGGCCGAGCTGGTCTATGGTCAGCGGCTCGCCGTCCGCCTGGGCGAGGCCCCGGGCGCTGCGGCCGTGGCTGCGCTGGTCCCAGTAGACGGACCGGACCACTCCGCGCAGGGCGGCGCGCTGGAAGTGCCAGGAGTCCTGGGAGAGGCAGTAGCCGTGGCAGAACACGACGGTGGGCCGGGGGGCGGGTTTGCGGCGCAGCCGTGACCGGGGCCGCGCGGCCTCCTCGGGGAGCTCGTCGATCTCGTAGTGCAGCTCGGTGGCGTCCTCGGCCCGGCAGATCCCCTCGGTCCCGCGCAGGGACCCGTAGTCCCCGGCGGCGTCGAGCGCGAGGCGCGCCTTCATGCGCATGCCCCGCCCGACGGTGATCCGTTCGACCGCGACACCGGCCGCGGCGCCCGCGGCCATCACGCCGATCGCGGCCCCGGCCCAGCCGGCCTTGCGCCAGTTCTCGCTCACGCCGCCGCCCTCACTCCGCTCAGCTGCCGAGGTACACCCGGGGCACTCGGCCACCGATACGGGTGACGATCTCATACGCGATCGTGTGTGCCGCCTGAGCCCAGTCCTCGGCGGTGGGTTCACCGCGCTCCGCGTCCCCGAAGACGACGGCCTCGTCGCCGACGCGGACCTGGTCCCCGTCTCCGCCCAAGTCGACCACGAACTGGTCCATGGCGACTCGACCGGCGACCGTGCGGATCTTGCCGCCGACGAGGACCGGGCCGGCCCCGGAGCCGTGCCGCGGAACGCCGTCGGCGTAGCCGGCCGGGATGAGCGCGAGGGAGGTCTCGTGCTCGGTGACGTAGTGGTGGCCGTAGCTGACCCCGTGCCCGGCCGGGACGGTCTTGACCAGCGCGACGCGGGCCTTGAGGGTCATCGCGGGCCGCAGCCCGAGCTCGGCGGGGGTGCCGAGCTCGGGGGCGGGCGACACCCCGTAGACGGCGAGGCCGCAGCGCACCAGGTCGAAGTGGGACTCGGGGAGGGTGAGCGTGGCGGGCGAGTTGGCGATGTGCCGCACCTCGGGCTCGACGCCCTCCTTCTCGGCGTACGCGAGCATGTCGCGGAACGCGGCGAGCTGCAGCTGGATCGACGGGTGGCCGGGCTCGTCGGCGCAGGCGAAGTGCGACCAGACGCCGGTGACGTCGACCGTGCCCTCGGTCTGGGCGGCGACGGCCGCGGTGACCAGCTCCTCCCAGTCGGCGGGCTGGCAGCCGTTGCGACCGAGGCCGGTGTCGGCCTTGAGCTGGATGCGGGCGGTACGGCCGGTGGCGCGGGCGGCCTCGCGGACCTCCTCCAACGCCCACATCCCGCTGACGGAGACGTCGATGTCGGCCTCCACGGCCTCCCGCCAGGGCCCGCCGGGGGTCCAGAGCCAGCACATGATCCGGCCCTCGACGCCGGCCGCGCGCAGTGCGAGCGCCTCGTCGGGGGTGGCGGTGCCGAGCCAGGTCGCACCGGCCTGCCGGGCGGCCCGTGCGCAGGCCAGGGCTCCGTGCCCGTAGGCGTCCGCCTTGACCACGGCCATCACCTCGGCCCGGGGCGCCCGTTCGCGCAGGGCGCGCACGTTCGCCCGTACGGCGTCAAGATCGATCTCGGCGTACACGCGCATCGGTGTCTCGTTCATCGCCCCCAGTCTCTCAGAACCCCTCCCACGACCGACCGCTGGCGCCACCACGATCCGCGGGGCGCCGCCGCGGGCCTGGCGGCGGCCGCTGCGCGGGGCCGTCCCCTCCCCGCCCTTCCACCGTTCCCCGGGTCTCCGCCCCGGACCCCCGCGCCTCGATCGTCGCCGCGGCTCAAAGACCCGGGGCTCCGCCCCGGACCCCGCGCCTCAAACGCCAGCGGGGCTGGATTTCGCTCCCGGCGGGGCCGGATTCGTCCGTGCGGGCTGGACCTGCCCTGCGGGCAATGCAGCCCGCACCTGGCGGACGGCAGCAGCCGAATCCAGCCCCGCCGGCGTTTGAGGCGCCGCCGGAGGCGAACCAGCCCGTCCGGCGTTCGAGGACCGGGGGTCCGGGGGCGACGCCCCCGGCAACGGCGCTGCGCCCGGGCGCGATCCAGCCCCGCCGGCGTTTGAGGCGCGGGGTGCGGGGCGGAGCCCCGGCGGCCCGGCCGGGTCAGGGGCGGCGGACGTTGCGCCACGCCGCGGGAAGGCCCTCCGCGACGTCCTGGGCCAGGAGCGGGCCGCCGCTCAGCCGGGCCGCCAGGCCGTGGAGGTAGGCCGCCACCGAGCCGGCGTCCACCGCCGACAGGCCACCCGCCAGGAGGGACCCGGCCAGTCCGGACAGCACGTCCCCGCTCCCCGCGGTGGCCAGCCACGGCGTCCCCGTCGGGTTCACCCGCACGGGCGAACCGCCGGAGGCGACCAGCGTCGTGGAGCCCTTCAGCAGGACCGCCGCCCCGTAACTCCGCGACAAGTCCCGTACGGCCCCCAGCCGCCCCGCCTCCACCGACTCCCGAGGGACCCCCAGCAGCGCCGCCGCCTCCCCCGCGTGCGGGGTCAGCAGCGTCGGGGCCGTCCGCGCCCGCAGCGCCCCCGCGTCCAGCCCGCGCAGCCCGTCCGCGTCGACCAGTACGGGTACGTCCTCCGCGAGCGCCTGCGCGACCTCCCCGGCGCGCCCCTCCCCCAGCCCCGGCCCGACCACCCACGCCTGCACCCGGCCCCGCCCGATCAGCGTCTCCGGGAAGCGGGCCAGCACCGCGTCCGCGGCCGGCCCCACGTACCGCACCGCGCCCGCGCCGCCGCGCAGCGCCCCCGCGACGGCCAGCACCGCCGCGCCGGGGTACTGCGCGGACCCGGCGACGATCCCGACCACGCCCCGGCGGTACTTGTCGCTCGACGCCGTGGGGACCGGGAGCAGCTCCGCCACGTCCGCGTGCTGCAACGCCTCGACGTCGGGCGACGGCAGCTCCAGGCCGATGTCCACCAGCCGCACCGCGCCCGTCCGCGAGGCCCCGGGGTCGATCAGCAGGCCGGGCTTGTACGCCCCGAAGGTCACGGTGACGTCGGCCGTGACGGCCGCCCCCGCCACCTCACCGGAGTCGGCGTCGACCCCGCTCGGCAGGTCCACGGCCACCACCACCGCACCCGCCGGGATCCGCTCGACCAACGCGGCCGCCGCCGGCCGCAGCCCACCGCGCCCGCCGATGCCGAGGAGACCGTCCAGCACCAGGTCGGCCCGGGCCGGTACGGCCTCCTCGACCCGCCCCCCGGCGGCCCGCAGCGCGGCCAGGCCGCCCGCGTGCATCCGCGCCGGGTCCATCGGCACCGCCGTCACCCCGGCGCCCCTCCGCGCCAGCCTCGCGCCCGCGTACAACGCGTCGCCGCCGTTGTCCCCGGGCCCGACGAGCAGCACCACCCGGGCCCCGTACACCCGCCCGAGCAGCCCCGCGCAGGCGACGGCCAGTCCGGCCGCCGCCCGCTGCATCAGGGCGCCTTCGGGCAGCCGGGCCATCAACTCCCGCTCGGCGCCCCGTACGGTCTCCACGCTGTAAGCAGTACGCATGGATCAACCCTCGGCGATCACCACCGCGGAGGCCACCCCGGCGTCGTGGCTCAGCGAGATGTGCCAGGACTTCACGCCCAGCGCCGCCGCCCTCGCCTCCACGGTGCCCGTGACCCGCAGCCGGGGCCGCCCGCTGTCCTCCACGTACACCTCGGCGTCGGTCCACAGCAGACCGGCGGGCGCGCCCAGGGCCTTGGCCAGGGCCTCCTTCGCGGCGAACCGCGCGGCGAGCGAGGCGATCCCGCGCCGCTCGCCGCTCGGCAGCGTCAACTCGGAGTCGAGGAAGAGGCGCTGCGCCATCCTCGGCGTCCGCTCCATGACCTCGCCGAACCGCTCGATCTCCGCCACGTCGATCCCGACGCCGATAATCACAACCCAGCCCCACTCACTGCTTCTCGCTCACTCCACGGTCACGGACTTCGCGAGGTTACGCGGCTGGTCCACCTCGTTGCCCCGCGCGGTCGCCAGCTCGCACGCGAAGACCTGCAACGGCACCGTGGCCACCAGCGGCTGGAGCAGCGTCGGCGTCGCCGGGATCCGGATCAGGTGGTCGGCGTACGGGACGACCGCCTCGTCGCCGTCCTCCGCGATCACGATGGTCCGCGCCCCGCGCGCCCGGATCTCCTGGATGTTCGACACGATCTTGTCGTGGAGGACGGAACGGCCGCGTGCCGACGGGACGACGACCACGACCGGCAGGTCCTTCTCGATCAGCGCGATCGGCCCGTGCTTGAGCTCGCCCGCCGCGAAGCCCTCGGCGTGCATGTACGCCAGCTCCTTGAGCTTGAGCGCGCCCTCCAGCGCCACCGGGTAGCCGACGTGCCGGCCCAGGAACAGCACGGTGTTCTTGTCGGCGAGGGAGCGCGCGAGCTTCCGTACGGGTTCCATGGTCTCCAGGACCGTGTCCACGGCCGCGGCGATGTCCGACAGCTCCCGGACCACCGCGCGGATCTCGTCGCCCCACTTGGTGCCGCGGACCTGCCCGAGGTACAGCGCGACCAGGTAGCAGGCCACCAGCTGCGTCAGGAACGCCTTGGTCGAGGCGACGGCCACCTCCGGACCGGCGTGCGTGTACAGCACCGCGTCCGATTCGCGCGGGATCGTCGACCCGTTCGTGTTGCAGATGGCCAGCACCTTGGCCCCCTGCTCGCGCGCGTGCCGCAGCGCCATCAGGGTGTCCATGGTCTCGCCGGACTGCGAGATCGCGACGACCAGCGTCCGCTGGTCGAGGATCGGGTCGCGGTAGCGGAACTCGCTCGCCAGCTCCGTCTCGCAGGGGATGCGGGTCCAGTGCTCGATGGCCAGCTTCGCGATCATGCCCGCGTGGTAGGCCGTGCCGCACGCGACGATCACGACCTTGTCGACTTCCCGGAGCACCGAGACGGGGATGCGCACCTCGTCCAGGCTCAGCGAGCCGCTCGCGTCGATCCTGCCCAGGAGGGTGTCGGCGACGGCCTTCGGCTGCTCGGCGATCTCCTTGAGCATGAAGTAGTCGTACCCCCCCTTCTCGGCCGCCGAGGCGTCCCAGTCCACGTGGTACGCCCGCACGGTCGCGTCCGAACCGTCGAAGTTGGTCACCGTGACCCCGTCGCGGCGGAGTTCCACGACCTGGTCCTGGCCCAGCTCGATCGCGGAGCGGGTGTGGGCGATGAACGCGGCGACGTCCGAGGCGAGGAAGTTCTCGTCCTCGCCGACGCCCACCACCAGGGGGGAGTTCCGGCGCGCGCCGACCACCACGTCCGGCACGTCCGCGTGCACGGCGACGAGGGTGAAGGCGCCCTCCAGCCGGCGGCACACCTGCCGCATGGCCTCGGCGAGGTCTCCGGTGGCCGAGAACCGCTCCGCCAGCAGGTGCGCGACGACCTCGGTGTCCGTCTCGGACTCCAGTCGGTGCCCGCGCTCGGCCAGTTCGGCGCGGAGCAGGGCGAAGTTCTCGATGATGCCGTTGTGCACGACGGCGACGCGCCCCGAATTGTCGAGGTGCGGGTGGGCGTTGACGTCGGTGGGCCCGCCGTGGGTCGCCCACCGGGTGTGCCCGAGCCCCGTGGAACCGGCCGGCAGCGGGTGCCCGACCAGCTCCTTCTCCAGATTGACGAGTTTCCCGGCCTTCTTGACGGACGCCAGCTCCCCGTCGGAGAGGACGGCGACCCCGGCCGAGTCGTAGCCGCGGTATTCCAGCCGCTTGAGTCCGGCGATGACCACATCGAGCGCAGACTGCGCTCCCACGTAACCCACAATTCCGCACATAGGCCGCAGCGTACGCCGTCTCCGGCCGTCTGCCCCGTACCCGAACAAGACGAAAACCCCGTTCCGGCGCATGCGCCGGAACGGGGCTGACGGTCAGTCGGGCGGTGCTCAGCCGAGCTTCTTGACCTGCGCGTCGATGACGGCCTTCGGCTGCTCGGCGGCGCCGGCCAGGCTCACGGCCGAGAAGGTCGCCAGGGTGCCGCCCTTGCGGACGACCACGAGCTCCATGCTCATCGGGCTGCCGTCCGCGTCACCCGTCACGGTGTACGCGAGGGCCTCGTCGCCCCCGGTGACGGCGGCACCCGGGGCCACCTTCGTGATCTTCAGCGAGTCGCCGCCCTGGCCGCCCGTGTAACCGCCGGCGCAGGCCGTGCCCGCCGCCTTGAGGGTGGCGAAGGCCTCCGCGGCGCCCTTGCCCTCGTACGAGTGGAGGGAGACCGAGGTGGCGGTGGCGCCCAGGGCGTTCAGGCCGGCCTTGAGCTTCTCCTCGGGGCTGGCGTCGGCGGCCGGCTCCTTGCCCTTGGCGACGGCCTTGGTGCCGGCGGTGCCCACGACGGTGCCGATCGGGGCCATCGACTGCGCGGAGACCAGCGGCTGGCACTCCGGCTTGTCGCTCTTGGTGCCCGACGCGGCGGCGAGCTCGGCCGCGGTGGCCGGCTTGACCACGTGGTCGGGCAGGTCCGCCTGGGCCACGAGCGCGCTGGTCAGCTCGGCGGAGGTCTTCGCCTTGGCGGCCGGGGCCTCCGAGGCCGCGGCGGCGGCGGACGGCTTGGCGTCCGCCTTCTTGTCGTCCGCCTTGTCGGAGCCGCAGGCGGTGGCGAGCAGGGCCAGGGACACGGCGGAAGCGGCCAGGACGGTACGACGGACGAGTGCGGTGCGCACGATGGATCTCCCCCAGGAATTGCGATCAGAGAACAGCAGGAGCGGCGCCCTTCGGCAGGGCCGGGGCGCGCTTCAGAACTGCGGTGTCAGGCAATGTACCGGTAAAAGGATCACCTGCTCGGATCATTTCGCCCTCGCCGTCGATCGTGATCACGACGAGACCGCACGGCGACACAGCCGGTACCCGCCCCCGTACAACCCCTCCCCGTCACGTGACCGACCACACCACCCACAACCGCCTCCGAGCCCCGACAATGGCGGTGTGATCACTTCGCCGCCACGAAGCACGCCTGACAGCGCGATGGAGCGCACCGGCCGGGACGGGTACCCCGCGCGTCCCGCCCACCGCCGGGGCCCCGACGCGTCCCCCTACCTCGACCTCACCCGCGCCGAGTGGAGCGCGCTGCGCGAGAGGACCCCGCTGCCGCTGACGGCCGAGGAAGTGGAGCGGCTGCGCGGCCTCGGTGACGTCATCGACCTCGACGAGGTCCGCGACGTGTACCTGCCGCTCTCGCGCCTGCTGAACCTCTACGTCGGCGCGACCAGCAACCTCCGCGGCACCCTGAACACCTTCCTCGGCGACGCGGGCAACGGCCACGGCTCGCAGGCGGGCACCCCCTTCGTCATAGGCGTGGCCGGTTCGGTCGCCGTCGGCAAGTCGACCGTGGCCCGTCTGCTCCAGGCCCTGCTCGCCCGCTGGCCGGAGCACCCGCGCGTGGAGCTGGTCACCACCGACGGGTTCCTCTACCCGATGAAGGAGCTCCAGCGGCGCGGGCTCACCTCCCGCAAGGGCTTCCCCGAGTCCTACGACCGCCGCGCGCTCACCCGGTTCGTCGCCGACATCAAGGCCGGCAAGGACGAGGTGCGGGCCCCCGTCTACTCGCACCTGATCTACGACATCGTGCCGGGCGAGGAGCTCGTCGTACGGCGCCCGGACATCCTCATCGTCGAGGGCCTGAACGTGCTCCAGCCGGCCCTCCCCGGGACGGACGGCCGCACCCGCGTCGCCCTCGCCGACTACTTCGACTTCAGCGTGTACGTGGACGCGCGGCCCGAGGACATCGAGCGCTGGTACCTGGGCCGCTTCCGGAAGCTGCGCGAGACCGCCTTCCAGAATCCTTTCTCCTACTTCCGCAAGTACACCCAGGTCTCCGAGGAGGAGGCCATGGAGTACGCGCAGACGATGTGGCGCACCGTCAACAAGCCCAACCTGCTGGAGAACGTGGCCCCCACCCGCGGCCGCGCGACCCTGGTCGTGCGCAAGGGGCCGGACCACAAGGTCCAGAAGCTGAGTCTGCGCAAGCTCTAGCGGCCCTCCGGTGGCTAGGGTGCGGGCATGCTGCATCTTCGGATGATCACCCCGCACCACCTCACCGAGCAGGTCGTGGAGCTGATCGACCAGACGGTCGGGACCACCCATCTGGTCGTGCTGCCCGGCGCCGCCCGCGACCCCGAGGGCGATCTCGTGCTGGTCGACGTCGCCCGCGAGGCGGCCGACGAGTTGCTGCAGGAGATGCGCTCGCTCGGCATCGACAGGACCGGTTCGATCGCCGTCGAGAACATCGACCTGTCGATCTCCACGCGCGCCGACGACGCCGAGGAGGAAGCTCCGGGCGAGGCCGCCGACGCGGTGGTCTGGGAACAGCTCTCCGAGTCGACGCACGAGGATTCCACCCTCACCATCACCTACAGCGCCTTCATGATCGTGGCGACGATGATCGCGGCCTGCGGTGTGGTCCTGGACAACGCGATCCTGATCGTGGGCGCGATGGCGGTCGGCCCCGAGTTCGGCCCGCTCGCAGGCATCTGCACGGGCCTGGTGCAACGCAAGCCCAGGCTCGCGGGGCGTTCCCTCATCGCGCTGGCGGTCGGCTTCACCGTCGCGATCGCGGCGACGACGGTCTTCAGCCTGGCGATGACCGCGCTCGGCCTGTTCGAGGAGACCATGCTGGAGAACCCCCGGCCGAACACCAGCTTCATCTGGCAGCCCGACCCGTTCTCCTTCGTCGTGGCGCTGCTCGCCGGGGTGGCCGGCATGCTGTCGCTGACCTCCGCGAAGGCCGGTGCGCTGGTCGGCGTGGCGATCTCCGTGACCACCGTCCCGGCGGGCGCCAACGCGGCCGTCGCCCTCAGCTACGGGGACCTGGCCCAGATGTGGGGCTCGGGCATCCAGCTCGCGGTCAACCTGGGCGGCATCGTCCTCTCGGGCACGCTCACCCTCATCGCCTGGAAAATGCTGTGGCGCACCCAGCACGGCCGGATGGTCCGCAAGCCGGGTGCGCCACGCAGAACGGGCGGGACGGGCTAACCGAGGGCCGACTTCACCACGTCGGCGAGCCGGCCGGCCACCGCGCGGGCCTGCTCGATGTCCGCGGCCTCGACCATCACCCGTACGAGGGGCTCGGTGCCCGACGGACGGAGCAGCACCCGCCCGGTGCTGCCCAGCTCGCGCTCGGCGTCGGTCACCGCCGCGGCCAGCTCGGCCGAGGTCGTGACGCGGGACTTGTCCACGTCGGGGACGTTGATCAGCACCTGCGGCAACCGCTCCATGACCCCGGCGAGCTCCGCCAGGGACTTGCCGGTGGCCGAGACCCGCGCCGCGAGCAGCAGGCCGGTCAGCGTGCCGTCGCCGGTGGTCGCGTGGTCCAGGATGATCACGTGGCCGGACTGCTCGCCGCCCAGCGCGTAGCCGTGCTCCTTCATGGCCTCCAGCACGTACCGGTCGCCGACCCCGGTCTGCACGACCTGGATGCCCGCGGCCTCCATGGCCAGCTTGAAGCCCAGGTTGGACATGACGGTGCCGACCACGGTGTTCTCGCGCAGCTGCCCCGCCTCGCGCATGGCCAGGGCCAGCACCGCGAGGATCTGGTCGCCGTCGACCTCGGCGCCGGTGCCGTCCACGGCCAGGCAGCGGTCGGCGTCACCGTCGTGCGCGATGCCGAAGTCGGCGCCGTGCTCGACGACGGCCGCCTTGAGCAGGTCGAGGTGGGTGGAGCCGCAGCCCTCGTTGATGTTCAGGCCGTCCGGCTCGGCGCCGATCGTGACGATCTCCGCGCCGGCCCGGGCGAAGGCCTCGGGCGAGACGTAGGAGGCCGCGCCGTGCGCCTCGTCCAGGACGATCTTCAGGCCGTCGAGGCGGTTGGGCAGCGCGCCGATCAGGTGGGCGACGTACTTCTCGAAGCCCTCGTTGTAGTCGGAGACCCGGCCGACGCCCGCGCCGGTG
The DNA here is from genome assembly GCF_042892775.1 of Streptomyces sp. NPDC001717. Lineage (NCBI taxonomy): Bacteria > Bacillati > Actinomycetota > Actinomycetes > Kitasatosporales > Streptomycetaceae > Streptomyces > Streptomyces sp. NPDC001717. The sequence continues at coordinate 346,011 of NZ_JBIAUK010000001.1, read as the reverse complement.
GGCCGGTCCCAGGGAGCGCCGGTGCGGTGCTCCTCGTAGACGGACTCGATGCGGTCCTCCAGCTCGTCCGCCAGCTTGTGGCCACCGCGCGCGAAGAACTTGATGCCGTTGTCGGGCATGGCGTTGTGGCTGGCGGAGAGCATCACGCCGAGGTCGGCACCCAGCGCACCGGTGAGATACGCCACCGCCGGGGTGGGCAGCACACCGACGCGCAGGACGTCCACGCCCGCGCTCGCGAGGCCCGCGACGACCGCGGCCTCGAGGAATTCGCCCGAGGCCCGGGGGTCCCGGCCGACGACCGCGGTCGCCCGGTGGCCCGCGAAGGTCCCCGCCTCGGCCAGTACGTGGGCAGCCGCGACGGAGAGACCGAGCGCGAGCTCAGCCGTCAGATCCGCGTTGGCGACGCCGCGTACACCATCCGTCCCGAAGAGTCGTCCCACTGTTGTCCTCCCGAGTTTCCGCTTCGCATGTGACCGGTTGTGACAGGTATTTGCCGCTTGTGGCGGTAAACGAACCGCCCCGGCAGCACGGAGAGTGCTGCCGGGGCGGTTTCGTTGCTGAACAGCAGGCGCAGATTAACGCTTGCTGTACTGCGGAGCCTTACGGGCCTTCTTGAGACCGGCCTTCTTGCGCTCGACCGCACGGTCGTCGCGGGAGAGGAAGCCGGCCTTCTTCAGCGCCGGGCGGTTGTTGTCCACGTCCGCCTCGTTCAGCGCACGGGCCACGCCGAGGCGCAGGGCACCGGCCTGGCCGGAGACGCCGCCACCCGAGATGCGGGCGATGACGTCGTAACGGCCGTCGAGCTCGAGGAGCTTGAAGGGCTCGTTGACTTCCTGCTGGTGCACCTTGTTGGGGAAGTAGTCCTCAAGGGTGCGACCGTTGATCTTCCACTTGCCGGTGCCCGGAACGATCCGGACGCGGGCGATGGCGTTCTTGCGACGGCCCAGGCCGGCGGCCGGCTGGGGGTCACCGAAGCGACCGGCAAGGGACTCGGAGGTGTAGTCGCCCTCGACGACGACCTCGGACTCGGTGGTGTACTCCTCGACGCCCTCGAACTCGTCGACGGGGGTCTCGGCGGTGGTCTCGGCCACGATGCTCCTCAGAATTTTCTACGTCTTAGGGGGTGGCCGGAACTACTGCGCGACCTGGGTGATCTCGAACGGCACCGGCTGCTGCGCAGCGTGCGGGTGCTGGTCGCCCGAGTAGACCTTCAGCTTCGAGAGCATCTGACGGCCCAGGGTGTTCTTGGGGAGCATGCCCTTGACGGCCTTCTCGACGGCCTTCTCCGGGTTGTCACGGAGCAGGTCGTCGTAACGCACGGAGCGGAGACCGCCCGGGAAGCCGGAGTGGCGGTACGCCATCTTCTGCGACGCCTTGTTGCCGGACAGGTGGACCTTGTCGGCGTTGATGACGATGACGAAGTCGCCCATGTCCATGTGGGGGGCGTAGGTCGGCTTGTGCTTGCCCTTGAGGAGGGCAGCGGCCTGGGTCGCCAGACGGCCGAGGACAACGTCCTGGGCGTCGATGACGAGCCACTGGCGCGAGATGTCGCCGGGCTTGGGGCTGAACGTACGCACGCGTATGCCTTCGCTTCTTCAGTGGTGGGTCATCCCATAGGGCACGAGCCCCTCGGGAAGGGTCCTGACAGGGTCACCACGGACGATCACGACAGCCCTCGTTCACATCGGGGACGCACCCGAGTGAAAACCGCTGGTCATCGGTCCGGTGGACCGGCGTAAGGCCCTTTCACGTGAGAATGAGAAAGCCAATACGCATAACAAACCAGCAGGATACCCAAGCAGACCCGTACGGGTCAAAACGCGGTCCGCGATGCCGATTCAGCAGGCGTCGCGGCGCACTCCGGTTCGGTCCTGGGTGGGGACCCCGCAGTTGTTACGGGCTCCAGAGTAACCCGGCTCGGGCGCAGCGCACGACGCGCCAGCAGAAACGCGAGTCCGCAGAGGGTGGCGCAGTCCTTGAAGGCACGCCGCTTGTGGGCCAGCTCCGAGGGCCACGGGAGCAGGGCCACCTGGGGCGTCAGGGCCAGCCAGAACCAGGGCGAGCGGGGCATCGAGCCCTCCCGCACCGCGGACGCCAGCAGCAGCGGCAGCACCACCAGCAGGTAGTGGTCGAAGGACGGGCGGGAGACCAGGAATGCGGCGAGCATCACCATGCAGGCCGTCTCCGCCAGCCGCAGCTCGCCCCCGTCGGCACCGTCCGGCCGCCGCCACCGCACCCAGGCGGCCCACAGCCCCGCCCCGGCCCCCGCGAACGCGACCGCCACGGCCACCGGCTCCGGTACGCCCAGCCGTGGCAGCACCGCGATCGGCGAGGCGTCCCAGGGCAGCGCGTAGGCGTCCTGCCCGCCCAGCAGGAACGGCAGGGTCTTGGTGAAGAACAGCGACGGGCTCGGCATCAGCAGCGCCCCCGCCAGCGAGAAGCCCAGCGGCACCAGCACGGCCGCCGCGAGTCCCCGCCACTGCCGGGCGAAGAGGAACAGCACCCCGAGCGGCACCAGCATCGGCTTGCAGGCGATGGCCAGCCCGATCACCAGACCGGCCGCCCCCCACGCCCGCCGGCGCGCCAGCAGCAGCGCCACCGGCAGGGCGGCCGCCGAGATGGCCGTCCAGTTGCCGATCAGCACGAGGTTCACGTACGGCTTGTAGGCCAGGGCGAAGACGGCGAAGCCGACGACCGCGAACCGGGAGCGCAGCGGCACCGAGAACAGCCGCAGCGCGGCCAGCCAGCCGATCCCCAGCAGCCCCGACATCCCGACGGGCAGCACCCACCGCAGCGCCGCCTGCGGCAGCAGCGCCTCGGGCACCGCCATCAGCACGGCGCTGGGGAGGTACAGGAACCGCTTGTCCTCGTACGGGGACCCGCCGTCCAGCAGCGTCTCGGCCGCCTTCACCACGAAGGCGTTGTCCGAGCCCCAGTTCTCCCGCAGGCTCGTGGAGACGCAGATCCCGAGCACCACGGCGAGCGAGACGAGCCGCCAGGGCAGGGAGGCGGGACGCAGCAGCCAGTCGACCAACCGGCTCCCGGAGTCCCGGACGCGGGCGTCCCACCGTCTCAGCCAGATGCCGGGCCTCAACCCCACAGCGGTATCCCCTAGCGCTTGCGCTCGACTCGACGTTCGTCCCGGACCGGTTCCTGCGCCCGATTCCCGACGCCGCCCTCGCACCCCTCGGCCCCGGGGGGCCTCAGGGGCTTCGGACGGCTGCGCCGGACTCCGTCCGCCGGACGGGCCCTGGCCACGCATCCGCGCCTCAGCGCTTCCGCTCGACCCGCCGCTCGTCCCAGACCGGTTCCTGCGTCTCTCGTACCACGCCGTCCGAACCGAAGACCAGGTAACGGTCGAAAGTCCGGGCGAACCAGCGGTCGTGCGTCACGCACAGCACCGTGCCCTCGTACGCCTCCAGGCCGTCCTGCAGGGCCTCCGCGGACTCCAGGTCCAGGTTGTCCGTCGGCTCGTCCAGCAGCAGCGCCGTGGTGCCCGCGAGCTCCAGCAGCAGGATCTGGAAGCGCGCCTGCTGCCCGCCCGAGAGCTTCTCGAAGGGCTGCTCGGCCTGGCGCTCCAGCTCGTAGCGGCGCAGGGCCCCCATCGCCTGGCCCAGCGGCTTCGCCGCCTCCGTCCACAGGATGTCGACGAGGGTGCGGCCGAAGAGCTCCGGGTGCGCGTGCGTCTGCGCGAAGTGGCCGGGGACCACCCGGGCGCCCAGCTTCCAGTCACCGGTGTGCTTGACGTCCTCACCGGCCAGCAGCCGCAGGAAGTGCGACTTGCCGGAGCCGTTCGAGCCGAGCACCGCGACGCGCTCCCCGTAGAAGACCTCCAGGGAGAACGGCTTCATCAGACCCGTGAGCTCCAGGTTCTCCACGGTCAGCGCGCGCACGCCGGTCCGGCCGCCCTTGAGCCGCATCTTGATGTCCTGCTCGCGCGGCGGCTCCGGCGGCGGGCCGGCCTCCTCGAACTTCTTGAAGCGGGTCTGCATCGCGTGGTACCGCGAGGCCATGTCCGGGCTGATCGCGGCCTGGTTGCGCAGCCGCAGCACGAGGGCCTTCAGGCGCGCGTGCTCCTCGTCCCAGCGCCGCTTGAGCTCCTCGAAGCGCGCGAAGCGCTCCTTGCGTGCCTCGTGGTACGTGCCGAAGCCCGCGCCGTGCACCCAGACGTCCGAGCCCGTGGGGCTCGCCTCCAGGCTGATGATCTTCTCCGCGGCCTGGGTGAGCAGCTCCCGGTCGTGGCTGACGAAGAGCACCGTCTTGCGGGTCGCCGCCAGCTGCTCCTCCAGCCAGCGCTTGCCCGGGACGTCGAGGTAGTTGTCCGGTTCGTCGAGCAGCAGCACCTCGTCCGGCCCGCGCAACAGCGCCTCCAGCACCAGCCGCTTCTGCTCACCGCCCGAGAGCGTGCGCACCTCGCGGAACTGTGCCGAGTCGTACGGGATGGCCAGCGCGGCCATCGTGCAGACGTCCCACAGGGTCTCCGCCTCGTAACCCTGCACGTCGGCCCAGTCGCTGAGCGCCTGCGCGTACGCCATCTGGGCGGCCTCGTCGTCCACCGTCAGGATCAGGTGCTCGGCGCGGTCCACGGCCTTCGCCGCCTCCCGGATCCGCGGCTGGGACACCGACACGAGCAGGTCCCGTACGGTCGTCTCGTCCCGGACCGAGCCCACGAACTGCGACATCACGCCGAGCCCGCCGCTCACGGTGACCGCGCCGCCGTGCGGCTGCAGCTCACCGGAGATCATCTTGAGCAGGGTGGTCTTGCCGGCCCCGTTCGCCCCGACCAGGGCGACGACCGACCCCTCCCCCACCCGGAAGGAGACGTCGGGGAGCAGGACCCGCCCGTCGGGAAGGTAGTACTCCAGGTGGCTGGCTTCGAGATGTCCCATGCGGGCATTCAACAGCCCCGCACGGGACAGGCCCAAACGGATTGCGGGTCAGCAGCAGCCCTTGCCCGGCAGGGTCCGCATGTTGCGCGCTTCCTTGCTGCGGGCGGCCAGCAGCTCGTCCGCCGGGTAGCCGACCTCCTCCAGGGTCAACCCGTGCGGCTTGACCACGTGCACGGAGGAATCCCGTACGGCCGCTTCCAGCACCTGCCCGGGCCACTCCACGGGCCGGTGCCCGTCGCCGACGTGCAGCAGGGCCCCCACGAGCGAGCGGACCATGTTGTGGCAGAAGGCGTCGGCGCGGACGGTCGCGGTCACGATCCCGTCCTCGGCCCGCTCCCAGCTGAGCTGCTGGAGCGTACGGATCGTCGTGGCGCCCTCGCGCTTCTTGCAGTACGCGGCGAAGTCGTGCTCGCCGAGCAGCGGGGCCGCCGCCCGGTTCATGGCGTCCACGTCCAGGGGCCACTGGTGCCACAGCACGTGCCCGCGGCGCAGCGGGTCGACGCCGCCCTGGTGGTCCCCCACGCGATAGGCGTAGCGGCGCCAGATGGCGGAGAAGCGCGCGTTGAAGCCCTCGGGGGCCTCGGCGACCTTCCACACCCGGATGTCGTGCGGCAGACGCCCGGCAAGGCGGCGCAGCAGCTTGTCGTGGTGCTCGGCCCACACCTCGTCGGCGATGTCGAACTGCGCGACCTGTCCGCGGGCGTGCACGCCCGCGTCCGTGCGTCCGGCCACGGTCAGCTCGACCGGGTCCTTCAGCCGCATCACGGTCTGCAGCGCGCTCTCCAGCTCGCCCTGGACGGTGCGCAGCGTGCGCTGCTTCGCCCAGCCCGAGAAGTCCTTGCCGTCGTACGACAGGTCCAGCCGCACCCGGACGTGCCCGGGCTCCACCTCGTCACTCACCCATGAATCCTCTCAGACATGCAGAACGGGCCCGCCCCACGAGGGGGCGGGCCCGTTCAGAGCCTTTTCAGCGTGATCCCGAAGCGGGATCAGGCCTCCTTGGTCTCCTCGGCGGCGGGAGCCTCGGCGGCCTCCGCCTCCTTCACGGCGCGCTTGGTGGCGGCCTCGGCCTCACCAGTGGCCTGCTGGGCGACCGTCAGGGCCTCGACCAGCTCGATCACGGCCATCGGGGCGTTGTCGCCACGACGGTTGCCGATCTTGGTGATGCGCGTGTAACCACCGGGGCGGTTCTCGTAGCGCGGGGCGATCTCGGTGAACAGCGTGTGCACGATGCTCTTGTCCGTGATCGTCTGCAGCACCAGGCGACGGTTGTGGATGTCGCCCTTCTTGGCCTTGGTGACCAGACGCTCGGCGTAGGGACGCAGGCGGCGGGCCTTGGCCTCGGTGGTGGTGATGCGGCCGTGCTCGAAGAGCGCCTTCGCGAGGTTCGCGAGCAGGTGCTTCTCGTGCGCGGCGGAGCCGCCCAGGCGGGCACCCTTAGCGGGACGCGGCATTGTTACTCCTTCAAATCTGCACCGGCCGTGTCAGGTACCGGAGTCAGTTCCCTCAAGCGGTCGCGAGAGGGTGGGTGCGGGGGGCGCGAGCCCCCCGCAAGCTTTCTCAGTACTGCTCGGTCTCGACGAAACCGGCGTCCGCGTCGTCGTCGGCGCCGAAGGCGTCGGCGGCGGCGGTCGGGTCGAATCCGGGCGGGCTGTCCTTGAGGGCCAGGCCCATGCCGGCCAGCTTCGCCTTGACCTCGTCGATCGACTTCGCACCGAAGTTGCGGATGTCGAGCAGGTCGGCCTCGGAGCGGGCGACGAGCTCACCCACGGAGTGGATGCCCTCGCGCTTGAGGCAGTTGTACGACCGAACGGTGAGCTCCAGCTCCTCGATCGGCAGCGCCAGGTCGGCGGCCAGGGCGGCGTCCGTCGGGGACGGGCCCATGTCGATGCCCTCGGCGTCGATGTTGAGCTCGCGGGCCAGACCGAACAGCTCGACCAGGGTCTTGCCGGCGGACGCCATGGCGTCGCGCGGGCGCATGGCCTGCTTGGTCTCGACGTCGACGATGAGCTTGTCGAAGTCGGTGCGCTGCTCGACTCGGGTCGCCTCGACCTTGTAGGTGACCTTGAGGACCGGGCTGTAGATGGAGTCGACCGGGATGCGGCCGATCTCCTGGCCCAGCTGCTTGTTCTGGACGGCGGAGACGTAGCCGCGACCGCGCTCGACGGTCAGCTCCATCTCCAGCTTGCCCTTGCCGTTGAGCGTGGCGAGGACCAGGTCCGGGTTGTGCACCTCGACACCGGCCGGGGGCGCGATGTCGGCGGCGGTGACCAGGCCGGGACCCTGCTTGCGCAGGTACATCACGACCGGCTCGTCGTGCTCCGAGGAGACGACCAGCTGCTTGATGTTCAGGATGATGTCGGTGACGTCTTCCTTCACACCCGGCACGGTCGTGAACTCGTGCAGGACGCCGTCCACGCGGATGCTGGTGACAGCGGCACCCGGGATCGAGGACAGGAGGGTGCGGCGCAGGGAGTTGCCGAGGGTGTAGCCGAAGCCCGGCTCCAGCGGCTCGATCACGAACCGCGAGCGGTACTCGTCGACGACCTCTTCGGTCAGCGAAGGACGCTGAGCGATAAGCATGTCTGTGTTCCTTCATTCGTGGACGCCCACTATTTGACGCCCGACGGGATGCCGTACCGGAGTACGGCTACTGCAAGGGTACGGGCGGCACGGCCCCCGAAGGGGTCGTACCGCCCGGACACTCAAAGACGCACAGGTGCGTCCGCTGCGTCAGACGCGGCGGCGCTTCGGCGGGCGGCAGCCGTTGTGCGGGGTGGGGGTGACGTCCTGGATCGAGCCGACCTCGAGGCCGGTGGCCTGCAGGGAGCGGATCGCGGTCTCGCGGCCGGAGCCCGGACCCTTCACGAAGACGTCGACCTTGCGCATGCCGTGCTCCTGCGCGCGACGGGCGGCCGACTCGGCGGCCATCTGCGCGGCGAAGGGGGTGGACTTGCGCGAGCCCTTGAAGCCGACGTGGCCGGCGGAGGCCCAGGAGATCACGTTGCCGGACGGGTCCGTGATCGAAACGATGGTGTTGTTGAACGTGCTCTTGATGTGGGCGTGCCCGTGAGCGACGTTCTTCTTTTCCTTGCGGCGCACCTTCTTGGCAGCGCCCTGACGACCCTTGGGGGGCATCTAAATCTCCTACGGGAGGTGGTCGGTCCTACAGCGCAAGACCGCTGAACAGGACTACTTCTTGCCCGGCTTCTTCTTACCGGCGATCGCGCGACGCGGGCCCTTGCGGGTACGCGCGTTGGTGCTGGTGCGCTGACCGTGCACCGGGAGGCCGCGACGGTGGCGGATACCCTGGTAGCACTGGATCTCGATCTTGCGGCGGATGTCGCCCTGGATCTCGCGGCGGAGGTCACCCTCGGTACGGAGGTTGGCGTCCACGTACTCGCGGATCTTGACGAGGTCCTCTTCGGCCAGGTCACGAACGCGGGTGTTCGGGTTCACGCCGGTGGAGGCGAGGATCTCCTTGGACCGGGTGCGCCCGATACCGAAGACGTAGGTGAGTGCGATCTCCACGCGCTTTTCGCGCGGGATGTCAACACCGGAAACGCGTGCCATTCAATGGCTCCTGTGTGTTCGGGGGTCTTCCGCAGAACCGATCCCGACCGCCGACCGCCCGAGTGGGTGGTGGTACGTCCGGGTCCCCGGCCCCCGCCGGAGGTGCCGCCGGCCCCGTGAAGGGCTGGGCGGGTTCTGCGTATGTACGTTTTTTCTTACGTCGCGCGAAGAACTGCGGAAGGCAGGTCGGTCGGCGTGCGTCAGCCCTGGCGCTGCTTGTGGCGCAGGTTGTCGCAGATGACCATGACCCGGCCGTGACGGCGGATCACCTTGCACTTGTCGCAGATCTTCTTGACGCTCGGCTTGACCTTCATGTTGGTGAGGTTCTCCGGGTCAGTGCCACCACCCGCACCGGGACGGATGCCCAGGCAGGAGTGAGAGCAAGATCTACTTGTATCGGTAGACGATCCGGCCACGCGTCAGGTCGTACGGAGACAGCTCCACAACGACCCGGTCATCAGGGAGGATGCGGATGTAGTGCATACGCATCTTGCCGCTGATGTGCGCGAGGACCTTGTGACCGTTCTGGAGTTCCACCTTGAACATGGCGTTCGGGAGGGACTCGATCACGGTGCCCTCGATTTCGATGGCACCTTGCTTCTTGGCCACGCTTCGCCTTTCGAATCGGCTACCTTGATCGGCCTCGCGCTTCGCCATGCAGACATGGATGTGCACGAGAGCCGACGAGTCAGTCTACGTCAGGGCACCCAGAAAGACGAATCCGGAAAGTTTGCCCCAGAGTCTAGATCATTAACCGAGGGGGTCCGGAGCGGTCGTCACTCCGTACTCCGCCAGCTTCGCCTTGCCGCAGTCCGGGCTGGTCAGGACGATCGGGCCGTCCTCCGTCAGGGCGATGGAGTGCTCCCAGTGCGAGGACCAGGTGCCGTCCGTGGTGATGACCGTCCAGTCGTCGGACAGCACCTCCGTCTGGGCGGTGCCCAGGGAGACCATCGGCTCGATCGCCAGGCAGAGGCCCGGGACCAGCTTGATCCCCTTGCCCCGCTTGCGCGAGACGTAGTTCAGCAGGTGGGGGTCCATGTGCATCTCGGACCCGATGCCGTGGCCGCCGTAGTCCTCGATGATCCCGAACTTGCCGAGGCTGTGCTCACCGGTGGAGGGGCGGGGCTGGCGCTTGATGTACGACTCGATCGCCTTCGAGATGTCCACGAGGCGGTTGCCGAGCTTCATGGCGGCGATACCGGCCCACATGGACTCCTCGGTCACCCGGGACAGCTCGACCAGCTCCGGAGCGTGACCGGTGCCCACGAAGGCCGTGTAGGCGGCGTCACCGTGCCAGCCGTCCACGATCGCGCCGGCGTCGATCGAGATGATGTCGCCGTCCTTGAGGACGGTCTTGTCGTCGGGGATGCCGTGGACGACGACCTCGTTGACCGAGGTGCAGATCGTCGCGGGGAAACCGCCGTAACCGAGGAAGTTCGACTTCGCACCGGCGTCGGCGATGACCTTGCGGGCCACCATGTCCAGATCCCGCGTCGTGGCGCCCGGCACCGCGGCCTCACGGGTCGCCGCGTGGATCGCGGCGACGACCAGCCCAGCCTCGCGCATCTTCGCGATCTGCTCGGGGGTCTTGATCTGAACCATGAAACGGACCTTCCACCTTCGGAACCTGGACTTCTCAACAGTACGGCCGCGATGCCCTGGGGACATCGCGGCCGTACCTGCACTGCAAGGGGAACTACTTCTTCAGAGCGTCCATGGCGCGCTGGGTGATCTCCTGCACCTCGCCGAGGGCGGAGATGGTGACCAGCAGGCCCTGCTCCTTGTAGTAGTCGATGATCGGCTCGGTCTGCGTGTGGTAGACCTCCAGCCGGTTGCGAACCGTCGACTCGGAGTCGTCGTCGCGCTGGTACAGCTCGCCGCCGCAGGTGTCGCAGACACCGTCGACCTTCGGCGCCGCGTACGTGACGTGGAAGACGTGCGAGGAGTCGTTGCGGCAGATCCGGCGACCGGCGATGCGCTTGACGACCTCGTCCTCCTCGACCTCCAGGTCGAGGACGGCGTCCAGCTTCATGCCCTCGGCCTTCAGCATGACGTCGAGCGCCTCGGCCTGGGAGACGTTGCGCGGGAAGCCGTCGAGCAGGAAGCCGTTGACGGCGTCCGGCTGCTCCATGCGGTCCTTGGCCATGCCGATGGTGATCTCGTCGGGGACGAGGTCACCGGCGTCCATGAACGCCTTGGCGCGGCGGCCCAGCTCGGTGCCCTGGCTGATGTTGGCCCGGAACAGGTCGCCCGTGGAGATGTGCGGGATGGACAGGTTCTTGGCAAGGAACGCGGCCTGCGTTCCCTTGCCGGCACCGGGCGGTCCGACGAGGACGATTCGCATCAGCGGAGGAACCCTTCGTAATTACGCTGCTGGAGCTGGCTCTCGATCTGCTTCACGGTTTCCAGACCCACACCCACGATGATCAGGATGCTCGTTCCACCGAAGGGGAAGTTCTGGTTCGCTCCGAAGCCGGCCAACGCCATCGTCGGCACAAGAGCGATGAGACCCAGGTACAGCGACCCCGGCCAGGTGATCCGGTTGAGCACGTAGCTCAGGTACTCGGCAGTGGGTCGACCCGCACGGATACCCGGGATGAACCCACCATACTTCTTCATGTTGTCTGCAACTTCCTCGGGGTTGAAGGAAATCGCCACGTAGAAGAACGCGAAGAAGACAATCAGGAGGAAGTACGCCGCGATGTAGTACGGGTGGTCGCCCTTGACGAAGTGCTTCTGGATCCAGGTGGCCCAGCCCGCCTGGGATCCGCTGAACTGAACGATCAGTGCGGGGATGTAGAGCAGCGACGAGGCGAAGATGACGGGAATCACACCCGCCTGGTTCACCTTGAGCGGGATGTAGGTGGACGTACCGCCGTACGCGCGGCGACCGATCATGCGCTTCGCGTACTGGACCGGGATCCGGCGCTGGGCCTGCTCGACGAAGACCACCAGGGCCACCATCGCGAGGCCGACGAGGATCACGACACCGAACTCGACCCAACCGTCGGCGATCTTGCCCTGGAGCTTGATCTGCCAGAGGGCGCCGATGAAGCCGGCGGCGATCGAGATGAACATGAGGATCGACATGCCGTTGCCGATGCCGCGGTCGGTGACGAGCTCACCGAGCCACATGACGACACAGGTACCGGCGGTCATCGTGATGACCATGACGATCGTGGTGAAGATGGACCGGTCCGGGACGATCTGGCTGGCGACCTGGCAACCCTGGAACAGGGCGCCGGTGCGGGCGGTGGCGACGAGGCCGGTGCCCTGCAGGATCGCGAGTGCGACCGTCAGATAGCGCGTGTACTGAGTGATCTTCGCCGTGCCGGACTGTCCCTCTTTCTTGAGGTTCTCCAGCTTCGGGATGACCACGGTCAGCAGCTGCAGGATGATGCTCGCCGTGATGTACGGCATGATGCCGAGCGCAAAGATCGTGATCTGCAGCAGCGCGCCGCCGCTGAACATGTTGACGAGACCGAACAGCCCATTGCTGCTGCCGGCCTGCTCAACGCAGATCTGTACGTTCTTGTAGCTCACGCCGGGTACCGGGATGTGGGACCCGAGCCGGAACAGCACGATGATGCCGAGCGTGAAGAGCAGCTTCTTGCGCAGGTCGGGCGTCTTGAACGCCCGGGCGAACGCGGTGAGCACGGTGCCTCCTGCGACCCCCGCGCTACTGCGTCAGAGGTGACGGTCTGAGGGATCGACGTATACGACAAAGCAAAGGTGCACGCCACCTTACCGGCGAGTGTGCCCCCCGTGGAACGACCAACCGGGGATGCCCCATATGTGAGGCATCCCCGGTCGGGTTTCGAGCTATTTAGTCACTTGATCGTCTTAGACGAGCTCGGTGACAGAGCCGCCGGCAGCGGCAATCTTCTCCTTGGCGGAGGCGGAAACGGCGTCAACCGAAACCGTCAGCGCCACGGAGATCTCGCCCTGGCCCAGGACCTTGACGAGGCTGTTCTTGCGAACCGCGCCCTTGGCGACCAGGTCGGCCACCGTGACCTCTCCACCCTCGGGGTAGAGGGCACCGAGCTTGTCCAGGTTGACAACCTGGAACTCGGTGCGGAACGGGTTCTTGAAGCCCTTCAGCTTCGGCAGGCGCATGTGGAGGGGCATCTGCCCACCCTCGAAGCGCTGCGGAACCTGGTAGCGGGCCTTCGTACCCTTGGTACCACGACCAGCCGTCTTACCCTTCGACGCCTCACCGCGACCCACACGGGTCTTCGCGGTCTTGGCACCGGGGGCGGGACGGAGGTTGTGAGCCTTCAGCGGGCTGTTCTCAGCCATGATTAGTCAACCTCCTCAACCGTCACGAGGTGGCGGACGGTGTGCACCATTCCGCGGAACTCGGGGCGGTCCTCCTTGACGACCACGTCGTTCAGGCGCTTGAGCCCGAGCGAACGCAGGGTGTCGCGGTGGTTCTGCTTGCTGCCGATGTACGACTTCGTCTGCGTGATCTTGAGGCGGGCCATTACGCAGCACCCGCCCCGGCACGCGCACGAAGCAGAGCCGCGGGGGCGACGTCCTCGAGGGGCAGACCACGGCGAGCCGCGATCTCCTCGGGACGCTGCAGGCCCTTCAGGGCCTCCACGGTCGCGTGCACGATGTTGATCGCGTTGTCGGAGCCGAGCGACTTCGACAGGATGTCGTGAACGCCGGCGCACTCCAGAACGGCGCGCACCGGGCCACCGGCGATAACACCGGTACCGGGGGAAGCAGGCTTCAGCAGGACGACGCCCGCCGCCTTCTCACCCTGGATCGGGTGCGGGATGGTGCCCTGGATGCGCGGAACCTTGAAGAAGTTCTTCTTGGCTTCCTCGACACCCTTGGCAATGGCCGCGGGAACTTCCTTGGCCTTGCCGTAACCGACACCTACGGTGCCGTCACCGTCACCCACCACGACGAGCGCGGTGAAGCTGAAGCGACGACCACCCTTGACAACCTTGGCGACACGGTTGATCGCGACAACGCGCTCAACGTAAGCGGTCTTCTCGGCGGCAGGGCCACCGTCGCGACCCTTCCGGTCCCGCCGCTCGCCGCCACCGGCACCGCTGCCGCGGCGCTGGGGTCCAGCCATTGGATTACCTCTCTCTGTTACGTCCGTGAGTCCCGGAACCGGGGCTTAGAACTTCAGCCCGGCTTCGCGGGCGGCGTCAGCCAGAGCGGCAATGCGCCCGGCGTATCGGTTGCCACCGCGGTCGAACACGACGGTCTCGACACCCGCAGCCTTGGCACGCTCGGCGACGAGCGCGCCGACAGCCTGGGCCTGGGCGCTCTTGTCGCCTTCGCCACCGCGGATCGAAGCGTCCAGGGTCGACGCGGACGCCAGGGTGTGGCCCTGGAGGTCGTCGATGACCTGAGCAACGATGTTGCGGTTCGAACGCGTCACGACGAGGCGCGGACGCTCCGCCGTACCCGAGACGTTCTTGCGGATGCGGATGTGGCGGCGAGCCTTGGCAGCGCGCTTGTACGCGTCGCCCTTGGCGATCTTCACACCGTATGCCATGGCTACTTACCAGCCTTTCCGACCTTGCGGCGGATGACCTCGCCGGCGTACTTGACACCCTTGGCCTTGTACGGGTCGGGCTTCCGCAGCTTGCGGATGTTGGCGGCGACCTCGCCGACCTTCTGCTTGTCGATGCCCTCGACCGAGAACTTGGTGGGCGACTCGACCTTGAACGAGATGCCCTCGGGCGCCTCGATCAGGATCGGGTGGCTGTAACCAAGCTGGAACTCCAGAGCGGAGCCCTTCGCGGCGACGCGGTAACCGACACCGCTGATCTCGAGAGCCTTGACGTATCCCGTGGTCACACCGGTGATCATGTTCGCCACCAGCGTGCGGGACAGGCCGTGCAGGGCCTTGTTCTGACGCTCGTCGTTCGGGCGGATGACGTTCAGAACGCCTTCCTCACCCTTGGCGACAGCGATGGGCGCAGCGACGGTGTGCGTGAGGGAACCCTTGGGGCCCTTCACGACGACCGTACGGCCATCGATGGTGACGTCCACGCCGGCGGGAACCGGGATGGGGAGCTTGCCGATACGAGACATAGCTTTTCCTCCGTTCCCGACTACCAGACGTAGGCGAGGACTTCCCCACCCACGCCCTTCTTGCCTGCCTGCTGACCGGTCAGGAGACCGTGGGACGTGGAGATGATCGCCACGCCCAGGCCGCCGAGGACCTTCGGCAGGTTGGTGGACTTCGCGTACACGCGCAGACCGGGCTTCGAGATCCGCTTGATGCCCGCGATGGAGCGCTCACGGTTCGGCCCGAACTTCAGCTCGAGGACGAGGTTCTTGCCGACCTCGGCGTCCTCGACCTTCCAGCCGGTGATGAAACCCTCCTGCTTGAGGATCTCCGCGATGTGCGACTTGATCTTGCTGTGCGGCATCACGACGGAGTCGTGGTACGCCGAGTTAGCGTTACGCAGACGCGTGAGCATGTCTGCGATCGGGTCAGTCATGGTCATGAAGTGGCCTTCGGCCTCTCTCGCCGGGGTTTCCTGTATGCGCCATCCCTCTCCCCACTCAGTGGCGGGACGGGTGCGGTGCGGGGACCTACGGCGTAGTAAGTCGATAGGGCGGCGGACGCCCAACCCCACAAGCCTACGGCATGCGGGCAGGGCGGTCCGCCGACCTGATGCTTACCGAGAGCGTCTGAAAAACCTCAACACCCAAAGGGCGGGAGGATTTACCAGGAGCTCTTGGTCACGCCCGGCAGCTCGCCACGGTGAGCCATCTCACGAAGGCAGACGCGGCAGAGGCCGAACTTGCGGTACACGGAGTGGGGACGACCGCAGCGCTGGCAGCGGGTGTACGCACGCACACCGAACTTGGGCTTGCGGGCAGCCTTCGCGATGAGAGCCTTCTTCGCCATCTCGCTTACGCCTCCTTGAAGGGGAAGCCGAGGTGACGGAGGAGCGCGCGGCCCTCAGCGTCGTTGGTCGCCGTGGTGACCACGGTGATGTCCATACCCCGGGTACGGTCGATCTTGTCCTGGTCGATCTCGTGGAACATGACCTGCTCCGTGAGACCGAAGGTGTAGTTGCCACGGCCGTCGAACTGCTTCGGCGACAGACCACGGAAGTCGCGGATACGCGGCAGCGCGAGCGACAGCGTACGGTCCAGGAACTCCCACATGCGGTCACCACGGAGGGTGACGTGGCAGCCGATCGGCTGACCCTCGCGCAGCTTGAACTGCGCGATGGACTTGCGGGCCTTCGTGACGGCCGGCTTCTGACCGGTGATCGTCGTCAGGTCGCGGATGGCACCGTCGATCAGCTTCGAGTCACGGGCGGCGTCGCCGACACCCATGTTCACGACGATCTTGACGAGGCCGGGGATCTGCATGACGTTCTCGTAGGAGAACTCCTCACGCAGCTTGCCCGCGATGTCCTCGCGGTACTTCGTCTTCAGACGCGGAGTGGTAGCCATCAGATGTCCTCACCCGTGCGCTTGGCAACGCGGATCTTGTTGCCTTCGTCGTCGAAGCGGTAACCGACGCGGGTGACGACCTTCTTGCCGTCCTTCTCCACGACCAGCTGCACGTTGCTCACGTGGACCGGGGCCTCGGTGATGACGATGCCACCGGCCTGGTTCTGCGCGGCCTTGGTGTGCTTCTTGACCCGGTTGACACCCTCGACGAGGACGCGGTTCTCAGCGGGGAAGGCAACGATGACCTTGCCCTGCTTGCCCTTGTCCTTACCGGTGATGACCTGGACCAGGTCGCCCTTCTTGATCTTCATGCTTACAGCACCTCCGGCGCGAGCGAGATGATCTTCATGAACTTCTTCTCGCGCAGCTCACGGCCCACGGGGCCGAAGATACGGGTGCCGCGAGGGTCGCCGTCGTTCTTCAGAATGACGGCGGCGTTCTCGTCGAAGCGGATGTACGAGCCGTCCTGGCGGCGGCGCTCCTTGACGGTGCGAACGATGACCGCCTTGACGACGTCACCCTTCTTCACGTTGCCACCGGGGATCGCGTCCTTGACGGTGGCGACGATGACGTCACCGATGCCCGCGTAGCGGCGACCGGAGCCACCGAGAACACGGATGCAAAGGATCTCCTTGGCACCAGTGTTGTCGGCGACACGCAGTCGCGACTCCTGCTGGATCACGTCTATCTCCTGTTTGTCTGCCGGTTCCCGGCGGGGGCCTCACACTCCGAAGAGCGGTGGCCCCCACCGAGCCTGGCGGAACGAATCCGAGGGAAACCCCTCAGATAATTACTTGGCCTTCTCGAGGATCTCGACGATGCGCCAGCGCTTGCTCGCCGACAGCGGACGCGTCTCCATGATGAGGACGCGGTCGCCGACGCCGGCAGCGTTCTGCTCGTCGTGCGCCTTGAGCTTGTTGGTACGGCGGATGACCTTGCCGTACAGCGCGTGCTTCACGCGGTCCTCGACGGCGACGACGACGGTCTTGTCCATCTTGTCGCTGACGACCAGACCCTCACGGGTCTTGCGGAAACCGCGCTCGGTCTTCTCAGTCACGTTGTTCTCGCTCATCAGGCGCTCTCCACCGTCTCGATACCGAGCTCACGCTCGTGCATCAGGGTGTAGATGCGAGCGATGTCCTTACGGACGGACTTGAGCCGGCCGTTGTTCTCCAGCTGACCGGTGGCCGCCTGGAAACGGAGCTTGAACAGCTCCTCCTTGGCCTCGCGCAGCTTGGCAACGAGCTCCTCGTTGCCGAGCTCGCGGAGCTCGGACGCCTTGGTTCCCGTCGCCATCACGACTCACCTGCCTCGCGCTTGACGATGCGGCACTTCATCGGCAGCTTGTGGGCCGCACGAGTGAGAGCCTCACGCGCAATCTTCTCGTTCGGGTAGGACAGCTCGAACATGACCCGACCCGGGTGCACGTTCGCGATCCACCACTCCGGCGAACCCTTACCGGAACCCATGCGGGTCTCGGCAGGCTTCTTCGTGAGCGGACGGTCCGGGTAGATGTTGATCCAGACCTTGCCGCCACGCTTGATGTGACGGGTCATCGCGATACGAGCGGACTCGATCTGACGGTTCGTCACGTAGGCGGGGGTAAGCGCCTGAATGCCGTACTCGCCGAACGAGACCTCGGTACCGCCCTTGGCCATACCGCTGCGCTTCGGGTGGTGCTGCTTGCGGTGCTTGACCCTACGAGGGATCAGCATGACGGTCAGGCCTCCGTTCCGGTGCTCTCGGCCGGAGCGGCGGCGGGAGCCTCGGCCTTGGGGGCCTCGACACCAGCAGCCTGCTGCGGCTTGCGGCCACCACGGCCGCCGCGCTCGCCACCACGGCCACCACGGCCGGCGGGACGGTCGCCAGCGCCGGCACCACGGGCCGGGCGGTTACCCGCACGGGCCGCAGCGTTCTCGGCGCGAACCTCGGCGATGTTCTTGACGTCGCCCTTGTAGATCCAGACCTTCACACCGATACGGCCGAAGGTGGTCTTGGCCTCGAAGAAGCCGTAGTCCACGTTCGCGCGCAGCGTGTGCAGCGGCACACGACCCTCGCGGTAGAACTCGGAGCGGGACATCTCGGCGCCGCCGAGACGGCCGCCACACTGGATCTTGATGCCCTTGGCGCCGGCCTTCATGGTGCCCTGCATGCTCTTGCGCATGGCACGACGGAAGGAGACGCGGGAGGAGAGCTGCTCGGCAACGGCCTGGGCAACGAGCTGAGCGTCGAGCTCGGGGTTCTTGACCTCGAGGATGTTCAGCTGGACCTGCTTGCCCGTGAGCTTCTCGAGGTCACCGCGGATGCGGTCGGCCTCGGCGCCACGGCGGCCGATGACGATGCCGGGACGGGCGGTGTGGATGTCCACACGCACGCGGTCACGGGTGCGCTCGATCTCAACCTTCGAGATGCCGGCGCGCTCCATGCCGGACGTCATCATCCGACGGATGGCGACGTCTTCCTTGACGTAGTCCTTGTACAGCTTGTCGGCGTACCAGCGGGACTTGAAGTCCGTGGTGATGCCGAGTCGGAACCCGTGCGGGTTTACCTTCTGGCCCATTACCGGGAACCTTCCTTGCTGCTGACGACCACGGTGATGTGGCTGGTCCGCTTGCGGATCCGGTAGGCACGGCCCTGGGCACGCGGACGGAACCGCTTCAGGGTCGGGCCCTCGTCCACGTACGCCTCGCTGATGACCAGCGTGGAGGCGTCCGGGTGGTTGTAGTTGTGCGCGGCGTTGGCGATGGCGCTGTCCAGCACCTTGCCGACCGGCACGCTCGCGGCCTGCGGGGCGAAACGCAGGACCGCCTGAGCCTCCGTGGCATCCATGCCACGGATAAGGTCCACCACGCGGCGGGCCTTCATGGGCGTGACGCGGATGTACCGCGCCTGGGCCCTGGCTTCCATGGTTGTCCCTTCGGTGTAAGTCATAGTCGTAACCACCCCGCGATTAGCGGCGCTTCGACTTCCGGTCGTCCTTGACGTGGCCGCGGAAGGTGCGAGTCGGCGAGAACTCGCCGAGCTTGTGGCCGACCATCGACTCGGTGACGAACACCGGGACGTGGGTCTTGCCGTTGTGCACCGCGATGGTGTGACCCAGCATGGCCGGGATGATCATCGAGCGACGGGACCAGGTCTTGATGACGTTCTTGGTACCAGCTTCGTTCTGAGCGTCCACCTTCTTCACGAGGTGGTCGTCGACGAAGGGTCCCTTCTTGAGACTGCGCGGCATCTAAACCCGCTCCTAGCGCTTCTTGTTCGTCTTGCGGCGGCGGACGATGTACTTGCTCGAAGCCTTCTTCGGCGAGCGAGTACGACCCTCCTTCTGACCCCACGGGGAGACCGGGTGGCGACCACCGCTGGTCTTGCCCTCACCACCACCGTGCGGGTGGTCAACCGGGTTCATCGCGACACCGCGGACGGTCGGGCGAACGCCCTTCCAGCGCATGCGGCCGGCCTTGCCCCAGTTGATGTTCGACTGCTCGGCGTTGCCGACCTCGCCGACCGTGGCGCGGCAGCGCGCGTCGACGAGACGGATCTCACCGGACGGCATGCGGAGGTGGGCCATCACGCCCTCCTTCGCGAGCAGCTGCACGGAGGCACCAGCCGAACGCGCGAACTTGGCGCCGCCACCGGGGCGGAGCTCGATCGCGTGGATCGTGGTACCGACCGGGATGTTGCGGAGCGCGAGGTTGTTGCCCGGCTTGATGTCGGCCGTCGGGCCGTTCTCAATCCGGTCACCCTGCTGCAGACCGCGCGGCGCGATGATGTAGCGCTTCTCGCCGTCGGCGTAGTGCAGCAGCGCGATGCGCGCGGTGCGGTTGGGGTCGTACTCGATGTGCGCGACCTTGGCCGGCACGCCGTCCTTGTCGTGACGACGGAAGTCGATCACGCGGTAGGCGCGCTTGTGGCCACCGCCCTGGTGGCGAACGGTCACACGACCGGTGTTGTTACGGCCGCCCTTGCTGTGCAGGGGGCGGACCAGCGACTTCTCCGGCGTGGACCGCGTGATCTCGACAAAGTCGGCGACGCTGGAGCCACGACGGCCCGGGGTCGTCGGCTTGTACTTGCGGATACCCATTTCTCAGTCCTCGTCCGATTCCGGACGACTAGACCTCCGTTAGGAGGCCTGGCCGCCGAAGATGTCGATACGGTTGCCCTCGGCAAGGGTCACGATGGCGCGCTTGGTGTTGGCGCGCTTGCCGAAACCGGTCTTGGTGCGCTTGCGCTTACCCTGACGGTTGATCGTGTTGACCCCGGTGACCTTGACCGAGAAGACCGCCTCGACGGCCTGCTTGATCTGGGTCTTGTTGGCGCCGGGCGCGACGATGAACGTGTACTTGTTCTCGTCCAGCAGCGCGTAGCTCTTCTCCGAGACGACCGGCTTGATCAGCAGGTCGCGCGGGTCGGTGAAGGTCTTGCTGGTAACGGTCGCCTCAGACATCAGGCGTCGCTCCCTTCGGTCTCATCGGCCTTGGGGCCAGACACGAAGGACTCGAAAGCGGCCTGGGTGAAGACCACGTCGTCAGAGACGATCACGTCGTACGTGTTCAGCTGGCCCGGCTCCAGGATGTGAACCTGGGGCAGGTTGCGGGCGGACAGCCACGAGGCCTCTTCGCTGCGGTCGACGACCAGGAGCAGGTTCTTGCGCTCCGAGATCTTGCCGAACAGCGTCTTGGCGGCCTTGGTGGAGGCGGCACCCTCGACCACGCCGGTGACGACGTGGATGCGGGAGTGACGCGCACGGTCCGAGAGGGCACCGCGGAGGGCGGCGGCCTTCATCTTCTTCGGGGTCCGCTGCGAGTAGTCACGCGGCACGGGGCCGTGGACGACGCCACCGCCGGCGAACTGCGGAGCGCGGGTCGAACCCTGACGGGCGCGGCCGGTGCCCTTCTGGCGGTACGGCTTGCGGCCACCACCACGGACTTCGCCACGGGTCTTGGTCTTGTGCGTGCCCTGACGGGCAGCAGCCAGCTGAGCGACGACGACCTGGTGGATCAGCGGAACGCTGGTCTTCGCGTCGAAGATCTCCGCGGGGAGCTCGACGGTACCGGCCTTGTCGCCTGCCGGCGAAAGGATGTCAATGGTGCTCATTACCTCAAGCCCCCTTGGCCGCGGTACGGACCAGGACGAGGCCGCCGTTCGGACCGGGGACCGCACCCTTGATGAGGAGCAGACCCTTCTCCGCGTCAACCGCGTGGATGGTCAGGTTCTGGGTGGTGACGCGCTCGTTACCCATGCGACCGGCCATGCGCATGCCCTTGAAGACACGCCCAGGGGTGGCGCAGCCACCGATCGAACCGGGGGAGCGGTGCTTGCGCTGCACACCGTGACCGGCGCCGAGGCCCCGGAAGTTGTGGCGCTTCATGACACCGGCGAAGCCCTTGCCCTTGCTGTTGCCCGTGACGTCAACCTTGACGCCGGACTCGAACACCTCGGCAGTGATCTCCTGGCCGAGCGTGTACTCGCTGGCGTCGGAGGTGCGGAGCTCCACCAGGTGGCGGCGGGGGGTCACGTCAGCCTTGGCGAAGTGGCCCTTGAGGGGCTTGTTCACCTTGCGCGGGTCGATCTCGCCGAAGGCGATCTGGACCGACTCGTAGCCGTCGATGTCGTTCGTACGGACCTGGGTAACGACGCAGGGTCCGGCCTTGACCACGGTCACCGGGACGACACGGTTGTTCTCGTCCCAGACCTGGGTCATGCCGAGCTTCTCGCCCAGGACGCCCTTGATCTGCTTTGCCATCTTCTCGACGCCTCTCAGAGCTTGATCTCGATGTCGACGCCGGCCGGAAGGTCCAGGCGCATCAGCGAGTCAACGGTCTTGGGCGTCGGGTCGAGGATGTCGATCAGGCGCTTGTGCGTGCGCATCTCGAAGTGCTCGCGCGAGTCCTTGTACTTGTGCGGCGACTTGATGACGCAGTACACGTTCTTCTCAGTGGGCAGCGGCACCGGGCCCGCGACCGACGCACCAGTGCGGGTCACCGTCTCGACGATCTTCTTCGCCGAGGAGTCGATGACCTCGTGGTCGTAGGCCTTGAGCCGGATGCGGATCTTCTGTCCCGCCATGGCTACTCCGTAGTCCTGTCTCTATGTGGAAACGCTCTGGCCCTCGGTCGGCTGCAGGACTGGATCCTGCGGCTTCTCTCCGACCCACGCGGTCGGGCGTGTCGCACACCCTCTACAGAAAATTCCCATACGGAAATTCCCTCGTCCAAGGGGGTGCGGTCCCTGTGACCGCGCTTCGGGGGAGAAACACCCACCGAGTGCCTGGTGGGCACCGTGCTGACACTTCCCAGAAGATTCCCGTACGTCCGCCCTCATTGCTGCCCCGAGAGGCAGATTAAGGACGACGAGTACTGTGGGACTCGCTTCCGGTCCTCCCGGCGGGAGGCGCGCAGCATCGGCACTCAGCCGAGCAACTTGAGTAGTCTGCCATACGAGGCACGTACCTGGCCAATCGGGCCGAAGAGAATACCCCGCCACGCGTACGCGTCAAACTACGCCGCGCGACGGGGCCCCTGGTCAGGACCGGGACAGCGTCCCGCAGCCCTCTTGGCTGTCGGCGCCGATGGCCTTGCTCCTGTCGTACGGGTCCACGGGCGTCCCGGAAGGCGTCGGTCCGCTGCCGACCGGGTCCGAGAAGAACGACGGGTGCACGTAGCCGTCGTACCGGTCACAGGCGTTGTTGCCGATGTCGCGCTGGTAGTGCGTGAGCATCAGCCGGCCGGGGGTCCCCCGCCACTTGCTCAGGTCGGCGATCGAGAAGGTGGCTTCGCGCCGCACGATGGTCCGCGCGACGTCCTCCGGGTTCCCCTTGATCTTCACGAAGGGGTGGACGAAGGAGTAGTCGACCTTGATGTCGGCCATTCCGGGCTTCTGCCCCGCCTCCACCCACATCCGGCCCCGCACCTTGACCACGTCGCCCACGGGCTTCAGCTCGGCCGGGTCGTACCGGGTGAACAGGTTCAGCGGGTCCCGCTCCCGCGTCGGCTTGGCGTATGCCTCGTCCAGCTCCTTCATCAGCTCGTCCTGCTCCGGGTCCAGCAGCTTCAGCGCCGCCTCCGGACGACCGCCGCGCAGGGTCGCGGGATCCAGGTTGGCCGCGACCAGGAACTGCTTCGCCTTCGCCAGCGCGTCCGCGACCTGCTCCTGGGAGAACCCTCCGACGGCCGTCGCCTCCGGGAGCTCGATGCCGGCGGCGCCATCGGCCCACTGGAGCGCCGGGGAGCCGCGGAAAGGTTCCTTCAGGGTCGGGCGGTCGGGGTCCGCCGAGGCCGGCGGGGCGGTCGGGCGCCCGGTCTCCGGGGCCAGTGGGCCCGCGTGATCGGCGTCCTCCCGGGCCCGGGTCTTGCCCGTCACCTTGTCGATCACCAGCTCCGGCCGCATGGCGATCAGCGCGACCCCTGCGATGAGGACGATGGCCAGGGCGGCCTTGAGCCGCCTCCCCCGCCGGCCGCGGCCCCGCATCTCCTGCCACGCCGGGCCGGTGCGCCATCCCGGCGGGTCCTGCCGGCCCCGCAGCCGCTCGGTCACCATCCGCGCCCGCGCGGACGGTTCCTTCGGCGCGTCGCCCTCCCCCGCCGCGGCCTGCTCCATGAACCGGGCCCACTCCTCGTCGGAGGGACTGCGCCCGGCTCGCCCGTCTTCGTCGTTCCTGCTCATTCCCCACCCTGTCCGTGAGCGTGCGAGAGGCTCCACACCTTGCGGTGTGGAGCCTCTCACCTGCTGATTCATCGCATTAGATCACTTGTGGACATAGCCGGTGAGCTGCGCGAGGAGGTCCACGGGACCGGAGTGGTCGCGGAAGCCGGCCTTCAGCCGCGCCGCCAGACCACGTACTCGTTCTTGCCCTCGCGGACGTCCCGGTCGACGTGCCAGCCGGCCGGGGCATTGCGCCAGCTGTCGGTGGCGGGGGCCTTCTTGTCGTAGAGGGCGAGCACGGCCACGTTGGCCTCGGCCGGAGGTGCGTCCTTCGTGAGCAGGAAGCGGGTCCAGACCCGACCGTCGAGCACCATGTAGGACGTCGTCATCCGGATCTCCCACCGGACGTCGTCGTCCATGACCAGTCGGTCTCCCGGGCGGATGCCGGCCTTCTCGATGAATCCGGTGCCGTCGTCCAGCCGGTCCGCCACGAACTCCTTGTTGACGTGGTCGGTCACGGTGACGGTCGCGAAGGCGCCGAACGCCACCAGCACCACACCGACGACGCCGGTGGCGAGACCCGCCCGGCGGTCGCCGCCGAGCAGGCGCAGCAGCATCACCACGGCGAACACGCCCAAGGCGACCGCGGTGACGAACGCCGCGTGGAAGCTGTCCCAGCCCTTCCCGATGAGGCTGGTGAGGAAGGTGGCGTCGGGCAGGCCCCACAGGACGAAGAACCACTCGCCCCACTGCTTGCTCGCCATGTGGAGCAGGGCCGCCGCGAGGGCCAGCACGACGCCGCCCCCGGCCACGGCGAGCGCGATCGTGTTCTTCCGGCCGCGCACGTGGTACAGCGCGGCCACCGCGGCGAGCAGGTACGCCGGGACCAACAGGGAGAGGTAGCGGGCGTAGACGACGGTGTCGATGCGGTGGTCGTTGGGCAGGCCCGCGGCCGCCGCCAGTGCGATGCCGCCCAGCAGCGCGACCATCAGGAAGGCCACCACGCGGTTGGCCGGGGTGAAGCGGGAGCTGAGGACCGCGCAGACGCAGACCACCAGGGCCACCGCACCCAGGCCCCAGGTGGACGTGAGGAAGTACCAGAGGTGGCCGATCATCCGCATGATGGTGCGGCGCAGCAGGTGGGGGTTCCCGAGCGTCTCGAACACGGCGTTGCCGACCTGGCTCGGCGCGGCGCCGTCGATCTGGGAGATCATCCAGGTGGTCATGAGCTGCTTGAGCACGAACATGACGGCCAGCAGGGCGAGCGCCGAGGCGGCGGCGATCCGCGGTGCCCGGCCCAGGACCAGGGCCACGAGCAGCACCAGGCCCGTCAGCGCGACGATCACACCGCCGCGGTCGTGGGTGAGCAGGCAGTATCCGGCGGCGAAGGCGCCCAGCAGCGCGAACAGGACGCGGCGCTTCTTGGCGCCCTCGGAGAACAGGCCGTGCACGCCGATCAGCCACGCCAGGATCAGGACCGGCAGCGGGGTGTCCGCCATGGCGTACTGCGAGTAGAAGACCACCGGGGGGACGACCGTCACCAGGGTGGCACCGATGTACGCGATCGGCCTGGAGACGTCCAGCCGGCGCAGCCCCCAGTACGCCAGGGGCAGCACCAGGCAGCTGATCAGGGCGTTCGTGCCCATGACCAGGTGGTAGGCGAGGACCGGGTCCTGGGTGAGGCGCAGGGCCGGCGAGATGAGCAGGGAGTAGCCGGCGGGGATGACCTGGTCGTTGGGAATCGAGGTGGTCGGCCTGCCGGCCAGGATCCTGGCCATCACCAGGTACATCGACTCGTCGGGGTTGGCCGTCGGGAAGTCCTGCTTGGTGACCAGCGACAGCCGGAACAGCACGTTGAGCACGTAGCCCAGGGCCAGCGCCGACGGCACCACGACCCGGGCTCGCCACCGGCGCGTCACCGGGGGGCCGTCGGCCGAGGACTCCTCGGCCGACAGGTCGCTCTCCGGGCCGGCGGGGGACAGGGGTGCCAGTCGTGTCATGACAGGTCAGACTTCCGTGAGGTGTCCGTTGGGTACCGGTGCGGCGGTGCGGCGCGGCACGGCGCCGCGCAGGGTCAGCAGCATCGTGCCGGCGGTGGCCAGAGAACCGATCGCGTAGGCGAGACCCACGCGCAGCGCGATGTCGCCGGGCACCACCGTGATCCCGATCAGCACGACGGTGCCGAGCACCCAGCACACCAGCTGGGCGCGGTGCTTGTGCAGCACCATCTGGGCCTGGCCGAGCACCATGGCGAGCATGTAGGCGGTCGTCCCGAGGGCGAACCACAGGAAGTCGACGTGGCCGAGCCGGCCGGGCGCGGCGCCGAACAGGACCTCGATCAGCCAGGGTCCGATCAGTACGGCCGGCACGCCGCCGACGACGCCGAGGCCGAGGACCACCGCGCACGCCTTGCGGAGCATCCGGGAGAAGCCCTGGTGGTCACCGCCGGCCACCACGGTGGACAGACCGGAGAGCAGCGAGGCCTGGAGCGAGCCGAAGACGAACAGCGGCACCCGGGCCAGGACCAGGGCGCTGAGCAGAGCGGCGATCAGTTCGGTGCGGGTCGGTTCGAAGAGCTGGGTGCTCATCACCGCCGCGTTGACCACGACCTGGGCGAGCAGGGTGGAAGCGGTCAGCGGGCCGAGGCCGCGGACCAGCTCTCCGGTGGCGATCGGGCCGCCGGGCCGGGCCCCGCGCAGGGTCGGGACCAGCGTGACCAACAGGGCGATGAACGGCGCCACGACGAGGATCAGGCTGAAGGCGAGCGCCGAGTGCAGGCCGGCGGCGGCGCAGGCGAAGGCCATCGCGATCCGCAGGCCGCCGTCCACCGCGAGCTGGGACCCGTACGCGGTGAAGCTGCGGGTGCCGGCCAGGACGCCCCGGGTGAGGTAGCACAACGCCATCGCGGCGAAGGCCGCGCCGAGCACGGCGACCAGTTGGCGGTCGCCCTGGAACAGCCGGTCCGCGATCGGCCCGGCGAAGAGGGCGAGGGCTCCGAGGACCACGGCGAGGATGCCCGCGGTGAGCAGCCCCGCCTTCCGGAGCACCGGCGCGGCTCCCTCGTCGCGGACGGCGCGGGCGGCGACGATCCGGGTGAGCTCCTGCTCGATCGGGAAGAACAGGCCGATCCCGACGGACATCACCAGGGTCCACAGCACGGAGACCCCGGCCATGTGGGCCGTGGTGAGGCTGTGTCCGGCCACCGCGAGGTGGATGTAGGAGGCGGCGCCGAGCACAGCGGTGCCCCCCGCGACCATGGCGGTCCCGGGGGGCAGGGCCTTGAGCAGTTTCGCGATCGGGTTCATACAAGAGCTTTCATAGGCCGCACGCTCAGCGTGTGGCGTGGCGGAGCATGGCGCCGACACCGGGGCGACCGGCGTGCTTGGCGGCTCCGGGCAGCAGCGTGAGTGCGTGCAGCCGTGAGGAGAGGTGCAGTCGGGAGACCTTGGCCGCGCGCGGCCAGCCGTGTCCGTCCAGGCGGTCGGCGGTCTCGACGAAGAAGCGCTTGGCTTCCTCGAAGCGGTGGCCGGTGTAGGCCTTCGCCGAGGACTCGCTCTCGGCGTGCCGGCGGTAGCTGAAGCAGACCTCCGGGGTGGTGGCCAGGGTCTCCCCCGCCACCAGCAGGTCCACGACGAGGGCGAGGTCCTGGATGACGCCCAGGTCCGTGCGGAAGCCGAAGCGCTTGACCGCTTCGGAGCGCCAGCAGATCGAGGGGAAGTACAGCCAGTTGCCGCGCAGCAGGCTGGTGGCGAGTTCCTCGCCGCCGAGCAGGGCCCGGCCCGGGCCCTTGGGCGCGTACAGCTTGCGCTTGGTGCGGTCGCCCAGGGTGTCGTACGGCAGGCCGTCGGAGCCGATCACCCGGACACCCGGCTGGATCATCGCCGCGGTCGGCTCGCGGTCGGCGGCGGCGCGCACGACCTCCAGGTAGTTCGGGTGCATCAGGTCGTCGCAGCCCATGAGCACGAGGTACTCGTACTCGGCGAGCTCGACGCAGCGGTTGAAGTTGCCGGTGACCCCGAGGTTGCGCTCGTTGCGGAAGTACCTGACCCGGGGGTCCGCCAGCTCCTCGAACCACTCGGGGACGCCCGGCTCACGGCCGTCGTCGGCGACGGTCAGGCGCCAGTCGTCGCCGCCCTGGACCAGGACGCTGCGGACCGCGTCCTGCATCAGCGCGACATCGCCGTAGTACGGCAGCAGGATCTCGAAACGCGACATTTTCTCCGCCTAGGCCTTGGTCAGCTCACGGTCGACCAGCTCGGCCGTGCGCTGCTGGAACGCTGCGTACGCCGGGGAGCCGGGCGTGAACGTGGTGAGTTCCTCCGGCATCCGGCGGATCATCGCGAGCAGCAGCACGAGGCCGGCGCGGGTGAGGTAGACCATCGCCTTGAGCGGCGAGGCGCTCGGGCGGCCGGTGGTGCGTTCCCGCATGGCCACCGGGATCTGGCGCACGGTGAAGCCGGAGCGGGCGGCGCCCACCATGGACTCGATGGTGTCGCCGAGGTACTCCACCGGGTACCAACGGGCGAAGAACTCGATGAGGGGCCGGTTGCAGGCGCGGAAGCCCGAGGTGGTGTCGGTGAGCTTGGTCCGGGTGATCCGCGAGAGCACCACGGACAGCAGGGACATCGCCCACTTGCGCGGGCCGCGCACCGAGTAGTCGCCGGCGCCCGCGAACCGGGCGCCTATGACGAGGTCGGCATCGCCGGCGGCGAGGCGCTCCAGGAGGGCCGGCACGTAGGCCGGGTCGTGCTGACCGTCGGCGTCCACCTGGATCGCCACGTCGTAGCCGTGCTGCTGCGCGTAGCGGTAGCCGAGCCGCATCGCGCCGCCGACACCGAGGTTGAACGGCAGCTGGGCGACGGCCGATCCGGCCGCCCGCGCCACCTCGGCGGTGTCGTCCGCCGAGCCGTCGTCGACCACGAGGGTGTCGACGTAGGGCAGTTGCTGCTGGATCTCGCGCAGGACCGAGGGCAGCCCGTCCCGCTCGTTCCAGGCGGGAAGGATGATCAGAACGCGACGGCCGTCGTTCACGACTTCACCTGTGCCTCGAAAGCGCCGGAATCCTCCGTGCGCGGCGACGTATTCGGGTAACCGCCCTGCTGGACGAGATGCGCGCGGATCAGCGCGACGTCCTCCGCCAGGGTGCGCGTCTCCGCTTCCAGCCGGCTGGTCTCCCAGCTGAGGTGCAGACTCACCATCAGGACCAGTACGAAGCCGACGAACAGCACCAGGCTCACACCGGAGGCGACACCGAGGGCTTTGGCCACCGGGTCCAGCAGGTCCGGGACGAATCCGAGCGGGGCGACCAGCAGTCCGATCGCGAGCCATATCGCCGCGTACTTCTCCCGCAGTTGCTGGCGGCGCAGCAGCTCGAGGATGTACCCCAGCACCAGAAGTCCGGTGATGGAGGTCAGAACGGAGAGTCGCACAGCCGACGGCGCCTTTCGGGCGAAGGGGCCAACATCTTTTATAGGGGAAGCATATGGCACTGCGAATGACGCAAACGGGGCTCGGAAGGTTGCCTTCCGAGCCCCGTGGACGGCGTGCGCGTGAAGACGATCAGCCGCGCCGGCTCACCGCTCGGAGGGCAGTCGCAGCAGGTCGGCGAAGGCCGGACGGGTGATCGCCTCGGCGAGCTGGGACCGCCAGTCGGGCAGTGGTTCCAGCCCCGCGGCGGACCAGCCGTCGTGACCAAGGACACTGAAGGCGGGCCGAACGGCGGGACGCACGAAGGCCTCGGACGTGGTGGGCCGGATCCGCTCCGGGTCGAGCCCGCCCAGCCGGTACGCCTCACGGGCCAGCCCCATCCACGTGGTGCGGCCGCTCGCGGTCCCGTGGTAGACCCCGCCCGGCGCCTTGCCGTCCTGCGCGGCGAGGCCGAGCTCCACGAGCCGTCGGGCCAGCGCGTAGGACCAGGTGGGCTGGCCGTGCTGGTCGTCGACGACGTCGAGGGTGTCCCGCTGCGCGGCCAGCTTCAGCATGGTGGCCACGAAGTTCGGACCGTGCTCGCCGTACAGCCAGGCCGTCCGCACCACGTAACCGTCCCGCGGCAGCAGTTCGGCGACGGCGCGCTCCCCGACCAGCTTGGAACGACCGTAGGCGTTGACCGGACCGGTCTCGGCGTCCTCGCGGTACGGCTCCGAAGCGTCGCCGGGCAGCACGTAGTCGGTGGAGACGTGCAGCAGCCGCGCCCCGGCGGCCGCGCAGGCCCCCGCGAGGACCCGTACACCCGTGCCGTTGACGGCGGTGGCGGCCTCCTCGGCCGTCTCCGCTCCGTCGACGTCGGTCCAGGCGGCACAGTTCACGACGACGGCGGCACCGTCGACGGCGGCCCGGACGGCGTCCGGGTCGGTGATGTCGAGGTCGGCGCGGCGCAGGCCCACGGCCTCGATGCCGGCGTCCTTCAGGACGGCCAGGACGTCCTGGCCGAGCATCCCGGCGGCGCCGGTGACGAGCCAGTACCCGGATCGCGTCTCGGTGCTCACTTCTGCAGGGCCGCCTTCGCCTTCAGCGGCTCCCACCAGGCACGGTTCTCGCGGTACCAGTCGATGGTGGCCTTGATGCCGTCCTCGAACGTGACCTGCGGGGCGTAGCCCAGCTCGGCGCCGATCTTGCCGATGTCGATGGAGTAGCGGAGGTCGTGGCCCTTGCGGTCCTCGACCCGCTCGACCATCTCCCAGCCGAGGCCCGCGGCCTCCAGAAGGACGCCGGTGAGCTCCTTGTTGGTGAGCTCGGTGCCGCCGCCGATGTTGTAGACCTCGCCGGCCCGGCCCTTGCGCATGGCCAGGTCGATGCCGCGGCAGTGGTCGGAGACGTGCAGCCAGTCGCGGACGTTGCCGCCGTTGCCGTACAGCGGGACCTTCTTGCCGTCCATCAGGTTGGAGACGAACAGCGGGATGACCTTCTCCGGGAACTGGTAGTGCCCGTAGTTGTTGGAGCAGCGGGTGACCACCACGTCCATGCCGTGCGTGCGGTGGTACGCCAGCGCCAGCAGGTCGGACGACGCCTTGGACGCGGAGTACGGGGAGTTCGGCACCAGCGGCCACTCCTCCGTCCAGGAGCCCTCGTCGATCGAGCCGTAGACCTCGTCGGTGGAGATGTGCACGAAGCGGCCGACGCCGTGCTTGCGGGCGGAGTCCAGCAGGACCTGCGTACCGACGACGTTGGTCATCACGAACGGACCCGCGCCGGCGATCGAGCGGTCCACGTGGGACTCGGCGGCGAAGTGCACGACCACGTCGTGACCGGCCATCACCTGGTCGACGGCCTCGGCGTCGCAGATGTCGCCCTTGACGAAGCGGTATCCGGGGTGGTCCGCGACCGGGGCGAGGTTCGCCTCGACACCGGAGTAGGTCAGCTTGTCGAAGACGGTGATCTGCGCCGTGGCGTCCGCACCGAGCTGCTGGCGAACGAATTCTGAACCGATGAAGCCGGCACCGCCGGTCACGAGGATGCGCATAATACGAAGAGTCTAGCCGCCTGCCGAACGTCACATGCCGTGCGCGCGGCTCCCCCACGGCCTCTCGCATAGGGTTCTCCCCATGCGTGGAATCCTCTTGGCCGGTGGCACCGGATCGCGACTGTGGCCGCTGACGCGGGCAGTCTCGAAGCAGCTGCTCCCCGTCTTCGACAAGCCGATGATCTACTACCCGCTCTCCACTCTGGTGATGGCGGGCATCAGCGAGATCCTGATCATCACGACCCCGGACGACCGGTCCCAGTTCGAGCGACTGCTGGGCGACGGCTCGCAGTTCGGGCTGCGGCTGGAATACGCCGTCCAGGAGCGCCCGGAGGGCATCGCCCAGGCCTTCGTCCTCGGCGCCGACTTCATCGGCGACGAGTCCGTCGCGCTGATCCTCGGCGACAACATCTTCCACGGCAGCGGCCTCGGCACCCGCCTCGCGCAGCACACCGACGCCAAGGGCGGGCGGGTCTTCGCCTACCCGGTGGCGGACCCGACGGCGTACGGCGTCGTCGAGTTCGACGAGAAGGGCCAGGCCATCTCCATCGAGGAGAAGCCGGCCAAGCCGAAGTCCCGCTACGCGGTGCCCGGTCTGTACTTCTACGACAACCAGGTCGTGGAGATAGCCAAGGGCTTGAAGCCCAGCGCCCGCGGCGAGCTGGAGATCACCGCCGTCAACGACGCCTACCTCCAGGCCGGCGAGCTGAACGTGACCATCCTCGACCGGGGTACCGCCTGGCTCGACACCGGCACCTTCGTCTCGATGGTCCAGGCCTCCGAGTTCGTCCGCGTGATCGAGGAACGCCAGGGCTTCAAGATCGGCTGCATCGAGGAGGCGGCCTGGCGGGCCGGCCTGATCGACTCCGCGCAACTGCGCGAACTGGCCGAACCGCTGACCAAGAGCGGCTACGGCGACTACCTGCTGCAGCTGCTCGCCGAGGAGGACGCCCGATGAAGTTCCGTGAGCTCTCCATCGAGGGCGCCTTCGAGATCACCCCGCAGCTGCACGGCGACCCGCGCGGCCTGTTCACCGAGTGGTACCGCTTCGACCGGCTGGCCGAGGTCGTGGGGCACCCGCTGAACCTGGCGCAGGCGAACCTCTCGGTCTCCTCGGCCGGCGTGGTCCGCGGCATCCACTTCGCCGACGTCCCGCGCGGCCAGGCCAAGTACGTGACCTGCGTGCGCGGCGCCGTCCTCGACGTGATCGTGGACCTGCGCGTCGGCTCCCCGACCTTCGGCCGGTGGGAGGGCGTCCGCCTCGACGACGTGGACCGCCGCGCGGTCTACATCCCCGAGGGCCTGGGCCACGGCTTCTGCGCGCTCAGCGACGACGCCACCCTCTCCTACCTCTGCTCGGAGACCTACAACCCGACCGGCGAGCACTCCGTGCACCCGCTCGACGCCGACCTGGGCATCGAGTGGCCGGCCGAGGTCCCGCTGCTCTCCGCCCGTGACGAGGCCGCACCGTCGCTGGCCGACGCGATCGCGACCGGGCTGCTGCCCGACTACGCGGCCTGCAAGGAGTTCACCGAGTCGCTCCGCGTGAGCTGACCCGCGGGCGCACCCGCGCGAAGAGGGCCGCATCCCGTACGCCCGGGATGCGGCCCTCCGTCGTACCACCGCCCGACCGGCCGCCGTCAGTGGACGACGGAGAAGCTGCGCCACGGCAGGCTGCCGGTGGCCGTCACGTTCGAGGTGGCCGTCGGGATGTAGATCCCCGGTGCCTTCTCGCTCTTCTGGCAGTCCGGCGTCCGATACATGACCACGTCGACGAGGGTGTTGTTGTAGACGTGGGACGCGCCGCGCGGGAGCCCGATCTTGTGGCAGCCCTGGACGGGGGTGTTCGAGTAGCTGAGCAGGACCGGGGAGTCCTCGGCCCGGAAGCTGAGCTGGCCCACGGTGGTCTTGCCGGTCGAGCAGGCCGTTGCCGTGAGCAGCAGCGCCGCCCCGGTGATGACGCCGACGTACCGGAGCCTGGCTCCTCCGATTTCACGCATGGTGCTCGGTCCTCGTCTCTGCGGTGGTGTCTGCCTCTACCGCAGCCTCACCCGCCGCGCGCCGTCGGGCATCCGCAGCGCACCCGAAGGGATGACGGCTCGACCGGTGGCGGTCGTTCCCCCCACACGCCGAAGGGCCCCGCCCCACCGCCGAAGCGGTGGGACGGGGCCCTTCAGTGCAACTTGGTGCTCGTCGAACGAGCTACCAGGTCAGAACACGAATTACTTCGTGATCTTGGTGACCTGGCCGGCGCCCACGGTACGACCACCCTCACGGATGGCGAACTTCAGGCCCTCCTCCATGGCGACCGGCTGGATCAGCTGGACCGACATCTCGGTGTTGTCGCCCGGCATGACCATCTCCGTGCCGGCCGGCAGGGTGACGACACCCGTGACGTCCGTGGTACGGAAGTAGAACTGCGGGCGGTAGTTGTTGAAGAACGGGGTGTGACGGCCACCCTCGTCCTTCGACAGGATGTAGGCCTGGGCCTCGAACTCGGTGTGCGGGGTGACCGAACCGGGCTTGATGATGACCTGGCCGCGCTCGACGTCCTCGCGCTTGATGCCACGGAGGAGCAGACCGACGTTCTCACCGGCCTGGCCCTCGTCGAGCAGCTTGCGGAACATCTCGATACCGGTGACCGTGGTGGTGGTCTTGGTCTCCTTGATACCGATGATGTCGACGGTCTCGTTGACCTTCAGGACACCACGCTCGATACGGCCGGTGACGACCGTACCGCGACCGGTGATCGTGAAGACGTCCTCGACGGGCATGAGGAACGGCTTCTCGGTGTCACGCGGCGGGGTCGGGATGGCCTCGTCGACGGCGGACATGAGGCCGAGGAGCTTCTCGCCCCACTCCTTGTCGCCCTCGAGCGCCTTCAGCGCGGAGACGCGGACGACCGGCAGGTCGTCGCCCGGGAACTCGTACTCGGAGAGCAGCTCACGGACCTCGAGCTCGACGAGCTCCAGGATCTCCTCGTCGTCCACCATGTCGGCCTTGTTCAGGGCGACGACGATGTACGGAACGCCGACCTGGCGGGCCAGGAGCACGTGCTCCTTGGTCTGCGGCATCGGGCCGTCGGTGGCGGCGACCACGAGGATCGCGCCGTCCATCTGCGCGGCACCGGTGATCATGTTCTTGATGTAGTCCGCGTGACCCGGGCAGTCGACGTGGGCGTAGTGACGCGCCTCGGTCTGGTACTCGACGTGCGCGATGGAGATGGTGATACCGCGCTGGCGCTCCTCAGGAGCCTTGTCGATCTGGTCGAAGGCCGAGGCCTCGTTCAGGTCCGGGTACGCGTCGTGCAGCACCTTGGTAATGGCGGCCGTGAGGGTCGTCTTACCGTGGTCAATGTGACCGATGGTGCCGATGTTGACGTGCGGCTTAGTCCGCTCGAACTTCGCCTTCGCCACGGGGGTCCTCCTGGAGAGTGGTTCTGTACGCCTTACAGATCGGCGCCAGGTGATCTTTGCTGGAAAGCCGGCCGGTCCCCGGGGCAACGGGAGTGACTCCTGTTGCCCCAGAGGCTGCCGGTGACAAGCCTAAAGCGTGTACTCGGAAGAGTTACTCGCCCTTGGCCTTCGCGATGATCTCCTCGGCGACGTTCCGGGGAACCTCGGCGTAGGAGTCGAACTGCATCGAGTAGCTGGCGCGACCCGAGGTCTTGCTGCGGAGGTCGCCGACGTAGCCGAACATCTCCGAAAGCGGCACGAGGCCCTTGACGATCTTGGCTCCGTGACGGTCCTCCATGGCCTGGATCTGGCCACGGCGGGAGTTGATGTCACCGATGACATCGCCCATGGACTCCTCGGGCGTGGTGACCTCAACGGCCATCATCGGCTCGAGCAGAACGGGCGAAGCCTTGCGCGCGGCCTCCTTGAAGGCCTGCGAGCCGGCGATCTTGAACGCGAGCTCGGAGGAGTCGACCTCGTGGTAGCCACCGTCGAGAAGCGTGACGCGAACGCCCGTCATCTCGTAGCCGGCCAGGATGCCGAACTGCATGGCCTCCTGCGCACCGGCGTCCACCGAAGGGATGTACTCCTTCGGCACGCGGCCACCGGTGACCTTGTTCACGAACTCGTACGCCGGACCGTCGGCCTCGGTGATGGGCTCGATCGCGATCTGCACCTTGGCGAACTGACCGGTACCACCGGTCTGCTTCTTGTGGGTGTAGTCGTGACGCTCGACGGCCTTGCGGATCGTCTCGCGGTAGGCCACCTGCGGCTTGCCGACGTTGGCCTCGACCTTGAACTCGCGCTTCATGCGGTCGACCAGCACCTCGAGGTGCAGCTCGCCCATACCGCCGAGGATGGTCTGGCCGGTCTCCTCGTCCGAGTGAACGTGGAAGGAGGGGTCCTCCTCCGCGAGACGCTGGATGGCGACACCCAGCTTCTCCTGGTCACCCTTGGACTTGGGCTCGATGGCGACCTGGATGACCGGAGCCGGGAAGTCCATGGACTCCAGGATCACGGGCTGCTTGTCGTCACAAAGCGTCTCACCGGTGGTGGTCTGCTTCAGGCCCATCACGGCGACGATGTCGCCGGCGCCCACCGAGTCGATCTCCTCACGCTTGTTCGCGTGCATGCGGTAGATCTTGCCGATGCGCTCCTTCTTGCCCTTGACGGAGTTCAGCACCGCGGTGCCGGCCTCCAGGCGGCCCGAGTAAACCCGGACGAAGGTGAGCTTGCCGAGGTGCGGGTCGCTCATGATCTTGAACGCGAGCGCGGCGAGGGGCTCCTCGTCCGACGGCTTGCGCTTCACGACCGTGTCGGCGTCGCGGACGTCGTGGCCCTCGATGGCCTCGATGTCCAGCGGCGACGGCAGGTAGCGGACGACGGCGTCGAGCAGGGGCTGAACACCCTTGTTCTTGAACGCCGTGCCACAGAACACCGCGGTGATCGTGGGCTCGCCCTTGCCCTTGCCGGAGCCCAGGATGATGCGGCGCACGGCGGCGTGCAGCTGCTCCTCGGTCGGCTCGTCGCCGTTGAGGAAGAGCTCCATGATCTCGTCGTCGTTCTCGGCGACGGTCTCGACCAGCTTGCCGCGCCACTCCTCGGCAACCTCGGTGTGCGAGGCCGGGATGTCGACGATGTCGTACATCTCGCCCTTGGTCGCCTCGGCGGACCAGACGAGCGCCTTCATGCGGACGAGGTCGACGACACCCTGGAAGTCGGCCTCGGCACCGATCGGGAGCTGCATGACGATCGGAACCGCACCGAGGCGGTCCTTGATCATGTCGACGCAGCGGTGGAACTCGGCACCCGTGCGGTCGAGCTTGTTGACGAAGCAGATGCGCGGAACGCCGTAGCGGTCGGCCTGACGCCAAACGGTCTCGGACTGCGGCTCCACACCGGCGACACCGTCGAACACGGTGACGGCGCCGTCGAGGACGCGGAGCGAACGCTCCACCTCGACGGTGAAGTCAACGTGACCCGGGGTGTCGATGATGTTGATGGTGTGGTCGACGTCCTCGAGCGGCCAGTGGCAGGTCGTCGCGGCAGACGTGATCGTGATGCCGCGCTCCTGCTCCTGCTCCATCCAGTCCATCGTGGCAGCGCCGTCGTGGACCTCACCGATCTTGTACGACACACCGGTGTAGAACAGGATGCGCTCGGTGGTGGTCGTCTTGCCCGCGTCGATGTGAGCCATGATGCCGATGTTGCGCACCTTGGCAAGGTCAAGCGAAGTGGTAGCCATATCGGCTCAGTCTTCTCTCGGTCTCGATGTGGGTTCGGACTACCAGCGGTAGTGCGCGAAGGCCTTGTTGGACTCGGCCATCTTGTGCGTGTCCTCGCGCTTCTTGACGGCCGCACCGAGGCCGTTCGAGGCGTCGAGAAGCTCGTTCATCAGGCGCTCGGTCATGGTCTTCTCGCGGCGGGCGCGGGAGTAACCCACGAGCCAGCGGAGGGCCAGGGTCGACTGACGACCCGGCTTGACCTCGACGGGAACCTGGTAGGTCGCGCCACCGACACGGCGGGACTTGACCTCGAGCGACGGCTTGACGTTCTCCAGCGCGCGCTTCAGCGTGATGACCGGGTCGTTGCCGGTCTTCTCGCGGAGGCCTTCCATGGCGCCGTAAACGATGCGCTCGGCGGTGGAGCGCTTGCCGTTCAGGAGGATCTTGTTGATGAGCGAGGTCACCAGAGGAGATGCGTAGACCGGGTCGATGATGACCGGGCGCTTCGGGGCGGGGCCCTTACGAGGCATTCTTACTTCTCCTTCTTGGCGCCGTAGCGGCTGCGGGCCTGCTTGCGGTTCTTGACAGCCTGGGTGTCAAGCGCACCGCGGATGATCTTGTAACGAACACCCGGCAGGTCCTTCACACGGCCACCACGCACGAGCACGATCGAGTGCTCCTGCAGGTTGTGTCCCTCACCCGGAATGTAAGCGGTGACCTCGATGCCGGAGGTCAGACGCACACGCGCGACCTTACGGAGCGCCGAGTTCGGCTTCTTCGGGGTGGTCGTGAACACACGCGTGCAGACGCCACGACGCTGAGGCGAAGCCTCGAGCGCGGGGGTCTTTGTCTTCTCGACCTTGTCCTGCCGGCCCTTACGGACCAGCTGCTGGATCGTAGGCACTACTTCTCCGGTTTCTGTGTGCCGTGTAGTGAAGCTAACCTGGAACTTTGCCGACCCACGCGGTCGGGTGTGTCGGATCCTGCACGCCTTCACCAAGGTGAAGGAGGGCGCGGATCGCGGTGTGGACTTCTCGGCTCACCGTGGCGTCCTAGCGCACGCGGGAGCCCAGGGCACACCCCAGGCACAAGGTCAGAGCGTACCTACCTCACAGAGGTAGGTCAAAACAAATGCCCAGCACGAAAACACACCGGACGCAAGCCGTACGGACCGGCCAGTTCGACGGGACGGCCGGCCGGCGGCCCGACACCCGGACGCCGCAGGTCAGTCCCGGGCACGGCGACGAGCGTCGGCGGCGGGCGCCTGCACGCACGCACTCACGTACGTACGCACGCGCGTCGGCGCGTCGGCGGCGTTTCGCCCTCGGCGTCCTCCGGCTCCACGAAGGCCACCGGGAGGGCGCCCGCGCATGACCGACCCCGCTCCGCTCTCCGTGGCCCTGGAGCCGGAGCGGCTGCGCGGAACCGGGGAGTCAGGCGTCCAACGCAGCGACCAATCCGACCGCCGGCTCGCCGATCACGAGAACCGCCTCCCTCGACGCCCCGGAACGCTCCCGCCGGCCACCCGCCAGTGTGACGGCGCTCGCCGCGGTCTCCGCGGTGGCCGTGACCGCCCGGCAGATCAGCGGGCAGTGACCCGCCCCACCACCCGCAGCGGGGCGGCCCGCCCGGCGGGCCGCCTCCCGCCCGCGACCTAAACTGGCGGCTTGCCGTCGAGGAGCAGGGAGCAGGACATTGGGCACCGTGGCACCGGAGACGACCGCAGTCGAATCTCCTCCCCCCGGCCCGGACGAGCGCTCCCCCCGCCTTTCCTCCCGCCGCGCCGCCCGGGCCCGCGGCCCCCTCCTCGCCTTCCTCGTCACCTCGGCCGCGTTCTGCACGGCCTGGGTGGCGCGCGGCACCTTCCCCTTCGGCACCACCGGCCGGGCCATCAACGACCAGGCCAACCAGTACGTCCCCTTCCACCGGGCGCTGTGGGACCTGGTCCACGGCCAGGCCGCCGGCGACCTGCTCTTCAACTGGCGCGGCGGCTTCGGCCAGCAGTTCCTGTCCGACTACTACACGTACCTCGGCAACCCCTTCTCCTGGCTCGCCGTCCTCGTCCCCCGCGCCCACGTGGACCTGGCGGTCTTCGCGATCACCCCGATCACCATGGGCGCCGCCGCCGCCGTGATGACGGTGTACCTCGGCAAGTTGCACGCCGGCCCGTGGTGGCAGCGGGGCGTGCTCGGAGCCGTGTACGGCCTGTGCGCCTGGGCGCTGAGCGACGCCTCCTACATCCCGATGTGGCTGTGGGGCCTGGTGGCGCTGCCCATGCTCGGCATCGCCGTCGAGTGGTGCCTGGAGCAACGGCGCTGGCCGGGCGTGGCCCTGCTCGTCGCGCTCGCCTGGTTCGGGAACTTCTACACCGCGATGATGGCGACGATGGCCGCCTGCGTCCTGCTCGCCATCCGTCTGATCACCCTCGACATGACGGGTCGGCAGCGGCTGCGGGTCCTGTGGCGCGCCGCGACCGCCGCCGGCACGGGCATCCTCCTCACGCTCCCGCTGCTCCTGCCCTCGTTCCTCTCCAGCGGCTCGGCGCAGCCCACCCAGGCCGGCGCCTTCGATCCGGTCCGGATCGAGCTCTTCCTGGCGGGCATGCTCCCGGCGACCCACCTGTGGGGCGGCCGCCCCCGGCTGTACGTCGCCTCCCTGGGGCTCATCCTGGCGGGCTCGTTCCTCCTCAACACGCGCATCGCGAAGAAGACCCGCCTGGTCTGGGCCGCGGCGACGCTCCTCGTACTCGCCTCGTTCCAGTTCCCGCCCACCCAGTACGTGTGGCACGGCCTGGCCGTCCCGAACGGCAATCCGTACCGCGAGGCCTTCGTCTTCAGCGGCATGGTGGTGATCGCCGCCTGGCTGGCCCTGGCCAACCGGCCGCGCCCGCTCCACCTGGCACTGGTCGCGGCCCTCCTCGTCCTGGCCACGTTCGTCCTGCGCCGCGCCAACGACTTCGGCGGCTGGACCTGGCCCGCCGTCCTGGTCGGCGGCGCGGTCTCCCTCCTGTCCCTCGTCCTCCTCGCCCTGGGCGAGAAGCGCCGCCACCTGATCCCGGTGGCCGCGGTCCTCATGATCGGCGTGGTCTTCGCCGAGTCCGCGGTCGCCGCCTACAACGCGGACGTCCGCCGCGCCCGCGAGCGCTGGGCGACGCCCGTCGCCACCTCGAACCGTTCGATCACCGAGCACTTCGACGCCGTACGGCGCGTGGACGGCTGGCCCGCCTACCGGACCGACTCCGGCGCACCCCGCACCTCGTACAACGACGCACTCGCCCTGCGCTCGGAAGGCCCGCAGTACTACAGCAGCTACCTGCCCGAGGCCACGTACAAGGCCCTGGAGCCCCTCGGCTACGGCTACAAGAACGACGGCCGCACCTTCTTCGGCGCGGACAACCCGGTGCTCGACGCGATCTTCTCCATCGGCGCCCGCGTCCGCCCCGGCACCACCCCCGACACCTGGGAGGGCTCCACGTTCCCCGCGCCCCCACTCGTCACTGTCCGCACCGCCCCCCACACCTCGCCCAATCCCGCGGACAGCGTCTGGGCCCGCCAGGAGAACGTCCTCGGCGCGACCGTCTACCAGGTCCCCGAGGTCACCCGCGGCGGCAGCGCCACGGAGCAGACGTACACCGCCCGGTGCACCCCCGGCTCCGAGGCCTTCTGGTACTCCCCCGCCCTCCACGGCACCCTCACCGCCGGCGGCACCGAGCGGCCCCTGGAGGACCTGATGACCGGGGTCACCCCCCTGGGCCCGGTCCCCGCCTCGGGCCTGCTCGACGTCACCGTCCGCACCCAGACCAAGGACGCCACGGCCGGCACCCACCCCCTCGGCTGCCTGAACCGCGCGGCCCTGGACAAGACGGTCCGCGACCTCACCACCACGGGCGCGACCTCGGTCGACATCAGCGGCCACGGCATCGAGGCGACCCTCCCCCACGGCACCACCGGCACCGCCGTCCTGGCGGTGACGAACGTCCCCGGCTGGCAGTGCTCCGCCCCGATCCGCGACTTCCACGGCCTGATCTCCCTGGACCTCCCCCCGGGCACGGACAGGCTCTCCTGCACCTTCACCCCGAAGGGCCTCACCCCCGGCCTCGCGGCCGCCGCCCTGGCCCTGCTGACCCTGGTCTCGGTGACGATCGCGGCGCGCCGCCGCCGCGCCTGAGCCGCCCGGCGGGGCCCGAAGGCAGGGTCCCGCCGCGAACGGGCGAGCCCCCACAACGAGGAAACCCCCCGCCGCTCCTCTCGGAGCGACGGGGGGTTTCTTCTTACGAGCACTCAGCCGTTGTACGGGCCGTAGTCGTAGTCCTCCAGCGGGACAGCCTGGCCGGAGCCGGTGCCGAAGGGCGAGTAGTCGATGTCGTCGTAGCCGACGGCCGAGTACATCGCGGCCTTCGCCTCCTCGGTGGGCTCCACCCGGATGTTGCGGTAACGGGACAGACCCGTACCGGCCGGGATGAGCTTACCGATGATGACGTTCTCCTTGAGGCCGATCAGGGAGTCGGACTTGGCGTTGATCGCCGCGTCCGTCAGGACCCTGGTCGTCTCCTGGAAGGACGCCGCCGACAGCCACGACTCGGTCGCGAGCGAGGCCTTGGTGATACCCATCAGCTGCGGACGGCCGGAGGCGGGGTGACCGCCCTCGGTGACCACGCGACGGTTCTCGGTCTCGAACTTCGACCGCTCGACCAGCTCGCCCGGCAGGAGCTCCGCGTCGCCGGACTCGATGATCGTCACGCGGCGCAGCATCTGCCGGATGATGATCTCGATGTGCTTGTCGTGGATCGACACGCCCTGCGAGTTGTAGACCTTCTGGACTTCGCCGACCAGGTGGACCTGGACGGCACGCTGGCCGAGGATGCGCAGCACGTCGTGCGGGTTGGTGGCACCCATGGTGAGCTTCTGGCCCACCTCGACGTGGTCGCCCTCGTGCACGATGACCTTGGCGCGCTTCGAGATCGGGAACGCCGTCTCGTCGCTGCCGTCGTCGGGCGTGATGACGATCTTCTTCGTCTTCTCGGTCTCCTCGATCCGCACGCGGCCGGCGGCCTCGGAGATCGGGGCGACACCCTTCGGGGTACGGGCCTCGAAGAGCTCGACGACACGCGGCAGACCCTGCGTGATGTCGTCACCGGCCACACCACCGGTGTGGAAGGTACGCATCGTCAGCTGGGTACCGGGCTCACCGATGGACTGGGCGGCGATGATGCCGACCGCCTCACCGATGTCGACCAGCTTGCCGGTGGCGAGCGAGCGTCCGTAGCAGAAGGCACAGGTGCCGACCGCGGACTCACAGGTCAGGACCGAGCGGGTCTTGACCTCCTCGACGCCGTTGGCGACCAGGGCGTCGATGAGGACGTCACCGAGGTCGACGTTGGCCGG
The DNA here is from genome assembly GCF_042892775.1 of Streptomyces sp. NPDC001717. Classification (NCBI taxonomy): domain Bacteria; kingdom Bacillati; phylum Actinomycetota; class Actinomycetes; order Kitasatosporales; family Streptomycetaceae; genus Streptomyces; species Streptomyces sp. NPDC001717. Next base: position 303,942 of record NZ_JBIAUK010000001.1, on the reverse strand, counting down.
CGCGATGACCTTGCCGTCGATGACGACGTCCTCGGCCAGCATGCGGGCGTAGATCGAGGTCTCGACGTCGTCGGCCTTGCGCAGCACGCCGTCCTCGCCGCGAACGGCGATCTTCAGCTTCAGACCGCGCTCGGTGCCGCAGTCCTCCTCGCGGATGATCACGTCCTGCGAGACGTCCACCAGACGACGGGTCAGGTAACCCGAGTCGGCGGTACGCAGGGCGGTGTCCGCCAGACCCTTACGGGCACCGTGCGTGGAGATGAAGTACTCCAGAACGGTGAGGCCCTCACGGAAGGACGCCTTGATCGGACGCGGGATGGTCTCGTTCTTCGCGTTCGACACCAGACCACGCATACCGGCGATCTGTCGCATCTGCATCATGTTTCCTCGGGCACCCGAGTCAACCATCATGAAGATGGGGTTCGTCTTGGGGAAGTTCGCGTTCATCGCCTCGGCAACCTCGTTGGTCGCCTTGGTCCAGATCGCGATGAGCTCCTGCGTGCGCTCGTCCTTGGTGATCAGACCGCGCTCGTACTGCTTCTGGACCTTCTCGTCCTGCTCCTCGTAGCCCTTGACGATGGCCTTCTTGGCCTCGGGCACGACGACGTCGGAGATGGCCACGGTGACGCCCGAACGGGTCGCCCAGTGGAAGCCGGCCGCCTTCAGGTTGTCGAGCGTCGCCGCCACGATGACCTTGGGGTAGCGCTCCGCCAGGTCGTTGACGATCTCGGAGAGCTGCTTCTTGCCCACCGAGTAGTCGACGAACGGGTAGTCCTCGGGCAGCAGCTCGTTGAAGAGCGCGCGGCCCAGGGTGGTGCGCAGACGGAAGCTGTCGCCCGGCTGGAACTCCTGCTCGCCCTCCTCGGCGACCGGCGGCACCCAGCCACGCGGCGGGATGGTGCCCACCGGGAAGCGGATGTCGACGGCCGACTGCAGCGCGAGCTCGCCGGCGTCGAACGCCATGGTCGCCTCGGCCGTGGAGCCGAACGCGCGGCCCTCGCCCTTGGTGTCACGGAGCTCACCGTCGGTGGTCAGGAAGAACAGACCGAGGACCATGTCCTGGGTCGGCATCGTGACCGGACGGCCGTCGGCCGGCTTGAGGATGTTGTTCGAGGACAGCATCAGGATGCGGGCCTCGGCCTGCGCCTCCGCGGAGAGCGGCAGGTGCACGGCCATCTGGTCACCGTCGAAGTCCGCGTTGAACGCGGTGCAGACGAGCGGGTGGATCTGGATGGCCTTGCCTTCGACCAGCTGGGGCTCGAAGGCCTGGATGCCGAGGCGGTGCAGCGTGGGCGCACGGTTCAGGAGGACCGGGTGCTCGGCGATGACCTCTTCGAGCACGTCGTACACGACCGTGCGGCCGCGCTCGACCATGCGCTTCGCCGACTTGATGTTCTGCGCGTGGTTCAGGTCGACCAGGCGCTTCATCACGAACGGCTTGAAGAGCTCCAGCGCCATGGCCTTGGGCAGACCACACTGGTGCAGCTTCAGCTGGGGACCGACGACGATCACGGAACGCGCGGAGTAGTCCACGCGCTTGCCGAGGAGGTTCTGACGGAATCGACCCTGCTTGCCCTTCAGCATGTCGCTGAGGGACTTCAGGGGACGGTTGCCGGGACCGGTCACCGGACGACCACGACGACCGTTGTCGAAGAGGGCGTCGACGGCCTCCTGGAGCATGCGCTTCTCGTTGTTCACGATGATCTCGGGGGCACCGAGGTCGAGAAGGCGCTTCAGGCGGTTGTTGCGGTTGATCACGCGGCGGTACAGGTCGTTCAGGTCGGAGGTCGCGAAGCGGCCACCGTCCAGCTGCACCATCGGACGAAGGTCCGGCGGGATGACCGGGACGCAGTCCAGAACCATGCCCTTGGGCTTGTTGCTGGTCTGCAGGAACGCGGAGACGACCTTGAGGCGCTTGAGCGCACGGGTCTTCTTCTGGCCCTTGCCGGTACGGATGATCTCGCGGAGGCGCTCGGCCTCCTCCTCGAGGTCGAAGGACTCCAGACGCTTCTGCAGCGCGGCGGCGCCCATGCAGCCGTCGAAGTACGTGCCGAAGCGGTCACGCAGCTCGCGGTACAGGAGCTCGTCGCCCTCCAGGTCCTGGACCTTGAGGTTCTTGAAGCGGGCCCACACCTCGTCGAGGCGGTCGATCTCGCGCTGGGCGCGGTCGCGGAGCTGCTTCATCTCGCGCTCGGCGCCTTCGCGCACCTTGCGGCGCACGTCGGCCTTGGCGCCCTCGGCCTCCAGCTCGGCCAGGTCGCTCTCGAGCTTCTTGGCACGGCCTTCGAGGTCCGCGTCACGGCGGTTCTCGATCTGCTGGCGCTCGACGGAGACGTGGGCCTCCAGCGACGGCAGGTCGCGCTGACGGCGCTCGTCGTCGACGAACGTGATCATGTACGCGGCGAAGTAGATGACCTTCTCGAGGTCCTTCGGCGCGAGGTCCAGCAGGTAGCCCAGGCGCGACGGGACGCCCTTGAAATACCAGATGTGGGTGACGGGAGCGGCGAGCTCGATGTGGCCCATCCGCTCACGGCGCACCTTGGCGCGCGTGACCTCGACGCCACAACGCTCACAGATGATGCCCTTGAAGCGGACACGCTTGTACTTGCCGCAGTAGCACTCCCAGTCCCGGGTGGGACCGAAGATCTTCTCGCAGAAGAGTCCGTCCTTCTCGGGCTTGAGGGTGCGGTAGTTGATGGTCTCCGGCTTCTTGACCTCGCCGTGCGACCAGGTTCGGATGTCGTCCGCGGTGGCAAGGCCGATCCGCAGCTCGTCGAAGAAGTTGACGTCGAGCACTGTGCGTCAATCCCTCTTTCGGGGTCGAGTCTCAATCATGGTCTGAACGGTCCCGGGGCGGCCGGGGGATCACTCGGATCCCCCGGCCAGGCCCGTCAGACCTCTTCGACGCTGCTCGGCTCGCGCCGGGACAGGTCGATACCGAGCTCCTCCGCCGCGCGGAAGACGTCCTCGTCGGTGTCGCGCATCTCGATGGACATGCCGTCCGAGGACAGCACCTCCACGTTGAGGCAGAGCGACTGCATTTCCTTGATGAGCACCTTGAAGGACTCGGGAATGCCCGGCTCGGGGATGTTCTCGCCCTTGACGATGGCCTCGTAGACCTTCACGCGGCCGGTCACGTCGTCGGACTTGATCGTCAGGAGTTCCTGGAGCGCGTACGCGGCGCCGTATGCCTCAAGCGCCCACACCTCCATCTCACCGAAGCGCTGACCACCGAACTGCGCCTTACCACCCAGCGGCTGCTGCGTGATCATCGAGTACGGACCGGTCGAACGGGCGTGGAGCTTGTCGTCGACCAGGTGGTGCAGCTTGAGGATGTACATGTACCCGACCGAGATCGGGTCCGGGAACGGCTCGCCGGAGCGGCCGTCGAACAGGCGCGCCTTACCGGTCGGGAGCACCATGCGCTCGCCGTCGCGGTTCGGGATGGTGTGCTGGAGCAGGCCGGCCAGCTCGTCCTCACGCGCACCGTCGAAGACGGGGGTGGCGACGTTGGTGCCGGGGGCGACCTGGTCGGCGCCGATCGCCTGGAGGCGCTGCGCCCACTCGTCCGCGAGGCCGGAGACGTCCCAGCCGCGGCTGGCGAGCCAGCCGAGGTGGATCTCCAGGACCTGTCCCGGGTTCATTCGGGACGGGACACCCAGCGGGTTGAGGATGATGTCGACCGGGGTGCCGTCCTCGAGGAAGGGCATGTCCTCGATCGGGAGGATCTTGGAGATGACACCCTTGTTGCCGTGACGGCCGGCGAGCTTGTCACCGTCGGTGATCTTGCGCTTCTGGGCGACGTAGACGCGGACCAGCTGGTTCACGCCCGGGGGAAGCTCGTCGCCCTCCTCGCGGTCGAAGACGCGGACACCGATGACCTTGCCGATCTCACCGTGAGGGACCTTGAGCGAGGTGTCACGCACCTCGCGGGCCTTCTCACCGAAGATCGCGCGGAGCAGGCGCTCCTCCGGGGTCAGCTCGGTCTCACCCTTGGGCGTGACCTTGCCGACCAGGATGTCGCCGGCGACGACGTCCGCACCGATGCGGATGATGCCGCGCTCGTCGAGGTCCGCGAGGACCTCCTCGGAGACGTTCGGGATGTCCCGGGTGATCTCCTCGGGGCCGAGCTTGGTGTCACGGGCGTCGACCTCGTGCTCCTCGATGTGGATCGAGGAGAGGACGTCGTCCTGCACGAGGCGCTGCGACAGGATGATCGCGTCCTCGTAGTTGTGACCTTCCCACGGCATGAACGCGACGAGCAGGTTCTTGCCGAGGGCCATCTCGCCCTCTTCGGTCGCCGGTCCGTCGGCGAGGACCTGGGACTCGACGATCCGGTCACCCTCGTTGACGATGACCTTCTGGTTGACCGAGGTGCCCTGGTTCGAGCGGGAGAACTTGGCGACGCGGTACGTGGTGTACGTGCCGTCGTCGTTGGCGACGGTGATGTAGTCGGCCGAGACCTCCTGGACGACACCGTCCTTCTCCGCACGGATCGAGTCACCGGCGTCGACCGCACAGCGGTACTCCATGCCGGTGCCGACGAGCGGGGCCTCCGCCTTGATGAGCGGAACGGCCTGGCGCATCATGTTCGCGCCCATGAGGGCGCGGTTGGCGTCGTCGTGCTCCAGGAAGGGGATCATCGCGGTCGCGACGGACACCATCTGGCGCGGGGAGACGTCCATGTAGTCGACGTCGCCGCCGGCGATGTAGTCGATCTCGCCGCCACGACGGCGGACCAGGACGCGGTTCTCGGTGAAGCGCATCTCATCGTTCAGGGCGGCGTTCGCCTGGGCGATGACGAAGCGGTCTTCCTCGTCGGCGGTCAGGTAGTCGACCTCGTCGGTGACGACACCGTCGACGACCTTGCGGTACGGCGTCTCGACGAAACCGAACGCGTTGACGCGACCGTAGGAGGCGAGCGAGCCGATCAGACCGATGTTCGGGCCTTCGGGGGTCTCGATCGGACACATGCGGCCGTAGTGCGACGGGTGAACGTCACGGACCTCGAAGCCGGCCCGCTCACGGGACAGACCACCGGGACCCAGGGCCGAGAGACGACGCTTGTGCGTCAGACCCGACAGCGGGTTGTTCTGGTCCATGAACTGCGACAGCTGGCTGGTGCCGAAGAACTCCTTGATGGAGGCGACGACCGGCCGGATGTTGATCAGGGTCTGCGGCGTGATCGCCTCGACGTCCTGCGTGGTCATGCGCTCGCGCACGACGCGCTCCATACGAGCCAGACCCGTGCGGACCTGGTTCTGGATGAGCTCGCCGACGTTGCGCAGACGACGGTTGCCGAAGTGGTCGATGTCGTCGGTCTCGACCACGATCGAACGGCCGGACTCGCCGATCGTCTCGGTCTCGCCGGCGTGCAGCTTGACCAGGTACTTGATCGTGGCGATGACGTCGTCGGTGGTGAGCACACCGGCGTCGAGCGGCTCGTCGGCGCCGAGCTTCTTGTTCACCTTGTAGCGGCCGACCTTCGCGAGGTCGTAGCGCTTCGGGTTGAAGTAGAGGTTCTCGAGCAGCGTCTGAGCGGCCTCACGGGTCGGCGGCTCGCCCGGGCGCAGCTTGCGGTAGATGTCGAGCAGCGCGTCGTCCTGGCCCTGGGTGTGGTCCTTCTCCAGGGTGGCGCGCATGGACTCGTACTCGCCGAACTCCTCGAGGATCTGCTCGGTGGTCCAGCCGAGAGCCTTCAGGAGGACGGTGACGGACTGCTTGCGCTTGCGGTCGATGCGGACACCGACCATGTCGCGCTTGTCGATCTCCATCTCCAGCCAGGCACCCCGGGAGGGGATGATCTTGGCGGAGAAGATGTCCTTGTCGGACGTCTTGTCGATGGAGGAGTCGAAGTAGACACCGGGGGAACGGACAAGCTGCGACACGACGACACGCTCGGTGCCGTTGATGACGAAGGTGCCCTTGTTGGTCATGAGCGGGAAGTCGCCCATGAAGACCGTCTGAGACTTGATCTCTCCGGTCTCGTTGTTCGTGAACTCGGCCGTGACGAACAGCGGAGCCGCGTACGTGAAGTCGCGCTCCTTGCACTCGTCGACGGAGTTCTTCGCCGGCTCGAAACGGTGGTCGCGGAAGGTCAGCGACATCGACCCGGAGAAGTCCTCGATCGGCGAGATCTCCTCGAAGATCTCTTCCAGACCGGACTTGGTGGGGACGTCCTGTCCACTCTCAAGCGCCGACTCGACGCGAGACTTCCAGGCGGCATTGCCGAGAAGCCAGTCAAAGCTCTCGGTCTGCAGCGCCAGGAGGTTCGGAACCTCGAGCGGCTCCTTGATCTTTGCAAAGGAGATGCGCAGCGGGGCAGTGCTGGCACCGGTGTTCGTATTGGTCGAGGCGTTGCGCGAGGCGGCCAAGAGGGGGTCCTTCCGAGGGCTCGGACTCACTACGCGCGTACCGGTCCCAGCCGACACATAAGACCAACCACTCCCGATCCGGCTAAAAGGCCAGGTCAGAACGGTTCAACCAAGTGTGCTTCAGCGTGGGCATGTCCCTGGCGACGGGCAGGGGACAGCTAACAGGCAGCGCAAAGGGTCAGTGTAGCCACTCGGCTCACTGATGTCCAGACCAGGTTTCCGGAAACCGGCAACAGGCCTTCCCCATGTCGTAACGTCGCGACCCTCGTACACAGAGTGCGCGTATCAGTACTGCCCTCTCCGGAGCCGATCCATGCCTCGGATCTCGGATCGAGGTGGTCGAGCTGCCGACGGGACTGAGAATTGCGCGCCCGGTCCCGTTCGTCAAGGCCCCCTGCTCCGAGCGGATCATCCTGGGACCCTGGCGCGGAGCAACGATGATCACCCTACTCCCCAACGACGCAGGGGCAAGTCAGGCACTGCGGATACGCCAAAGGGCGACCACCCTTACGGGTGATCGCCCTCGACAGAGGCCTCAGAGGGGCCTCAGAGGTGTTACTTGACCTCGACGGAGGCGCCGGCACCCTTGAGGGCCTCGGCGGCCTTGTCAGCGGCCTCCTTGTTGACCTTCTCCAGGACGGGCTTCGGGGCGCCGTCCACGAGGTCCTTGGCCTCCTTCAGACCCAGGGAGGTCAGCTCGCGCACGACCTTGATGACCTGGATCTTCTTGTCGCCGGCGCCGGCGAGGATGACGTCGAACTCGTCCTTCTCCTCCGGGGCCTCGGCGGCGGGGCCACCGGCGGCGGGACCGGCAACGGCGACGGCCGCGGCGGCGGTGACGTCGAACTTCTCCTCGAAGGCCTTCACGAACTCGGAGAGCTCGATGAGGGTCATCTCCTCGAACTGGGCGAGGAGGTCTTCCTGAGAGAGCTTCGCCATGATGGGCGATCCTTCCACTAATTCGGCAGGTGCCGATATGTCTAGAGAGGCGGGCGTAACGGCCCGCTACGACCCGCGCACTAGGCGGCGCGGATCAATGCGCGAGCCGAATTACTCGGCACCGCCCTGCTCGGCGAGCTTGACGCGAAGCGCTTCCGCGGTGCGGACGAACTTCGACGGCAGCGCCTGGAAGAGCGAGGCAGCCTGAGACTGCTTGCCCTTGAACGCGCCGGCCAGCTTGCTGAGCAGAACCTCGCGGGACTCGAGGTCCGCAAGCTTCTTGATGTCGTCGGCGGAGAGAGCCTTACCGTCAAGGACACCGGCCTTGATGATGAGGTTCGGGTTCTCCTTGGCGAAGTCACGCAGGGCCTTCGCCGACTCCACCGGGTCACCGGTGATGAAGGCGACCGCGGTCGGACCAGCGAAGTGCTCGTCCAGCGCGGTGATCCCGGCCTGGTTGGCCGCAATCTTGGTCAGCGTGTTCTTCACCACGGCGTACTGGGCGTTCTCACCAAGGGAGCGACGCAGCGTCTTGAGCTGCGCGACGGTGAGACCCCGGTACTCGGTCAGCACGGCGGCGTTCGAGCTCTGGAACGCGTCCGTGAGCTCGGCTACCGATGCAGCCTTGTTGGGCGTCGGCATGGTGCGTTCGCCTCCTTCCGGGTGATGAGGACCGCTCAGAAGGGGCTGACAAACAAAAACGCCCCGGCGTAGGCGCCAGGGCGTAGCTCGACCGAAAAGAATTCGGGAGCTTTCCACAGTCACCTGCGCGGGTCGTCCGTAGTCAACGGATCCTTCGGCCACCACACCCTTGCAGGCACGGCAACGACCAGCGGTCTTTGGCTTCTGTGGAAGCGTACGTGAAGGGTTCCAGTCGAGGCAAATCGCCCCCGGGACCGATCGGCTCAGGAGCGGTCGAGGCCTCCCAGCCCCGCGTCCTTCAGCTTCTGGTCGGTCTCCTTGAGCGACTTGTCCACGCCCTTCATCACGTCGTCGAAGTCGACGACCTGCTCGGCCGGGGGCGCGCTCACGGGTTCGGTCGTGCCGTAGCCGGAGAACTTCGCCGAGACCTTCGTCGTGCCGTCCTTGGCCACCCTGGAGGTGTCGACGCGGACCGGGTAGCCGTCCTTGCCGATCCACAGGTCCACCTCGATCGCGCTGTAGTCCTTCAGCGCCTCGCGGAGGGACAGGCGGTTCGCCTCGTCCATGACCTTGGTGGACTCGTCCGCCGCGAGCAGCTCCGCACCGGTGAGGCCGGCCTTGTAGTGCTTGGCCTCCACGCCGTCGGGCTGCTCGGCGCCGACCAGGGTCAGCTTCTGCTGCCCGAGGAGCAGTGCGAGGTATTCGGCCGGGTCGTCGTTGAGCTGGTGGCGGGGCTTCCCGTCCTTGTTCAGGTTCATCCTCATCCAGGACTTGCCCTCCAGGGGCTTGTCCACGGCGGTGTAGACGACGTCGCCCAGCATGACCTGGCGGCCGTCACCCCCGTTGGCGTCGATGCCGGTGGCGGCCGGGTACCAGCCCTTCGTGCCGGTGAGCCGCAGGGGCTTCCCGTCGCTTCCCGTGAACGTCATGTCGAACCGGGCGAACTTGGCGGCCGCCGTCTTCACGTACGACGCCTTCACCGCGTCGGCCGGTGACTCGGTCTTCGGGGCGGCCGAGCCGGCGGGCTTGTCGTCCGACCCTCCGGCCTCGGCTCCCCCACAGGCCGTGAGCCCGCCCACGAGCAGCGCGGCCCCCGCCGCGACGGTTCCCGCCCGGGTCAGGACAGCCTTCTTCATTCGTTCTCCCCCATGGGTGGATCTGCGTGCTTCAGTGGCGCGGGTGGTGGTCAGGCCGAGCCCCCGCCGCTGCCCTTCATCATCTCGGCGAGGTCGACGACCTGGTCCGCCGGCGGAGCGGTCACCTCGACCGGCTTGTTGATGTCCAGGAACTTGACGGTCACGTCCATCTGGCCGGACGTGCCGGTGCCACGGGTCCGGAACTGCTTGGTCTGGTCGGACTCGTCGATCCAGATGTCCATGGTCATTTCCTTGATGCCCTGGTCCTCGATCGCCTTGAGGTTCTTCTCCTGGCGCTTCTTGGTCTCGGGCGTGGAGCCGGCGCTCTGGGCCTTCATCTGGTCCAGCGTGACGGTGCCGGTCAGGTGGGTGGTCTTCTGACCGTCGACGGTCTCCTCGCCGACCACCTTGAGGTCCTTGGCCGCGCTCAGGTCGTTGGCCTTGTCACCCGGGTTCTCCCCCTGCTGCCCCCCGCCGAGCGACTCCAGCTGCGCCGCCTGGTCCGGCGCCAGGGTCTTCAGGTCGAACTTCATCCATTTGCCCTCGCCACCCAGGTACATGGCTCCGTCGAGGAGGCGGATCTCCACCGTCTCACCCGGCTTCTCGGGCGATGCCATCTTCATGGACATGGCCACGGAGGGCTTGATGCGCATGGCGGCCTCGCCGGAGATGTTCGTTCCCGCCGCCGAGCCCGACATCGTGTAGCGCAGGGAGGTGATCTCCTCGGACTTCTTCTTCGTCTTCTCCAGGTACGTCGCAGGCGTGACCTGGGCCGGCGACGGAGCGGCCTGGGAGGGGCTCGCGGGCGCCCCGTCGGCCTTCTTCGCGTCCTTGCCGTTCTCGCACGCCGTGGCGCCCCCCGCGAGCAGTACGGCGGCCAGCACGGCTCCCACGGTCTTCCTGCGGTACGCGTTCACTCGTTCCCCACCCCTGGTCAAATCCGACGATCTGTTCAACGGCGACAGTACGCCGCGTCGCTGACAGTAATCGCACAGGGCTCGCACAGCATGTGAAAAAACGGGCCCTCCGCCCCGGGTAAGGGGGGCGGAGGGCCCGTTCTCAGGTGATCGGCGGGCCGAGGGCCCGGTCAGATCAGACCGCGGCCGGGTCTTCCTCGACGAGGAGGTTCCGGGTGCGGTTCGGGTCCAGCTGGATGCCGGGGCCCATGGTGGTGGAGATCGCGGCCTTCTTGATGTACCGGCCCTTGGCGGCGGACGGCTTCAGACGAAGGATCTCGTCCAGGGCCGCGCCGTAGTTCTCGACCAGCTTGTCATCGGAGAAGGAGACCTTGCCGATGATGAAGTGCAGGTTCGAGTGCTTGTCGACACGGAACTCGATCTTGCCACCCTTGATGTCGGTGACAGCCTTGGCGACGTCCATGGTGACGGTGCCGGTCTTCGGGTTCGGCATCAGGCCACGGGGACCGAGCACGCGGCCGAGGCGGCCGACCTTGCCCATGAGGTCCGGGGTGGCGACAACCGCGTCGAACTCGTTCAGGCGGTTGCCCTTGGCGATCTCGTTGATCAGCTCGTCGTCGCCGACAATGTCGGCGCCGGCGGCTTCCGCGGCCGCAGCACGGTCACCGGTCGCGAAGACCAGGACCCGGGCGGTCTTGCCGGTGCCGTGCGGGAGGTTCACGGTGCCGCGGACCATCTGGTCGGCCTTGCGCGGGTCGACACCCAGGCGGAAGGCGACCTCGACGGTGCCGTCGAACTTGGTCGTGGAGGTCTCCTTGGCGAGACGGACGGCCTCGAGCGGGGCGTACAGCTTCTCCCGGTCGACCTTGGCGTCCGCAGCGCGGAGAGTCTTGCTGCGCTTCACTTCAGCTCCTGTATTTCGGCTTCAGGCATGGAGTCGTGGTGCGGACCAGCGCTTGGCCCTACCACTGGTGGTGCTGGGGGTGGCTGGATCAGCCTTCGACGGTGACGCCCATCGAACGCGCGGTGCCGGAAATGATCTTCACGGCGGCGTCGATGTCGTTGGCGTTCAGGTCGGGCATCTTCAGCTCGGCGATCTCGCGGACCTGGGCAGCCGTGAGCTTGGCGACCTTGGTCTTGTGGGGCTCGCCGGAGCCCTTCTCGATGCCCGCGTGCTTCAGGATGAGGCGCGCGGCCGGCGGAGTCTTGGTGATGAAGGTGAAGGTGCGGTCCTCGTAGACCGTGATCTCCACCGGCACGACCATGCCACGCTGCGACTCGGTCGCGGCGTTGTAGGCCTTGCAGAACTCCATGATGTTGACGCCGTGCTGACCGAGCGCGGGGCCGACCGGCGGAGCCGGGTTGGCCGCACCGGCCTTGATCTGGAGCTTGATAAGCCCCGTGACCTTCTTCTTCTTGGGAGGCATTGCTCTCTCCGGGTCCTAGTGAGAGTTTTCAGCCGCCGATCCGGTCATCCGGATGGAGGCATACCGCACCACGATAACGGGTATCGGTGCGGGGCTAAAAACCGAGCAGGTCAGACCGCCCTTTACGGGGCGATCTGACCTGTCCGGAAGCGTTGGGCCCAGAAGATCCCTAGTTCTTCTGGATCTGGTCGAAGCTGAGCTCGACCGGGGTCTCGCGACCGAAGATCTCGACGAGGCCCTTGACCTTCTTCGAGTCCGGGTTGATCTCGTTGATCGTCGCCTGCAGCGTCGCGAACGGACCGTCGGTGACGGTGACCGAGTCACCGACCTCGAAGTCCAGGACCTCGATGGTGCGCTTGACGGCGGGGGCCGGCAGGCCCGCGGCCTCGGCGGCGGCCTTGTCGGCCTTCTCCTTGGCCTCCGGCGCGAGCATCTTGACGATCTCGTCCAGGGTCAGCGGGTACGGGTCGTACGCGTTGCCGACGAAGCCGGTGACACCGGGCGTGTTGCGCACGACGCCCCAGGACTCGTTCGTCAGATCCATGCGGACGAGAACGTAACCGGGCAGCTTGTTCTGCCGGACGTTCTTGCGCTCGCCGTTCTTGATCTGGACGATCTCTTCCTCGGGCACCTCGGCCTGGTAGATGAACTCCTCGACGTTCAGCGAGACGGCACGCTGCTCCAGGTTCGCCTTCACGCGCTTCTCGTAGCCCGCGTAGGTGTGGATGACGTACCACTCGCCGGGGAGCAGGCGCAGCTCGTCGCGCAGGGCCTGGATCGGGTCGACGGGCTCGGCGGGCTCGACCTCGACGGCCTCGACCTCGACGTCGGCCTCTTCCTCGGCCTCGTCGTCCTCGTCCGCCTCGTCGGCAGCCGGCTCGACCTCGGCGTCGTCCTCGACCTCGGCGTCGACGTCACCCTCGTCCTCGACGTGCAGCGCGGCCTCTTCGGCGGCGACACCCGCCTCGGCGTCGGCGAGCTCGGCCTCGTCGGGGTCCACAGCGTCCGCCGCCTCGACGATGTCGAGCGCGTCCTCGACGGACTCGACGGAGTCGTGGCTCGCGTTCAGGTTCGGGTCAGACACGGTGGCTGCTTCTTCCTGGATACAAAAGGTGGTGGAACATGCGAAAACGGGCGGCACCCATCAAGGCGCCGCCCTCCGCGGGGATCAGCCGAAGACGAACTTGATGGCTTCCTGGAACCCATAGTCAATCACGGTCACCAGACCGATCATGATGACCACGAAGACAATCACCACGGTGGTGTACGTCGTGAGCTGGTTGCGGGTCGGCCAAACAACCTTGCGGAGTTCCGCGATGATCTGGCGGTAGAAAAGCGCGAGCCTGCCCAGGGGGCCCTTCTTGCCGCGCTTGCCGCCCTTGCGGGTCTTCTTCTCGCGCGTCTCGTCCTCGGCGTCAGGCATGTCGATGGAGCCCAGGGCGTCCGTCACGTCTCTCACCTGAATCCGGGTCGTGGCCGTACCGCGCCCGGTTGCGCCGCACGGCGTTGCATCGAAGTACGTACCTGCGCACACACATCCGAAGAATTGGAGTGTGGAGCAGGGCCGGAGGGACTCGAACCCCCAACCGCTGGTTTTGGAGACCAGTGCTCTACCAATTGAGCTACGACCCTTTGCGTCCCCCAACCTACCGCATCCGGGCGAGTGCACGGAGTGCTCACGCTCTGCAGCGGTCGGCGAGGTCCAACGACAGGTGAGTGTACGTGAACCGGGCCCTGACGTCGAACAGCACCGGACGGGAGGTCTTTCGACCCCACCCCGGTCCGGTGACTGAAACGGTGTGCGGCGCCCGTTTGGCGTCTGGGACGATTGCCCGCATGACCTCTGCAACGCCTTCCTCCGAGCGCCGCGTCTCCGCCCGTATCGGCGCCATCTCCGAGTCCGCCACCCTCGCCGTCGACGCCAAGGCCAAGGCCCTCAAGGCCGCCGGGCGCCCGGTGATCGGCTTCGGTGCGGGCGAGCCCGACTTCCCGACCCCGGACTACATCGTCGAGGCCGCGGTCGAGGCCTGCCGCAACCCGAAGTACCACCGCTACACGCCGGCCGGCGGCCTGCCCGAGCTGAAGGCCGCCATCGCCGCCAAGACGCTGCGCGACTCCGGCTACGAGGTCGACGCGTCGCAGGTCCTGGTGACCAACGGTGGCAAGCAGGCGATCTACGAGGCCTTCGCGGCGATCCTCGACCCGGGTGACGAGGTCATCGTCCCGGCCCCGTACTGGACCACCTACCCGGAGTCCATCCGTCTCGCCGGCGGTGTCCCGGTCGAGGTCGTCGCCGACGAGACCACCGGCTACCGCGTCTCCGTCGAGCAGCTCGAAGCGGCCCGCACCGAGCGCACGAAGGTCGTCCTGTTCGTCTCCCCGTCCAACCCGACGGGCGCGGTGTACTCCGAGGCCGACGCGAAGGCGATCGGCGAGTGGGCCGCCGAGCACGGCCTGTGGGTGCTGACCGACGAGATCTACGAGCACCTGATCTACGGCGACGCGAAGTTCACCTCGCTGCCCGTGCTGGTCCCGGCGCTGCGCGACAAGTGCATCATCGTCAACGGCGTCGCCAAGACGTACGCCATGACGGGCTGGCGCGTGGGCTGGGTCATCGCCCCGCAGGACGTGATCAAGGCCGCGACGAACCTGCAGTCCCACGCCACGTCCAACGTCTCCAACGTGGCCCAGGTCGCCGCGCTGGCCGCCGTATCGGGCGACCTCGACGCCGTCGCCGAGATGCGCAAGGCCTTCGACCGCCGCCGCCAGACGATGGTCAAGATGCTCAACGACATCGACGGCGTCTTCTGCCCGACCCCCGAGGGCGCGTTCTACGCGTACCCGTCGGTCAAGGAGCTCCTCGGCAAGGAGATCCGCGGCAAGCGCCCGCAGTCCTCGGTCGAGCTCGCGGCCCTGATCCTGGACGAGGTCGAGGTGGCGGTCGTCCCGGGCGAGGCCTTCGGCACGCCGGGCTACCTGCGCCTGTCGTACGCCCTGGGCGACGAGGACCTGGTGGAAGGCGTCTCCCGCATCCAGAAGCTCCTGGCGGAGGCCAAGTCCTAGCGCGGACGGCAACCCGTCCCTGAGCGGCGTCTCCCCCGGTGGGGAGCCGCCGCTCAGGCGTTTGCGGCCCCGGCTGATGGTGCGCGTCCACCCTGGGCGGTCCGCGCGTGCCACTGCGCGGAGCGTGTCCCCCACCCGCCCTTCCACCGTTCCCCGGGGCTCCGCCCCAGACCCCGCGCATGCGTACGGGCAAGCCCCCAAAAGGTAAAACCACCTCCCGCTCGGCGCGTGCGTACGGCAGGATCGCCAAATGGAGCACGTACGCGATCTCACGCTTCTGCCGAAGGCCCACCTCCACCTGCACTTCACCGGCTCGATGCGCCCATCGACCCTCCTGGAGCTCGCCGACAAGTACGGCGTCCGCCTGCCCGAGGCCCTCACCGCCGGCGAGCCGCCGAAGCTGCGCGCCACCGACGAGCGCGGCTGGTTCCGCTTCCAGCGGCTCTACGACGCCGCCCGCTCCTGCCTCCGCGAGCCCGAGGACATCCACCGCCTCGTGCGCGAGGCCGCGGAGGAGGACGTACGGGACGGCAGCGGATGGCTGGAGATCCAGGTGGATCCCACCTCGTACGCCCCCCTCCTCGGCGGGATGATCCCGGCCGTCGAGCTGATCCTCGACGCCGTCGACTCGGCGTCCCGGGAAACCGGCCTCGGCATGCGGGTCCTGATCGCCGCCAACCGCATGAAGCACCCCCTCGACGCCCGCACCCTCGCCCGCCTGGCCGTCCGCTACGCCGACCGCGGCGTCGTCGGTTTCGGGCTCTCCAACGACGAACGCCGCGGCATGGCACGCGATTTCGACCGCGCCTTCGCGATCGCCCGCGAGGGCGGCCTCCTCGCCGCCCCGCACGGCGGTGAGCTCACCGGCCCGTCCTCGGTCCGGGACTGCATCGACGATCTGCACGCCGCCCGCATCGGGCACGGCGTACGGGCCGCCGAGGACCCCCGGCTCCTCAAGCGGCTCGCGGAGCGGCAGATCACCTGCGAGGTCTGCCCGGCCTCCAACGTGGCGCTCGGGGTGTACGAGCGGCCCGAGGACGTGCCCCTGCGCACCCTGTTCGAGGCGGGCGTGCCCATGGCCCTGGGCGCCGACGACCCGCTCCTGTTCGGGTCCCGGCTCGCGGCCCAGTACGAGATCGCCCGCCGGCACCACGGCTTCACGGACGGGGAGCTCGCCGAGCTGGCCCGCCAGTCGGTGCGCGCTTCGGCCGCGCCGGAGGACGTACAGGCCAAGCTGCTGGCCGGGATCGACCACTGGCTGGCGTCCTGACCAGGAGGGTCACCGGGTGAGCCGCAGGTCCCCCTCGTGGCAGTCGGCGCGCACCCGGCCCCCGTCGGGGAAGCCGATCTCCAGGTGCGTGCGCCCCTGTTCGGGCAGCGCGAACTCGGCGACCGAGGCGACGGTCTCGCCGAGGTGGCGCAGGAAGGGGTGGTACCCGAGGTCCTCGCCGACCTCGATGCGGCCCCACTCCCCCATGTCGTAGGGCTCGTGCGGCGACGCGGACTCCACGATCAGGCACTGGTCGGAGCCGGTCGTGATCCGGATGGAGTCGCCGACGCTGTCGATCAGCCAGACGTCGAGCGGGGCCTCGGAGCGCTCGCCGTCGATGACGTGCCAGGACGCGACGACTCGGCTGAGCGTGCGCCCCACGAGACGAGTGGGGTCCGTACCGGCCCCGTGCAGGGGACAGAGCATGGGCGGCCGGGACTCCTCAGATGCTGACGCCGACCGTCACCGGTTCGTTGACCAGGGTGACGCCGAAGGCCGCGTGGACGCCCGCGACGACCTCGCGGGCCAGGGAGAGGAGGTCCTCGGTGGTGGCCTCGCCGCGGTTGGTCAGGGCGAGGGTGTGCTTGGTGGAGATGCGCGCCGGGCCGGTGCCGTAGCCCTTGGTGAAGCCGGCCTTGTCGATCAGCCAGGCCGCGCTGGTCTTCGTACGGCCCTCACCGGCGGGGTAGGCGGGCGGGGTGGTGTCGGCGCCGAGGCGGTCCTGTACGCGGGCGAGGAAGGCCGCGTAGGCCTCGTCGGTCAGGATCGGGTTGTGGAAGAACGAGCCGGCCGACCAGGTGTCGTGGTCGGCGGGGTCGAGGACCATGCCCTTGCCGGCGCGCAGGCGCAGCACGGTCTCGCGGGCGGTGGCGGCCGGGACGCGGTCCCCGGCCTCGACGCCGAGGGCGCGGGCGGTCTCGGGGTACTTGATCGGCGCGGAGAGCCCGCCGGCGTCCTCCAGGGCAAAGCGGACGCGCAGGACGACGTACCGCTCGGGCTGGTCCTTGAAGGTGCTGTTGCGGTACCGGAAGGCGCACTCGGCGGCGCTCAGCGTGACCGTCTCGCCTCGTGTGCGGTCGTAGGCGACGACCTCGGTGATGGTGTCGCAGACCTCTTGGCCGTACGCCCCGACGTTCTGGATCGGGGTCGCACCGGCGGATCCGGGGATTCCGGCGAGGCATTCGATACCGGCCAGGCCCGCCTCGACGGTGCGGGCGACGGCGTCGCTCCAGTTCTCGCCGGCGGCGAGCTCCAGGGTGGTGCCGTCGAGGGTGAAGCCGGTGGTCGCGATGCGCAGGGCGGTGCCCTCGAAGCCCCGGTCGCCGATGACCAGGTTGCTGCCGCCTCCGATGACCAGGAGCGGGGTGCCGCTCTCGTCCGCGGCACGGACGGCGGCGACCACCTCGGCGTCGGTGGTCGCGGTCACCAGGCGACTGGCGGGGCCACCGAGGCGGAAGGTGGTCAGCGGGGCGAGGGGGGCGTCGTGGAGTTCCTGCACGTGGACAAGAGTACGGTCCGTGTCCCTCGCATCCCTGCGGGGCCACGGACCGCGGCTCAGTGGCGCGACTTCTCCTCGGCGAGGCGGCGTTCCGCCTCCTCCCAGCCGATGGGCAGCTCGCAGGCCCGTACGGTCCAGAAGGTGAAGGCCGATTCCTTCATGTACGCGCCGGCGGCGCGGGAACTGGACCGGTGGGGCTCGCTGCCGGCGAATCGGTAGAGCGCGTCCCGGTCCTCCCAGGCGGAGAGGGTCAGGAAGGTGCGGCGCAAGACCCGGGCCCGGAGGGCGGTGCCGTGGGCTCCGGGGGCCTTGCGGATCTGTCCGATGATGCCGGGCGCCTTGAGGAAGAACTTGAACGCTCCGGCGAGGGTCGCGGTCTCGAAGCGGGAGGCCATGACGTAGACCTCGGCGTCGGGGGCGGCCTGGGTGGGCGTGGACCAGGGGATGTCGGGCATGGCGAACTCCTCCGTGTCGTACGACTGCGCGAACAGCAGGGGCCGGTGCGAAAGCTCAGCTTCCGACGGCGATCCCC
Organism: Streptomyces sp. NPDC001717; assembly: GCF_042892775.1. Taxonomy (NCBI): domain Bacteria; kingdom Bacillati; phylum Actinomycetota; class Actinomycetes; order Kitasatosporales; family Streptomycetaceae; genus Streptomyces; species Streptomyces sp. NPDC001717. Next base: position 286,144 of record NZ_JBIAUK010000001.1, on the reverse strand, counting down.
TCCGGATCCGGGACCCCGGCGGCGGGCAGGGAGCCGGTCACGACCCCCTTCTCGGCCCTGTTCCCGCGCGGCAGGAGCAGGGCGAGGCCGGCGGCCAGGGCCACGGCGGCCGCGCCGATCCACAGGGCCGGGACGGTGCCGTCGGTGAAGGCCTGCGGGGATTCGTATCCGCCCCGGGCGGAGAAGACCGAGGCCAGGACGGCCACGCCGAGGGCTCCGCCGACCTCGCGCAGGGCGTTGTTGGTGCCGGAGGCCTTGCCCTGGTCGGCGGGGGCCACGGTGGACATCAGGACGTTGGCGGCGGGGGCGAAGTAGAGGGCCATCCCGATCCCGCTGAGGATCAGCGCGGGCAGCTGGGCGGCGTAGGAGACGTCGGCGCTCAGGATCGCGGCGAACCAGCCGAGGCCGAGGGCCTGCAGCGCGAGCCCGGCGGCGACGACGGGGCGGCCGCCGATGCGGTCGGAGAGGATGCCGGCGACGGGGGCGACGATCATCGGCATACCGGTCCAGGGGAGCATCCGCAGCCCGGCCTCGGTCGGCGAGTAGCCCGCGACGCCTTGGAGGAACTGGCTGAGCAGGAAGATCGAGCCGAACATGCCCAGGAACATGAGCAGGCTCGCCACATTGATCCCGAGGAAGCCACGACTGCGGAAGAGCCTCATGGGAAGCATGGCGTTCGGGCTCTTGAAGCCGTGAAGAACGAACCCGCACACCAGCACGGTGCCGGCGATCAGGCCCACGAGCACGGGTGCGCTGGTCCACCCCTTGGAGTTGGCGTTGACCAGGCCGTAGACGATGCCGAAGAGCCCACCGCTGACGAGCAGGGTGCCGGGAACGTCGAGACGGGAGCCGGGGGCGGTCGACTCGGCGAGCCGGAGTCGGGCGAGCGGTATCAGCGCGAGCCCGATCGGCACATTGAGCCAGAAGATCCACTGCCAGGAGATGTGCTCGGTGAGGCTGCCGCCGATGAGGGGCCCGCTGGCGACGGCGAGGCCGGTGACGGCGCCGTAGATCCCGAGGGCCATCCCGCGCCGGGCCGCCGGTACGGCGGCGGTGAGCAGGGTCAGGGTGAGCGGCATCATGATCGCGGCGCCGACACCCTGCACGGCACGGGCGGCGATGAGGGCGTCGATCCCGGACGAGAGCGCGGCCGCCGCGGAGGCGCCGGTGAACACCGTGAGCCCCGCGATGAACAGCTTCCGCCGCCCGAACCGGTCCCCGAGGGCGGAGCCGAACAGCAGCAGGACGGCGAAGGTGAGCGTGTAGGCGTTCACCGTCCACTCCAGGTCCTCCAGCTTGCCGCCGAGGTCGGCGCGGATCGCGGGGAGGGCGGTGGTGACGACGAGGTTGTCGAGGGCGGCCATGAAGCCGGCCACCCCGGTGATGACGAGTGCCCAGACGGCGGGCCCCCGGAGTTTGCTGTCTTGCGCGTTCACGCTTCCCCCTACTTGTTAGTTATCAATGACTAACTTCTGCGGCCGCAACCGAGCCACGCCCCGGGGCCGCAGCCCCGGCGCTACGCCTCCAGGCGACCTTTCTCCCGGGCCTCGGGGTACAACCCCTCCCACACCCGGTGCTCGGGCGGGAAGCCCATGGCGGCCAGCGTGTTGATCAACATCCCGTGCGCCATGAAGGTCGTGGCCTCCTTCGCGTCCCAGCCGAAGGGCACGTGGACCGTGTCCCAGAGCTCCATCCATCCCCTGCGCACGAGCTCGCCGAGCTCGTGGTCACCGGCCGCCTCGGCGGCGGCGACGGTGACGTACATCTGGAGCTGCATCTGGAGCTTGTCCGGATCCTCGGCGATGAGCCGGGTGTACGCATTGGCCATGGCCTGCTTGGCCTCCTCCCCCCGCAACCCCTCGGAAGCGGCGGCGAAGACCTCACGGGTGTCGCGCAGGCAACGCTCGGAGGCGGCGAGGAAGATCGCGAGCTTGTTCGGGAAGAGCCGGAAGAGATACGGCTGCGAAACCCCCACCCGCTTGGCGATCGCCTCGGTGGAGGTCCCGTAGTACCCCCCGCGCGCGAACTCGTGCATCGCCGCACGAATGACGCTCTCACGCCGCTCTTCTGCGCTCATCCTTGCCATGAGTCAAAGTTAGTGCTCAATCACTAACTAAGTCAATGGGAGCGAGCGGCAGACAGCGTGGGTGACTCAAGGCCACCGTGAAGGCAGTGATGGCAGGCACCGCACGCGCGTGAAGCCCGTGCGGTGCCCCCGCCCTCAGCCCAGCGCGACCACCGCGCGCGACATGCCCAGGACCTTCTGGCCCGCGCTCGTCGCCGTCAGGTCCACGCGGACCCGGTTGTCGTCGAGCTTCGCCGCGACCTTGGCCGTGACCTCGATCAGCCCGCCCTGGTCGTCGTTCGGGACGACGACCGGCTTCGTGAAGCGCACGCCGTACTCGACGACCGCGCCCGGGTCGCCGACCCAGTCGGTGACCACGCGGATCGCCTCGGCCATGGTGAACATGCCGTGCGCGATCACGTCCGGCAGTCCGACCTCCTTGGCGAACTTCTCGTTCCAGTGGATCGGGTTGAAGTCACCGGAGGCTCCCGCGTACCGCACCAGCGTGGCGCGCGTCACGGGGAAGGAGGCCGCCGGCAGTTCGGTGCCGACCTCGACGTCGTCGTACTGGATCTGCGCTGCCATGTCAGGCCTCCTCGGGGGCGCGGGAGACGAGCTTGGTCCATGCCGTCACCACGTGCTCACCGGTCTCGTCGTGGACCTCGCCACGGATGTCGATGATGTCGTTGCCCGCCATCGACTTCACGGCCTCGATGGTGGAGGTCACCGAGAGGCGGTCGCCGGCGCGCACCGGGCGGGAGTAGGCGAACTTCTGGTCGCCGTGCACGACGCGGCTGTAGTCCAGCCCCAGCTGCGGGTCCTCGATCACCTGGCTCGCCGCGGCGAACGTGATGGCGAACACAAAGGTCGGCGGAGCGATCACATCGGAGTAGCCGTACGCCTTGGCGGCTTCGGGGTCCGTGTAGACGGGATTGGCGTCACCCACCGCGACCGCGAACTCGCGGATCTTCTCCCGGCCGACCTCATACGGATCGGTGGGCGGGTAGCGCCGCCCCACGAAGGACTGGTCGAGAGCCATGACTCACTACCTCCACAAAGAACAGGTGCATCACAAGGACAAGACGGCGTACGGCCGGCGAGCGGCCGAACCGGCCGACGACCGAGACCGCGAACGGCAGACCGCGGACAACCGAGCCGGACGCTCGGAAACGACACGAGGCCGCCCCCGGTTAAGGGGACGACCTCATGACGTTGCCTGTATTTCGAGACGCCTCTGGGGTCAGCGGGTCTCGCGGTGCGCGGTGTGCGAGTTGCAGCGCGGGCAGTGCTTCTTCATCTCCATGCGGTCCGGGTTGTTACGCCGGTTCTTCTTGGTGATGTAGTTCCGCTCCTTGCACTCCACGCAGGCCAGCGTGATCTTCGGGCGGACGTCGGTGGCAGCCACGTGAGTGCTCCTTGACGGATTGGGACGGATGAACGCATAAAAGAGTAGCCGATCGGGAGACCGACCCCGCAATCGGCTACTGGGTGTAGCGGCGACCGGACTTGAACCGGTGACACAGCGATTATGAGCCGCTTGCTCTACCGACTGAGCTACGCCGCTTTGATGTGATCAGCTCCCCACCCGAGGGTGGGGAACCTCTCTCACCAGAGCCCCAATGCGGAATCGAACCGCAGACCTTCTCCTTACCATGGAGACGCTCTACCGACTGAGCTATTGGGGCGAGCGATGAAGACATTACACGGTTGCCCGCCCATCGCCCAAATCCTTTGCGGGAACAGGGCTCCGAGGGGGTCCGGCCACCTTTCTCGATCGCCCCCGGGGCCACCCCACCCCCCATTTCCGCCCCGAATGTGTCCGAGGTCACCCCGACCCACCACAGCGCCCGGTCGACCGCCCCCGCACCGGCCGCTCCCCCACGCACCGGGCCACCCCCGCACCACACCGGTACGACTATTGCGCTCTTCCCTGAAGCGAGGTGCCCCGCACCCTAGGCTCTGAGCACGCTGCGTGATCTTGGGCCACGGATCTCGAGCCCGGTCCCCGAGTCCGAGCCCGGTCCCCGAGCCGCCGGCCACAGGCCTCAGGCCTCAGGCCCCGGCCGAAGGCCCAGGAACCGCCCGAGCCACCGCAGGAGCGCGATGTCCGACAGCCCGCCGCAGCAGCCGTCCCACTCCCCGCGCAACGGCCGCGGGGAGAGCGGCGGTCTCGGTAACGCGGCCGCCGCCGAAGCCACCACCCTGCTGCTCGCGGGGGCCCGCCTCACCGATGGCCGGACCGTCGACGTCCGCCTCGGCGGCGGCCGCATCCAGGCCGTCGGCACGGCGGGCAGCCTGCCTTCCCCCGCCCTGTCCCGGGTGGACCTCAGCGGCTATCTGCTGCTCCCCGCCCCCGCCGAACCACACGCCCACGGGGACACCGCCCTGACCGCGGACGGCGAGGGACCCGTGTCCTACACGCCCGACGAGGTCCAGCGGCGGGCCACCGAGGCCGCCCTGCTCCAGCTCGGCCACGGCGCCACCGCGGTGCGCTCGCACGTGCGGATCGGCGACGTCCACGGCCTCGGCCCGCTGGAGGCCGTGCTCCAGGCCCGCCGCTCCCTGCGCGGCCTCGCCGACCTGACCGCCGTGGCCGTACCCCGGCTGCTGACCGGGGTGGCCGGCGCGGACGGGCTCGCCATGCTGCGGGACGCGGTCAAGATGGGCGCCTCGGTGATCGGCGGCTGCCCCGACCTGGACCCCGACCCGACCGGCTTCCTCGAAGCCGTCCTCGATCTCGCCGGCGAGCACGGCTGCCCCGTGGACCTGCACACGGACGGTGACGACCCGGCCCGCCTCTCCCGGCTCGCGGCCATGGCCGGCGGACTGCGCCCCGGGGTGACGATCGGCCCCTGCGGCGGCCTGTCCCGACTCCCGCTCGACGCGGCGACCCGCGCCGCCGATCAGCTGGCCGCGGCCGGCGTACGGGTGACCTGCCTCCCCCAGGGCGACTGCGCGGCCCTGGAACGCCGCGGGCTGCGCACCGCGCCCGTGCGGCTGCTGCGGGCCGCCGGGGTGCGGGTCTCGGCCGGCAGCGGGGCGCTGCGGGACGCCGGGAACCCCGTCGGCCGGGGCGACCCGCTGGAGGCCGCGTACCTGCTGGCCTCCCAGGGCGGCCTGCGGGCCGCGGAGGCCTACGACTCGGTCAGCGCCTGCGCCCGCGAGGCGATGGGCCTGCCGGAGGTGCGGGTGGAGGCAGGGTTCCCGGCGGAACTGCTCGCCGTGCGCGGGGACCGGATCGCGGGCGTCCTGTCCCTCGCGTACAGCCGCATCGTGATCCACCGCGGGCGCGTCGTAGCCCGTACGAGTGCCGTACGGGAGTACTGCGACTCCGCCGTCGCGGTCGCCCTGGACCTGCCCCGACAGGGCCGTACGGAGCCCGGACCCTGAGCTTTCCCGCGCCGTCGCGGGCGGGGGCGCCCGGCTCGTCGTACGGTCGGGACATGCGCATCGTCATCGCGGGTGGACACGGTCAGATCGCGCTGCGGCTGGAGCGCCTGCTCGCCGCGGGCGGGTACGAGGTGGCGGGGATCATCCGCGACCCGGCGCAGGGCAACGACCTCAGGGAGGCGGGCGCCGAACCGGTGCTGTGCGATCTGGAGTCGGCGTCGGTCGAGCACGTGGCCGGGATCCTGCACGGCGCGGACGCGGCGGTGTTCGCGGCCGGCGCCGGTCCCGGCAGCGGCATCGAGCGCAAGGACACCGTGGACCGGGCCGCGGCGGTGCTCTTCGCCGACGCGGCCGAACGGGCGGGCGTGCGCCGCTTCCTGATCGTCTCTTCGATGGGCGCCGACGCGTGGCACGAGGGTGACGACGTCTTCGACGCCTACCTGCGGGCCAAGGGCGAGGCCGACGACCACGTCCGTACCCGCCTGGGCCTGGAATGGACGGTGCTGCGCCCCGGCTCGCTCGTCGACGACGCCGGTACGGGCCTGGTCCGTCTGGAGGCGCAGACGGGCCCTGGGACGGTCCCCCGGGACGATGTGGCGGCGGTGCTGGCCGAGCTGATCGAGACTCCGGCGACCGCGGGCCTGACGCTGGAGCTGACCTCCGGCTCGACGCCGGTGGCGGTGGCCGTCAAGGACGTGGCGGGCAACTGAGCACCCGCCACCCGTCCCGTCCGGCGGCTCAGAACTCGGCGTTCACCTTGTCGTCCGACCGCCCGACCGAGTCCTGCCGGAACTGGTCCTCGTAGGCCTTCCGGATCCGCTCGACGCGCGCGTTCCGCTCCTTGGCCTCCTTCTCGGGGTACAGCAGCACCACCTCGTAGGAGGTCTCGCGGACGGCCTTGCCGTCGCTGCCCCGCCATTGGCCGTACCCGTCGTGGACGGTCAGCCCCTCGGGGAAGGCTGGGGTGATCTCCCGGTCCAGGAACCGCATGAACTCCCGCTCCCCGACCGGGCCCTGTCCGTCGGGGCGCGCGGTGCCGAAGTAGAGCCTGGTCTCCTGGTACGGCTTTCCCACGTGGGTGTCGAGCGCCGCCCCCACCAGTGTCGGGAGGCCGGCTCCCAGCAGGGCGATGAGGACCCCGCCGCCGATCTTCCCCCGTGTGTCAGATGTCCATTTCACCCTTGGTGAACGACGGCGCCGGCGCGACGATGCGGTCGGTGACGGGCGGTCCGGACGAAATGCGAAGAAGACCCCCGTTACGAGTAACGGGGGTCTCTCTCGCGTGGCGGCGCCAGGGTTCGAACCTGGGTAGGCTGAGCCGGCAGATTTACAGTCTGCTCCCTTTGGCCACTCGGGCACACCGCCAAGATTTGCTGCCATTTTTTCCGCCTTCCGGCGGCGCTCCCTGGCAACGACGTAAACGATACCTGATGACCGGGGGTGCTTCGCCACCGGATTGATCAGCACCTGGGGTGAGTGCGGTGGCTAGGCTTTGCGGAGCGGGCCGGGGACGTCCGGCCGCGCCCTCCGGGGCCGCCACAACCGACTTCAAGGAGCCACAGCACATGGCCGACTCCAGTTTCGACATCGTCTCGAAGGTCGAGCGGCAGGAGGTCGACAACGCCCTCAACCAGGCCGCCAAGGAACTCTCCCAGCGCTACGACTTCAAGGGCACCGGCGCCACGATCGCCTGGTCCGGCGAGAAGATCCTGATGGAGGCGAACTCCGAGGAGCGCGTGAAGGCCGTCCTGGACGTCTTCGAGACCAAGCTGGTCAAGCGCGGCATCTCGCTGAAGGCGCTGGACGCCGGCGAGCCCCAGCTGTCGGGCAAGGAGTACAAGATCTTCGCCTCGATCGAGGAGGGCATCTCCCAGGAGAACGCCAAGAAGGTCGCGAAGATCATCCGGGACGAGGGCCCCAAGGGCGTCAAGGCCCAGGTGCAGGGCGACGAGCTGCGCGTCAGCTCCAAGAGCCGTGACGACCTGCAGGCCGTCCAGGCGCTCCTCAAGGGCAAGGACCTGGACTTCGCGATCCAGTTCGTGAACTACCGCTGACCCGTATCGGCGGCCTGCCTCCACGCGGCCCGGTGGTCCTCACGGACCGCCGGGCCGCGGCGTTGCGGGGGCCCTCGGGAGTGTGTGCGGGGCGTGTGCGGCGCACGCGCCACCGAGGGCTTCCGTGGCCACTTGGGCGGAGGTGAGTGCGCCCACCACGCTGGGTGACATCCATCACCGCGTGGCAGGGGGTTCTCACATGCCTGGGGCCGGCACGTTTCGCGAGGACTTCGGGGCGTCCGTGGTCGTCGCACTGGTCGCCCTCCCCCTGTGCGTGGGGGTGGCCGTCGCATCGGGGGTGCCGGCCGAGCTGGGGATCGTCACCGGGGTGGTCGGCGGGCTGGTCACCGGGTGGTTCCGCGGGAGCTCCCTCCAGGTGAGCGGGCCCGCGGCGGGGCTCACCGTGCTCGTCTTCGAGGCGGTGCGGTCCTACGGCCTGCCCGCGCTCGGGGTGTTGGTGCTGGCCGCCGGGGTCGTGCAGCTGGGCATGGGGGCGCTGCGGCTCGGACGGTGGTTCCGGGCGATCTCGGTCGCCGTCGTACACGGGATGCTGGCCGGGATCGGGCTCGTGCTGATCTCGGGGCAGTTGTACGCGCTGGGCGGGGTGGAGGCTCCCGGGCACACCCTGGCGAAGCTGGCCGGGGTGCACGAGCTCGGCGCCCGGGCCGACTGGGCGGCAGTGGCGCTCGGGGCGGGGACCATCGCCGTGATGGCCGCCTGGCGGCGGATGCCCGCCCGGTGGCGGCTCGTGCCGGGAGCGCTCGTCGGGGTGGCGGCCGCCACCGCCGCGGCAGCGCTCCTGCGGCTGCCCGTGGAACGCGTACGGGTCACGGGGGTGCTGGACGCGGTGGCCCTGCCGGGGCCGGGCGACTTCGGGGTGCTGGCCTCGGCCGGGGCGCTGGGGACGGTGGTCGCGCTCGCGCTGATCGCCTCCGCCGAAACCCTGTTCAGCGCGGCCGCCGTCGACCGGATGCACGGCGGGCCCAAGACGGACTACGACCGGGAACTGGTCGCCCAGGGCTTCGGGAACGCCGTGTGCGGGCTGCTCGGGTCCCTGCCGATGACCGCGGTGATCGTGCGCAGTGCGGCGAACGTGGAGGCCGGGGCCCGCACCCGGGCGGCCAGGGTGCTGCACGGGGGCTGGTTGCTGCTCTTCGCCGTCGCCTTTCCCCAGGTGCTGGAGGTGGTGCCGCTCGCCGCACTGGCCGGGGTGTTGCTGCACGCGGGCTGGAAGCTGCTGCCCGCCCGGGCGGTGTACGCGTTGTGGCGGACACACCGGGGTGAGGCGGTGGTGCTGGTGGTCACGGCCACCGCGATCGTGGTCACCAACCTCTTCGAGGGGGTGCTGGTGGGGCTGGGGCTCGCCATCGCCAAGGCGGCCTGGGAGACCTCCCACGTGCACGTCGAGCAGGTGCGGGAAGAGACCGGGTTGTGCGTCCGGGTGGTGGGGAACGCCAGTTTCCTGCGGCTGCCGAAGCTGCTCGACGCGCTGGACGCGCTGCCGCCCGGCGAGCCGGTGCGGCTCGATCTGAGCGGGCTGCGCCACCTCGACCACGCCTGTCTGACGGCCCTCGAAGGGTGGGAGCGGGAGCGGACGCCACTCCCCGGCCGTGAAGGCGTCATCTGGCCCGGTTAGCCTCCGCCCGTGACAGACGAGTTGAAGCGCACCCTGGGAGTCTCCGACGCCGTCGTCGTCGGACTCGGCGCGATGATCGGCGCCGGCATCTTCGCCGCCCTCGCCCCGGCGGCCCGGGCGGCGGGAGGCGCGCTCCTCGCCGCCCTCGCGGTGGCGGCCGTCGTCGCCTACTGCAACGCCCACTCCTCGGCGCGGCTCGCCGCCCGGTACCCGGCCTCCGGCGGCACGTACGTCTACGGGCGCGAACGCCTCGGGCCCTTCTGGGGGTACCTGGCCGGGTGGGGCTTCGTGATCGGCAAGACCGCCTCGTGCGCGGCGATGGCGCTGACGGTCGGCGCGTACGTCTGGCCGGGGCGGCAGCACGCCGTGGCCGTCGCGGCGGTCGTGGCGCTGACCGCCGCGAGCTACGGCGGAGTGCAGAAGTCCGCCCGCCTGGCCCGGCTGATCGTGGCGGCGGTACTGGCGGTGTTGGCCGCCGTGGTGGTGGCGTGCCTGACCTCGGACGCCGCCGAGGCTGGGCGGCTGGGCGGCGCGGACTGGGGCGCGGTGGGGCTGTTGCAGGGCGCCGGGCTGCTGTTCTTCGCCTTCGCGGGCTACGCGCGGATCACCACCCTGGGCGAGGAGGTGCGCGACCCGGAGCGGACGATCCCGCGGGCGGTGCCGCTCGCGCTGGGGATCGCGCTGCTGGTGTACGCGGCCGTGGCGGTGGCCGCGCTGTCGGTGCTCGGTGCCGACCGGCTGGCGAGCTCGGCGGCCCCGCTCGCCGATGCGGTCCGGGCGGCCGGCGTGCCCGTGCTGGTCCCGGTCGTCCGGGTGGGTGCGGCTCTGGCGGCGCTGGGCTCTCTGCTGGCGCTGGTGCTCGGGGTTTCGCGGACCACGCTGGCGATGGCCCGGGACGGCCATCTCCCGCGCGCGCTGGCCGCCGTACATCCCCGGCACCAGGTACCGCACCATGCGGAGCTGGCGGTGGGTGCGGTCGTGGCGGTGCTCGCGGCCACCGCCGATCTGCGGGGGGCGATCGGTTTCTCCTCCTTCGGAGTGCTGGCCTATTACGCGATCGCGAACGCTTCTGCCTGGACTCTCGATTCAGGTGTCAAGGGTCGGGCCGTGGCAGTCGTCGGGCTGTCCGGCTGTGTGGTGCTGGCCTGCGCGCTGCCCCTCGCGGCGGCGGTTTCGGGGGCGGCGGTTCTGGCCGTCGGAGCGCTGGCCTACGGGGTGCGCCGGCGGTTCAGATCCGGGATCTGAACTCGGGCCAGGGGGCGGGCTCCAAGTCGAACTCCTCCCCCGGGCCGGACTCGTCGCAGAACCAGGCGGTGCCGTCGAGCCAGCCGCGGAGCCAGCCGGCCAGGCTCGGGGTGTCGATGCTCCAGGCGAGGTCCGGTTCCCCGAGATTCGGGTCGAACAGGAGCACTTGGGCGGTTTCCGAACGGCAGTCGACGCAGGCGTACGTGTCGCAGCCGAAGTCGGCCATCGGCAGCACGCCCTCGGGCCAACGCCATCCCGATGCGCGGCGGGCCGCATATGTCTCCAGGGCCTGACGCAGCGGCAGGAGGCCGCGCCCGGGGCCGAATCCGCCGTCGCCCACCCGGGCATGGAGCTCGGCGAACAGGGGCGGCAGGGCGACGCCGAGTATGTCTTCGGCCCGGGCGATCTCTCCGGCGGCGAGCGGCTTCGGCAGGGGCGCTCCACACCCCTGCGCGGAGTCGCGCACACGGCTTGCGACTTGCTCCAGCAACTGCTCGGTCTCGTTCATGCGTTCATGGTGACGCACACCACCGACAGCCGCCCGACCCTGTGGACAACTCTCAGGCCAGGACGACGTCGACCCCCTCTTCCCGGAGGAAGCCGAGGAGTTCCTCGAAGGTGGCGGGGCGCCACATGAGGGGTTGTACGCCGAGGCAGCGGCGGGCCACTTCGTGGTCGTGCCAGATGAGCGTGAAGGGCTTCGTCGCGCCGAAGTTTCCGCAGAGGGCGTCCGCGACGCCGTCCAGGGAGCGCCCGAAGTATCCGCCGGGGCCGTTGATCGCCTCGCCCAGGGCGCAGAGGAAGCCCTCTTCATCGGTGACGTGCCGTCCGTCGAGGCGGTAGGTGTGCCCGGCCGCCCGGTCCACGCCCCACTTCTGGTGGTCGAGGGCGGGCCCCAGCCAGTGGTCCCGGCCGGTGCGGTCGAACGGTGCCCACAGGTTGGGGGTGACAGGTATGCCGTGCCACCACAGCGGCCAGATCCCGGTGGCGACGGACGGCTGGGGGGCCGTGTGGACGGTCAGGTCGTAGAGGCCCGGACCGCGGGCGGAGGGCTGCCAGTCGACGATGTCGGGGTGCCCGGCGCGGGCGAGGATCTCCCCGGACGCGTCCAGCGCGTCGAGGTGCCGGTAGCCGAGGCGCCGCTTCTTCCGGCGCTCCAGCACGTCCAGCAGCGGGCCCTGCACCGCGCACCCGAGCAGGCGTACGGAGTGGGGTGGCGGATCTTCCGCGGGCAGAACCTCGGCGAGGTCCCTGCAATGGCCCAAGAGCCCGCCCTGGGCGTCCACCAGGCCGAAGCCCACGGACAGGGGGACTCGTTCGGGGTAGTCCGGCTGCTGGTCGCTCCGCACGGCCTCGACGGTCACGTCCAGCCTCGACAGGTCCCGGGCGCACACGCGGGTGGCGAGGATTCGGGCGTCCTCCAGGTGCCACTCCCCCCGGGCCTCGCCGTTCTTGTCGAGCAGCGTGAGCGCCAGGAATCCGAGGGCGGACGGCACGTCCCCCTCGAAGGCGCAGCCGAGCAGCTCGTAGCGCCTGCGGACGGGCGCCGGCGGGTCGGCGAAGAGGTTCTCCGCGGCCTCGCACAGCGCCCACAGCTGCTCGTCCTCGTGGTCTTCGTCCTCGCCCCACAGGGCGAATCCGAATTCCGGGGTCACCGGGAGGCGAACGGCGCGTCCGTCGGGACGATTTCGCGACCCAGCGGGAGCAGGGAGAGCGGGACCATCTTGAAGTTGGCGATGCCGAACGGGATGCCGATGATCGTGACGCACAGGGCGAGGCCGGTGACGATGTGGCCGATGGCCAGCCACCAGCCGGCCAGGACCAGCCACAGGACGTTTCCGATGCAGGACGCGGCGCCCGCGTCGCGGCGCTCGACCGTGGTGTAGCCGAAGGGCCAGAGGGCGTACACGGCGATGCGGAAGGCGGCGATGCCGAAGGGGATGCCGATGATGGTGATGCAGAGGATCACGCCGGCGAGGCAGTAACCGAGGAACAGCCAGACGCCGCTGAGGACGAGCCAGATGATGTTCAGGATTGTCTTCACTGCGAACGGCCTGCCATCTGTTCGAGCCGGGCGATGCGCTCGGCCATCGGAGGGTGTGTCGAGAACATCTTGGTCAATCCCTGACCCGGGCGGAAGGGATTGGCGATCATCATGTGGCTCGCCGTCTCCAGCCGGGGCTCGGGAGGCAGCGGAAGCTGCTTGGTGCCGGCGTCGAGCTTGCGCAGCGCACTGGCCAGGGCCAGCGGATCGCCCGTCAGCTGGGCGCCCGAGGCGTCGGCCTCGTACTCGCGCGAGCGGCTGATGGCCAGCTGGATCACGGAGGCGGCCAGCGGGCCGAGGATCATGACGAGCAGCATGCCGATGAGGCCGGGCCCCTCGTCGTCGTTGGAGCGGCCCACGGGTATCAGCCAGGCGAAATTCACCAGGAACATGATCACGGAGGCGAGCGCTCCGGCGACCGACGCGATCAGGATGTCGCGGTTGTAGACGTGGCTGAGCTCGTGGCCGATGACTCCGCGCAGCTCTCGCTCGTCGAGGATCCGCAGGATGCCCTCGGTGCAGCAGACCGCGGCGTTGCGCGGGTTCCGGCCGGTGGCGAAGGCGTTGGGGGCTTCGGTGGGCGAGATGTAGAGGCGGGGCATCGGCTGGCGCGCGGACGTGGAGAGTTCGCGCACCATGCGGTACAGCTCGGGGGCCTCGAACTCGCTGACGGGGCGGGCCCGCATCGCGCGCAGGGCGAGCTTGTCGCTGTTCCAGTACGCGTACGCGTTCGTCCCGAGGGCGACGAGGACGGCGATGATGAGGCCGCCCCGCCCGAAGAAACTGCCGATGACGATGATGAGTGCGGACAGCCCGCCGAGGAGTACGGCGGTCTTCAGCCCGTTGTGCCGGCGGTGCACGGTACGCCCTCCTAGTGGTGCGGCAGGGAGCCCCCGTCCTGGACTGAGGGTCTACGGTCCAGTGGACCCTCCCTTCCTGGTCAACGCGAGGTGGGCGCGGCTGGTTCCCGGGGCGTGCCGCGGCGGCCGCCGCCCCGGTGCCCCCGGGGTGGGGGCGGTGGGGCGGCGGCCGCGCGTGTTGCTCCGTACGGGTGACGGCCGTGTGGGGGCCGTGGGGGGGGCTACTGCGGGAAGAGGCTGCTCGACGCGAAGCGCAGCACGATCTGCGGGGCGCCCGAGAGGACGAGGGCGGTGACGGCGGTGACGGCGATGGCCGCGGTGACCGGCCAGGGGGCCTTTGTACGGGTCGAGGCGGCCGGCTGGACACCCTCGGCGACCCCGGCGCCCTCGGGCGCGCGGAAGAGGGTCGCGGTCCACCGCAGGTAGTAGTAGAGGGCGACGACGACGTTGACCGCCATGATCACGGCCAGCCAGCCCAGGCCCGCGTCGACCGCGGCCTGGAAGACGACGACCTTGGCGAAGAGCCCGATGATGCCCGGCGGCAGGCCGGCCAGGCAGAGCAGGAAGAAGGCCATCGACAGGGCGGCGAGGGGGCGCTCGGCGTACAGGCCGCGGTAGTCGCTGATCCGGTGGAGCGGCTTCGTCCGGGCGACGAGCGCGGCCACGGCGAAGGCGCCGAGGTTCACGACGGCGTACATGAGGGCGTACGAGACGGTCGAGCCGATCTCGTCGCGGTCGGAGTACGCGGCGGCGGCGATCGGGACCAGGAGGTAGCCGGCCTGGCCCACGGAGGACCAGGCGAGCAGGCGCACGGCGCTGTTCGTGCGGTCCGGGGACTGGCGCAGGGCGGCGGCGTTGCCCACGGTCATGGTGAGCGCGGCCAGGACGGCGAGGGCCGGTCCCCAGATGTCGGAGTACGCCGGGAAGGCGATCACCGTCACGAGGATGAGGCCGGTGAAGCCGACGGCCTTGCCGATCACCGAGAGGTATCCGGCGATGGGCAGCGGAGCACCGACGTAGGTGTCGGGGACCCAGAAGTGGAAGGGGACGGCCGCGGTCTTGAAGGCGAAGCCGACGAGGGTGAGCGCGACGCCGACCATGGCGATGGTGTCGAGCTGCCCGGAAACGCTTTCGAGGCGGTCCGCGACCTGGTTCAGGTGCAGGGTGCCGGTGGCGGCGTAGACGAAGCTGACGCCCATCAACGACACCGCGGTGGCGGTGACGGAGGACAGGAAGAACTTGAGGGCGGCCTCGGAGGAGAGCCGGTCGCCGCGCCGCATGCCGACGAGGGCGAAGGCGGGCAGCGAGGCGACTTCGAGGGCGACGATCAGGGTGGCGAGGTCGCGGGAGGCGGGCAGGAGCGCGGCGCCGGCGGCGGAGGAGAGCAGCAGGAACCAGTACTCGCCGGCCGGCATGCGCGTGTCGCGGACCGCGGTGACCGAGAGCAGGGCGGTGACCAGGGCGCCGGCCAGTACCAGGAACTGGATGACGAGCGTGAAGTGGTCGGCCGTGTAGCTGCAGGCGGCCGGGTCGGCGCCGAGGCAGAAGGTGGAGCGGTCGCCCGCGCGCAGCGGCAGCAGGGTGGCGGTCGCGGCGGCCAGGCCGGCCACGGAGAGCCACCCGAGGAGCGGCTTGCGGCGCTCGGGCAGGAACAGGTCCGCGATCAGGACGACCAGGGCGACGGCGGCCGGGATGACCACCGGGGCGATGGCGAGCCAGTCGACGGACTGGACGAGGCTGGGGGTCTGCGCCGACGGAGCGGCGGCGAGGACCGTGAGGGCCGTCATGAGTTGCCTCCTGCGAGGAGCTTCTGGACGGCCGGGTCGGTGAGGCCGAGCAGTACCGCGGGCCACAGGCCGGCGAGGACGGTGAGGGCGGCGAGCGGGGTCCAGGCGGCGAACTCGTAGCGCTGGACGTCCGCGAGGACGACCTCGGGGCCGGACTTCGGGTCGCCCATGCAGACGCGTCGTACGACGATCAGCAGGTAGGCGGCGGTGAGCAGGGTGCCGAACGCGCCGAAGGCCATGTACGTGAGGAACGCCGGCCGGGACAGGCCTTCGGCGGGGTCGAACGCGCCGAAGAGGGCCAGCATCTCGCCCCAGAACCCGGCGAGGCCGGGGAGGCCCAGGGAGGCTACGGCGGCGAAGGCGAGGAACGCGCCGAAGCGGGGGGCGCGGCCGTAGAGGGCGGCGCCGGTGACTCCGGAGAGGGTGTCGAGGTCGGCGGTTCCGTAGCGGTCCTTGAGTGCGCCGACCAGGAAGAAGAGCAGGCCGGTGATCAGGCCGTGGGCGATGTTCGCGAACAGCGCGCCGTTGACTCCGGTGGGGGTCATGGAGGCGATGCCGAGCAGGACGAAGCCCATGTGGCCGACGGAGGAGTACGCGATGAGCCGCTTGAGGTCGCCCTTGTTGCCCTTGCGGGCGAGCGAGAGGCAGGCCAGGGACCCGTAGACGATGCCGACGGCGGCGAAGGCGCCCAGGTAGGGGGCGAAGGCGGCCATGCCCTCGGGGGTGGCGGGGAGCAGGATGCGGACGAACCCGTACGTGCCCATCTTGAGTAGGACGCCGGCCAGCAGGACGGAGCCGACGGTCGGCGCGGCGGTGTGGGCGTCGGGCAGCCAGCTGTGCAGGGGCCACATCGGGGTCTTCACGGCGAGGCCGATGCCGATGGCGAGGACGGCCAGGAGCTGGGTGGTGTGGGACAGTTCGCGGCCGTTGTCAGTGGCGAGCGTCACCATGTCGAATGTGCCGCTGTTCAGTCCGATCAGCAGCAGCCCGAGCAGCATGACCACGGAACCGAGGAGGGTGTAGAGGATGAACTTCCAGGCGGCGGCCTGCCGCTGAGCCCCGCCCCAGCGGGCGATCAGGAAGTACATCGGGATGAGGACCATCTCGAAGGCGAGGAAGAAGAGCAGCAGGTCGAGGACGGCGAAGGTCGCGAGGGTGCCGGTCTCCAGGACCAGGAGCAGCGCGACGAAGGCCTTCGGGGAAGGGCCTGCGGGGAGCTTGAAGTAGCTGTAGAGCGCGCAGAGGAAGAACAGCAGCGCGGTCATCAGGAGGAGGGGGAGCGAGATGCCGTCGATGCCGAGGTGGATCCGGACGTTCAGCGCCGGGATCCAGCTGATGTCCGTCGTCGCCTGGAAGCGGGACGGGGTGTCGTGGTCGAAGCCCAGGGTGAGGGCGATCGCCGCGGCGAGGATCACGCCGGTCACGGTCACGCCGTGGCGGAGCACGGCCTGTTCGGGGCTCTTGCCCTTGAGGCCGGGCGGGGCCGGCAGGAGGGCCGCGACCGCGCCGAGGAGCGGTGCGGCCACGACGAACGCCAGAAGGAACTGCATCACGGACGGGCTGATATCGATCACGGCTGACTCTCGGCTCACGATCCGGCGTTGATGTTGGCGAAGACGGCGGTGGCGATCGCCAGGACCACGGCACCGGCGAACAGGGCACTCAGGTAGCTCTGCACGTTGCCGGTCTGGGCACGGCGGACGAGGCTGCCGAACAGCCGGGGGGCGCTGCCCGCGCCGCGGACGTACGTGTCGACGACCTCGCGGTCGAGGAAGCGGACCAGGCTCGCGGCCGCCAGGACGGGGCGGACGAAGAGCCGGTCGTAGACGGCGTCGAGGTGGAAGCCGACTGCCGCGTGCCGGTGCAGGGGGCCGAGGAGCACCTTGCCCGGGTCGGCGGCGGGGCCGGCCGCGGCGGCCGGGTGGTCGTGGGTCACCTCGGCGACCTCGGGGGCTTCGGCGGCGGACTCCGCGACGGTGGCGGCGACGGCGGCGGCGGCCGCGACGCCGTTGGCGACCGAGGCGGTCGCCGCGACGGCGGCTGCCTTGACCGTGGCGCGCTGCCAGAGGGCGTAGGTGAGCATCACGCCGACGACGGCCGCGCCGGTGCCGAGGACCGAGGTGACCAGGGTCGGGGTGAGCGCCCTGCCGTCGAACCAGTCGGCGAGGGAGTCCGCCGCGAGGCCGAGGCCGATCGTGGGGATCGCGAGCAGCCACAGCACGCCGGTCATGGCGATGGGCTCCTTGCCGTGGTCGGGGGCGGCGGCGCCCCGGCCGCGGAAGGCCATCAGCCACAGCCGGGTGGCGTAGGCGGCGGTGAGCAGGGCGGTCAGCACGCCGGCGACCAGCACCACCCAGCCGGCGCCGCTGGGGGCGAAGTCCGAGTGGCCGGTCGCGGTCTGCTCGGCGGCGACGAGGACGGCTTCCTTGGAGAAGAAGCCGGCGAACGGCGGGATCGCGGCGAGCGCGAGGAGCGCGATCGTCATCGTCCAGAAGGCGTCGGGGATGCGCTTGGACAGGCCGTCCATACGGGACATGGCGGCCAGCGAGTTCGTACCGGCGGCGTGGATGATCACGCCGGCGCCGAGGAACAGGAGTGCCTTGAAGGCGCCGTGGGACAGGAGGTGGAAGACGGCGGCGCCGCGGTCGCCGACGGCCAGCGCGCCGGTCATGTAGCCGAGCTGGCCGATCGTGGAGTAGGCGAGGACGCGCTTGATGTCGTCCTGGGCGAGGGCCGCGAGGCCGGAGCCGACCATCGTGACGGCCGCCATGACGGCCATGACCACCAGCGCGGCGGCGGAGGCGGCGAAGACGGGGAGGAGACGGGCGATGAAGTAGATGCCGGCGGCGACCATCGTCGCGGCGTGGATCAGCGCGGAGACCGGGGTGGGGCCCGCCATGGCGTCCGGGAGCCAGGTGTGCAGCGGGAACTGCGCGGACTTGCCCGCGACTCCGGCGAGCAGGAGCAGCGCGATCAGCGTCGGGTGGTCGAGTCCGCCGGCGGCGACGGTGCCCAGGACCTTCGTGATCTCGAAGGAGCCGGCGTCGGCGGCGAGCGCGAACAGGCCGATGAGGAAGGGGACGTCACCGAGCTTGGTGACGAGGAAGGCCTTCAGGGAGGCGGAGCGGGCCGCCTCGGTCTCCCAGTAGTGCCCGACCAGGAAGTACGAGCAGATGCCCATGATCTCCCAGCCGACCAGCAGCACCATCAGGTCGCCGGTGTAGACGACGAGCAGCATGGCGGAGGTGAACAGTGAGACCAGACCGGCGTACGACGGGTAGCGCGGGTCCTCGCGGAGGTATGCCGTCGAGTAGAGCTGTACGCACGTGGCGACGACTCCGACGAGGACGGCGACCAGGGCGGCGAAGCCGTCCACGTGGAGCGAGAGTTCGATCGGCACGGAGCCGGTCGGGGTCAGCAGGGTCGACGCGTCGATGGCCTTGCCGCCGCCCTGGCGGATGGCGACGAGCACCGCCAGCACGGCGGTGGCGAGCGTCGGCAGGATCGCGAGCGGCCGGACGAAGCCGGGGGCGGTGCGGCCGAGGAGGAGTCCCGCGGCCCCGCCCAGGAAGGGGAGGAGGGGGACGAGTACGGCGAGGGTCGTCGTGCTCACGCGGTGGCCTCGCTCCGGTGGTTCGGGGTGGGCTCGTGGCCTTCGGCGGTGTCGCGCAGGCGGTCGACGTCCGAGGTGCCCCGGTTGCGGTACACCATCAGCACGATCGCGAGGCCGATGCCGATCTCGGCGGCGGCGATGGCGATGGTGAAGAGGGTGAGGGCCTGGCCGGCGTGCAGGGTGTCGCGCAGCCAGACGTCGAAGGCGACCAGGTTCAGGTTGACGGCGTTGAGCATCAGCTCGACGGACATCAGGACCAGGATGGCGTTGCGGCGGGCGAGTACTCCGTACAGGCCCGTGCAGAAGAGGAGCGCCGCGAGCACGGCGGGGTAGGCGAGGTGCATCAGCGCTGCCCCTTCTTGTCGCCGTCGGCACTGCCGTCGGCGCTGCCGTTGGCGCCGGCTTCGGCGCCGGCTTCGGCTGGGTCGTTGGGGTCGGTCTTGCGGGAGAGCACGATGGCGCCGATCAGGGCCGCGAGGAGGAGGACGGAGAGGGCCTCGAAGGGCAGCACCCAGTGCTGGAAGAGGATCTCGCCGGAGACCTTCGTCGAGCCTTGGACCGGGCCGTCGAGGTCGATCCAGGTCGTGCGGAAGGCGTCGACGACGACCCAGACCAGGGCGACGGCCGCGATGCCCGCGACGCCGAGGGCGATCCACCGGTTGCCGGAGTCGGCGTCCGGGGAGCGGCCGATGGGCGCCTTGGTGAGCATCAGTCCGAAGAGGAGGAGGACGACCACGGAACCGAGGTAGATCAGCACCTGGACCCAGGCGATGAACTCCGCGGTCAGCAGCAGGTACTCGATGGCGATGCCGCCGAGCGCGACGACCAGCCAGAGGGCGGCGTGCACGAGCTGCCGGGTGGTGACCGTGACGAGGGCCGCGCCGAGGGTGGCGAGGCCGACGAGGACGAAGGCGATCTCGACGCCGGTCGGCGAGAGGAACCCGGGTCCGGGCGTGGGCGCGGGGACGCCTGCGGCGGCCGCGAGGTGGGCGGTCAGCATCAGGCGGTGCCTCCCGCCGGGTCGGTGCCGGTTCCCTTGCCGGGGGCATCGCCGGAGCCGGACTCGGCGGCCGGACCGGTGCCGGTGCCGGTGCCGGTGCCGGTGCCGGTGCCGGTGCCGGTGCCGGAAGCGGTTCCCCTGCCGGGGGCCGGGCCGGATCCCGTGCCGGGAGCGGCCGTTTCGGTCGCGGGGGCGGCGGTGGGGGGCTCGGCTTCGGCGGCGGCTGCGGCCGCTGCTGCGGCTTCCGCCTTCTCGACCGCCTTGCGGGCCGCGGCGATCTCCTTGGGTTCTTCGGCTGCCGGGTCCAGCGCGGGCGGGGCCGGGACGGTCCACATCCACTCGCGGAGCTTGTCGCGCTCGTGGGTCAGTTCGTGGATGTCGGTCTCCGCGTACTCGAACTCCGGCGACCAGAAGAGGGCGTCGAAGGGGCACACCTCGATGCAGATGCCGCAGTACATGCAGAGGGAGAAGTCGATGGCGAAACGGTCCAGGACGTTACGGCTGCGCTCGCGGCCGCCGGGGGTGGCGGCCGGGACCGTCTCCTTGTGGGAGTCGATGTAGATGCACCAGTCGGGGCACTCGCGGGCGCAGAGCATGCAGACCGTGCAGTTCTCCTCGAACAGGCCGATGACCCCGCGGGAGCGGGGCGGGAGCTGCGGCTGGACCTCGGGGTACTGGGCGGTGTGCGAGCGCTTCGTCATCGTGCGCAGCGTGACGGCCAGGCCCTTGGCGAGGCCGGATCCGGGGATGGGCATTACTGGATCGCCACCTTCACGATGCCGGTGAGCGCGATCTGGGCGAGCGCGAGCGGGATGAGTACGGTCCAGGCGAGCTTCTGGAGCTGGTCCTCGCGCAGGCGCGGGTAGCTCACGCGGAGCCAGATCACGACGAAGGCGAGGATCGCGGTCTTGAGGAGGGTCCAGACCCAGCCGAAGTCGCCGGAGCCGAACGGGCCGTGCCAGCCCCCGAGGAAGAGGACGGTGGTGAGGGCGCAGAGGACGACGATGCCGGCGTACTCGGCCAGCAGGAACAGCGCGAAGCGCAGGCCGGTGTACTCGGTGTACGCACCGAAGATGATCTCGGAGTCGGCGACGGGCATGTCGAAGGGGGGCCGCTGGAGCTCGGCGAGGCCGGCGGTGAAGAAGACGAGCGCACCGACGATCTGCCAGGGCAGCCACCACCACTGGAAGCTCTCGACGATGCCGGGGATGGAGACCGTCCCGGCCGCCATGGCCACGGAGGCGGCGGCGAGCAGCATCGGGAGTTCGTAGGCGAGCAGCTGCGCGGCGGTACGCAGGCCGCCGAGCAGGGAGAACTTGTTCGCGGAGGCCCAGCCGGCCATGAGGGAGCCGAGGATTCCGACGCCCATGACGGCGAGCACGAAGAACAGGCCCGCGTCGATGACCTGGCCTACGGCGCCCTCGCCCGGGCCGATCGGGATGGCGACGAGGACGAGGAGGTAGGGGAGCAGGGCGACGGCGGGGGCGAGCTGGAAGATCCGCCGGTCGGCGTTGGCCGGGACGATGTCTTCCTTCTGCGCGAACTTGACGCCGTCGGCCACGAGCTGGGCCCAGCCGTGGAAGCCGCCTGCGTACATGGGGCCGAGGCGGCCCTGCATGTGGGCCATCACCTTGTGCTCGGTCTGCCCGACGACGAGCGGGAGCACGAGGAAGACGGCGAAGACGACGATCAGCCGCAGGGCGACGTCGAGGACGTCGTTCACGCGTCGCCTCCGTTGTCGGGGGTGGAGTCGGTCTTGGGCTTGGGCTTGACTTCGGTGGCCGGTTCGGCCGTTGCCTCTGCGTCTGCCTCTGCCTCTGCCTCCGGCGGGGTGGCCGGTTGGGTGGCGGGCTCGTCGAAGGCCGGCTTCGGGTTGTGCCACGGCGCGTCCGAGCTGCGGGCGGCCGGGCGGCGCGGCGGACGCGCCTCCTCCGCCGCGGTGCCGGGGGCTTCCGGGGGCGCGTCGGCCTGGCTCGCCGAGCCGTCGGCCACCGAGCGGGTGCGGCGGGCCGGGCGGGGTGACGCCGCGGGCTCCGCGCCGGGGGCTGCCGCAGTCGCCCCGGTGGCCCGGTCGGCCGGGGCCCCCGTTGCCGGGGTCTCGGACTCGGGGGTCGGGGTCGCCTGGCTTGCCGAGCCGTCCGTCACCGAGCGGGTGCGGCGGGCCGGGCGGGGTGCTGCCGCGGACTCCGTGGTCTGAGTGGCCGAGCCGTCGGCCACCGAACGGGCGCGGCGCGCCGGGGCGCCCTCGCGGGCGGCCGCTCCCGCTGCGCGCGGGGTGCGGGCCGGACGGGCGGGGGCCGGCGGGAGCTGGCCCTTCAGCGGTCCCCAGTCGTTGGGGTCCGGGACGCCCGGCGGGAGCATCTGGCGGCGCTTCGGCGCGTTCGGGTCGTGCGCCTCGCCGGGCTCCTTGGCTCCCGGCCAGGCCTTGACGACGCGTGCGGCCAGGACGAAGTCCTTGCGCAGCGGGTGGCCCTCGAACTCCTCGGGGAGGAGCAGGTGGACCAGGTGCGGGTGGTCGGTGAAGGTGATCCCGAACATCTCGAACGTCTCGCGCTCGTGCCATTCGGCGCCCGCGTAGACCGCGATCGCGGACGGCAGGGAGGGCGCCGAGTGCGGGACCGTCGTACGCAGCAGCAATCGGCGTACGCGACGGTTTTCGAGCGCGACGACGTGCGCGCAGACGCGGAAGCCGGTGCCCGGCTCGTCCACGGCGCTCAGCCAGTCGAAGTACGTGCAGCCCAGCTTGTCCCGGGCGATCTCCAGGGAGGAGATCCAGGATCCGACCGGGACGTCGACCGTCAGGAGGTCGTACGCGGACGAGCCGACGGCCTCCTCTCCGAAGACCGTCGCAGCCGCGTCGGGCAGGGAGTCGTAGAGGTTCATGCGCCGGCTCCCGGGGTGGGCGGGGGCGTGACCAGGCCGCTGGTGAGCTGCGCGACGGACGGGCCGGCCGTGTAGCGCTCGGCCAGCGACTCGCGGGCGATCTTCTCCTGGAGCTTGAGGATGCCCTGGAGCAGCGCCTCCGGTCGCGGCGGGCAGCCGGGCACGTAGACGTCGACCGGGATGATCTGGTCGACGCCCTTCGTGACCGAGTACGAGTCCCAGTACGGCCCGCCGCAGTTGGAGCAGGCGCCGAAGGAGATGACGTACTTGGGCTCCGGCATCTGCTCGTAGAGCCGCTTCACGGCCGGGGCCATCTTGTCCGTGACGGTGCCCGAGACGATCATCAGGTCGGCCTGGCGCGGGCCGGGCGCGAAGGGGATCACGCCGAGGCGGATGAAGTCGTGCCGGGCCATGGACGCGGCGATGAACTCGATCGCGCAGCAGGCCAGACCGAAGTTGAAGACCCACAGGCTGTACCGGCGGCCCCAGTTGAGGACCACCTTCATCGGCTCCGGGGCGAGGCGGGAGAGGACTCCGAGGCGCTTCGGCTCCGGGAGCAGCACCCCCTCGCTCGGGGTCACGGCCGGTGTCACGTCCATTCGAGGACGCCCTTCTTGTACGCGTAGAGCAGGCCGACGGCCAGGAAGCCCAGGAAGATGAACATCTCGACCAGGGTCGTGGCGCCGTAACCGGCGGCGCCGAACACCGTCGCCCACGGGAAGAGGAAGATCGAGTCGACGGCGAAGATGACGTAGAGGAACGCGTAGACGTAGTAGCGGACCTGGGTGTGCGCCCAGCCCTCGCCCACCGGGTCCACACCGCATTCGTACGTCAGGAGCTTCTCGCGGGTCGGGACCTCGGGGCGCAGCAGGCGACCGGCGCCGAAGGCCACGGCCACGAAGAGCACACCGAGCGCGGCCAGGAGGCCGACGACCGAATAACTCCGGAAGTAGTCCGCCGCGAGCACGGTTACGGTCGATACCGTCGGTTCAGGCACGTCCGTTCCTCGCTCCTCGGCCACTGTCGACGATCTGTTACGGACGGGAGTCTAGGGCCTGCCTCACACAGGGTGGGGTTATCCCCCGTTCACAGCACCCCGGCCACCCCATGGCATGAGCGGGGTCCGCTTGGCAGGCTGTGGCCCATGACCACGCGCCCTGACATCCCCGACAACGATCGGCCCCCTCCCGTACGCGCCGTCTTCAGCGCCGTGACGTGGAAGGAAATCGCCCATCTGTTGACGAACCTGCCGGTGGCGATCGTCGGCTTCGTTTACACGGTTGTCATGGTCTCCGGCACGGGGGCCCTGTCCGTGACGGCGATCGGTGTTCCGCTGCTGGCGCTCGGACTCTATCTGTCTCGGCAGTTGGGACGGCTGGACCGGGCCCGCGCCCGCGCGCTGCTCGGCGTACGGGTGGACGAGCCGACCCCGATCCCCGGGCCGAAGCGGTCCGGTGGATTCTTCCCCTGGCTGTGGACGAGCATCAAGGACCCGGTCGGCTGGCGGACGGTGCTGTACCAGCTGATCCGGCTGCCCTGGGGGGTGCTCACCTTCACGGTAGCTCTGACCGGGCTCTTCGTGCTGTGGCCCGTGCTGCCGTACGTGGCGCGGGGGCTGTCGAACGTCGACCGCGCGATGGTACGGGGGCTGCTGTCGCCCTCCGACGAGCTGGAGCGGCGGATCGCGGAGCTGGAATCCGACCGGGGCGTCGTCGTCGACACGGCCGCGGCGGACCTGCGGCGCATCGAGCGGGACCTGCACGACGGGGCGCAGGCCCGGCTGGTCGCGCTGGCGATGGGGCTGGGCCTGGCGAAGGAGAAGCTGCTGGAGGACCCGGAGGGCGCGGCGGCGATGGTCGACGAGGCCCACGGTGAGGTGAAGCTGGCGCTCCAGGAGCTGCGGGACCTCGCGCGCGGGATCCACCCGGCGGTGCTGACGGACCGGGGGCTGGACGCGGCGCTCTCGTCGGTGGCGACGCGGTGCGTGGTGCCGGTGAAGGTGCTGGTGGAGCTGCCGGTGGAGGAACGGCCGGTGGA
This sequence comes from Streptomyces sp. NPDC001717, assembly GCF_042892775.1. Lineage (NCBI taxonomy): Bacteria > Bacillati > Actinomycetota > Actinomycetes > Kitasatosporales > Streptomycetaceae > Streptomyces > Streptomyces sp. NPDC001717. Next base: position 261,530 of record NZ_JBIAUK010000001.1, on the reverse strand, counting down.
GGCGATCGAGGGGATCGCGTACTTCGTGGTGTCCGAGCTGCTGCAGAACGTGAGCAAGCACGCGCAGGCTCGCGGCGCGAGCGTGGAGGTGTGGCGGGCGGACGCCCGGCTGATGATCCGGGTCTCCGACGACGGGTGCGGCGGGGCGGACGTCTCGCGGGGGTCGGGGCTGGCGGGGCTGGCGGAGCGGTTGGGGGCGGTGGACGGGGTGCTGGTGGTGGACTCCCCCGCGGGTGCGGGGACCGTGGTCACGGCGGAGCTGCCGTGGCGGGGGCGCGGGCGGTAGTTCGGCGCGGGCGGCGGTTCGGCGCGGGCCTTGTTTTCGGGACTCCCGTCCGGGTGGGCGGGAGTCCCGTTCGCGTTCCCGGCTCCCGGGCGCGGCGCCGTTGCGCGGAGCGGCCCCGGGCTGCGCCCGCGCTTCCGGGGCTCCGCCCCGGACCCCGCTCCTCAAACGCCGGAGGGGCTGGCTTTTTGCCGGAGGCGGGATTGGCCCGGCGGCTCGGGTGGCGGGCGGGCTGGGTTTTGGACGGGCGCGCCTCGGAGGTTGGGGTGGGGTTAACCCCCGGGTCGTGACGCCTACTCGCCGGATGGTTCGGGTGGGTGCGGGGCGACAGGGTTGAGGGGTATCGGCGGACGGGAAGGGCGGGGCTGGATCATGGGCAACGGGACGGGCTTCGGGGCGGTGTTGCGAGCCCCCGTCGAGGGGCGGACCTGGCGGGAGTTCGGGTACCTGTTGGTGGGGCTGCCGCTGAGCACGGTGTACTTCTCGCTCGCGATCGCGGGTGTGAGCGTCGGCGCCGGGTTGCTCGTCACCTTCCTCGGCATCCCCGTCCTGGCCGGCCTGCTCGCCATGTGCCGCGGGTTCGGGCACCTGGAGCGCGCCCGGGTCCGGCACCTGTTGCGGGTCGACATCGCCGCTCCCGCGCGCATCCGAGCCCGGAAGAGCGGGCCGCTCGCGGCCATGGGGGCGCTGCTCAAGAGCGGTAGCGCCTGGCGGCACGTGCTGTACTCCGTGATCCACTTCCCGTGGGCGGTCTTCGGCTTCTGCCTGGCGCTGACGTTCTGGTCGTACGGATGGGGCTTCCTGCTGTACCCGCTGTGGTTCTGGGTCTTCCCGACCTACACCGGCCAGTCCGGGCTGATCGTCTTCCAGAACGACGACTATGCGTTCGTCCTCGACTCTCCGCTCGCGATCGTGCTCACTTCCGTGCTCGGGCTGGCCATCACGCTCGCCACGCCGTGGGTGATCCGGGCCCTGACGACCGTGGACCGGGTGCTGGTGGCCGGGCTGCTGGGGGCGTCCCGTCTGGACCACCGCGTGAGCGAACTGGAGTCCGACCGGGGGGTCGTCGTCGACACGGCCGCGGCGGACCTGCGGCGCATCGAGCGCGACCTGCACGACGGGGCGCAGGCCCGGCTGGCGGCGCTGGCCATGGATCTGGGGCTGGCGAAGCAGAAGCTCGCGGAGGACCCGCAGGCGGCCGCACGGATGGTGGACGAGGCCCACGGGGAGGTGAAGGTCGCCCTCCAGGAGCTGCGGGACCTGGCCCGCGGGATCCACCCGGCGGTGCTGACGGACCGGGGGCTGGACGCGGCACTGTCCTCGGTGGCGGCTCGGTGCGCGGTGCCGGTGCGGGTGGCCGTGGACCTCCCCGCCAGGCCGGCGGAGGCGATCGAGGGGATCGCGTACTTCGTGGTGTCCGAGCTGCTGCGGAACGTGAGCAAGCACGCGGGGGCGGGCGCCCGGGGGGCGAGCGTGGACGTGTGGAAGTCCGGGGAGCGGCTGCTCATCCAGGTCGGCGACGACGGGCGGGGCGGGGCCGGGCTCTCCGAGGGGGCGGGGCTTGCGGGGCTCGCGGAGCGGCTGGACGCGGTGGACGGGGTGCTGGTGGTGGACTCCCCCGCGGGTGCGGGGACCGTGGTCACGGCGGAGATGCCGTGGCGGGGGCGCGGCCGGTAGTTCGGCGCGGCCGTTGTCTTCGGGACTCCCGTCCGGGTGGGCGGGAGTCCCGTTCGCGTTTCCGGCCCCCGGGCGCGGCGCCGTCGTGCGGAGCGGCCCCGGGCTGCGCCCGGGCTTCCGGGGCTCCGCCCCGGACCCCGCTCCTCAAACGCCGGAGGGGCTGGATGTGGCCGCCGGATCGGCGGGCCCCCGGCCATCGCCGCGGCCGGAATTCGTTGCCCGTAGGGGACGGCTCGGGGCGAAAACTCCCCCTCGGGGCCCACTCGTTGGCCGGGCTCTGCCCGGATTCGGGGCCGATGCTGGAATGCTTGGCCGGGTCAGTGAGTCATGAGAACGAGTGGACGCGGGGGCAGCTGAATCGTGGACGACAGGGTGCGGGTGGTCATCGCCGAGGACTCAGTGCTGCTGCGTGAGGGCCTGACCCGGCTGCTGACCGACCGGGGGCATGACGTCGTGGCAGGCGTCGGGGACGCGGAAGCCCTGATCAAGACGGTGGCGGACCTGGCGGCGGAGGACGCGCTGCCGGACGTGGTGGTGGCCGATGTGCGGATGCCGCCGACGCACACCGACGAGGGCGTACGGGCCGCCGTGCGGCTGCGGCGCGACCATCCGGGCATCGGCGTGCTCGTGCTGTCGCAGTACGTGGAGGAGCAGTACGCCACCGAACTGCTGGCCGGTTCCACCACCGGGGTGGGCTATCTGCTCAAGGACCGGGTAGCCGAGATAAGAGAGTTCCTGGACGCGGTGGTACGCGTGGCCCGGGGCGGTACCGCACTGGACCCGGAGGTCGTCGCCCAGCTGCTCGGGCGCAGCCGAAAGCAGGACGTGCTGGCTGGGCTGACCCCGCGCGAGCGCGAAGTACTCGGGCTGATGGCCGAGGGGCGTACCAATTCGGCCGTGGCGAAGCAGCTGGTGGTGAGCGACGGCGCCGTCGAGAAGCACGTCAGCAATATCTTCATGAAGCTGGGCCTGTCGCCCAGTGACGGGGATCACCGGCGTGTTCTGGCCGTTCTCACCTACCTCAAATCATGATCGACTGACACTCTGTCAGGTACGGCAGTTACGGCATACCGGCCGGCCGTCTCAAGGGGCGGCCCGACGGTCCAGAATGTGGTCGCTCCCTTGGAAGCCCTCCCTGCGGACGTAGGGTGGGTTCCGTGGGGGAGCCCACGCCTCGAAGGAGGTCCAGTTCAGTGACCAGCCAGGTCAGCAGCCCAGCCGAGCAGGCCGACGGGGCTGGGGGTGCGGTTGTCGGTGGACAGCGCACCCCGCCGAGCCCGGGCGGCAAGGAAGTACGTCGCCTCGATCGCGTGATCATCCGCTTCGCGGGTGACTCGGGTGACGGTATGCAGCTCACCGGTGACCGGTTCACCTCGGAGACGGCGTCGTTCGGCAACGACCTCTCCACGCTGCCGAACTTCCCCGCCGAGATCCGGGCCCCTGCCGGAACCCTGCCCGGTGTGTCGTCGTTCCAGCTGCACTTCGCGGACCACGACATCCTCACGCCCGGCGACGCGCCGAACGTGCTGGTCGCGATGAACCCGGCCGCCCTGAAGGCCAACATCGCCGACGTGCCGCGCGGCGCCGAGATCATCATCAACACCGACGAGTTCACCAAGCGCCCGATGGCGAAGGTCGGGTACGAGACCTCTCCGCTGGAAGACGGATCGCTCTCCGCCTACAACATCCACCCCGTACCGCTGACGACGCTGACCGTGGAGGCCCTGAAGGACTTCGGGCTGTCGCGGAAGGAGGCGGAGCGCAGCAAGAACATGTTCGCGCTGGGTCTGCTGTCATGGATGTACCACCGCCCGACCGAGGGCACGGAGAGTTTCCTGCGGCAGAAGTTCGCGAAGAAGCCGGACATCGCCGAGGCGAACATCGTCGCCTTCCGGGCGGGCTGGAACTTCGGCGAGACGACCGAGGACTTCGCGGTCTCGTACGAGGTCGCGCCGGCGACCCGAGCCTTCCCCACGGGGACCTACCGCAACATTTCCGGGAACCTGGCGCTGTCGTACGGGCTGATCGCGGCGGGGCAGCAGGCCGACCTGCCGCTCTACCTGGGCTCGTACCCGATCACGCCGGCCTCGGACATCCTGCACGAGCTGTCCAAGCACAAGAACTTCGGCGTCCGCACCTTCCAGGCCGAGGACGAGATCGCCGGCATCGGCGCCGCGCTCGGAGCCGCCTTCGGCGGGGCGCTGGGCGTGACGACCACCTCCGGGCCCGGCATCGCGCTGAAGTCCGAGGCGATCGGGCTGGCGGTGTCGCTGGAGCTGCCGCTGCTGGTCGTCGACATCCAGCGCGGCGGCCCGTCGACGGGTCTGCCGACCAAGACGGAGCAGGCCGACCTGCTCCAGGCCATGTACGGGCGCAACGGCGAGGCGCCGGTGCCGATCGTGGCGCCCAGGACGCCCGCGGACTGCTTCGACGCGGCGTTGGACGCGGCGCGGATCGCGCTGACGTACCGGACGCCGGTGTTCCTGCTCTCCGACGGCTACCTCGCCAACGGCTCCGAGCCCTGGCGGGTCCCCGAGGTCGCCGACCTGCCCGACCTGAAGGTGCAGTTCGCGACCGGACCCAACCACGAGCTGGCCGACGGCACCGAGGTGTTCTGGCCCTACAAGCGCGACCCCGAGACCCTGGCCCGTCCGTGGGCCGTCCCGGGCACCCCCGGCCTCGAACACCGCATCGGCGGCATCGAGAAGCAGGACGGCACGGGCAACATCTCCTACGACCCGGCCAACCACGACCTCATGGTCCGCACCCGCCAGGCCAAGATCGACGGGATCCGGGTCCCGGACCTGGAGGTCGACGACCCGGACGGCGCCCACACCCTCGTCCTCGGCTGGGGCTCCACCTACGGCCCCATCACCGCCGCCGTCCGCCGCCTCCGGCTCGCCGGCACTCCCATCGCCCAGGCCCACCTGCGCCACCTCAACCCCTTCCCCGGGAATCTCGGGGAGGTGCTGGGGCGTTACCGAAAGGTAGTGGTGCCGGAGATGAACCTCGGGCAGCTCGCAGGCCTGATCCGCGCGAAATACCTGGTCGACGCGCAGTCGTACACCCAGGTCAACGGAATGCCGTTCAAGGCCGAGCAGCTCGCGACGGTTCTCAAGGAGGCCATCAATGACTGAGGTGACCGACGTTCCCAAGCTGCTCTCCCTGGTCCCGAAGGCGGAGGCCAGGCAGTCCGCGAAGGACTTCAAGTCGGACCAGGAAGTCCGCTGGTGCCCCGGCTGCGGCGACTACGCCGTGCTCGCCGCCGTGCAGGGCTTCATGCCCGAGCTCGGGCTGGCGAAGGAGAACATCGTCTTCGTCTCCGGCATCGGCTGCTCCTCCCGCTTCCCGTACTACATGAACACCTACGGGATGCACTCCATCCACGGCCGCGCCCCCGCCATCGCCACCGGCCTCGCCACCTCCCGCCGCGACCTCTCCGTCTGGGTCGTCACCGGCGACGGCGACGCACTCTCCATCGGCGGCAACCACCTCATCCACGCCCTGCGCCGCAACGTCAACCTCAAGATCCTGCTGTTCAACAACCGGATCTACGGCCTGACCAAGGGCCAGTACTCCCCCACCTCCGAAATCGGCAAGATCACCAAGTCCACGCCGATGGGATCGCTGGACGCGCCCTTCAACCCGGTGTCGTTGGCGATCGGCGCGGAGGCCTCCTTCGTGGCGCGGACGGTGGACTCCGACCGCAAGCACCTCACCGAGGTGCTCCGGCAGGCGGCCGACCACCAGGGCACGGCGCTCGTGGAGATCTACCAGAACTGCAACATCTTCAACGACGGAGCCTTCGAGGTCCTCAAGGACAACGAGCAGGCCGCGGAGGCCGTGATCCGGCTGGAGCACGGGCAGCCGATCCGCTTCGGCACCGACGGCCACAAGGGCGTCGTCCGCGACCAGGCCACCGGGGACCTGCGCGTCGTCGAGGTGACGGCGGAGAACGAGGCGCAGGTCCTCGTCCACGACGCACACGCGACCGGCCCCACCACCGCCTTCGCGCTCTCCCGTCTCGCCGACCCCGACACCCTGCACCAGACCCCCATCGGCGTCTTCCGCAGTGTCGAGCGACCCGTCTACGACACCCTCATGGCCGACCAGCTCGACACGGCCATCGACCAGAAGGGCAAGGGCGACCTCGGCGCCCTGCTGACCGGCAACGACACGTGGACGGTCGTCGGCTGACCGGCCCCACTCGCACCACGACGAAGCCCGGACCTCCCGCCCAGGAGGTCCGGGCTTCTTCGTGCCGTCACGGCAATGTCATGAGTATCTCCCCGTAACGGTCGTGACATCCGGGCCGTGCGGCGCTACCTTCGTGAGATTGGCCGAAAAGTCGTACAGGAGGGCCCGTGGAGGCACAGAACGAGCAGCGCACGGGTCTGCTCTACGGATTCGGCGCGTACGGAATATGGGGACTCGTCCCCCTCTTCTGGCCGCTCCTCAAGCCCTCCGGGGCCGTCGAGATCCTCGCCCACCGCATGGTGTGGTCCCTGGCCGTGGTCGGAGTGGCGCTCCTCGCGCTACGCCGCTGGGGCTGGATGCGAGAGCTGCTGCGACAGCCCCGCAAGCTCGGCCTGACCGCGCTCGCCGCCTCGATCATCTCCGTGAACTGGGGCCTGTACATCTGGGCCGTCAACAACGGCGCGGTGGTCGAGGCCAGCCTCGGCTACTTCATCAACCCCCTGGTCAGCATCGCGATGGGGGTGCTGGTCCTCGGTGAGCGGCTGCGTCGCGCGCAGTGGGTGGCGGTCGGCATCAGCTTCCTCGCCGTCCTCGTGCTCGCCATCGGATACGGCCGGCCGCCGTGGATCTCGCTGATCCTGGCCTGCTCCTTCGCCACGTACGGGCTGATCAAGAAGAAGCTCAACATGGGCGGCCTGGAGTCGCTGACCGCCGAGACCGCCGTGCTGTTCCTGCCGGCGCTCGGCTACCTGGTGTGGCTGAGCACCCAGGGGCAGTCCACCTTCGCGACGCAGGGGGCGACCCATTCCGCCCTGCTGGCCGCGACCGGTCTGGTCACCGCCGTCCCGCTGGTGTTCTTCGGGGCGGCCGCCATCCGCGTCCCGCTGTCCACCCTCGGGCTGCTCCAGTACATGGCGCCGGTGTTCCAGTTCGGGCTCGGAGTGCTCTACTTCCACGAGGCCATGCCGCCCGAGCGCTGGGTGGGCTTCTCCTTGGTCTGGGCGGCGCTCGCACTCCTGACCTGGGATGCGCTGCGCACGGCGCGGCGCTCGCGCGCCACGCTCGAAGCCACGCCGGTCGTCGCGAGCGCCCCGGCGCGCGAACCGGCGTAGCGCTCCGCATCACGCACATCTCCGATCTCACGATCCCCGGTACGAAACCCTCGTACCGGGGATCGTCCGTTTTCCGAACTGCCCTGACCGAATTGTGGTCTTGACTGACAGTCATACTCTCGCTGAACATCAGGCTCGCACTGACGCACTAACGCTCACCCGCTCGATACCGCTCGTTCCGTTTCATCCCCGCGGAATACCGGAGCCCCCACATGAGCCTGTCCGTCTCCCGGCGCCTTGCCGCCGTGACCGCAGTCGCGGTCGCGGGCCTGTTCGCCGCCACCGCCCCCGCCGCGCTCGCCGCCCCCACCGCGGTGTCCGCCGCCCCCACTCCACCCGACATCCCGCTGGCCAACGTCAAGGCCCACCTCTCGCAGCTCTCGACCATCGCCGCCAACAACGGCGGGAACCGGGCCCACGGCCGGACCGGTTACAAGGCGTCGATCGACTACGTGAAGGGCAAGCTCGACGCGGCCGGTTTCACCACCACGCTGCAGACCTTCACGTCCAGCGGCGCGACCGGCTACAACCTGATCGCCGACTGGCCGGGCGGCGACCCGAACTCGGTCCTGATGTCCGGGTCGCACCTGGACTCGGTGACGGCCGGCGCCGGGATCAACGACAACGGCTCCGGCTCGGCCGCCGTGCTGGAGGCCGCGCTCGCCGTGTCCCGGGCGCAGCTCCAGCCCACGAAGCACCTGCGCTTCGGCTGGTGGGGCGCGGAGGAGCTGGGCCTGGTCGGCTCGAAGTACTACGTGAACAACCTGCCGGCCGCCGAGAAGGCGAAGATCTCCGGCTACCTGAACTTCGACATGATCGGCTCGCCGAACCCGGGCTACTTCGTCTACGACGACGACCCGACCATCGAGCAGACCTTCAAGAACTACTACGCGGGCCTCGGCATCCCGACCGAGATCGAGACCGAGGGCGACGGCCGTTCCGACCACGCGCCCTTCAAGAGCGCGGGCATACCGGTCGGCGGCCTGTTCTCCGGCGCCGACTACACCAAGACGGCGGCGCAGGCGCAGAAGTGGGGCGGGACCTCCGGTCAGGCCTTCGACCGCTGCTACCACTCCTCGTGCGACTCGCTGACGAACATCAACGACACCGCCCTGGACCGCAACTCCGACGCCATCGCCTACGCGATCTGGAACCTCGGGGCGGCCACTCCGGTCCCGCCGGGCCCGTCCTTCGAGAACACGACGGACGTGTCCATCCCGGACTCCCCCGGGGCCGCGGTGACCTCGCCGATCACGGTCTCCGGCGTCACGGGCAACGCCCCGGCCACCACCAAGGTCGACGTGAACATCGTCCACACCTACATCGGTGACCTGGTGGTCGACCTGGTCGCCCCGGACGGCACGGTCTACAACCTGCACAACCGCAGCGGCGGCAGCGCCGACAACCTGGTCAAGTCGTACACCGTCAACGCCTCGAGCGAGGTCGCGAACGGGGTCTGGAAGCTCCAGGCCAAGGACCTGGCCGGGCAGGACGTCGGCTACATCAACAGCTGGAAGATCACCTTCTAGCCCGCGCCCGCAGACGACCGGCCCCGGCGCGATCCCCTCGGATCGCGCCGGGGCCTCGCGCGTGCGCGGTCACGCGTACGCGATCATGCGTACGTGATCACGCGTCCTCCGCGGCCGCCCGCAGCGAGGCCGACAGCGGTTCCTCCATGCGGGCGCGCAGCTCCCGCGCCACGGCCGCGACATCGGCGCGGCCCAGCTTCGCCGCCTCCACCAGGTCGCCGAGTTCCTCCGGCGAGGGCAGCTGTTTGGCCCCGGCGACGCGCAGGTACGAGCGGGTCGCGGCGGCCGCGTAGAACTCGTTCATCGGGGATTCCAGCGCCGGGCACACGGCGAGGGTGTGCAGAAACGCGGCGGCCCGCCACGCGGTGTCCGGGGCGGGCTGTTCCGGCACCAGCACGAGGTCGTTCTGGTGGCGGGCGACGGCGGCGGCCACCCCGGAGGGGTCCCATACCGCGGGGTCGGAGGGCAGGTGGTGGGCCAGAGCGGTCCAGGCCCACTCCATGGTGATCTTCAATTGCCGAACCGCTCCTGGAAGTAGCCCCAGTGGTCTGCGAACTCCTCGATGCCGGAGAGGAACTTCTTCCGGTCATCGTCGAGTTCGCGTTCGGTGACCTCGGTGATCAGCGCGGTGACCGTGGTCCCCAGCGCCGCCGCACGCGCCTTCAGACGATCGTGGAACTCTTCGTCCAGGCGGATGGTCACGTGTCTCGACATCCCACCACGGTACAGCGGGGCCGCTGTACGCGGCACCGTCACGACGGAAGGGTGGGCCGGGACACAGTCCCGGCCCACCCTTCGAACATCCCCGCTCCATACGGTTACTTGTTGGCGTCGGCAGCCTTCACCAGCGCGTCCTTGGTGACCGCGCCGACGTAGACCTTGCCGTCGTCCGTGATCAGGGCGTTGACGACACGCGTCGACAGGACGCGGCCCTCGCCGAACTTGCCGCTGACCTTGTCGCCGAGGGAGTTCATGAACTCCTGGGCCTGCTTGGGCGCGTTCTTGTCGTTCTCCAGCTCCTTGAGGCCCTTGCCGGCGCCCGAGTCGATGCGCGCGATCGTCGTCCAGCCCTCGCCGAGGACCTTCACGTCGCCGTTCTTGCCGCCCTTGCCGTCCGGGCCGGGCGCGGCACCGTCCATCAGGCCGCCCAGGCCCGGGAAGGAGTCCAGGGCGCCCTTCCAGTGCTCGTCCGACCCGGCCTTGCCCTTCTCGCCGTGGCCGGCACCGGCCGCGCCCTCGGTCACCTTGGCGCCCTTCGGCGCGGTGAAGGCGAAGGTGTCGGCGGACGGCTTGGCGAAGTCCACCTTGGTGAAGCCCGCGTCGACGATCGGCTTGCCGCCCTGACCGGAGAGCAGCTGTACGCGCAGCGGCACGCCGTTCTTCGCGTCGACGGCGATCTGGACCGAGCCGATCGTGGAGCCGGCCTGCTTGGGCTTGAGCACCAGCTGGTAGGCGTCCCGGCCGGCCACCTGCACGGTGTCGCCCACGCTGACGTCGGTGGTCGGGCCGGCGGCCTTCAGTACGTCCTGGGCCAGCTGCTGCGGAGAGGCGGGGAGCCCCTCGCCCTTCTTGTGCTCCGCGCCCTTCCCGGACTCGGGGTTCTTCTCGTGGAAGACCTCGTTGGACTTGGAGTCGTAGCCCCACACGTCGTCGCCGTTGTGGATGAGGCTGTACTCGTCCTTGCCGTCGAGGAAGGTCAGCTTCTGGCGGTCCGGTCCGTCGGCCGCGACGCGGAAGGTGTGCGTGCCGTTGGCCAACTGCGCGACCTTGTCCTCCGGGTTGGCGGAGCCGCCGGTGACTCCGGCGCCGCCGGCCCCGGCGAGCAGGCCCGTCGCGAGCTTCGGCAGACCCAGGTCGGTGCTGATCTTGGCGGTGCCGGACAGCTGCTCCACGTCGGAGGCGGCGATCTTCTCGATCAGCTGCTGCGCCGTCACCTTCGGCAGATCGGGGCTCCCGGCGTTGGCGAAGGCCGGGACCATCGCCACGGTCGCCGCGGCCACACCCGCCACCGCCACCGGTACGGCGTACCGGGCGATCTTGCGAGAAGTGTTCGTGTTCGCTGCCATGTCAGTGCCCTGCCCTCTGTGTCCAAGGCGGCGACCCCCGTGTCGCCGCGCTCACCCGATCTGGTGGGGTTGATGACTCCATCTGACCAAAACGGCGGCGCCGGGGCGTCACTCCCCGGACGCAACTGCGCGTACGACCGTGGGATGACACGAGAAGGGCCCCTCCACCCCGACCCGTAGGGGTCGATGGGGCGGAAGGGCCCGTTCCGGTGCTCGTCGGGGCTAGCCGGCGCGGTGCACCACCGCGTCGCAGAGCTCCTCCAGGGCCGACTTCGCGAAGTTCTCGGGCAGCGGCGCGAGCATGGCCCGCGCGTCCTCCGCGTACCGGATGGTGTCGCGGCGGGCCTGCTCCAGGGCGGGGTGCGCCCGCAGTCGGGTCAGCACCTCGGCGTGGCGGGCGTCGTCCGTGAGGTCGCCGTCCAGGAGGGCGACGAGTTCCAGGTCGTCCGGGTCGCCGCCCTTGGCCGCCATCTCCCGCAGCCGCAGCACGGGCAGGGTGGGGATGCCCTCGCGCAGGTCGGTGCCCGGCGTCTTGCCCGACTCGTGCGCGTCGGAGGCGATGTCGAGGACGTCGTCGGCGAGCTGGAAGGCGGTGCCGAGCCGTTCGCCGTACTGGGTGAGGATGTCGACGACGGACTCGTCGGCGCCGGACATCAGCGCGCCGAAGCGGCCGGAGACGGCGATGAGCGAGCCGGTCTTGCCGGCGATGACGTCGAGGTAGTGCGCGACCGGGTCGCGGCCGTCGCGCGGGCCGGCCGTCTCCAGGATCTGGCCCGTCACCAGCCGCTCGAAGGCCTCCGCCTGGATGCGTACGGCCTCGGGGCCGAGGTCGGCCAGGATGTGCGAGGCGCGGGCGAACAGGAAGTCACCCGTCAGGACGGCCACCGAGTTGCCCCAGCGGGTGTTCGCGCTGTCCACGCCGCGGCGCACGTCCGCCTCGTCCATGACGTCGTCGTGGTACAGCGTGGCGAGGTGCGTGAGTTCGACCACGACCGCGGAGGGCACGATCCCGGGCGCGTACGGATCGCCGAACCGGGACGCGAGCATCACGAGCAGCGGCCGGAAGCGCTTGCCTCCGGCGCGCACGAGGTGCTGCGCGGCTTCGGTGATGAAGGGGACTTCGCTCTTGGTGGCCTCCAGCAGACCCGCCTCGACGGCGGCCAGTCCGGCCTGGACATCGGTCTCAAGAGCCTGGTCCCGCACGCTCAGTCCGAACGGCCCGACGACGGTCACGAGGGGTACTCCTGTCTGCTGACGATCACGCTGACGACCACCCGGATCGTCGCCGTGTCGCTGCCATCACTCAACCCAGCGTATCGGGTCTGTTTTCGATCACGGAGAGGGCCCGTCCGGCGTCACCCGCGCACCGCCCGAACCACACCGGTATGTTCGTGAGGAGCCGAATCAACCGGAGAATGCGTTTTGTCCAGAACCACGACCGATATGGACGGGCCCGCGGATCCGGCGGCCGACCAGCCGCCGCCCGGCGACGACCGCGCCTTCCTCGGCCACCCCCGGGGGCTCGCCACGCTCTCCGGACTGGAGGTCTGGGAGCGCTTCTCGTTCCTGGGCATGCAGGCCATCCTCGTCCTCTACTTCGCGGACACCGTGGCCGACGGCGGCCTGGGCATGGACCCGGGCACCGCGGCCTCCGTCTCGGCGGCCTACGGGACCATGGTCTACCTCGTCTCCGTCGCCGGCGGTTGGCTCGCCGACCGGATCCTCGGTTCCTACCGCGCCGTGCTGTGGGGCGGCGTCCTGATCGCCTGCGGCCACTACGCGATGGCCGTGCCGACCGCCGCCATGACCTGGGTGGGCCTCGGCCTGATCAGCGCGGGCACCGGCCTGCTCAAGCCGAACGTGGCCGGCATGGTCGGCAAGCTGTACCGGACGGCCGACGAGCGCCGCGACGCCGGCTTCGCGCTCTACTACATGGCCATCAACATCGGCGCCTTCGCCGGACCCCTGATCACCGGCTGGCTCGGCGAGAACGAGGGCTGGCACTGGGGCTTCTCCGCCGCCGCCGTCGGCATGACCGCGGGCCTGGTCCAGTACGTGCTGGGCCGCCGCCACCTCGCCGGACGCAAGCACTCCGCCGAGTACGCGCTGCCCCCCGACGCGATGCGCTCCGCCGTGACGAAGATCATCGCCGGCTGCCTCGGCTTCGCCGTGCTCGCCACCCTCCTGGCGCTCGCCGGATGGCTGACGATGGACCGCTTCGTCGACCTGCTCACCCTCGTCTCGGTGATCGCCCCGGCCGTCTACTTCGCGGTCATGTTCCGCAGCCCCCGGGTGACGGCCGAGGAGCGCGGGCGCCTGCGCCCGTACGCGGTCCTCTTCCTGGCCTCGGTCGCCTTCAACTTCATCCTCTTCCAGGCCTACTCGACGATGATGCTGCTGGCGTCGACCAACGCCCGGACCACGATCCTGGGCTTCGACTTCCCGGCGAGCTGGTACGCCTCCGCGCTCGGCGCCTTCGAGGTGCTGCTCGCGCCGGTCGTCGCCGCGCTGTGGGCCCGGATGGGCAGCCGCCAGCCGCACGCCTCGAACAAGATCGCCATCGGGGTGATCCTCGGCGGCCTGTCCTTCCTGCTGATGGTGATCCCGACCTCGGGGCACGGCGGGGAGGCCTACAAGATGGCCGCTTGGTGGATCGTCGGCTCGTACCTGCTGCTCGGCCTCGGCGACGTCCTGCTGGAGACCTCGGGCATGTCGGCCACCACGAAGCTCGCCCCGAAGGCCTACGGCAACCAGACCATGGCCCTGTGGTTCCTCTCGCTGGCGCTGGCCAACGGCATCCAGGCGCAGGTCGTCAAGGTCTACGGCACGGTCTCCGACCCCGTGTACTTCGGCGTCAACGGCGCCGTCGCGGTCGCCGTCGGCCTGGCCGTCATCGCCCTCGCGCCGTGGCTGCGGCGCACGATGCACCCCGTCCACTGAGGTGGTTGCCGCATGATCATCCGCACCGAGTTCCCGTACGAGACCACCCACGAGGATGTCCGGATCCCACTGCCCGACGGCGTCGAGCTGTACGCGCGGATCTGGCGCCCGGTCACGGACGAGCCGGTCCCGGCCCTGCTGGAGTACCTCCCGTACCGGCTCACCGACTGGACCTCGCCCCGCGACTGGCAGCGCCACCCCTGGTACGCGGGCCACGGCTACGCCTCCGTACGGGTGGACGTGCGCGGCCACGGGTGCAGCGGGGGCCGTCCGGGTGACGAGTACGACGCCCGCGAACTCGCCGACGGGGTCCTGGTGGTGGAGTGGCTGGCGGCGCAGCCCTGGTGCACGGGCTCGGTGGGCATGTTCGGGATCTCCTGGGGCGGCTTCAACTCCCTCCAGATCGCGGCCCTGGCCCCCGCACCGCTGAAGGCGGTCGTCACCGTCTGCTCGACCGACGACCGCTTCGACAACGACGTGCACTACATGGGCGGCTCGGTGCTCGCCGTCGACATGCACGCGTGGGCGGCCACCATGCTGGCCTTCGCCTCCCGCCCACCGGACCCCCGGTACGTCGGCGACGGCTGGCGCCGGCAGTGGCTGGAGCGGCTGGAATCGGTCGAACCCCTGATCCACACCTGGCTCTCGCACCAGACCCGCGACGCGTACTGGCGCCACGGCAGCGTCTGCGAGGACTACTCGGCGATCCGCGCGGCGGTCCTCGCGGTGGGCGGCTGGCACGACCCGTACCGGGACACCGTGCTGCGGCTGGTCTCCCACCTGCCGTCCTCGCGCGTGCGCGGCCTGATCGGGCCCTGGTCGCACCAGTACCCGGACCGGGGGCTTCCGCCGGGCCCGGCGATCGGCTTCCTCCAGGAGACCCTGCGCTGGTGGGACCACTGGCTCAAGCCCGGTTCCGACAGTGGCTCCGGCACGGGTGACGACGTGATGGGCGAGCCGCTGCTGCGTTCCTGGATCAGCGACTCGCACCCGCCGGCCACGGTGTACGAGGAGCTCCCGGGCCGCTGGGTCGGCGACCGGAGCTGGCCCTCCGCCTCCGTCGTGCCCGTGCCGTACGGGCTCCAGGGCGCGCCGGTCGTGGTCGCGTCCCCGCAGCACACCGGGCTGGACGCGGGCCGGTTCTTCCCGTTCGGCAACGACGCGGACCTGCCGCCGGACCAGCGGGAGGAGGACGCCAAGTCCGCGTGCTTCGAGTTCCCGGTGGGCGGCGGGCCCGACGCGGAGGCGGTGGAGATCCTCGGGCGGCCGTCGGTGACGCTGCGGCTGCGCCTGGACGTGCCGTACGGGCAGGTCGTGGCGCGGCTGTGCGACGTCGCCCCCGACGGCGCCTCGACGCTGGTCACGCGGGGCGCGCTGAACCTCTCGGCCAGGCAGGGCCGGGACCGGGCGGTGCCGTGGCCCGTCGGCTCGTACGAGGACGTCACCTTCGAGCTGAACGGCATCGGGCACTCCTTCCCGCCGGGCCACCGCATCCGGCTCGCGCTGTCGTCCGCGTACTGGCCGTGGATCTGGCCGCGGGCGGGCTCGGAGGCGGGCTGGACCCTGGACCCGGCGGGCAGCGTGCTGACCCTCCCGGTCCGCACGGCGTCCTCCGCCGACGCGGGGATCGTCTTCGAGGCTCCGGAACAGTCCGAGCCGCTGGGCGTGTCCTACCCGGCGACCCTCGACGAACCGCGGCCGGAACGGCTGGTCGTACGGGACGTGGCCCGGGGGGTGTGGCGGCTGGAGGTCGATCCGCGGTACGGGGGCACGCGGGTGTACCCGGACGGCCTGGAGTACGGCGAGGACGCCGTGGAGGAGTACGAGATCGCCGACGGGGACCCGCTCTCGGCGCGGACGCGCTCCGAGTGGCGGATTCGGCTGCACCGGCCGGAGCTGGGGTGGGACGTGCGCGTGGAGACCCGGTCGGAGATCTCGTGTGACGAGGGCGGCTTCGTCACCTCGAACGAGGTGGTGTGCCGGGAGGGGGACGAGGTGGTCTTCCACCGCACGTGGGAACGCCGGTTGCCGCGCAGCGCGGGCTAGCCGCCCTGGCGGGCGCCCCTGGGGCTCCGCCCCCGGACCCCCGCGCCTCAAACGCCGGCGGGGCTGGATTTGCCCCGGCCCGTCCGGCGCGGGTGATTTCAGCCCCTCCGGCGTTCGAGGAGCGGGGTGCGGGGCGGAGCCCCGGCGGACGGCCGTCAGGCGAACAAGCGCTCCAGGACCACCGCGATGCCGTCGTCCTCGTTGGACAGCGTCACCTCGTCCGCCACCGAGATCAGCTCGCGGTGGGAGTCGGCCATGGCCACGCCCCACGCGGACCACGCGAACATCGGGATGTCGTTCGGCATGTCCCCGAACGCGATCGTCGACTCCCCCGGCACCCCCAGGACCGCCGCCGCCTTCGCCAGGCCGCTCGCCTTGTCGATGCCCGGCGGCTGGAGTTCCACCGTGTGCTCCCCCGCCATCGTGACGTTCACCAGGTCCCCGACCACCGCCCGCGCCACCCGCGTCAGTTCGTCGTCGTCCAGCTCCGGGTGCTGGAGCAGCACCTTGTTGATCGGCGAGGCCCACAGGTCGGCGCGCCGTGCCACCCGGACCGTCGGCAGGTGCGGGTGCCACATGCGGTAGCCCGGCCCTATCAGCATCTCGGCGTCCAAGCCCTCCTGGTTGACGGCCGCGTACACCTCGCCGATCTCCGCCTCGATCTTGCCGAGGGCCACCTCGGCGAGGTCCCGGTCCATGGAGACGGAGTGCAGCAGGTTCCCGCGCGCCGCGTCGTACACCTGCGCGCCCTGCCCGCACACCGCGAGCCCCGTGTAGCCAAGGTCGTCCAGGACGTGCCGGACCTGCGGGACGGGGCGTCCGGTGACGATGACGTGCTGGGCGCCGGCCGCGCGGGCCGTGGCGAGCGCCTCGTACGAGCGGGCGGAGACGGTGTCCCCGGCGCGCAGCAGAGTCCCGTCCAGGTCAGTGGCGATCAAGGCATAGGGAAGGGCCTGAGGAGGGGCGGAAGTCACCCGGCCAAGGATACGGACCCCCACGGACAAGTACTACGAATATCGCCCGAATCCGGCCTCCCGCAGGCCCCTCCAGCCACGTAACGTGTCAACCGGCTTCCGGGACACCCTCGGACCGCGTCGAAAGCGAGGCAGCACCCCATGCCCCAGCAGAGCCCCCTCGATCTTGCCGAGGGCGACCCGTTCGGGCCGCACAACCTCCCCTACGGCGTCTTCTCGACGGCCGGTGAGGACCGCCGCCGGATCGGCGTGCGGATCGGCGGGTACGTGCTCGACGCGGGAGCGGCCGCCGCCGCGCTCGGTTCTCCGTACGCCGGGCTGCTCGGGCAGGCCTCGCTCAACCCGCTGCTGGCCGCCGGGCGCACCGCCTGGCGCGACGTGCGCCGCGCGCTGACCGCGTGGGTCACCGACCCCGGCCACCGGCCCACGGTGGAACCGCACCTGCTGCCGCTCGACGAGGTCACGCTGCACCTGCCGTACGAGGTCGCCGACTACGTCGACTTCTACGCGAGCGAGCACCACGCCACCAACGTGGGCCGGATCTTCCGCCCCGACGGGGACGCGCTGACCCCCAACTGGAAGCACCTGCCCATCGGTTACCACGGCCGGTCGGGCACGATCGTGGTGTCGGGGACGGACGTCGTACGCCCCTCCGGGCAGCGCAAGGCGCCCACCGACCCGGCGCCCGTCTTCGGCCCGTCGGTCAAGCTCGACATCGAGGCCGAGGTCGGCTTCGTCGTCGGCACCCCGTCCGCACTGGGCTCGCCGGTGGCCCTGGGCGATTTCGAGGACCACGTCTTCGGACTGTTCCTGCTCAACGACTGGTCGGCGCGCGACATCCAGGCCTGGGAGTACGTGCCGCTCGGCCCCTTCCTCGGCAAGTCCTTCGCGACCTCCGTCTCCGCGTGGGTGACCCCGCTGGAGGCCCTGGACCCGGCGCGCGTGGCCCCGCCGGCCCGGGACTTCCCGCTCCTGCCCTACCTCGACGACGCGGACGCCGAGCGCCCCGGCGGCTTCGACCTGCGCATCACCGTCTCCATCAACGGGCAGGAGGTGGCGCAGCCGCCGTTCGCCTCCATGTACTGGACGGCCGCGCAGCAGCTCGCGCACATGACCGTCAACGGCGCCTCCCTGCGCACCGGCGACGTGTACGGCTCCGGCACCGTCAGCGGCCCCGAGGTGGGCCAGCGCGGTTCGCTGCTGGAGCTGACGTGGAACGGCCGTGACGCCATCGAGCTCACCGACGGCAAGCGCACCTTCCTGGAGGACGGCGACACCGTCACCCTGACGGCCTGGGCCCCGGGCGCCGACGGTGTGCGCATCGGCCTGGGCGAGGTCACCGGCCGCATCGTGGCGGCTCGTTAGCACACCCAGTACGCCAGGCGGGCGCAGCCCGCGTGCGCGGGGCGGGACGGAGTCGGATGGTGGACGGACGGGACGGGCCGGGCGGCCCGGTCCGTCCGTCCCCACCGCGAGGAGCCGCCATGCCCGCACTGCGTTTGAAGACCGTCCTCACCTGCGCCGCCGCGGCGTCCCTCGCGCTGGCCGTGGTCCCCTCGGCCCACGCCGTCGACGGGCCCGCCCCCGACCCCCGCAACGTGCAGGCCATGCGGGACATGGCCACGGCGATCCGGGTGACGGCCAAGTACGTGGACGAGCGGCAGGCACTGGCCGACGGGTACGTGCCGCACGGCATGCCGTGCATGACGAACCCGTTCGGGGTCGGCGCCATGGGCTACCACTACGTGAAGGAGGCCTACTGGGGTTCGAAGGACCCGAGCAAGCCGACGGCGCTGCTCTACAGCACGGAGAAGGACCGCAACGGCCGGCGCAAGCTGCAGGCCGTGGAGTGGATGTCCAGCGACCGGGACCAGGACCTGACGACCGCCGACGACCGCCCGAGCATGTTCGGGCTGCCCTTCGACGGGCCGATGCCCGGCCACTGGGCGGGCATGCCGAAGCACTTCGACCTGCACCTGTGGGCGTACGAGAACAACCCGGCGGGCCGCTTCCACAACTGGAACCCCGCTCTCAAGTGCTCGGGGCATATGACTCACTCGTAAGGGCGGCTTTCTCCGGGTTCCCCGGCGATACGCTGGACGGAGTCGCGAGACTCCGCCGCATGGGAGCACTACCGATGAGCGTCGATCCCGAGGACTCCGAGCCGACGTACCGCTGGCCCGTTCCGCCGGCGGGCGGCTGGACCGGCGACGACCTTGACCGGCTTCCGGACCTGCCTCCGCACACGGAGCTGATCGACGGGAGCCTCGTCTTCGTGAGTCCGCAGACTCGTTTCCACATGCGCGCGGTCAATTTCTTCACCTGGCAGCTGATGGATCAGCAGCCGCCAGGCTTGGAGGTCTTCCGCGAATTCACGATCGACATCGACCGGCACAACCGTCCCGAACCCGATGTCATCGTCGTGGACGAGAGTGCGGTCGGTGACCTGAACCAGACCCGGCTGCCGGCGGAGTCCGTCAGCCTGGCCATTGAAGTCGTCTCCCCCGAGTCCTTCGGCCGTGACCGCGGCGTAAAGCCGGTCAAGTACGCGGGTGCGGGCATTCCCCACTTCTGGCGGGTGGAGAACAAGGACGGTCGTGCCGTGGTCTACGTCTACGAATTGGACCCGTCGACGGGAAGCTACGGAACCGCGGGCATCTACCACGACCGGCTGAAGGTGGCCGTACCTTTCCCCATCGACCTGGACCTCACTGCCATCACGCCTCAGCGCAAGCACCCCGAGTAACCCGAAGGGCCCGGCCCCCCAAGGGGAGCCGGGCCCTCACGCACGCGTGGACCGGGTCAGCGGACGAACGTGCTCGCCTGCCCCGCCAGATCCAGGAAGTACTGCGGCGCCAGGCCCAGGATCAGGGTGACGGCGACGCCCACCGCGATGGTGGTCATCGTCAGCGGCGAGGGGACGGCCACGGTCGGGCCGTCGGCCTTCGGTTCGCTGAAGAACATCAGGACGATCACCCGGATGTAGAAGAACGCGGCGATGGCGGACGAGATGACACCGACCACGACCAGCGCTCCCGCGCCGCCCTCCGCCGCCGCCGAGAAGACGGCGAACTTGCCGGAGAAGCCCGAGGTCAGCGGGATGCCGGCGAAGGCCAGCAGGAAGACCGCGAACACCGCCGCCGTCAGCGGCGAACGACGGCCCAGACCGGCCCACTTCGACAGGTGCGTCGCCTCGCCGCCCGCGTCGCGGACCAGCGTGACCACGGCGAAGGCGCCGATCGTCACGAAGGAGTACGCGCCCAGGTAGAAGAGGACGGACTTGACGCCGTCCTCCGAGGTCGCGATCACACCGGCCAGGATGAAGCCCGCGTGCGCGATCGAGGAGTACGCGAGGAGGCGCTTGACGTCGGTCTGGGTCACGGCGATCACCGCACCCGCCAGCATCGTGACGATGGCCACCGCCCACATCACCGGCCGCCAGTCCCAGCGCAGGCCCGGGAGGACGACGTAGAGCAGGCGCAGGAGCGCGCCGAAGGCGGCCACCTTCGTCGCCGCGGCCATGAAGCCGGTGACCGGGGTCGGGGCGCCCTGGTAGACGTCCGGGGTCCACATGTGGAAGGGGACCGCGCCGACCTTGAAGAGCAGGCCCATCAGCAGCAGCGCCCCGCCGATCAGCAGCAGTGCGTCGTTGCCCATGGTCGTGGCGAGCGCCGGGTCGACCCGGGAGACCGTGCCGTCGACCACGTCGGCGATCACCGCGTACGAGACCGAGCCCGCGTACCCGTAGACCAGCGCGATGCCGAAGAGGAAGAAGGCGGAGGAGAAGGCGCCGAGCAGGAAGTACTTCACCGCGGCCTCCTGCGACATCAGCCGCTGGCGGCGGGCGACGGCGCAGAGCAGGTAGAGCGGGAGGGAGAAGACCTCCAGCGCGATGAACAGCGTCAGCAGGTCGTCGGCCGCAGGGAAGATCAGCATCCCGGAGATCGCGAACAGGGCGAGCGGGAACACCTCGGTGGTGGTGAAGCCCGCCTTGACCGCGGCCTTCTCGCTGTCGCTGCCCGGTACGGACGCGGCCTGCGCGGCGAAGGAGTCCACCCGGTTGCCGTGCGCGGCCGGGTCCAGGCGCCGCTCGGCGAAGGTGAAGACCGCGACGATCGAGGCCAGCAGGATGGTGCCCTGGAGGAACAGCGCCGGGCCGTCCACGGCGATCGCGCCCATCGCGGCGATGTGCGCCTTGGTGGAGCCGTACCCGCCCGCCGCGAGGCCGACGACCGCCGCGAAGGCCGAGGCCAGGGCGGCGACGGCGATGAACACCTGCACGTAGTAGCGGGACTTGCGCGGTACGAACGCCTCTACGAGGACTCCGAGGACCGCCGCGCCCACCACGATCAGGGTGGGTGAGAGCTGGGCGTACTCGATCTTCGGTGCCGGGATCCGGTCGGCCGGTGTCGAGGCCGCCAGTGTCCACAGGCTGTGGGCAGCAGTCATCGTGCTCACTTCGCCGCCTCCACTTCAGGAGCAGGGTCCGTCTGCTTCACGTCGGACATGGTGTACTGCACCGCCGGGTTGACGATGTCGGTGAGCACCTTCGGGTAGACGCCCAGACCGATCAGCAGCACGATCAGCGGGGCCACCACCAGCACCTCCCGCAGGCGCAGGTCCGGCATGGTGCGGACCTCCTCCTTCACGGGGCCGGTCATCGTGCGCTGGTAGAGCACCAGGGTGTAGAGCGCGGCCAGGACGATGCCGATGGTCGCGATGATGCCGACGACCGGGTACCGGGTGAACGTTCCGACCAGGACCAGGAACTCGCTGACGAAGGGCGCGAGTCCCGGCAGCGAGAGGGTGGCGAGGCCGCCGATCAGGAAGGTGCCCGCGAGGACCGGGGCCACCTTCTGGACGCCGCCGTAGTCGGCGATGAGCCGCGAGCCGCGCCGTGAGATCAGGAAGCCGGCCACCAGCATCAGCGCGGCCGTCGAGATCCCGTGGTTGACCATGTAGAGCGTCGCACCGGACTGGCCCTGGGAGGTCATCGCGAAGATGCCCAGGATGATGAAGCCGAAGTGCGAGATCGAGGCGTAGGCCACCAGTCGCTTGATGTCCCGCTGCCCGACCGCGACCAGCGCGCCGTAGACGATGCTGATCAGGGCCAGTACGAGGATCACGGGCGTGGCCCACTTGCTGGCGTCGGGGAAGAGCCCCAGGCAGAAGCGGAGCATCGCGAAGGTGCCGACCTTGTCGACGACCGCGGTGATCAGCACGGCGACCGGTGCGGTGGACTCGCCCATCGCGTTCGGCAGCCAGGTGTGCAGCGGCCACAGCGGGGCCTTCACCGCGAAGGCGAAGAAGAAGCCGAGGAACAGCAGCCGCTCGGTGTTGGTGGCCATGTCGAGCGTGCCCGCGGCGCGGGCGGCGGTGATCTCCTGGAGCGAGAAGTTCCCGGCGACCACGTACAGCCCGATGACCGCGGCCAGCATGATCAAGCCGCCGACCAGGTTGTAGAGGAGGAACTTGACCGCCGCGTAGGAGCGCTGCGCGGCCGCGTTCTCGTCGGTGCCCGTGTGAGCGCGGTCCCCGAAACCGCCGATGAGGAAGTACATCGGGATGAGCATGGCTTCGAAGAAGACGTAGAAGAGGAAGACGTCGGTGGCCTCGAAGGAGATGATCACCATCGCCTCGACCAGCAGGATCAGGGCGAAGAAGCCCTGGGTCGGCCGCCAGCGCGAAGAGTTCGTCTCCAGCGGGTCGGCGTCGTGCCAGCCGGCCGCGATCACGAAGGGGATCAGCAGCGCGGTGAGCGCGATGAGCGCCACCCCGATGCCGTCCACGCCCAGTTCGTAGCTGACCCCGAAGTCGGGGATCCAGGCGTGGGACTCGGTGAGCTGGTAGCGGTCGCCACCGGGCTCGAAGCGGACCGCGACGAGCACGGCCAGGGCCAGGGTCGCCAGCGAGAAGAGCAGCGCGAGCCACTTGGCGGCGGTCCTGCGGGCGGCCGGGACGGCCGCCGTCAGGACCGCGCCGACCGCGGGCACCGCGGCCGTCACCGTCAGCAGGGGAAAGGACATCTCACACCGCCCTCATCAGCAGGGTCGCGGCGATGAGGATCGCCGTGCCCCCGAACATCGAGACCGCGTAGCTGCGGACGTAGCCGTTCTGGAGCCTGCGCAGCCGGCCCGACAGCCCGCCGACCGAGGCGGCCGTCCCGTTGACCACCCCGTCGACGAGGCTGTGGTCCACGTACACGAGCGAGCGGGTCAGGTGCTCCCCGCCGCGCACGAGCACGACGTGGTTGAAGTCGTCCTGGTAGAGGTCCCTGCGGGCCGCCCGGGTGAGGAGCGAGCCGCGCGGGGCGACCACCGGGACGGGCCGCTTGCCGTACATCGCCCAGGCGATGCCGACACCGACCAGGAGCATCACCATGGTGGCCGCGGTCACCGTCATGGCGCTGACCGGGGAGTCGCCGTGCGAGTAACCGGTGACGGGCTCCAGCCACTTCAGGAAGTGCTCGCCGATCTCGAAGTAGGCGCCGGCGAAGACCGATCCGAACGCCAGGATGACCATCGGGACGGTCATGGACTTCGGGGACTCGTGCGGGTGCGGCGCGTGGCCCTCCGCGTCCGGCTGCCAGCGCTTCTCGCCGAAGAAGGTGAGGAGCATGACGCGGGTCATGTAGAAGGCGGTGATGCCGGCGCCCAGCAGGGTGACCCCGCCGAGGATCCAGCCCTGCGTGCCGCCCTTGGCGAAGGCCGCCTCGATGATCATGTCCTTGGAGAAGAAACCGGACAGGCCGGGGAAGCCGATGATCGCGAGGTAGCCGAGGCCGAAGGTGACGAAGGTGACCGGCATGTACTTCCGCAGGCCCCCGTACTTGCGCATGTCGACCTCGTCGTTCATCCCGTGCATCACGGAACCGGCGCCGAGGAAGAGGCCCGCCTTGAAGAAGCCGTGCGTGACCAGGTGCATGATCGCGAAGACGTAGCCGATCGGGCCGAGGCCCGCCGCGAGGATCATGTATCCGATCTGCGACATCGTCGAACCGGCCAGGGCCTTCTTGATGTCGTCCTTCGCGCAACCGACGATCGCACCGAAGAGGAGCGTGACCGCGCCCACGACGGTGACCACGAGCTGCGCGTCGGGCGCCCCGTTGAAGATCGCGCCCGACCGGACGATCAGGTACACGCCGGCGGTCACCA
This sequence comes from Streptomyces sp. NPDC001717, assembly GCF_042892775.1. NCBI lineage: Bacteria > Bacillati > Actinomycetota > Actinomycetes > Kitasatosporales > Streptomycetaceae > Streptomyces > Streptomyces sp. NPDC001717. The sequence goes on along the minus strand of NZ_JBIAUK010000001.1, from coordinate 237,552 downwards.
TCGTCGCCGCGTGGATCAGGGCCGAGACCGGGGTCGGGCCCTCCATCGCGTCGCCGAGCCAGGACTGCAGCGGCACCTGGGCCGACTTGCCGCAGGCGGCCAGCAGCAGCATCAGGCCGATCGCCGTCAGCCTGCCCTCGGAGGTCTCGCCGACCGCGCCGAACACCGGCTCGAAGGCGAAGGTCCCGAACGTGGTGAACATCAGCATGATCGCGATCGACAGGCCCATGTCGCCGACGCGGTTGACCAGGAAGGCCTTCTTCGCGGCGGTGGCCGCGCTGGGCTTGTGCTGCCAGAAACCGATCAGGAGGTACGAGGCGAGGCCCACGCCCTCCCAGCCGAAGTACAGCAGCAGGTAGTTGTCGGCGATGACGAGGAGCAGCATCGCCGCGACGAAGAGGTTGAGGTAGCCGAAGAAGCGGCGGCGGCGCTCGTCGTGCTCCATGTACCCGATCGAGTACACGTGGATGAGCGTGCCCACCCCGGAGATCAGCAGGACGAACGTCATCGACAACTGGTCGAGCTGGAAGGCGATGTCCGCCTGGAAGCCCTCCACCGGGATCCAGGTCCACAGCTTCTGGGTCAGGGTCCGGTCGTCGGCCGCGCGCCCGAGCATGTCCGCGAACAAGGCGGCGCCGATCCCGAAGGAGACGGCCGCGAGGAAGGTGCCGATCCAGTGGCCGGACCTGTCGAGGCGTCGACCGCCGCACAGCAGCACCGCCGCTCCGAGCAGGGGCACTGCCACCAGCAGCGCAATCAGATTCTCCACTGTGAACGCCCCTTACAGCTTCATCAGGCTGGCGTCGTCGACCGAGGCCGAGTGGCGGCTACGGAACAGCGACACGATGATCGCGAGGCCCACGACGACCTCCGCGGCGGCGACGACCATCGTGAAGAACGCGATGATCTGGCCGTCGAGGTTGCCGTGCATCCGGGAGAACGTGACGAAGGCGAGGTTGCAGGCATTGAGCATCAGCTCGATGCACATGAACAGCACGATCGCGTTCTTGCGGATCAGCACACCGGTCGCACCGATGGTGAACAGCAGGGCCGCCAGGTACAGGTAGTTGACCGGGTTCACTTCGAGGCCTCCTCACGCGAGTCACGGCCGAGGCGCTCCGCGGAGCTCTGCTCCAGGGCCCGGAGGTCGTCCAGGGCCTGGGGGGAGACGTCGCGGATCTGGCCGCGGGCGCGCAGGGTCTTGCTGACCGTCAGCTCGGACGGGGTGCCGTCCGGCAGCAGGCCGGCGACGTCCACCGCGTTGTGCCGGGCGTAGACGCCGGGCGCGGGCAGCGGCGGGAGCTGCACTCCCTCGCGTACGCGCTTCTCGGCGAGCTCGCGCTGGGTGGCGGCCCGCTCGGTGCGCTCGCGGTGGGTGAGGACCATCGCCCCGACGGCCGCGGTGATCAGCAGGGCGCCGGTGATCTCGAAGGCGAAGACGTACTTGGTGAAGATCAGCTGGGCCAGGCCCTCGACGTGCCCGCCGGAGTTGACCCGGCCGAGCCCGTTGAAGTGGGTGAGCCCGGCGTTGCCGATGCCGGCGAACAGCAGGATGCCGAAGCCGAGCCCGCACAGCAGGGCCAGCCACCGCTGGCCCTTGATGGTCTCCTTCAGGGAGTCGGCGGCGGTGACGCCGACGAGCATGACCACGAAGAGGAAGAGCATCATGATCGCGCCGGTGTAGACGATGACCTGGACGACGCCCAGGAAGTACGCCCCGTTGGCGAGGTAGAAGACCGCCAGGATGATCATCGTCCCGGCCAGGCTGAGCGCGCTGTGCACGGCCTTCTTCATCAGGATCGTGGACAGCGCGCCGATGACGGCGACCGTGCCGAGGACCCAGAACTGGACCGCCTCGCCCGTGGAGGTCATCGTGGCGGCTGCGAGGTCGCTCATGCCCCCACCTCCTCGGCGTGCCCGTTGCTCTCCGCGTCCTGCGCGACCTCGCCCTTGGAGACCGCCACCTGCCGCTCGGTGCCCGGGGCGGCCCCCGTCACCAGTCCGCGGTAGTAGTCCTGCTCGTCGGTGCCGGGGAAGATCGAGTGCGGGGCCTCGACCATGCCCTCGGTCAGGCCCGCCAGCAGCTGCTCCTTGGTGTAGATGAGCGACTCGCGGCTGGCGTCGGCCAGTTCGAACTCGTTCGTCATCGTCAGCGCCCGCGTCGGGCACGCCTCGACGCATAGCCCGCACAGGATGCAGCGGGCGTAGTTGATCTGGTAGACGCGGCCGTAGCGCTCACCCGGGGAGTAGCGCTCCTCCTCCGTGTTGTCCGCGCCCTCCACGTAGATCGCGTCGGCGGGACAGGCCCAGGCGCACAGCTCGCACCCGATGCACTTCTCCAGACCGTCGGGGTGCCGGTTCAGCTGGTGCCGTCCGTGGAAACGCGGGGCGGTCGTCTTCTGCTGCTCCGGGTACTGCTCGGTGAGGCGCTTCTTGAACATGGCCTTGAAGGTCACGCCGAAGCCCGCCACCGGGTTCTGCCACTTCTCGCTCTGGTCAGCGTCAGACATTCTCAGCACCCTCCTCTCGGTCACTCTCGGTATTCGTGCCGCCACTGACAATCAGCTCCCGCTCGGAGCGGGACCGCCTGCGCGGTACGGGTGGCAGGTGCTGGCCGGGCTTGGGCGGTACGGGGAACCCGCCCGCCAGCGGGTCGAAGGGCGCGGTGTCCTTGACGGCCGCCGCGGCCTTCTCGCGCTTCTCGCGCTTGTCGCGGAAGAGGTCCGCGACGAAGGAGAGCAGCAGGACCGCCACGACCGCGCCGCCGACGTAGAGGACGATCTGGCTGAAGTCGTAATTCTCGTTCCGCAGCGCCCGGACGGTGGCGACCAGCATCAGCCAGACCACGGAGACCGGGATCAGCACCTTCCAGCCGAGCTTCATCAGCTGGTCGTAGCGCACGCGCGGCAGCGTGCCGCGCAGCCAGATGAAGAAGAAGAGCAGCAGCTGCACCTTGAGGACGAACCAGAGCATCGGCCACCAGCCGTGGTTCGCGCCCTCCCAGTACGTGGAGATCGGCGCCGGGGCCCGCCAGCCGCCCAGGAAGAGGGTGACCGAGACCGCCGAGACGGTGACCATGTTGACGTACTCGGCCAGCATGAACAGCGCGAACTTGATCGACGAGTACTCGGTGTTGAAGCCGCCGACCAGGTCGCCCTCGGACTCCGGCATGTCGAAGGGCGCGCGGTTCGTCTCGCCGACCATGGTGACGACGTAGATGATGAAGGAGACCGGCAGCAGGACGATGTACCAGCGGTCGGCCTGGGCCTCCACGATCGCCGAGGTCGACATCGACCCGGAGTAGAGGAAGACCGAGGCGAAGGCCGCGCCCATCGCGATCTCGTAACTGATCATCTGCGCGCAGGAGCGCAGTCCGCCGAGCAGCGGGTACGTCGAGCCGGAGGACCAACCTGCCAGCACGATGCCGTAGATGCCGACCGAGGCCACCGCGAGGACGTACAGCATCGCGATGGGCAGGTCGGTCAGCTGCATCGTGGTGCGCTGGCCGAAGATGGAGACCTCGTTGCCGGCGGGCCCGAAGGGGATCACCGCGATGGCCATGAACGCCGGGATCGCCGCGATGATCGGGGCCAGGACGTAGACGACCTTGTCGGCCCGCTTGACGATGACGTCTTCCTTGAGCATCAGCTTCACGCCGTCGGCCAGCGACTGGAGCATGCCCCAGGGACCGTGCCGGTTCGGGCCGATGCGCAGCTGCATCCAGGCGACGACCTTGCGCTCCCACACGATGGAGAACAGCACGGTCACCATCAGGAAGGCGAAGCAGAAGACCGCCTTCAGCAGGACCAGCCACCACACGTCGTGGCCGAACAGGCTGAGGTCCTCGGCGGCCAGCTCTACCGCGTTCACGCGTCCACCTCCGCGGGGGTGCCATCGGCGTCGGCCGGGGTCGCCGGACCGATGCGTACGAGGGCGCCGGGGGCGGCGCCCGTGTCGGCGAGGACGCCGGAGCCGGTGGAGTTCAGCGGGAGCCAGACCACCCGGTCGGGCATCTCGGTGACCCTCAGCGGCAGTTCCACGGAGCCGGCCGGGCCGGTGACCGCGAGGACGTCGCCGGATCTGACGCCCGTCTCGGCGGCCGTGGCGGCCGACAGCCGGGCGCTCGCCTCGTGCCGGGTGCCGGCCAGGGCCTCGTCGCCCTCCTGGAGCCGGCCCTGGTCGAGCAGGAGCCGGTGGCCCGCGAGGACCGCCTCGCCGACGCCCGGGCGGGGCATCGGCAGCGGGTCGGTGGACTGCTCGGTGGCCAGCGGCCCCTCCCACGGGCCGAGCCGCTCCAGCTCCCGGCGTACGGCGTGCACGTCGGGCAGCGCGAGCGGCCGGTCGGCCGCGTCGGCCAGCATGTGCAGGACGCGGGAGTCGGCCGGGGCCAGCCGGCGGGTCATCTGGTCGGGCTTGAGCGCCGCCTCGAACGGGCGGAGCCTGCCTTCCCAGTTGATGAACGCGCCGTCCTTCTCGGCGACCGCGGCCACCGGGAACACCACGTCCGCGTGGTCGGTGACCTCGCTCGGCCGCAGTTCCAGGGAGACGACGAAGGCCTCCTGGAGCGCGGTGCGGGCGCGGGCCGGGTCGGGCAGGTCCGTCACCTCGACGCCCGCCACCAGCAGCGCGGACAGCTCGCGCGTGGCCGCGGCCTCGACGATCTGGCCGGTGTCGCGGCCGTAGCGGTGCGGGAGTTCGTCCAGCCGCCACGCGGCGGCGACCTCGTCGCGGGCCCGCGGGTCGGTGGCCGGACGGCCGCCCGGCAGCAGGGACGGCAGTGCGCCCGCCTCGACGGCGGCCCGCTCCCCGGCCCGGCGCGGCATCCACACCAGCTTCGCGCCGGTCGCGGCGGCGGCCCGTACGGCGGCGGTCAGCGCGCCGGGCACACCGGCCAGGCGCTCTCCGGCGACGATGACCGCACCGGACTTGCGCAGCCCCTCGGCCGCCTCGGCGCCGCCCGCGCTGAGGCCGGTGCCGGCGGCGAGGGCGTCCAGCCATTCGGGCTCGGTGCCGGGGGCGGCGGCCAGCAGGGTGCCGCCCGCCTTCTCCAGACCCCGGGTCGCGAAGGGGGCGAGGGCGAAGGTGCGCTGCTTCCGCTTGCGGTGGGCCTTGCGCAGCCGCAGGAAGACCCCGGGGGCCTCCTCCTCGGCCTCGATGCCGACGAGCAGCACCACCGGGGCCGCTTCCAGCGAGGTGTACGTGACCCCGTCCCCGTCGAGGTCCTTGCCGGTGCCGGCCACGGTGGCGGCCAGGAACTCGGCCTCCTCCGCGCTGTGCACGCGGGCCCGGAAGTCGATGTCGTTGGTGTCGAGCACCACGCGGGCGAACTTGGAGTACGCGTAGGCGTCCTCGACGGTCAGCCGGCCGCCGGTGAGCACCCCGGCCCGGCCGCGCGCGGCCGCGAGCCCGTTGGCCGCGGCCTCCAGGGCCTCGGGCCAGCTCGCCGGGGCGAGCACCCCGTCGGTGCCGCGCACCAGCGGGGTGGTGAGCCGGTCCGGGCGCTGCGCGTAGCGGAACCCGAAGCGGCCCTTGTCGCACACCCATTCCTCGTTGACCTCGGGGTCCTCGGCGGCGAGGCGGCGCAGCACCTTCCCGCGCCGGTGATCGGTGCGGGTCGCGCAGCCGCCCGCGCAGTGCTCGCACACGCTCGGGGAGGAGACGAGGTCGAAGGGGCGGGAGCGGAACCGGTAGGCGGCCGAGGTCAGCGCGCCGACGGGGCAGATCTGGATGGTGTTGCCGGAGAAGTACGACTCGAACGGGTCGCCCTCGCCGGTGCCGACCTGCTGGAGCGCGCCGCGCTCGAGCAGCTCGATCATCGGGTCGCCGGCGATCTCGTTGGAGAAGCGGGTGCAGCGCGCGCACAGCACGCACCGCTCTCGGTCCAGCAGCACCTGCGCGGAGATCGGGACCGGCTTCTCGTAGGTGCGCTTGCTGCCCTCGAAACGCGATTCGGCGTTGCCGTGGGACATCGCCTGGTTCTGCAGGGGGCACTCGCCGCCCTTGTCGCAGACCGGGCAGTCCAGCGGGTGGTTGATGAGCAGCAGCTCCATCACCCCGCGCTGGGCCTTGTCGGCGACCTCGGAGGTCAGCTGCGTCTTGACGACCATGCCGTCGGTGCAGGTGATGGTGCAGGAGGCCATCGGCTTGCGCTGGCCCTCGACCTCGACGATGCACTGGCGGCAGGCGCCGGCCGGGGAGAGCAGGGGGTGGTCGCAGAACCGGGGGATCTCGACGCCGATCTGCTCGGCGGCCCGGATGACGAGGGTGCCCTTGGGCACCGACAGCTCGATGCCGTCGATGGTGAGCGACACCAGATCCTCGGGCGGCACCGCCGCCGCTCCGCCACCTGCCGGTGCGTTAGTGGTGACGGTCATGCGTTCACCTCCGTGTCGGCCCAGAGGGTCGACTTCCTGGGGTCGAAGGGGCAGCCCTTGCCCGTGATGTGCTGCTCGTACTCCTCGCGGAAGTACTTCAGCGAGGAGAAGATCGGGCTGGCGGCGCCGTCGCCCAGTGCGCAGAAGGACTTGCCGTTGATGTTGTCGGCGATGTCGTTCAGCTTGTCGAGGTCGGCCATGACGCCCTTGCCCGCTTCGATGTCGCGGAGCAGCTGGACCAGCCAGTACGTGCCTTCGCGGCAGGGGGTGCACTTGCCGCAGGACTCGTGGGCGTAGAACTCGGTCCACCGGGTGACGGCCCGCACCACGCAGGTCGTCTCGTCGAAGCACTGGAGCGCCTTGGTGCCGAGCATCGACCCGGCCGCGCCCACGCCCTCGTAGTCGAGCGGGACGTCGAGGTGCTCGTCCGTGAACATCGGGGTGGAGGAGCCGCCCGGGGTCCAGAACTTCAGCCGGTGCCCGGGCCGCATCCCGCCGCTCATGTCGAGGAGCTGGCGCAGGGTGATGCCGAGCGGGGCCTCGTACTGGCCGGGGCCGGCGACGTGCCCGGAGAGCGAATACAGCGTGAAGCCGGGGGACTTCTCGGTCCCCATCGACTTGAACCAGTCCTTGCCCTTGTTCAGGATCGCGGGAACGGACGCGATGGATTCCACGTTGTTCACCACGGTGGGGCACGCGTAGAGCCCCTCGACGGCAGGGAAGGGGGGACGCAGCCGGGGCTGACCGCGCCGGCCTTCGAGGGAGTCGAGCAGCGCCGTCTCCTCGCCGCAGATGTACGCGCCCGCGCCCGCGTGCACCGTGATGTCGAGGTTCAGGCCGCTGCCGAGGATGTCCTTGCCGAGGTATCCGGCCTCGTACGCCTCGCGCACCGCCTCGTGCAGGCGCCGCAGGACCGGTACGACCTCGCCGCGCAGGTAGATGAAGGCGTGCTCCGAGCGGATCGCGTAGCAGGCGATGATCATTCCCTCGATGAGGGAGTGCGGGTTGGCGAAGAGGAGGGGGATGTCCTTGCAGGTCCCCGGCTCCGACTCGTCCGCGTTCACGACGAGGTAGTGCGGCTTGCCGTCGCCCTGCGGAATGAACTGCCACTTCATTCCGGTGGGGAAGCCCGCGCCGCCGCGGCCGCGCAGACCCGAGTCCTTCACGTAGGCGATGAGGTCGTCCGGGGTCATCGCGAGGGCCTTGCGCAGACCTTCGTAGCCCTCGTGGCGCCGGTAGGTCTCCAACGTCCACGACTCGGGCTCGTCCCAGAAGGCCGAGAGGACGGGTGCGAGGAGCTTCTCCGGGCTGGTCCCGTTCTTGCTCAGTTCAGTCGACACGGACATCACTCCCCTCCCTCGGTGGTGCTCTCGCCACGCGGGTGGACGATCGGGGTGCGCGGGGTCTCGCCGCGGGCGATGCGCAGGCCGATCAGGGAGGCGGGGCCGGCGCCGCCGGTCGCCTCGACCGCGCCCTCGCGCTCGTCGGGGAAGCCCGCCAGGATCCGGGCCGTCTCCTTGTAGGTGCACAGGGGCGCGCCGCGGGTCGGCTGCACGGGGCGGCCGGCCAGCAGGTCGTCCACCATGGCCTTGGCGGACTCGGGGGTCTGGTTGTCGAAGAACTCCCAGTTGACCATCACCACGGGGGCGAAGTCGCAGGCCGCGTTGCACTCGATGTGTTCGAGGGTGACCTTGCCGTCGGGGGTGGTCTCGTTGTTGCCGACCCCGAGGTGCTCCTTGAGCTCCTCGAAGATCGCGTCGCCGCCCATGACCGCGCACAGGGTGTTCGTGCAGACGCCGACCTGGTAGTCCCCGGAGGGCTTTCGCCGGTACATCGTGTAGAAGGTCGCCACCGCCGTCACCTCGGCGGTCGTCAGGCCCAGCACGTCCGCGCAGAAGCGGATGCCGGTGCGCGAGACGTGGCCCTCCTGCGACTGGCACAGGTGCAGCAGCGGGAGCAGCGCGGAGCGGCTGTCGGGGTAGCGGGCGATGACCTGCTTCGCGTCCGCTTCGAGCCGCTCGCGCACGTCGGCCGGGAAGTCGGGGGCGGGAAGCTGCGGCATGCCCAATGAGATGTCGGTCATCGGTCGACGCCTCCCATCACGGGGTCGATGGAGGCGACGGCGACGATGACGTCGGCGACCTGGCCGCCCTCGCACATCGCGGCCATGGCCTGCAGGTTGGTGAAGGACGGGTCGCGGAAGTGGACCCGGTAGGGGCGGGTGCCGCCGTCGGAGACGAGGTGGACGCCGAGTTCGCCCTTGGGGGACTCGACGGCCGCGTACGCCTGCCCGGCCGGCACCCGGAAGCCCTCGGTCACCAGCTTGAAGTGGTGGATGAGGGCCTCCATGGAGGTGCCCATGATGTTCCTGATGTGGTCGAGCGAGTTGCCGAGGCCGTCGGGACCCATCGCGAGCTGCGCGGGCCAGGCGATCTTCTTGTCGGCGACCATCACCGGGCCCGGCTCCAGGCGCTCCAGGCACTGCTCGACGATGCGCAGCGACTGGCGCATCTCCTCCAGGCGGATCAGGAAGCGTCCGTAGGAGTCGCAGGTGTCGGTGGTCGGCACGTCGAACTCGTAGTTCTCGTAGCCGCAGTACGGGTCCGACTTGCGCAGGTCGTGCGGCAGGCCGGCGGAGCGCAGGATCGGGCCGGTGGCTCCGAGCGCCATGCAGCCGGTGAGGTCGAGATAGCCGACGTCCTGCATGCGGGCCTTGAAGATGGGGTTGCCGGTGGCGAGCTTGTCGTACTCCGGCAGGTTCTTCTTCATGGTCTTGACGAACTCGCGCAGCTGGTCGACGGCGCCCGGGGGCAGGTCCTGCGCGAGGCCGCCGGGGCGGACGAACGCGTGGTTCATGCGCAGGCCGGTGATCAGCTCGAAGATGTCGAGGATCAGCTCGCGGTCGCGGAAGCCGTAGATCATGATCGTGGTCGCGCCCAGCTCCATGCCGCCGGTGGCGATGCACACCAGGTGGGAGGAGAGCCGGTTGAGCTCCATCAGCAGGACGCGGATGACGGTGGCGCGGTCCGGGATCTGGTCGGTGATGCCGAGCAGCTTCTCGACGCCGAGGCAGTACGCCGTCTCGTTGAAGAACGGCGTCAGGTAGTCCATGCGCGTCACGAAGGTGGTGCCCTGCGTCCAGTTCCGGAATTCGAGGTTCTTCTCGATGCCGGTGTGCAGGTAGCCGATGCCGCAGCGGGCTTCGGTGACCGTCTCGCCGTCGATCTCCAGGATCAGGCGGAGCACTCCGTGGGTGGAGGGGTGCTGGGGGCCCATGTTGACGACGATCCGCTCGTCGTCGGCCTTGGCCGCGGACTGGACGATCTCGTCCCAGTCGCCGCCGGTGACGGTGTAGACGAGGCCTTCGGTCGTCTCGCGGGAGGACGCCGGGTGCTCTGCGTTCGGGGTGTTCATCAGCTGTACGACCTCCGCTGGTCGGGAGCCGGGATCTGGGCGCCCTTGTACTCGACGGCGATGCCGCCGAGCGGGTAGTCCTTGCGCTGCGGGAAGCCCTGCCAGTCGTCCGGCATCATGATCCGGGTGAGGGCCGGGTGCCCGTCGAAGATCAGGCCGAAGAAGTCGTACGTCTCGCGCTCGTGCCAGTCGTTGGTCGGATAGACGGAGACGAGCGACGGGATGTGCGGGTCGCCGTCCGGGACGGAGACCTCCAGCCGCAGGATCCGGCCGTGGGTGAGCGAGCGCAGGTGGTAGACGGCGTGCAGCTCGCGGCCCTTGTCGCCGGGGAAGTGCACGCCGGAGACGCCGGTGCAGAGCTCGAAGCGCAGCGCCGGGTCGTCGCGCAGGGTGCGGGCGACGCGGACGAGGTGCTCGCGGGCGATGTGGAAGGTGAGCTCGCCCCGGTCGACCACCGTCTTCTCGATGGCGTTCTCCGGGACCAGGTCCTGCTCCTCCAGGGCGCCTTCGAGTTCGTCGGCCACCTCGTCGAACCAGGAGCCGTACGGGCGGTGGCTCGCGCCGGGCAGGGCCACGGTGCGGACCAGGCCGCCGTAGCCGCTGGTGTCGCCGCCGTTCCCGGCGCCGAACATGCCCTTGCGGACGCCGATGACCTCGGGGCCGCCGTCCCGCGGGGCGGGGAGGCTGTTGCCGTTCTCGGGGTTGCCGTTCTCCGGCTCTCGGGTCTCGCTCACCGGAGCAGCCCCTTCATCTCGATCATGGGGAGTGCCTTGAGGGCCGCTTCCTCGGCCTCGCGGGCCGCCTCTTCCCGGTTCACGCCGAGCTTTCCGCCCTGGATCTTCTGGTGGAGCTTGAGGATCGCGTCCATCAGCATCTCGGGGCGGGGCGGGCAGCCGGGGAGGTAGATGTCCACGGGGACGATGTGGTCGACGCCCTGGACGATCGCGTAGTTGTTGAACATTCCGCCCGAAGATGCACAAACCCCCATGGAGATGACCCATTTGGGAGCGGGCATCTGGTCGTACACCTGCCGCAGCACCGGCGCCATCTTCTGGCTGACCCGGCCGGCCACGATCATCAGATCGGCCTGGCGCGGGGAGCCGCGGAAGACCTCCATGCCGAAGCGGGCCAAGTCGTACCGGCCCGCTCCGGTGGTCATCATCTCGATCGCGCAGCAGGCCAGGCCGAAGGTCGCGGGGAAGACGGATGCCTTGCGCACCCAGCCCGCGGCCTGTTCGACGGTGGTCAGCAGAAAGCCGCTCGGCAGCTTCTCTTCCAGTCCCATGGAAAATTCAGCCCCTCAGTCCCATTCCAGGCCGCCGCGGCGCCACACGTAGGCGTAGGCCACGAAGACGGTGAGCACGAAGAGCAGCATCTCGACGAGCCCGAAGATCCCCAGGGAGTCGAAGGTGACGGCCCAGGGGTAGAGGAAGACAACCTCGATGTCGAAGACGATGAAGAGCATCGCCGTGAGGTAGTACTTGATGGGGAAGCGACCGCCGCCGGCCGGCGTGGGAGTGGGCTCGATGCCGCACTCGTACGCCTCAAGCTTCGCCCGGTTGTACCGTTTTGGGCCGATCAGCGTGGCCATGACCACGGAGAAGATCGCAAACCCTGCGCCGAGGGCGCCGAGCACGAGGATGGGCGCGTACGCATTCACGCTCCTCGCTCCTTCCAGTCGTCCTTGACCGTTGGACCGCTGCCGGCGCCGAGTGCCCCGCCTCGCTCGCATGTGAGGCAGTTCACAAGCCGGACTGGTGCGCATCTTATGCCCGCGCATCTGTGATCTGCGACACGGGTTACAACACCGAGTTTGTGATCTCCACCACCTGACGAACGATCATGAAGTCCGATGAGTGGTGATCTTCGTACGCGAAGCATCCACATGATCACCAAAGGTGACATCCGGGCCCGTTACCGCAGGTAGAGGCCGGGTCGCCCTATCAAACGATGGACCGTGCAGGCAAATTGGCGATGCCGACGCCGGAGTGATAAAGGGATCGACGTCCCCCGGTCGGGTTAGATCCCGCGTACGGAGGTGGACGCGGCATCGCCCGGAGCCTCCCGGAGGCCGGACCAAAGCGCATCCGTTCACGAGCGGGCCGGCCCGCGGGCCCGGACGCCGGGTCGAACCGACCCCGATCACGCCGCGTGGCCGCCCGGCCGCGCCGCGCGACCGTCGAGCCGGACCATCGGGCCGGCGGCCCGGCGGCGCGACCCCGCCGCCGGACCGCGGACCGCTCGCCGCCGGCCCGTCGCGCGCCGCCCTACACCCTCGGCCTCCCCGGCTGGTTCACAGACGGATCACGGACGGGGCACAACACCCTCACAGCGAGACCGTCATGTGACCTGCGCCACTGTGAATCCACTGTTCCGAAAGGGGGCTTGGCCATCAGTGCGGAGGGATGGTAGGCGGAGATCAATTCGGACTTATTGCGGAAACCCCATGATCACAGCCCTGTAGGGGCGTGTCCGTTTCGCCCGTTACGGCGTCAATAAGGTTCGCGACGCGCCCGGTTCGCACGCTTCGCGCGCAACTGTGGCGCAGACCACGTTTCTTGATGGGACCCCTACGCCCCTGATAGCGGTTGTTCTCATGTCCCACACCGCTCACATACCCAGCCACCGGAAGCCCCGCCGCAGCGCCTCGAAGCTCGCGGTCCGCGCCGGAGTTGCCGGTGGCGTCCTCAGCACCCTGGCGATGGCCGGCACCGCGAGCGCGTCCCCCTCCGAGCCCGTGGCCGAGACGACGCTCGAGATGCCGGTCCTGAACCTGGACCTGGCCGCCGAGGTCTCCTCCGCCGTCACCACGGCCGCGGAGAACACCCAGTCGGCCGCCGTCCTCGGCGAACTGACCGCCCAGGAGGAGACGGCCCGCACCGGCGCCGCCGCCGAGGCGAAGCAGGCGAAGGAAGAGGCCCAGAAGAAGGCCGACGAGGAGAAGAAGGCCGCGGACGAGGCCGCCCGCAAGGCGGAGGCCGACCGCGCCACCCGTTCCTCCTCCCGGTCCAACCTCCAGAGCACCTCGGCCTCCGGCTCGGGCTCCGAGGCGGGCGTGGGCACCGTGACCGCCCCGGCCACCGGTTCCGCCGCCGCGATCGTCAACTTCGCCCGCGCCCAGGTCGGCAAGGCGTACGTGAGCGGCGGCACCGGCCCGTCCTCGTACGACTGCTCGGGCCTCGTCCAGGCCGCCTACCGCCAGGCCGGCATCACCCTGCCGCGCATGTCGCAGGACCAGTCCGCGCGGGGCACCTCGGTCTCCCTGAGCGCCCTGCAGCCCGGTGACGTCCTGTACTGGGGCTCCCGCGGCTCCGCGTACCACGTCGCCATCTACGTCGGCGGCGGCAAGTTCGTCGGCGCGCAGAACCCCAGCACGGGCATCGTCGAGCGCAGCCTGAGCTACGACCGGCCGACGGGCGCCGTCCGCATCCTCTGAACCGTGTGAGACATCGGAACAGCGCGAAGGGCCGGCACTCCCCCGCTCGGGGGTGGAGTGCCGGCCCTTTCGCGCGCCTCGTACCGCTCGCGCCGCTCAGGCCATCGAGGCCGCCAGCTTGAACCGCGCCTCGCGCTGCTCCTTGTACAGGGCGAGGGTCTCGGCGTGCTCCTCGACGAGCCGCTCCTGATACGCCTTCTCGACGGCGGCCCAGATTCCGACGAGGTTCACCTCGCCCTTGCAGGCGACATCGGCCTTGGCGGCCGTGACGGCCTTGGGGCCGCCCTTGTCGTCCTCCAGGCCCAGCTTCTCGACGACTTCGTAGGGCGTGCCGATTCCGTCATATCCCGACTTGGACATGCATGCCGACCAGTTCTTGAGCATGCCGACGACCCGGGAGTCCTGCCGGGACCGCTCGTGCGCCTCGGAGGCGAGTCCGAAGGTGAAGAGCAGGTCCACGCTGCCCTTGACCGGTGCGTACAGCTTGCGGAACGCCTCCCGCGCGCACCCGCCGGGCGGAACCTTCTGCCCGGCGGTCGTCAGACCGCTGTCGACCTGCGCGGCCTCCTCCTCGGTGGCCGCGTCCGGGGCGTTCCCGCCTTGCGCTCCCCGCTGTTCGCCGTTCATCACGAGGTACTCGCTGTCGGTCAGCTGCGGGGCGGTCGGCTTGACCGCCGGCCTGTCCCCGGTCGCCGACTTGTCGTACCCGTGCGCCGCCGCGAGCGCCGGATCGGCCAGGCCGAAGAGGTAACGGTGCCGGTCCTCGGTCCCCCCGGCACCGGAGGGCTCGGCCGACCTCACCCCCTCGTAGGTGAACCCGTACCGCGCCATGCACCGGGAGACCAGGATCTGCTGGACCTGCCCCATCCGCAGCCGCTCGGCGTCGGTGTCCGTGTACGCGTCCATGGGGAACGAGAGCGCTGCCGTGGGCGGATTGGCCTCGATCGGGCCCAGCTCGGGTTCTCCCCCACCCCCGCTGGGCCCGCCACAGCCGGACAGCAGCACCACCGCCAGCAGGAGCGCGGGGCCGGCCTGCCGGCGGCGCCGGGTCGCGCGCATCAGGGGTGGAGGGTGTAGGTGGCGGAGCTGATCTTGTTCTTGAAGTTGGTGGAGGCATTGCCCGAGTAGCCGGACGGGATCTCGCCGACGTTGCCGTCGAGGTTCGCGTCGGTGGCGACCTTCCAGGCGTAGACGTCACGGTTCCGGTAGGACTCGGTGTTGTCGTTCACCAGGGACGTGCCGCCCGCGCACCCGGTCTTGAAGTAGTCGTTGTTGAAGTTCAGGTCCTCGCCGTAAAGGTCGAAAACACACCCGCTCTGATTCTGGCTGTAGAAGAGACCGAACTCGTCCACTTCCAGGCTTCCGTCCTTTCCGTATGCGGCGGACGGGCCTGCCGCGCCCAGCAGGATCGCGCCCACGGAAACGGCCGTGACGCAGCTGGTGGCCAGCGTGCGGAATGCCTTGTTCATCTTGATCTCCTCGCCTCTACAGGTGAAATCGCTTTGCCGAGCCGGATGTTGATCACGGCTCCTCACCGGACGGGATTCAACAGTCCGAGGCGTCTACGGTCCAGCCACTTCTCATCTGATGGACACTCACTTCTTGTTACTCACAGGGAACTTGTCGATGCGACCTCACACTACCTACTATCGCCCGACGCGCTCCCCCTGCTGTCGCACGGGCGGGCCGATCCCACCCCCATTGCCGCAAGGGAACCCCTCTGGTGCACGCTCGCCATTTCGCCCCGCTGCTCCTCCTGTGCATTTCATTGACGGGATGCGTCGGTGGCGACGACGAACCCAGGGCGAGTGACAGCCCGCCGCCCACGGCCGAGGAAATCGCGTACTTCGACTGCTTGAAAAAGCAGGGTGTGGCGATCGTCCAGACAGAATCCGGAATGCCACGCGAGGACAAGACGAAGCCCTGGAACGAAGAGGCGCACAAGGCCTGCGAGCCCCAGCTGCCGCCGAACCGGAAGCCCGCCCCCGTCACCGCCGAACAGCTCGCCGCCGCACAGCGGGAAGCCGAATGCCTGCGGGCCGAAGGCGTCTCCTGGTACCCCGATCCGGACCCGGTCACCGCGGAGATCGATCAGACCAAGGCCACGCCCGAGCAGTGGTCCGCACTCAAGCGCGACCATGGTGAGGCGCTGCGGAAGTGCCGCCCGAAGCGTTGAGAGGGCGCCCGCACCCTGAAACGGGCCGGGCTCCGGTCGAAGCGACCGGAGCCCGGACGCGCATGGGCGCCGCCGACCGCTTGTCCATTCACACATTCCCCGCTGTGGAATCACACAGAGCCGGATCCACAACTGGACCTGACTGAAATTGAGTTGAAGGCGCGGAGTTCATTCGCGCAAGCAGCTTCTCAGCCCATGGACCGTCAAAATGGTTGTGTCGAAGAGGACTTGTAGTCCGACGCGCCCTCTCCCTAGGATCACGAACCGCACCCCCACCCCCTTTTCGCCGGGCGGACGCTCTCATTCCACATTCCCACCCCGAGGGAAACGCCAGCATGCGCACGTACGCAACAGCCCTGTTCATCGCCGCGTCCCTCGCGCTCACGGCCTGTTCGGGCGACGGTGAGCCCAAGGCCGGTGACAGTCCTCCGCCCACCAAGGAGGACATCGCCTACTACGACTGCCTCAAGGGCAACGGGGTGAAGATCACGCACACCGACTACGGTGCGCCGCGCGTGGACAAGGACGATCCGTCCGCGATACAGGCCCTTCCCGCAGCCCAGGAGGCGTGCAAGGACAAGCTCCCGCCGCCGCCCTCCCCCCAGCCGGCCGACCCGAAGGCCCTGGAAGCCGCCCGTACGTCCGGAGCTCCGCGAACAAGGTCGTCGGCGGGTGAGTGAACTGCAGGACGTCGTAGTGGACATATCCAGCGGTGAGCAGGACGTCGCCGACGGCGAGAAGAGCACGCCCGGATCCGGCGGGCTCGCGCGTGGGCGGAAGGTGGTGTTCGGTGTCGTCGCCGGGGCCGCGCTCATGGCCGTCGGCGGGCTGTTGGCCACCACGCTGGTGAAGTCGCCGGCGCAGGTGGCCGCCGAGACCGGGCCGCCCGCGCAGGGGGCTCTGACCGCCGAGGTCGAGCGCCGGGTGCTCGCGCAGAAGGTGGTGATGCGGGGGACCGTCGTCGCCGACCAGAGCGTCGACGTGGCTCCGCAGCCGCGCTCCGCCGAGGGCGCCGGCACGCCGGTGGTGACGAAGCTGCCGCTCAAGGCCGGGGACCCGGTCGCGGCCGGGCAGCTGCTGGCGGAGGTCTCCGGGCGGCCCGTGTTCGCCCTCAGGGGGACCCTGCCCGTCTACCGGGACCTCAAGCCGGGCGCCACCGGCGACGACGTCGCCCAGTTGCAGCAGGCCCTGCGCGAGCTCGGGCACGGCACGGGCGGCGACGCGAAGGGCGTGTTCGGGGCCGGTACGAAGGCCGCGCTCGCCGCACGCTACAAGGCCATCGGGTACGACCCGCTGCCGGCCGTGGCGGACGGCGCGGAGGTGCTCAAGGTCGCGCGGGAGTCCGTACGGTCGGCCGAGTGGGCCCTGGAGGACGCCCAGGCCGGTGCCGGGGGTGGCAGCGGGGGCGGGGCGGCCCCCGGCCCGTCCGCGTCCCAGGGCCCGAAGGGCGCGACGGGTGCGACGGGTGCCACCGGCGCCGCGGACGGCGGGAAGGGCGCCGGCGGTGCGGGCGACTCCGGTCGTTCGCTGACGCGGGCCCGGCAGGCGCTCGCCGACGCGCGGGCCAAGCTGGCGGCGGCGGAGGCCGCCGACGGGCCTATGCTCCCCGCCTCCGAGACCGTGTTCCTCGGGGCCTTCCCCGCACGGGTCAGCACCGTCGGGGGCCGGATCGGCGGGCCCGTGTCCGGGGCGGTGCTCACCCTGTCCGCGGGTGAGCTGGTCGTGGAGGCCTACCTCAAGGAGGACAAGAAGCAGCTGCTGCGGGCGGGCATGTCCGTGGTGGTCTCCTCCGAGGTGGCCGGCACCGACGCCCACGGCAAGGTGGCGACGGTGGCCGGCGAACGCTCCACCGGCCGTCCGTCGGCCGGCGGCCAGCCGAACGGGCAGCAGGGCGGGACCCAGGGCGACGCCTCCCAGGGCAAGGGCGGCGCCGGCGGCGCCGACCTCGGCTACCGCATGGTGATCCGCGCCGACCAGCCGCTGCCGGCCGCCTTCGCCGGGCAGGACGTACGGCTGACCATCGAGTCCGCCGCCACGGACGGCGAGGCCCTCGTGGTCCCGGTCACCGCGGTCTCCGCGAGCCCGGACGGCCAGACCCTCGTGACGGCCGTCTCCACCGACGGCACCCAGCGGCGCATACCGGTCCGGACCGGCACCAGCGGCGACGGCTACGTGGCCGTGACCCCCGTCAAGAACGGCGACCTCGCGGCCGGCGCCCGCGTCGTCATCGGCATCGCCCCCAGGGAGCCGGCCAAGGGCCGCGGCGAATCGCCGAAGCCCGGCCCGGGCAGGACACCGGGCCGAGCCGCGGGCCTCCCGGAAACGGAAACGGGAGCGGAGGCGGAAACGGAAAGGGGCACGGGCAGCGGCGCCGACGGCAGCGGCAGCGGCAGCGGCAGCGGCAGCGGCAGCGCGGACGACGCGGGGGTCACCGCGTGAGGATTCCGCGGCCCCGCCGTGCCCCCGAGGACGCCGTGCCCGGGGACGACGTCGACGCACCCGTCATCGAGTTCCGCGGCGTCGGGCTCACCTACCCCGGGCCGCCCCCCGTCGAGGCGTTGCATCCCTGCGAGCTGACCGTGAAGCGCGGTGAGTTCATCACCGTCGTGGGACCCTCCGGCTCCGGGAAGTCCACCTTCCTCAACGTCGCCGGGCTGCTCGACTCCCCCACCACCGGGAACTACCTCCTCGACGGCATCGACACCGCCGCCCTCCCCGACCGGGAGCGCACCGCCCTGCGCGGCCGGCGCATCGGGTTCGTGTTCCAGTCCTTCCACCTCCTGCCCCACCGGTCCGCCCTGGAGAACGTCACCCTCGCCATGCTCTACACCGGAACACCGCGCGCGCAGCGCCTCGTACGGGCCCGCGAGGCGCTCGACCAGGTCGGGCTCGGGCGCCGCGCCGACGCCGTGCCCGGGCGGCTGTCCGGTGGCGAGCGGCAGCGCGTGGCCATCGCCCGCGCCCTGGTGGGACGGCCCTCGCTGCTCCTGTGCGACGAGCCCACCGGCAACCTCGACTCCGCCAACGCGGCCTCCGTACTGGGGCTGCTCGACGAACTCCACACCTCCGGGATGACCGTCCTCGTCATCACCCACGACCCCGAGGTGGCCCGGCGCGGCGCCCGGACCGTCACCATCCGCGACGGGCGGCTGCGCACGTGAGGGCGGTCACGCCGACCCGGCTGTCCGTACGCGACGCCCTCTCGGAGGCCGTCGCCGGCATGCTGCGCCGCCCCGGCCGGGCCGTGCTCACCGCCCTCGGCACCGTCCTCGGCGTCGGCAGCTTCGTGGCGGTGCTGGGCCTCACCGCCACCATCTCGTCGCAGATCGACGGCCGGTTCAACGTGCTCACCGCCACCGAGGTGACCGTCGAGGACGTCGCCGGCCGGCAGAACGAATTCGCCGGACCCGGCTTCCCCGGCGACGCCGAGCAGCGGCTGCGCGCAGTCGCCGGCATCGAGCACGCCGGCGTGCTGTGGACGGTACGACTGGACTCGCGCACCCCCATCGGCTCCCTCCCGCCCCAGGGCGGCGGTGCGGACTCCACCGGCGGTGGCGCGTCCGTCGTCGCCGCCTCCCCCGGTGCCGTGGCCGCGCTCGTGCCCACCCTCCAAGAGGGCCGCCTCTACGACGAGTTCGCCGAGCGGAGCCGGGCCCGCGTGGTCGTCATCGGCGGCGGACTCGCGGGCCGCCTCGGCATCACCACCCTGGCGACCCGGCCCGCGCTCTACATCGGGCAGGAACCGTTCACCGTGGCGGGGATCATCTCCGACGTGGAGCGGAAGCCCGAGAACCTGCTGTCCGTGCTCGTCCCCCGGGCCACCGCCGAGGAGCTGTGGGGGCAGCCCTCGCCCGGCAGCGCGAGCATGCTGATCTCCACCCGGCTCGGCGCGGCCCGCCAGGTCGCCGACCTCGCGCCGCTGGCGCTGCGCCCCGACCACCCCGAGTACCTGAAGGCCGTACCGCCGCCCGATCCACGGATGCTGCGCTCGGGCGTCACCTCCGACCTGAGCGCGCTGTTCCTGCTGCTCGCCGGGATCTGCCTGGTCATCGGCGCGGTCGGGATCGCCAACACCACCCTCGTCGCCGTGCTGGAGCGGACCGGCGAGATCGGGCTGCGCCGTGCGCTCGGCGCGCGGGGCCGACACGTCTCGGCCCAGTTCCTCACCGAATCGGCGGCGTTGGGCGCGCTCGGCGGGCTGGTGGGCACCTCCCTCGGCGAACTGACCGTGGTCGGCGTCTCCCTGGCCCGCGACTGGACCCCGGTCATCCACCCGGCCACCGTCGCCGCGGCCCCGCTGACCGGGCTGCTCACCGGACTGCTGGCCGGCCTCTATCCCGCCTGGCGGGCAGCCCGTATCGAACCGGCCGAGGCCCTGCGAAGATAGGGACTGGCGCGTTCACATCGTTCGACCTGTAGGCGGTGGCCCCGTGAATCCGAAGCCGTACGAACACGACGGCGCCGGCGACCCCACCGCCCTGCCCGCCGCACTGGGCCTCGGCATGCTCGCCGTCGGCGGCTGGCTGCTGACCACCGCCCGCCCCTGGCAGAAGCCCGGCCACGCCCTCACCCTCGGCCTCGGCTGGACGGCCTCCGGGGCGCTGCTGGTGTGCGGGCTGGCGCTGCTGGCCCGGTGCGTGCGCACGGTGCACGGCGGCGCCGCCGACTCCGACGGCGCGGCCGTGCCCTCCGACCGCTAGCCCTGTCGTCAAACGACCGGCCCAGGTCTTCGGAGCCACCTTGGTTACCCCGAGCCAGAGGCGCACCCTCGGTCGGCGCGGCGCACGGCGGGTGGGCGACCGCCGATCACGGAGCTTGACCGATCAAGCGCAGGGGCCGCCGTGGTTCCACTGAGGGAACCAACCTGACTCCCCTGGAGGTGCGCCGAACCGTCGAGGCCGGCAAGCGACTCCAGTTCCTGCTGTCCCGTTTTGATGTGAAACCGGTCAACGAAGCGGTGACAGAAGCCGCAGCGAAGCTGCTGGATTCCTCGGGCCTCGACGGGCACGAATGCCTCGTGGACCCACTCGTGGTCGCCACGGCCGCACTCTGCACTCCCCCGGCACTCCTCGTCACTTCTGACAAGTCGCACATCCCCACGCTGTGCAAGGCCGCCGAGGAACTACCGGGCTCACCGAGGGTGAAGATCGTCAACGTCTGAAGGGCGAATGCGAAGCCTGGCCGCTCAGCTCTCCACGGAGCGGCCAGGGCTTGAATGATCAGGCTTTTGGAGCCACCTTCGAGAGGCCGTTGATGATGCGGTCCATCGCGTCGCCGCCCGTCGGGTCGGTGAGGTTGGCCAGCATCTTCAGGGTGAAGCGCATCAGCACCGGGTGGGTCAGACCGCGCTGCGCGGCGATCTTCATGACCGTCGGGTTGCCGATCAGCTTCACGAAGGCGCGGCCCAGCGTGTAGTAGCCGCCGTACGTCTCCTTGAGCACCTTCGGGTAGCTGTGCAGCGCCAGCTCGCGCTGCGCCGGGGTCGCGCGGGCGTGGGCCTGGACGATGACGTCGGCCGCGATCTGGCCCGACTCCATCGCATAGGCGATGCCCTCGCCGTTGAACGGGTTGACGAGGCCGCCCGCGTCGCCGACCAGCAGCAGGCCCTTGGTGTAGTGCGGCTGCCGGTTGAAGGCCATCGGCAGGGCCGCGCCGCGGATCGGCTGGGTCATGTTCTCGGGGGTGTAGCCCCAGTCCTCCGGCATGGAGGCGCACCAGGCCTTGAGGACCTCGCGCCAGTCCAGCTCCTTGAAGGCGGACGAGGAGTTGAGGATGCCGAGGCCGACGTTGGACGTGCCGTCGCCCATGCCGAAGATCCAGCCGTAGCCGGGCAGCAGCCGGTCCTGCGGGCCGCGCCGGTCCCACAGCTCCAGCCAGGACTCCAGGTAGTCGTCGTCGTGGCGGGGCGAGGTGAAGTACGTACGGACGGCCACGCCCATGGGCCGGTCCTCACGCCGGTGCAGACCCATCGCGAGCGACAGGCGGGAGGAGTTGCCGTCCGCGGCGACCACGAGCGGGGCGTGGAAGGTGACCGGGGTCTTCTCCTCGCCGAGCTTCGCCTGCACGCCGGTGATGTGCCCCGTACGCGGGTCGCGGACCGGCTCGCCCACGTTGCAGCGCTCGTACAGGCGGGCGCCGGCCTTCTGCGCCTGGCGGGCCAGGGTCTCGTCGAAGTCGTCGCGCTTGCGGACGAGTCCGTAGTCCGGGTAGGAGGCGAGTTCCGGCCAGTCCAGCTGGAGCCGCTGGCCGCCGCCGATGATGCGCAGGCCCTTGTTGCGCAGCCAGCCGGCTTCCTCGGAGATGTCGATGCCCATCGCCACCAGCTGCTTGGTGGCGCGCGGGGTCAGCCCGTCGCCGCAGACCTTCTCGCGGGGGAAGGCCGTCTTCTCCAGCAGCAGGACGTCCAGTCCGGCCTTGGCGAGGTAGTAGGCGGTGGTCGAGCCGGCGGGCCCGGCCCCGACGACGATCACGTCCGCGGAGTGTTCGGAGAGGGGCTCGGTCACTGCGGGGTCTCCCGAAGGCTCGATCTCGATAAAGGGTGCCGGGCGGCCCCGGACATGTGCAGTCTATGCAGCGACAGAGATCGCGATCCGAAGGGCTGCCACATGAACACCCCGCCGACCCGGCCGCTCCCCGTCATACAGCTGCGCGTACCCACCGACGAGGACGCCCTCGCCTGGCACCGGGCCTTCGACGACCCCGACGTCATGGAGTTCCTCGGCGGTCCCGCGGAGCTGTCCGCGTACGAGGAGATCACCGCGCGCCAGCGCATGCACGACGCCCAGCTCGGCTACTGCCTGTGGACCCTCCTCGACGGCGAGGGCACGGTCATCGGCTTCACCGGCGCACAACCGTGGCCCCGGGAGAAGGCATGGGGGCCGGTCGGCGAGATCGAGATCGGCTGGCGACTGAGCCGGTCCGCGTGGGGGCAGGGGTACGCGTACGCCGCGGCGCTGGCCACCGTGGAGCGCGTACGGGAGGCCGGGGTCCCCCAGGTGGTGGCGATGATCGACGACGCCAACACGCGCTCCTCCGCGGTCGCGGAACGCCTCGGCATGACACTGGCGAAGACCTTCCCCCTCCCGGGCGGCAAGCGCCACGGCCGCCGGTACGAACTCACGCTCACGCGGGGGTGAGAGGCGGAGCCGGGCGCCCTGGGGGCGGGGGGCGGACCGGCGCGCGGGCGGGACTCCTCCCCCGCACCCCGCCACCCCGGCCCGGCGGTTGCCCACCCACCGCACCGGGCGGCGGGCGGCGGGCGCGGGTCGCCGGTCGCCCGGCCTAGAACACCGACAGCCCCGTCAGCGTCGTGAAGCGGTCCAGGGCGGCCACGCCGGCCACCGAGTTGCCCTGGGCGTCCAGGCCCGGGCTCCACACCGTCAGGACGCACTGGCCGGGGACGACCGCGATGATGCCGCCGCCGACGCCGCTCTTGCCCGGCAGGCCCACGCGGTAGGCGAACTCGCCGGCCGCGTCGTACGTCCCGCAGGTCAGCATCACCGCGTTGATCTGCTTGGCCTCGCTGCGCGTGAGGAGGCGCGAGCCGTCCGCGCGCAGGCCGTGGCGGGCCAGGAAGAGGCCCGCCCGGGACAGGTCGGCGCAGGTCATCTCGATGGAGCACTGCCAGAAGTAGTGGTCCAGGAGCGCCGGCACGGGGTTGTCGATGTTGCCGTACGAGGCCATGAAGTGGGCGAGGGCGGCGTTGCGGTCGCCGTGCTCGTGCTCCGAGGCCGCCACTTCCGCGTCGAAGCCGACGTCCGGGTTGCCGCTCTCGGCCCGCAGGAAGGTGAGGAGTTCGCTGCTCGCGTCGCCCGTGAGGGTCTGGAGCCGGTCGGTGACGACGAGGGCGCCCGCGTTGATGAACGGGTTGCGCGGGATGCCGTTCTCGTACTCCAGCTGCACCAGCGAGTTGAACGGGTTGCCGGAGGGCTCCCGGCCCACCCGCTCCCACAGGCTGTCGCCGCCCTCGGCGAGGGCCAGGGCGAGGGCGAAGACCTTGGTGATCGACTGGGTGGAGAACGGCACCTGCCAGTCCCCCACCCCGTACACGCTGCCGTCGAGGGCGGCGATCGCCATCCCGAAGCGGTTACGGTCCACCGTCGCGAGGGCCGGGATGTATTCGGCGGGCGTGCCGCTGCCGACCAGCGGGGCGATGTCCTTCGCGATCCGCTCCAGCAGGGCGTCGTAGTCCATCAGGCCTTGGTGCCCCGGTGCAGGGCGACGATGCCGCCGCTGAGGTCGCGCCACGCGACCTTGGACCAGCCGGCCTTCTGCAGGAGGCCGGCCAGGGCGGGCTGGTCGGGCCATTCGCGGATGGACTCGGCCAGGTACACGTACGCGTCGGGGTTGGAGGACACCGCACGGGCCACCGGCGGCAGCGCGCGCATCAGGTACTCCATGTAGACCGTGCGGAACGGCGCCCACGTGGGCTGCGAGAACTCGCAGATGACGACCTTGCCGCCGGGCTTCGTCACCCGGTACAGCTCGCGCAGCGCGGTCTCGGTGTCCTGGACGTTGCGCAGCCCGAAGGAGATCGTCACGGTGTCGAAGACGTCGTCCTTGAACGGCAGCTTCGTCGCGTCGCCCGCGGTCAGCGGCAGCCACGGGTGCTTCTTCTTGCCCTCGCGCAGCATCCCGAGGGAGAAGTCGCAGGGCACGACGTACGCGCCGGTCGCGGCGAAGGGCAGCGAGGAGGTCGCGGTGCCGGCGGCGAGGTCGAGGACCTTGTGCCCGGGGCGCGCGGCGACCGCCTTGGCGACCTCCTTGCGCCACAGCCGGGCCTGGCCGAGGGAGATCACGTCGTTGGTGAGGTCGTAGTTCGCCGCGACGTCGTCGAACATCGAGGCGACTTCGTGCGGCTGCTTGTCCAGGGAAGCGCGGGTCACTGGCGTTGGCCCCTCGGTGTGCTTGCGGTACGGATCGACTGATACGGATCCATCCTCTCAGGCCGCGCCCGCCCCTGCGGCGGGGGCTCCACGAACCCGTACGAGCTGCCCCACAACTGGCCCGAAGGACAGTTACGCGGGGCGCGTGCGGCCGCGTTGACTGGCGGGGTGCGGCCCGGTGCGAGGGTCACCCCCCGGGTCGGCACCCGAATCGCGGCCGGTCCGGGCAGTGGCCGCCGGAAAACAGAGGGCTTCACGATGCCGGCAGGCCATAACACCGGTCGATCGCGCCGCAGCACCCCGAACAATCCGCGTGCCAGACGCCGCGCCGAGCGGCGAAGACGGCTGCGGCGCACGCTCGTCGGCACGGCGGCGGTCCTGGCGGTCGCGGTGGGCGTGACCGCGTACGCGACGAACTCGCACGACGAGGCGATCGTCGCCGACGGCCGCAAGAAGACGGACGGCCGGCCCGACGAGATGGACGGGGAGACCTCGGGCGGCGGGGACCCCGCCGCGCAGGGCGGCCGCCGCTCCCCCTCCCCCGCGCACCACACCACCGCGCCCGCCGCCCCCTCCCCGAGCCCGCCCTCGTCCGCCGCGACGAGCGCCGTGCCCGCCCGGCCCGGGGTCTTCACCGCCTCCGCCGCCTCCGGCGGGCCGCAGGGCAAGGGGACGGTGCGCCGCTGGCGCATGGAGGTGGAGGAGGGCAGCGGGGTGGACGCGGACGGCGCCGCGAAGGCCGTCGAGACGATCCTCGGGCACCCGCGCGGCTGGACCAACGACCCGGCGTACGGCTTCCAGCTCGCCGGGCCCGGCGAGCCGGTGGACTTCACCGTGAAGATCGCGACGCCGAAGACCACGGACCTGCTGTGCGAGGTGGTCACGCCCGAGCTGATCGGGGAGACCAACTGCCGCGCCGGACACACCGTCGTCGTCAACCTCAAGCGCTGGCAGGAAGGTTCGCCGCAGTTCAAGGGGCCCGTGGAGGAGTACCGGGCGCTGATCGTCAACCACGAGGTGGGGCACGAGATCGGCCACGAGCACGAGACCTGCCCCGGCCCGGGCAAGCCGGCGCCCGCGATGATGCAGCAGATCAAGGGTCTGCAGGGCTGCAAGGCCAACGCCTGGCCGTACGACGCGAACGGAACTTATCTGTCGGGTCCGCACGTCCCATAACCGTGGAAACCTTGCGAGTCGTCAGCTTCACCGTCCCCGGCTGGTTCCCCTCGTACGGCACCGAGGTGCCCCAGGGGGCCCAGCTCACCGAGCAGGAATCGGCCGTGTTCCTCTGGCTGGCCACCGGCGCCTCCAACGCGGAGCTCGCCGATCAGCTCCAACTGTCGGTCAGCACGGTGAAGTTCCACGTCGGGAACATACGGGCCAAGCTCGGCGGGATAAGTCGACTCCAGGCCTGTCTGCTCGCCGCCCTCGCGAGGGAAGGGGCGTCCGGCCCGTCGCTCAGCGACGGCGGTGCAGCAGACGGCCGCTGATGACCGTGGCCACGCAGGTCGTCGCGCCGCGCTCCAGCAGCGCCGCCTCGTCCGCGACCGCGAAGACCGCGAAGCGGGCCGGGGCGCCCTCTTCCAGCACCCCGTGGAAGGCCTGCCCGGCCGCGTCCCGCCCGGCGAAGGGGTCCAGGGAGGGCGCGCCCTCCTGCGCCGCCGGTGGCAGGATCGTCAGGCCGGAGCGGGACACCGCCGTGCGCACCGCCGGGACCGTGAAGCGGCCCGCGACCGCCACGACCCCGCGCGCGAGGAGCTTCTGGGTGCCGCGCCGGGCGCTGTTGCCCCAGCGGGCCTCGGTCAGCTTCAGCTCTGCCAGCTCCGTCTCCCCGTTGACGGGGTCGGCGCCGAGCTCGGCGACCTCGTACGGGTCGTCCGGGTAGTACGTGCGCTCCAGCAGCTCGTCCGCCCCGCGCACCAGCAGGCCCGGGGTGAGCAGCCCGGGCCAGCGGCGGGCGCGGGCGTGCGGGAAGCGTTCGGCGAGCTCGGCGAAGGGGCCGAGCGCCGCGATCCGGTCGCCTTCGACCAGGACCGCGCCGTCGGCCACCGGCGCGGATCCCGGCCCGGGGAGGAGGAGTTCGGCGGAGTGGAGCGTACGCATCGGTTCGGCCGGCGTCAGTTCGTCGAGATGAGCTTCAGCTCGGGGTGGGCCGTGCCGCCCTCGATGGCGATCGAGGAGATGTGCGAGGCGACGCGGTCGTCGACCGGGTCGTTCGCCGGGTCGTCGTGCACGGCGAGGTGCTCGTACGTCGTCGCGCGCTGCGCCGGGGTGCGGCCCGCCTTGCGGATCAGGTCGATGATCTCCTGGCGGTTGGAGCGGTGCTTGGCGCCGGCCGAGGAGACGACGTTCTCCTCCAGCATGACCGAGCCGAGGTCGTCCGCGCCGTAGTGCAGGGAGAGCTGGCCCGCCTCCTTGCCGACGGTGAGCCAGGAGCCCTGGATGTGCGCGACGTTGTCGAGGAAGAGGCGCGCGATCGCGATCATGCGCAGGTACTCGAAGATCGTCGCCTGCGTACGGCCCTTGAGGTGGTTGTTCTCGGGCTGGTACGTGTACGGGATGAAGGCGCGGAAGCCGCCGGTGCGGTCCTGCGTGTCACGGATCATCGCGATGTGCTCGATGCGCTCGGCGTTGGTCTCGCCGGTGCCCATCAGCATGGTGGAGGTGGACTCCACGCCCAGCTTGTGGGCGATCTCCATGATCTCCAGCCAGCGCTCGCCGGACTCCTTGAGCGGGGCGATCGCCTTGCGGGGCCGCTCCGGCAGCAGTTCGGCGCCGGCGCCCGCGAAGGAGTCGAGGCCGGCGGCGTGGATGCGCTGGATGGCCTCCTCCACCGACACCTTGGAGATGCGGGCCATGTGCTCGACCTCGGAGGCGCCGAGGGAGTGGATGACCAGCTGCGGGTAGGCCTGCTTGATGGCGGAGAAGTGGTGCTCGTAGTACTCGACGCCGAAGTCCGGGTGGTGGCCGCCCTGGAACATGATCTGGGTGCCGCCGAGCTCGACGGTCTCCGCGCAGCGGCGCAGGATGTCGTCGAGGTCGCGGGTCCAGCCCTTCTTCGTGTCCTTGGGGGCCGCGTAGAAGGCGCAGAACTTGCACGCCGTGACGCACACGTTCGTGTAGTTGATGTTCCGCTCGATGATGTACGTCGCGATGTGCTCGGTGCCCGCGTAGCGGCGGCGGCGCACCGCGTCGGCCGCCTGGCCGAGCGCGTGCAGCGGCGCGTGGCGGTAGAGGTCGAGCGCCTCTTCCTTGGTGATCCGGCCCCCTGCGGCGGCACGGTCGAGGACAGACTGGAGAGCGGCCTGGTCGGTCACCGGTGCGTCACCTTTCGGCGGTGTCAAGAGGTACGGACCGATCCAGCCTACGCCAGGGCCCGTCGGCGGCTTTCAGGGGCTACGGGTCAGGTCGCCTTCGGGGTTTCCGGCCGGTCCGTCGCCCGACTTGTAGTGGAGCGTTCCGTTGTCGTTGAGGGTGAAGCGTTCGTTCTTGGAGCCGTTGGAGCACAGGCCGGGGGCCGGGTTGGGGCCGTCCGACGTGTCGAGGACGAGGGAGCGGTCGGTGGCGGACGCCAGTCGCCAGTCGCCGCTGCAGTCCGTTCCGAGGACCGGAATGATCGACTTGTCGCGGGCGACGACCTCACCGACCTTGCCGTCCTTGATGGTGATCTCGAACTCGGTGGAGAGCCTGCCGGTGGTGGTGACCGTTCCCTTCCAGGTGCCGGTGAGTTCCTTGGGGACGTCGGTACGGGTCCCGCCCCCGCTCGGCGTCGCGCGGGGTGACGCGGTGTCGGGGGATGCCGTGGCGGGGGGCGCCGTGGCGGCGGCCGTGCCCGTGGGCCGGGAGCCGGCGGGCGGGGACGAGGAGCTCTGGGCGTCGGCCAGGTCCCGCTCCTTGCCGCCGCCCGTACCGGGCAGCAGCCCCATCCCGTACAGCCCGCCCACCAGCCCGGTCAGCACCGCGGCGGCCGCCAGCACGAGCGTGCAGCTGAAGCGGCGCCCGGCCGCGCTGAGGCTGACCTGCCGACCGGCGTCCGGAGCGGTCCGCGGCTGCGGCACGCTCCCGGCGGCCCCGGGGTTCCCTGCGGCCCCGGGGTTCCCGGCGGTCGCGTCGGGGGTGCCGTAGGGGCCCGCCGGCGCGTAGGGGCCGCCGGCGCCGCCGTACGGACCGCCGCCCGTGCCCGCGGGACCGTACGGGGACCCGTCGGCCCGGCCCCCGTACGAGGGGGTCGTGAACGGCACCGGTCCGGACGGCGCCTCGGCGGGCGGCGGGGGTCCGAACCCGGCTTCGGCGGGGCCGGCGTCGAGGTCGAGCAGGGCAACCGCGGCCCGGCTGGCCTCCTCGACCAGGGGTGCGGGCAGCCAGCCCGGGGCGCCCAGGGCGGGGGCGAGGGCCTCCGCGACGGCCTCCGGGGACGGGCGGTCGGCGGGGGCCTTGGCCAGGCAGGCCTCGATCAGCCCGCGCAGCGCGCCGGGCGGGACCGCGTCCAGCTCCGGCGGCTCGTGGACCACCTTGTAGAGGAGGGTCGCCGAGTTGTCCCCGGTGAACGGCGGGCGTCCGGTCGCGGAGAAGGCCAGGACCGCGCCGAGGGAGAACACGTCCGCGGCCCCGGTGATCCCCTTGCCGAGGATCTGCTCGGGCGACATGTAGCCCGGCGAGCCGACGGACACCCCGGTGGAGGTGAGCGAGGCGGTGCCGTCGGTGGCCCGCGCGATCCCGAAGTCGATCAGCCGGGGCCCGTCCAGGGTCAGCATCACGTTCGACGGCTTCACGTCCCGGTGTACGAGCCCCAGGCCGTGCACGGCCACCAGGGCGCGGGCCAGCCCCGCGCCGACGGCCCGCACCGAGGCCTCCGGCAGCGGCCCGTGACCGGCGACGGCCCGGTCCAGCGAGGGCCCGGCCACGTACCCGGTCGCCACCCAGGGCCCGGTCGCCTCCGGGTCGGCGTCCAGTACGGGGGCGGTCCACTCCCCGCCGACCCGCCGCGCGGCCTCCACCTCGCGGCGGAAGCGGGCGCGGAACTCCTCGTCGGCGGCGAAGTGCGGGTGCACGATCTTGACGGCCACGGTCCGGCCGCCCGCGCTGCGCCCCAGGTAGACCCGGCCCATTCCGCCGGCGCCGAGCCGCCCGAGCAGCCGGTATGCGCCGATGGTCCGTGGTTCGCCCGCTTCGAGCGGCTGCATCGCGTCCCCCATCCCCCAGGAAGATCCTCGACAGCACCTTAGGGCGTTACGGTGGCCGCCGTCGTACGTCTGCGGAGGGGAACCGAACCATGAGCGAGGCGGTCCTGCCCGGAAGGAACCGGGCGGCCAAGGTCAGCGTGTTCTTCGCGCTGGGCAGCTTCGGGGCGATGGCGAACCTCGCCACGCCCATCGGCTGGCTCAACCCGCCGATCTTCGTCGGCCTGGCCCTGCTGTGCGCGCTGATCGCGGTCCCGGCCGGGCACGTGGGCCGCTTCCGGGCCCGACGGCTGTCGGGGGACGGGAAGGGCATGGCCCTGGCGGGCCTCCTCGGCGGCTGGCTGATGCTGCTGGTCGCGCTTCTGGCCCTCGCCTCCCTGTTCGGGCTGCTCGTGGGCCTGAGCCTGCTGGCGGACGCCTCGTAGGGAATCCATTCCTTTCCGCATTCCCGTGCCGTGCGCGCGGAAAGCGAAAAGGAATGGAATGGAAGCCACCGGAAACAGCGGGTAAATCGGTCAGGACTCCACGACCGGTGCCAAGACCGGCTCCGGGATCGCCGCTTCCAGGAGCTGCACGGATACATCGGCCGGATAGCCGGTCGTCGGTCCCGTGCGGCGCGCGAATTCCCTTACGCCGGCGAGCTGTTCCGGCCCGAAGCGGAAGTCGAGCGTGGTGAAGTAACGCTCCAGCAGGTCGGCGTCGAAGGCCTCCCAACGGGCCGCCTGCTCGGCCACCTTGGTGACCTCTTCGAGGGATACGTCCCGGGAGGAGAGGAAGGCCTCGTGGACCTCGCGCACGACGGCCGGCTCGCGTTCGAGGTAGTCCTTGCGGGCGGCCCAGACGGCGAAGACGAACGGCAGTCCGGTCCACTCCTTCCACATGTGCCCCAGGTCGTACACGGTCAGCCCGAGCCGGGGCGCGTCGTGGAGGGAGGCGCGCAGCGCGGCGTCCCCGATCAGTACGGCCGCGTCCGCCTCCTGCATCATCACGCTCAGGTCGGGCGGGCAGGTGTAGTAGTCGGGCCGTACCCCGTACTGCTCGGAAAGCAGCAGCTGGGCGAGGCGTACGGACGTGCGGGAGGTGGATCCCAGGGCGACCCGCGCTCCGTCGAGCTGCTCCAGCGGCACCTGCGAGACGATCACGCAGGACATCACCGGGCCGTCGCAGCCGACGGCGATGTCGGGGAAGGCGACGAGCTGGTCGGCGTTGCGGAGGAATTCCACGAGGGTGATCGGAGCGATGTCGAGGTCCCCCTCGACGAGCCGCTCACTGAGCTTCTCGGGGGAGTCCTTGGTCAGCTCCAGGTCCAGCAGGGTGCCGGTTCGGGCGAGCCCCCAGTAGAGGGGCAGGCAGTTCAGGAACTGAATGTGGCCGACGCGGGGCCGGCTGCGATAGACGTCCACATCGCGAGACTAGCGGCCGGGTCTGCGTCAGCCTTGAGGCGGGTCTCAAACGTCCGGGTGACGTGATCTTTCCCTCTGGTCTCGGCCGCGGGGTGCGTGCTAGGCTCGACGCAAGTTGCAGTTTGGTTTCCCTTGCAGTACGAGGCCTGCGGAGAATGTGACCCGCAGGCTTTTGTAGTTTTCAGACTTCTTAGCAGGTTCTGGAGCAGGGCGACCCTTTGGCCCATAGGAGGGCTCATGGCTACCGGAACCGTGAAGTGGTTCAACGCTGAAAAGGGCTTCGGCTTCATCGCCCAGGACGGCGGCGGCCCGGATGTCTTCGTCCACTACTCCGCGATCAACGCCTCTGGCTTCCGCTCCCTCGAGGAGAACCAGACGGTGAACTTCGACGTCACGCAGGGTCCGAAGGGCCCGCAGGCGGAGAACGTCACCCCGGCCTAGTCGCCTGGGCCAACTCTCTCGCGGGTTGGAAAGCAGTACCCAAGGAGCCCTGTCCCTTCTGCGCAAGCGGAGCGGCAGGGCTCCTGCCTTTTCCCTCCCGGGTGGGGTGGCGGTGTACGAAGCCGCCCCGGCACCGTTGGCACGGTGCCGGGGCGGCTTTCGTACGCCTTGGCCCTGCGGGCCGGGGCCCGAGGCTTTGGGCCTGGGTTTGGGTCAGGGGGTGGGCTTGGTGGTCGGGGTCGGGGTGGGGGCGGCGGTGATCTTGATGTCCAGGATCAGGGTGACGCCCTCCGGGGTGGTCACGCGGAGCTGGTACGTGCCGGCCTCGGCGCCGTCCGTGAAGAGCTCCGGGAGGACGAGCGTGCCGACCTTGTCCGTCGTGCCGGGCTCACCGGTGTAGACGCGCTTGCCGGACGTGTCCTTGAAGTACGGACCCGCCGGGTCCGCCGGGACCCACTTGCCGTCCTTCATCCGGCCCAGGCCGACGACGGCACCCGGCACCGCTATGGGCTTGCCCTTGGCGGTCGCGAGGACCTCGACGCCCTTGATGGTTTCGCCGGCGACGGCCTCCAGCGGCTTCGAGCCCTCCGGGCGGGCCAGCCGGTCGACGACCGGCTTCGCCGTGACCGTGCCGTCGAACTTCACCGTGAACTTGCCCAGCGTGTCGTAGGCCGAGGCGCGCAGGGTGAAAGCGCCCGCCTTGGGACCCGGCTTCAGGCCGGACGCGGACGCGAAGCCGTTCGCGTCCGCCTTGACCACCAGGGAGTCCTCCGTCCCGAAGAGCGTGCCCCCGGTGGTGTCCGTGTCGACGGCGAAGACCACTTCCTGGCCGACGGCCGGCTTGCCGTCGCTGAGGAGCACCTTGACCCGGGGCACCGCGTCGAAGGCCTCCGCGCCGGTCTCGGCCGTGAGACCGGAACCGTCGACCACGGTCAGCGCGGCCAGATGCGGAGCCGGAGTCGGCGTGGGCGTCGGGGTCGGCGTGGGAGTCGGCGTCGGCGTCGGCTTGGGGGTCGGCGTCGGGGTGGGCTTGGGCGTCGGGGTCGGCGTGACCGGCGTCGTCGGACGCGGGGTCGGCAGGTTGCCCGGCGGCACGGTCGGGTAGTTCCCGGCGGGCGGGTTCGGAACCTCGGAGACGCCGCCGTTCTGGTACTGCCGCATGAAGCCGAGCACGGTGTTCACGTACTCGCGGGAGTTGTTGTAGCTGAGGATCGCCTGGTCGAGCTTGGACGCGTTCGACAGGTCGCGGTCACCCGCGCACAGGTAGAGACCCGCGCCCAGCGCCGCGTCGTAGATGTTGTTCGGGTCGCGCTTGCCGTCGCCGTTCCCGTCGGCGCCCCAGGTGGTCCAGGTGGACGGGATGAACTGCAGCGGGCCGACGGCCCGGTCGTACTCGGTGTCCGCGTCCCACACGCCCTTGTCCGTGTCGCGGATCTCGGCGAAGCCGTTGCCGTCCAGGCGCGGGCCGCGGATCGGCTTCTCGGTGTAGCCGTCCGGCTTGAGCCCGTAGCCGGAGGCGTGCACCGACTCGACCCGGCCGATGCCGGCGAGCAGCGCCCAGGGCAGCTTGCAGCCGGGCAGTGCGGCGCCCACCGACAGTTCGGCGCGCTTGTAGGCGTCCAGGGCGGTGGCGGGTATGCCGCTGGTGCCCCCGGCCGCCGCGGCGCCGCCGGCGGGCGGCGGGTCGGCGACGAGGTCGGGCAGGTCCAGGCGGGCGTCGCCGCGTTCGGCTGCCTGCGGACTGTCCGGGGTCGGTTCGGACTCCCCCGCGTCGGCGGTCGTCGGGCTGGTCACGACCGCGGCGGTGGTCAGGCTGGCCGCGAGTGCGGCCGTGCACAGGACCTTGCGCGAGGTGCTGACGAGGTGACGATGAAGCGGCTTCACGGTGCGGCGATCCCCCCAAGGAGCCGTCAGGCTTGCGGCACACGACCGGTCGGGTCATGAATACCCCTCTGTTTATCAGGTCTTCGGACCCGACTCACCGTCCCCCCGGCAGATGAGACACACCATTCGTCTCGGCTTCACCGGACCCTCACGACTGAACGAACGAAGGACCTAAGTCCCCGCCCGATATGGGCCAATGACCCCCGTTTTGGACCCCGGCTGCTCCGTACGCTGGTCGTCATGGCGACCAGCACCAACACGAAGAAGGACCGGCGGCGCGAGTCCCGCGACCGGCTCCGCCAGGAGCGCGAGGCACAGGCCCGGCGCGCGCGGCTGCGCGGCCGGCTGCTGGTCGGGGGCTCCCTGGTCGCCGTACTCGGCATCGCGGCCGGCGTGGGCGTCTACGCCGCCGACTCCTCGGCTTCCTCCGCCGCGGGCGGCGCGGGCGACCCCGATACGGCCGGAAAGCCATTCGTCCAGCCCGCCAACACCACCGGCGCGGACGGGGTCGTGGTCCCGTACGGCAAGGCCGACGCGAAGCACACCCTGACCGTCTGGCTCGACCCCCGATGCCCGTACTGCGCGGGCGTCGAGATCGGCCTGGGCGGGACCATCAAGGAACAGGCCGACGCGGGCGAGTACAAGGTCGAGTACCGCTTCGCGACCTTCCTCGACGGCGCGCTCGGCGGCGGCAAGGGCTCGAAGCGGGCCGTGAACGCGCTGGGAGCCGCGGTCGACGAGAGCCCGGAGAAGTTCATGGAGTACCTCCAAGTCCTCTACAAGAACCACCCGGAGGAGGAGACGGACGACAAGTACGGCTCCACCGCCACCCTCCTGGAACTCGCCGACCGGGTCCCGGGCCTGCGCACCCCCGCCTTCGACCGGGCCGTCCGGGAACTGACGTACATGCCGTGGGTCGACAAGGTCGGCAAGGCCTTCCACGACGAGGGCGTGAAGGGCACCCCGGCCGTCTTCATCGACGGCGAGCAGCTCACCGTCAACACGGGCCGGGGCATCGACTCGATCGCCCCGGATGCCTTCAAGAAGCTGATCGCGGAGAAGCGGAAGCCGAATCCGTAGCCGAATCCGTAGGCTCCGTAGCCCCCGCGAAGGCCGGCCGTGCCGGGGCCTACAGGCGCAGGCGGGCCGCCACCGGAAGGTGGTCGCTCGGGGTCGCGGGAAGGTTCCACGCCGAGACCGGGGTCAGATCGCGGACCAGGACCTGGTCGATGCGTGCCACCGGGAACGCCGCGGGCCAGCTGAAGCCGAAGCCCGCCCCCGCCACGTCCTGCGCCGAGCGGAACTGCGACATGAGCGGGGCCACCGCGCGGTCCCCGGTGGTGCTGTTGAGGTCGCCCATCAGGAGGGTCCGCCCGCCCGGACCGCCCCGGACGGCCTCCGCGAGGCGCCGCGCGGCGGCGTTGCGGCGGGCCGTGTCGAAGCCCGAGCCGAGACGTACGCGCACGGACGGGAGGTGCGCCACGTACACCGTCAGCGGCCCCTGCGGGGTCTGCGCGGTGGTGCGCAGGGCACGGGTCCACTCCATGATCGGCACGGCCCGGGTGTCGGCGAGGGGGTACGTGGACCACAGCCCGACCGTGCCGCGCACCTCGTGGTACGGGTACGAGCCCGCGAGCACCTCCGCGTACCGGCCGGCCGCGGGCTCGACCAGCTCCTCCAGCGCGATGAGCTGCGCCCCGGTGGCGGCGAGGGCGCGGGCGGTGCCGGCGGGGTCGGGGTTCTCGTCGTCGACGTTGTGCGTGACGACGGTCAACGCGCCGCCGGCGTCGCCGGTGTCCGCGCGGTCGGCGTCGGCGCGATCGGTGAGCGTGCCCGCGTGGAAGAGCCCCCAGACGAGCGCCGGCACCAGCACGGCCACCAGCGCGAGCCGTGACCTGCGCAGCAGGGCGAGCGCCGCGAGCCCGAGCACGACGATCCCGCTCCACGGCAGGAAGGTCTGCACGAAGCTGCCCGGGTTCCCGAGCCGGTTCGGGATCCGGTCCGCGAGCAGCATCAGCAGCGCGGTGAGCACCGCGAGCGCGGCGAGGACCCGCCCCGCCGACCGCTCCCGGGCCGGCCGCTCCCGGGCCGGCCGCCCGTCGTCCTTCGCAGTCATCCACACCCCCCGTCCGGGGACGCGGCACGGCCGCGCCCGGTTGCGACCGCGCCACCGGCACTCATATCGGGATGCGGTCCCCTCCGGTCGGACATTAGGGTCGACACCCGTGGAACCACTCAGCGAGAAACAGATCCGCGCGTCCTTCGTGAACTGCACCAAGGGCGAGGCGTCCCGGCTGCGCCTCCCGCTCGACTTCGTCGAGCTGCCGTGGGAGGACCTGGACTTCCTCGGCTGGGTGGATCCCGGCGCACCCCTCAAGGCCCATCTCGTACTGCCCCGGCCGGACGGCCCGCTCGGCATCTCGCTCCGCGTGCCGTCGGTGAGCCGTACCAGCGCCGTGAAGTCCAGCCTCTGCCAGCTGTGCCTGACGGGCCACGCCTCCTCCGGCGTCACCCTGCTCGCCGCGCCCCTCGCGGGGGCGCGCGGCCGCGAGGGGAACACGGTCGGGGTGTACGTGTGCGCGGACCTCGCGTGTCCCCTGTACGTGCGCGGGAAGCGACAGCCGAAGCTGCGGACGACCCGGTACGAGGAGTCCCTGACGCTCGACGAGCGCCTGGAGCGGATGAGCCTCAACCTGGACGCCTTCGCGGCCCGCGTCACCGCCGGGTGACTCAGAAGACCGCGACGCCGATCGCGACCAGGATCCCGGCCACCACGGCGAGCACGATGACGGCGACCATCCCGCCGAGCGCGGCGAAGAACCAGCCCTCCCCGTCGCCCGGGGAGGCGCCGCGCGCGCAGGACGCCAGCCAGCCCGCCACGGCGAGGAACGGCACGAGCAGCAGCCCGGTCGTGGTGCCCGTGTCGAACACGGCCGTGCCCGACAGTTCGTAGGCACGCCCGCGCGCCGTACGGACCTCCACCCGGGCACCGTGCCGGTGCTTCCCGGCCGCCGATTCGATCACCATCTCGCGCGCGGGCTCGCCGGCCTGCCGCGGGACGTACCAGCCCGTGCAGTCGGTGCCGGTCGAGTAGCCGTCCGCGTCGGTCGCCTCATGGCACTCGTAGACCGTGACGACCCCGTCGACGGGCCCGAAGCCGAGGATGGCGGCCAGTTGCGGCCCGGGCAGCAGCCACACCAGCCACCCGGCGACCCCGAGGGAGACCACGGCGCCCACGGCGGCCGCCGCCCGCCCCAACTTCCGTACGACAGCACGCACGGGCGCCCCCCTCTCCCCTCCTGGCCGGATACCCAGGGCGGGGCGGGAGTAACGCCGCAGCCGGTCGCCGCCCGTCAGGCGGTCGCCGCCCGTCAGGCGATCGGCGGCCGTCAGGCGATCGGCGGCCGGGGTCCTTTGGTGGTCCGCCCCTTGACCGCCCACGCGCGGGCGGTCAGCGCGATCGACCCGTCATCCCCCGCCGGCAGCGCCGCCCGGAGCGCCTCGCGCAGCCGCTCCCGTACGGCCGGGTCCGAGCCCGCCACGAACGCCGGGGCAGGACCCTGCCCGGCCAGGAACGGCACCCACAGATCATCGAAGTCACCGAACACGGTGGCCACCTCGATCGGCGCGACGGCCACCTCGACCAGCCCCGCCTCCACCCACAGGGCGCGCAGCGGCTCCGGTCGGCACACCGGGAACCGGCGGGTCTCGTCCACCTCCGCGGCGGACGGGTCCACCGCCACCGCGACCCGCCAGAAGTGGCGCAGGAACTCCATGCCCTCCGCGTAGTCCCACACGTACGCGGCGACCAGCCCGCCCGGCCGCACCACCCGGACCGCCTCCGCGAGCGCGGCGCCGGGATCGGGAAGGAAGTTGAGCACGAGCCCGCTGCCCACGACGTCCCATCCGGCGTCCCGCACCGGCAGCGAAGCCGCATCACCCACGACGAACCGAGCCGCCGCGGGGGCGCCCGCCCGGGCCGAGGCGACGAAGCCCCGGGACGGGTCCACCCCGAGCACGGCCCGGGGCCGACACCGCTCGGCGACGACCCGGCTCAACGCCCCCGTACCGCAGCCCACGTCCAGCCACCGCAGCCCGTCCGCGCAGCCGAGCCACGCCACGAACCGTTCGGCGACGGGCCCGCTCCACCGCCCCATGTACCGCTCGTAGGCGTCCCCGGCCACCCACAGCCCGAACCTCTGCTCGTCCATGCCCCCACGATGCCGGGACCGCGCGAGCACCGACCGGAATCACCGGGACACGGCGCGCCGCCTCACGCCTCACGCCTCACGCCTCACAGGTTCACCATTCGCCACCCCTTTCCGGCCACAACAGAAGGTTTCCGGCCAAGCAATGTAAAGGTAAAGCGAAGACCCACCCATAAACCCGCAGGTAGACGCGTTGAACCCACGCACAGGCGGGGCGTGTTGGCCATTACGACAGTGGTCAAGTGATCGACTTGTGGGTAACGTGCACGTGTGCGCGGCACTCGAAGGATGAGATGACGAGCACACCGTCGGACTTCTCCCTGACCAGGAGCAGTGCGGCAACGACCAAGTAATCGGGGGAAAGAAGTCCGCGGGTGACCATTCGGTTTCCACGCCTGTTCAGGTTGCCCACAAGGGCTTCCTCCCCCTTGCGACAACGCAAGGGAATTCCAAATGAATCGCAACACCCTGCGCATGGCGGCCGTTTCGGCCGTCGCAGCCATCGCCATCGGGGGTGGCGCCGGCCTGGCCCAGGCCTCCTCGGCCTCCGTGGCAGCGCCCCAGTCCGTCTCGGCCACCCAGCAGGCCGAGGCGCAGCAGGCCGCGCGCGCCCTGCTCGCGAGCCCGCTCGCGGCTGAGCTGACCTCCGCCGAGCGCACCGAGATGAACCGGATCGTCGCCGGTGAGGCCTCGGCCGCGAGCAAGTGGAGCGCGATCCGCGCCGCCTTCAGCAAGGTCGGCGGCTTCGGCAAGGCCATCGGCGGCAAGTTCAGCGACTTCAAGAAGTGGTACGACGGCCTGTCGTGGTGGGTCCGGGCGCCTCTCGCGGCCGTCTCCCCGGGCCTGACGCTCCTTGAGATCTACAACGCCCTCCGAGGCTGATCCGGCCCCGAGGCCGATCGAGTGACGTCGGCCGGACCGCCCGGGTTCCCCCGGGCGGTCCGGCCCCGCCACCACCCCAGAACAGCACGAAGAACGAAGACGGAGTACCCGGGATGACCGACACCAAGTCCGCCCGAGCAGCCGGCGAAAGCGCATGGGCCCTGCCCCTGCTGACCCTCCTCCCGGTGGTGGCCCTCCGGTATCTCACCTCGCCCTCCACGCCGTGGCTCGTGATTTCCTGGGCGTTCTGCGCCCTGTCCGCGGTATTGCTGGCGGCGGGCTGGGTGACGGTGTTCCGCCACGGAATGCGCGGCCCCAGCGCCTGGGTGACGTGTTTTCTCGCGCACGCCGCTCTCGCGGTACAAGTGATCTGGCTCGTGAGGAATTGACGCGCATTCGGGAATGGCGCGCGGTCGAGCCGCAATTGACGGAAAAGCTCATCGGGGGAAGAAGCCCGCGGGTGACGACCCTTCGGTTTCCACGCCTGTTCAGGTCGTCGAGTGAGGGCTTCCTCCCCCTTGCGATAACGCAGGGAGACCCTACATGAACCGCCGCCCCGTCAATACGGTGGTCGAGGCGGAAGGTCTCGGTCGGTCCTTCGGCCCCAAGCGGGTCCTGGACGACGTCTCGTTGACCCTCCGCGCCGGCGAGGTGACCGGATTCGTCGGCGCCAACGGCGCCGGCAAGTCCACCACCATCCAGCTGATGCTCGGCCTGCTGCACGGCGAGGGCAGCACCCGCTACCTCGGCCGCCCCCTGCACGCGTGGGGCGCTCCGGGGACCGTCGTCGGTGCGGTGCTCGGCGGGGTCGCCGGCCATCCCCGGCACCGCGTACGGACCCACCTGCGCATGGTGGCCGCCGGCAGCGCCGCGGACGACCGGCGGGTCGACGAGCTCCTGGCGACCGTCGGCCTGACCGGGGCGGCCGGGCTGCGGCTGGACCAGCTGTCGCTCGGGATGTCCCAGCGGGTCGCCATCGCGCAGGCCCTGCTGGGGGATCCGCCCGTACTGATCCTGGACGAGCCGGCGAACGGGCTCGACCCGCATTCGATCCGGTGGCTGCGGGAGTTCCTGCGCGGGCAGGCCGAGGAAGGCGGTCGGGCCGTCCTGGTGTCCAGCCACTTCCTCGGGGAGATGGAGCAGTTGGCCGACCGGGTGGTGGTGCTCTCGCGCGGCCGGGTCGTCGCCGCCTCCCCCATGGCGGAGCTGCTGGAACGGGCCGCCGACCGGAGGGTGGTGACCGTGGAGTCGCCGGACCTGCCGGCCCTCGCCGGGCTCGTCGCGGCGGCCGGTGGCCGGCTCGACGCCACGGGCGGGCAGAGCGGGCGCGTCACCGGCCTGGACCGGGTCCGGATCGGCACCCTGGCCGCCGAGAACCGGCTGCCGCTGTACTGGCTGCACGAGGCGGGACCCTCCCTGGAGGAGTTCTACCTCGGCATCGCGGAAGAGGAGTTCAAGATCTCATGAGGTCGCCGGCCGCCGACCCGTCGCCCGACGCGACCGCCACCACCACCGCCACCACGACCGCCACCACCACCGGCACCGCTTCGAAGGCCGGGTCGCCCCTCATCCCGGCGCCCCTCACCCCCGTGCCCCGCGCCGAGGCCTTCCGTCGGGCCTGCCGCTACGAGTGGCGCCATCTGGCCGGGCTGCGTTCCACCTGGGTGCTGCTCGGCGTCGCGGCGGTGCTGAGCCTGCTCACCGGGATCACGGTCCTGCTCGACGTCGACGCGGGCGAGCCGCCCATGAGCGCGGCCGCCGCGGCCGACGTCGTCACCTGGGCTCCGCTGGCCACGCAGGTCCCCGCCCTGTGCTTCTTCCTGCTCGTCCTCGGCACCGGCCCCGTCTCCACCGACCTCGTGCGCGGGGCCGCCCGTACGACGTGGCTGGCGGTCAA
Source organism: Streptomyces sp. NPDC001717 (assembly GCF_042892775.1). Lineage (NCBI taxonomy): Bacteria > Bacillati > Actinomycetota > Actinomycetes > Kitasatosporales > Streptomycetaceae > Streptomyces > Streptomyces sp. NPDC001717. Next base: position 197,372 of record NZ_JBIAUK010000001.1, on the reverse strand, counting down.
CGGGCGCGGTACCGCCTACGCCGCCAAGTGCCTCGTCGGCTTCCTGGTCGGGGCCGCCACGGCCGCCGCCGGTGCGCTGCTGGGCTCCCTGTCCTCCGCCCTCGTGCTGGCCGCGTCCGGTGCGGCGCAGCCCGAATGGGATCGGGTGGTGGTGCCCGCCCTGCGGTTCGGCCTGTGGATGGGCTGCTGGGCACTGCTCTGCCTCGCGCTGGTGTCCCTGATCCGCAGCCGGATCGTCCCGGTGCTGTTCCTGTGCATGTGGCCGCTGATCGTCGAGCGGCTGCTGGGCGGGCTGGTCGGCCGGATCCCGGGGCTGGACGGGATCGGCGGGCTGCTGCCGTTCGCGGCCGGCCGGGCGATGCTGACCGACGTGTCCGCGTACCCGGCGGACGACCGGCCGTTCGCCCGCGCGCTGGTGGGCTCCGACCTCGCCACGGCTCCGGCGACGGGCCTGTTCTGCCTCTACACCGTGCTGATCGCGGCCGCGGGGTGCTGGGCCTACTGCCGCAGGGACGCCAAGTCGGGCTGAACCCCCGCTCCACCCCGCGCACGTCCGTATCGCCGGGCGCCCCGGCGGGGTTGCCGTCGGGGCACCGGCCGTTCCGCCGCCGGACGGGCACGACGCCGGGGGCGTACCGCATGGCATCGGGCCGCTGGCGGCCGGACGCTATCCGGCGTTGCGGGCTCAGCCCTGACCCACGACCACGGCGTACGCCGCTTCGCGCACCTCCCGTTCGGGATGGTCGCGGAGCGCGAAGACGGCCTCGCGGCAGGGTTGGGTCCAGCCCTGCCGGATGCCGACGGCGTGCGCGAGGGCGACCGCGAGCAGGCCTTCGGCGAGGCCGTCGCCCATGGCGGTGACGGCGGCGAGCCAGGTGTCCGGGGTCTCCACCGCGTCCCCGTACCGGTGGCGCTCGTGCAGGGCCTGGGCCGTCCGCCCCGCGAGCACGGGCCGCCCCTCGACCGCGTCCGCGATCCCGCGCAGTGCCTCGGCCAGGTCCTTCGCGGGCGCGGTGACGTCGAGGGCGTCGACGAGGAGTGCGGCTCGCAGCGGCGTCAGGGCCGGTACGTCCGCCAGCAGGCGGGCCAGGGCTCCGCTCAGCGGGTTCGGGTTGTACCCGTTGCGGAGGAGGCCCTCCAGGCACCGCCGGGCCGGCAGGTCGGGGCCCGGCTTCCCGCGGGCGTCCCGGGATTCCCGTTCGCCGGCGGTGACGGTCTCCACGAGGCGGGTGACGACCCCGTGCAACACGCTGCCCGGTTCCGCGCCGCCCATCGGGTGGGGCAGGTCGGACAGGGCGACGGTGCGAAGGCTGTCGTGGGCGCGGCGCGCGAGGTCCCATGGGGCCGAAGGTTCGGTGCACAGATCGCTCAGGATCCCCAAGGCCTCGGGCGCGTAGCGGGCCCAGACCCCGAGGGCGGACACCGCCTCGGCGGCCACCTCCCTGTTCGGGGCGACCGCGAGCCGGGCGACCAGCGTCCCGTACCGGGAACGGTGGGGTGCGGGGACTCCGAGGGGCGTGCGCTCCAGGAACGCCTTCTGCGCCCCGGTGGGGCCGTGGGCGACGATCCGCTCCACCAACTCCACCGCACCGGGCGCCGGGAGCAGCGGCACCGCCAGAGCGGTGACGGCGATCCGTACGTCGGGATGGCCGTGGGGGTCCCTCGCCACCGCGGCGAGGAGCTCGGCGGCGGCTTCCGGCGGCAGGTGCAGGACCGCCAGGCGGGCGGCCGACTTGCGGACGGTCACCTTCACCCCGCTCTCGCGGGTCAGCAGGTCGCGCAACAGGGCGGCGAGCAGGCTGGGGCGTACGCGGTCCGCGACGCGTCCCGCCGCGGCCCACGCGGTCGCCGCACCGTCCGTGCCCGCGTGGTCGAGCAGGGTCGTGAGGGCGTCGTCCGGGGCCGTTCCGTGGCCCGAGGCCTCCAGTGCGGCACGCGCGAACACCGGCGGGACGGCGTCGTCTTGGGGCTGCACGGAGGGCAGGTACTCCCGGACGAGGGCGGGTCCGTGTTCCGGTACGCAGGCCACGGCGTGCAGCAGTTTCGCGCGGTCGTCCAGGCTGCGGGCGTCGTCGGCGAGGGCCGCCCGCACCAGCCCGACCGCCGCTTCCTGCTGCCGGGGCGTCCACCGGTCGGCGTACCGGAGGTCGGGCAGTTCGCGCGGCGCGCCCGGCTGCGGGAAGCGGCCCGGGGGCGGCGTCGCGACGAGGGCGCGGTCCAGGAGGTCCGTCCGCTCGGCGGCCAGTACGGCGAGCACGGGCGCGGTGAACACCGCCGACGGCTCACGGTCCAGCAGCTCGGCCACGCGTTCGCCGCGCTCGGACGGGCTGCCGCTCAGCCACAGGGCGGCCAGCCGGGGGAAGTCGGTGTCCGAGCAGGCGCCCAGGGCGCGGGCGAGCCGGTCCTGGAGCCCGGGGAGACGGTGCGCCCGGCGCCCGAAGGCCTCCCCCACTTCGATCAGGGGCCCGGCGTCGCCCCGGGCGGCGGCCCGGTCCAGCCACGGCAGGAGCCCTTCGAGGACGGCGCGGTCCCGGCCCGCGGGCAGGGTGCGGTTCGGCGTGCCGAGGTTCAGGGTGCCGGTGTGGGCGGTGAGTTCCTCGATGATGCGGACGGCGGCTGCCGCGGCGAACTCGCGCGTCTCGTCCGCCTGGCCCGCCTCGCCCGTCTCTTCCGCCTCGCCCGCCTGTCCGAGGAGTTTCAGCGCGAGCTCGCCCACCATCCATTGGGTCGTGTCCGAGCAGTCCCTGGCGCCGAGTGCGTTGCGGCACAACCGTTCCAGCGGCCCTGGCGTCGGCCCGGCTCCCGCCACCGCGGCGGCCAACAGCCCGCCGGGCAGTCGCCCGAAGTCCTCCAGCACGGACCAGCGCACCGGGTCCCGGTCGTTGGCCACCCGGGCCGCCGCCAGGGTCATGACCTCGGCCACGACCACGCCGTCCCCGCTGAGGCGGGCGTTCTCGATGAGCGAGCCCCAGAGCATCTCCCGCTCTTCGGCGTCGGCGCCCGTGAGCGCCGCGAGCATCGGCGGCCGGGCCTGTTCCGGCGGCAGGAGGGCGATCGTCCACCAGATGTCCCAGTCCGATCCGTCTTCGGCGCGGAGCTCCTCGATCCTCGCGGTGGCCTCGGCGTACCGCTGGGGCACGGGCAGCGCGGCGAGTACGCGGTTGCGCAGATGGTTCATGCCGCGGTGCGGGAGGTGCGCGGCGACGGCCGTCGTGAAGGCTTGGCGGCGGGACGGCGGCACCAGGTCGAGCAGGGTGGTGAAGGCCTCGCGGTTGAACCACCGGGCGGCGTACCGGGGCAGCGACGGCGGATCGGCGTCGAGGAGCTGCCGCAGGACCCGCCGGCTCGGGGTCGGCTCCCAGCGGGCGGTGCTGCGCCCGGGAGCGGCGAGCCATCGCGTGACGCGCTCGGCGTCCGCCGCGACGAGGTCGCCCAGCCGGTCGTACACCGGCGCCGGCAGCCGGCCGGGGCCGTGGCGTTCCAGCAGTTCGAGGACGCGTTCCGGGGCGGCGGGCAGGGCGGCCCCGATGCCCGTGGCGTGCCGTGTCCACCAGGTGTCGCGGTGCCAACCGGACAGGGCGGCGAGTTCGCGTTCGGCGTGGTCGAGCACGGCCAGGGGGTGGCGCAGGCCCAGCCGGCCCCAGCCCTCGAAGGGCACCGCCGCGGCGAGCTCCGGCAGCATCCGCGCCGCGAACTCCGAGGAGCAGCCGGGCAGCAGGCGGGCCGCGTCACGGTCGCCGTACTCGGCGCGCAGGCGCGGCACGAGCCGCTCGGCGAGCGCGGACCGGCCGCCGTCGCCGCCCTCGCACAGCAGTCGTGCCAGGTCGCCGCGGACCGCGGCCGGAGCGTCGTCGTAGGCCGTCTCGACGGCCCGGTCGGGCACGGGCAGGCGTCGGGCGCCCCGGAGCGCGTAGCGGCGTACGACGGGATCGGGATCGGCGAGCCGGGCCGCCAGGTGGGGTACGTCGCCGCCGACCAGCGCGGCCAGGGCGGCGAGCCGGCGTCCGTACGGGCCGTGGGCCTCCAAGTCGGCGAGCATCGGCCGGAGTTCATCGCAGTCGGCCAGGCGGCGGGCGGTGACGGCGGTGAGGCGGAGCCGGGCGGGGTGCGGGAGGGGGGTCACGGCGGCGAGCAGTTGCTCGGCGGTATCGATCATCGCGGCCCATTGTGCGCGCGGCCCCCACGAAGCCCCACCGATTTTCCCCACCCGCCCACCCACCTCCCGGGGGCTGCGCCCCGGACCCCGCGCCTCGAACGCCGGCGGGGCCTGAGTCGTCCGTCGAGGAGCGGGGCGGCTCGGCGATTCGCGCCGCCGGGACCAGGGGCCGTGTCAGGCAATACCCCGTGGTCAGTCGACGGGCCGGAGTGCCCGCTCGGATCGCAGCCCCGCCCAGGCGGCCACGGCGGCCAGGGCCGCGGCCCCTGCGAGGGCGAAGCCTCCGGTCATGGGTGACGGATCGAGCGGGGCCTGGTTCCAGAGGTACAGCTGGTACTGGGCCTCCGAGGGCAGGTCCAGCAGATCGGCGATCCACCGGTGCGGCAGGAACGGCGCCGCCGGGAGCATCACCAGCGGCGCGGTCACCAGCAGCGGGCCGATCCCGAGCGCGAGGGTCCCGATGACGCTGCGGAGCAGGGCTGCCGCACATCCGGCCAAGGAGATGAAAAGGATCTGGACGAGGAGGGCGGCGGCGATCGCGCCGACGGCCTGGCTCCAGGTCGCGGACTCTGCGGGCACGGGAGGCGGCACGTGTACCACGGCGCCGCCGCCGAACCCCGGGGGCACCGCGCGGGGCCGCACCGGCCACAGCACGCCGAACACCGAGGTGGACAGCCACAGCAGCACACCGGTGACCAGCTGGACGGCGAGGGCCAGGGCGAGCACGGCGCCGGCCTTGCGCGCCCACAACACCCCGACCCTGTTCTCGAACAGCCGCAGGGCTCCCCAGGTCCCGCCTTCCAGGGTCTGGCCGAGTCCGGTCGCGACGACCACTCCCGTGAGGAGGAGTCCGAGCAGGGTCGCGAACTGCCAGGCCGCTGCCCGCAGTGCGGATGGCAGTGAGGTGAGCGCCGATACCGAGGGATCGAGCGCCCCGTACGCGGCTCCCGCCATCCAGAGGCGGGCGACGAGACCCAGGGACACCACCACCGCGACCGCGGTCGCTCCCCAGACGGGAGCGGTCCAAAGGGCCCGCAGCTCGCTCACCCAGGCTGTCCCCAGCCCGCGTACCGGCCGCCGCCGCGTACCGGCCATCAGGCGCGGTCCCGGGTCCGGTTGAGACGGTCCAGCCCGAACCAGAGCAGGCCGATCAGGGCCAGGGTCGGCAGGACGCGGAGCAGAACGGGGGCGGTGGAGGGATCGGTGGATATCCAGAAGTGGTCCCAGACCCCGTCCACCGCGCCGAAGCCGACGAGGTCGGCCAGCGCGCCCCCGGGAAGCCACGCGCCGAGTCCCGGCGCGGCGGAGGTGCGGACCACCAGGACGAGCAGCAGCATCCCGGCGAGGAAGGTGCGCAGCGGCTGGCGCAGCAGTGCGCCGAGGGCGACCGCGACGGCCGCGGCCCCGGCCAGCACGGCGGCACCGGCCAGTACGCCGAGTGAGGTGTCGGCGAGGACGGAACCGAAGGTGCCCGGCGAGGGCAGCGGATACGCGCTGCGGCCGTAGAGCAGTCCGAACGCGCACGTCACGGCGGCGGACAGGCACAGCAGGGCCAGGCTCCACACCCAGACGGCGATGGATTTCGCCGCGAGCAGGCGGCTGAGACGGGACTCGTACAGGAGGAGCGGCACGATGCTGCCCCGGCTCCATTCACCGGCGACGGAGAAGGCCGCCAGCATGACGAGGAGCGCGAGCCCGGGCACGGACGTCAGCAACCGGACGGTCCACAGCAGCGAGCCCACCGGGTGCTGGGCTTGTGCGGCGCGGACCCCCTCGGCGGTGAACCGGTCCTGGATCCGCTCCAGCCCTGCGGCCTGCGTGGGCACGTCCGCCAGGCACTTGGCCTTCTGCGTCGGGTCGTTCCGCGGGGAATTGCACGATTCGGGGAGGAAGTCGAGGTTGGCCCGCACCTGCGTGACGTTGTGCGAGGACATGCTCTGGCTCACCCAGGCGCAGTAGAGCGAGCCGAAGACGAACATCGCGGCGAGGGTGAGTGCGAGCGGGTGCCGCAGAAGCCGCCTGGTTTCGGCCCGGACGAGGCGGTTCACCGGCGGCCGCCGTTCCCGACGAGCCCGAAGAACCAGTCCTCGAAGGCGGCCGGACCGCTTTCGGGGTCGTAGCCGAGTGCGTCGAGGGTGCCCGCGGCGACGACGCGGCCCTGGGCGAGCATGATCACGCGGTGGCAGATCCGCTGGATCTCGTCGAGTTGGTGGCTGGAGACGAGGACGGCGGCCCCGCGCTCGGCCTCCTCGGCCACGATCCGCCGCACCATGCGCAGTCCCTCCGGATCGAGCCCGTTGGTGGGCTCGTCGAGGATCAGCAGGTCGGGTTGCTTGAGCAACGCCGCGGCGATGGCGAGGCGCTGTCGCATGCCTTGCGAGTACGTCCCGAGCCGCCGGTCGGCGGCTCCGGTCAGTCCGACGCGGTTGAGCGTACGGGCGATCCGCCCCTTGTCGGGCAGCCCTGCGGTGTCCAGGAGGGTGCGCAGCATGGCGCGTCCGGTGGACCACCGGTGGAAGGCGGGTGCGTCGAGCGCGGCTCCGAGCCGGTCGAGCTGCCGCGGCTGCATCGGCAAGGCCTCCCCGAACAGCCGGACTTCACCCGCATCGGGTGTGGACAGCCCGGTGATCACCCGCATGAGGGTGGTCTTGCCTGCGCCGTTGAGGCCGAGGAGGCCGACGATCTCGCCGGCCTCCAGGCTCAGATGGACCCCTTCCAGCACGGAGTGCTTCCGGAAGCTCTTGGTCACTTCGTGACAGGAAAGGACACTCATCGTCTGAGATTACTTCCAGTTGTAAACGACGCGGCCCGACGAGTGCACGTAGGCGGGAGCGTTGGCTATCTGCATGTAGTAGTCGCCGGCCGGGGCGTTGTTGAACTCCTTCCAGTACGTGCCGTTGTCGCAGGACCAGTCACGCCAGGCGACCCACTGGTCGGGCTGCCAGGACTTGTCGATCTTGAAGTCGTAGCCGACGCGACCCTGGGCACCGTTGCTCGTGGCGCACGCGTCCTGCGTGGCCGCCTGGCTGTTGCCCGGCGCGTACCAGCGACCGGTCTCCGCACCCACACCCTCGTCGGTGAAGGAGAAGTACTTGACCTGCGTGTACGCAGCGAGGGCGTTCGGCGCGAGTGCGCCGACGAGGCCTGCTGCGAGTGCGGCCGTCACCACGGCCGACTTCATGCGAGTACGCATGGGTTCCCTCCCGTTGGCTCCACCTTCCCCGGTGGAGTCCGTGCACCGCGTGCCGCTGTCGGCACCCGGCCGTAAATGATCTTCAAATCGGACGCAGTTGAATCTAGGTTCGAGCCGCTCGTGATGGTGTGCGTCGAGTGCCGGGTTTCTGTGCATCGAGTGCTGCGCGGCGGCGTCTTCCGCGGGCCCCGTCGGGGGTTCATTCCCCTGCGGGGCAGGCCCGCGTCCCGGACGGCAGTCGGCCGTCGACGAGGAAGCGGTCCACGTACTCCTGCACGCACCTCGACGACGAGTAGCCGGTGTGCCCGTCGCCCTTGAAGTCCACGATCACCGCCGAGCCGAGACGTTTCGCCGTCTCCTCCGTCCACTCGTACGGCGTGGCCGGGTCGCCGCGGGTGCCGACGAGGAGCATCCGCGGGGCGCCGGGATGGTCGATCCTGCGGATGAAGTCGGTGCCGGCGGGGCGCCCGTAGCAGGCGAGGACGGTCGCCAGCTGGTTCGGCCCGAAGATCTTCGACGCCTCCAGGAACTCGTCCCGGAGCCCGTTCTGGACCTCCACCAGCGCCCGCGCGGTGGCGGCCTGCGAACCCTTGGTCTTCAGCCGGTCGGGGTCGTCCGCGCAGTTCACCGCGATCAGCGCGGACGTCGCGTTGTCGGCGGGCACGGCACCGGTGCCGGTGCCGCCGTCTCCGTCGCCGCCACCGCCCGGGGTGACGTCCGTCGGGCCGCCGAGCTGGAGCAGCCCGACCGGGTCGTGGTCGCGTTCGACCAGGGCGAGTGCCGCGGCGAGGTCGGGCCACATGGCCTTCGAGTACAGGGCGGCGCCGATCGCGGCGACCGCGTCCTGCCCGGTCACGGGCGAGCCGTCGTCACCGATCAGCGGCTCGTGGTCGAGCCGTTCGACGAGCGCGGCGACCTTCTCCTTCGCGGTGCGGGTGTTGGTCCCGTAGACGCAGCCGGGCAGGTGGGCGCACCAGGTGAGGAAGTTGTCGAGGGCCCGCTGCTGGCCGCGCGCCGATACGAGGGCCTGCTCGGAGAGCGGTTCGCCGAGGGTGTCGACCCCGTCGAGCACCATGCGGCCGGTCTTGTCGGGGAACTGCGCGGCGTACACGGCGCCGAGCCGGGTCCCGTAGGAGAAGCCGAGGAAGTCGAGCTTGTCCTCGCCCAGGGCCTGGCGTATCCGGTCCATGTCGCGGGAGACGTTGACGGTCCCGATGTACGGGAGCACGGGCCCGGAAGCCCGCTCGCACCGCCGGACCTCGGCGCGCAGGGCGGCGAGCTGGGCGGTGGCCGTCTCGGCGGTCTCGACGGTCTCCTCCCCCTCCCCCTTCCCCTGGCCTCGGCCGCAGGAGACGGGATCGCTGTGGCCGACGCCGCGGGGGTCGAAGGCGACCAGGTCGTAGCGCTTGCCGAGCTCGGCGAAGGCCTTGGGGTCGGCGGCGAGGTTGGCGATGCCGGGGGCGCCGGGGCCGCCGTAGTTGAGCACGAGCGAGCCGAGCCGCCGGTGGGGCTCGGCGGCGGGTATCCGGGCGAGGGCGAGACGGACGTGACCCTTGTGCGTGCCGCTGTAGTCGAGCGGGACGTCGAGGGTCGCGCAGCGCATTCCGTCGGGGACGTGCGGTTCGGGGCACGCGCCCCACCGGAGCCCGTGGTCCTGCTCCGCGGGGGCCGCGCCGAGTGCGGCCGCCAGCGCCAGTACGCCGACGGCGGCGGTTGCGGCGGTGCGGGTGCGGCGGGTGCGGGGCACGGAACCCTCCTCCGGGCGACCCCCCGGGCCCACCATAGGCGCGCCCCGGCCCGGCGGCACGTCCACCCGCGCCCCCGGGTGACCGCTGCCTCCGCCCGGACCGGGTCCTCAAACGCCGGACGGGCTGAAGCACCCTGGGGCTCCGCCCCCGACCCCGCGCCTCAAACGCCGGCGGGGCTGAAAAGATCGGGGGCTCCGCCCCCGGACCCCCGGTCCTCAAACGCCGGACAGGCTGGAATTGCCCTCCGGGCAATCCAGCCCTGCCGGGCGGGAACTGTAGCCCCGCCGGCGTTTGAGGCGCCGCCGGAGGCACATCCAGCCCGTCCGGCGTTTGAGGACCGGGGTCCGGGGCGGAGCCCCGTGGACTCGGCCCGCACCCGACCGCCGCGCGGTCCAAGGCGGAGCCCCGTGCGCTCGGGCCGTGCCCCGTTCGCCCGCCGCGCCGTGGGCTACCGGTACAGGTCCTCGATCCGCTCCGCATAGTCCCGTGCGACAGCCATCCGCTTCAGCTTCAGCGACGGCGTCAAATGCCCCCGCTCCTGCGTGAACTCCCCCGGCAGCACCGCGAACCGTCGGATCGATTCCGCCCGCGACACCAGCTGGTTCGCGTCGTCCACCGCCCGCTGGAGGTCCGCCAGCAGTTGTTCGTCCTGCACCAGCACCCTCATCGGCACGTCCTGCTTCTTGTGCATCTGCCGCCAGTGCGCCAGCCCGTCCGGCTCCAGGGTGATCAGCGCCGTCACGTACGGCCGGTTGTCGCCGACGACCATGCACTGGCCGACCAGCGGGTGGGCCCGGAGCCAGTCCTCCAGGGGGGCCGGGGCCACGTTCTTGCCGCCCGAGGTGATGATCACGTCCTTCTTGCGGCCGGTGATGGTGAGGTACCCGTCCGCGTCGAGCTCCCCGATGTCCCCGGTCGGCAGCCAGCTGCCGTACGGGACGCCCTGCCCGCTGTTCCAGTAGCCCGCGAAGACGTGCCGCCCGCCCAGCAGCACCTCCCCGTCGTCCGCGATCCGCACCGAGGTGCCCGGCAGCGGCCAGCCCACCGTGCCGAGGCGGGGCCGCTGCGGCGGGCTCACGGTGCTGGCGCCGGTCGTCTCCGTGAGCCCGTACCCCTCGAAGACCTCGATCCCGGCACCGGTGTAGAAGGCGGCGAGCCGCCGCCCCAGCGGGGAGCCGCCGCTCAGCACGTACCGCACGCGCCCGCCGAGCGCGGCCCGGATCCGCCGGTAGACCAGCGGGTCGTACAGCGCCCGCGCCGCCCTCATCCCCAGCCCCGGCGCCTTGCCCTTCCCCGTCCCCTCCACCGACTCGCCGAAGCTGCGCGCGATCCGGGCGGCCCGGTCGAAGGAGGAAGCCCGCCCCATCTTCTCGGCGGTCGCGCGGGCCGTGTTGTAGACCTTCTCCAGGACGTAGGGGATGGCGAGCAGGAACGTCGGCCGGAAGCCCGCGAGGTCCTCCAGCAGGTCCTCGGTACGGATGCTCGGCGCGTGCCCCAGCTTCACCCGCGCCCGCATGCAGCCGATGGCGACCATCCGCCCGAAGACGTGTGACAGCGGCAGGAAGAGCAGTGTGGACGCCGGGTCGCTGCTCACCGACTTGAAGACGGGGTGCAGCAGCTCCACCGCGTTGTCGACCTCGGCGAAGAAGTTCGCGTGGGTGATCACGCAGCCCTTGGGCTGTCCGGTGGTGCCGGAGGTGTAGACGAGGGTCGCGACGGATTCCGGCGTACGGGCCATCAGCCGCTCGTGCACCACCTGGTCGGGCAGGTGCTCGCCGGCCTTGACGAGCCGCCCCACCGCGCCCGTGTCGAGGGCCCACAGGTGCGTCAGCCAGGGCAGGGCGCTGCGTTCCATGCTGATCATGCGGCCCTGCGCGGTGTCCTCGACGGCGCACGCGACGGCGCCGGAGTCCTGGATGATCCAGCGGGCCTGCATGGCGGAGGAGGTCGGGTAGATCGGTACGGTGACCAGCCCCGCGGCCCAGCCGGCGAAGTCGAGCAGGGTCCACTCGTAGGTCGTACGGGCCATGATGGCGAGCCGGTCGCCCTCGCGCAGCCCCTCCGCGATCAGGCCCTTGGCGACGGCGAGCACCTCGGCCGCGAACTCGGCGGCGGTGACGTCGCGCCAGGTCCCGTCGGGCTCCTTGCGGGCGAGCACGGCCTCGCCGGGGGCCTGGCGGGCGTTCTCGAACGGTATGTCCCCGAGGGACCCCCGCTCCGGCACGGCGGCGAGCGCGGGCACGTACACCTCGCGCACGACTCCGTCGACCACGGTCTTGACGGGCTCGACCAGCTTCGGCGCGGCGGCGTCCAAGGCGTGTCCTCCTGGGTCAGTCAGGCGTTACCGCCGGTAATCTAGGCATGGCGCACCGCTGACGACCACCCCTCTGCACGGCTCCTTTCCACACCCCCCACATCGGCCCACACCGCCCACACCGCGCACATCGCCCCTCATCACGGTCGCGTCGGCCGGCCGCCCAGGGAGTTCAGGAGGGCGGCGCCGCGCTCTGCGTCGTCCACGCTCACCGCGAAGTCCTTGCCCTTGGAGCGGATGACCAGGCACTCGCCGCCGCGCAGCATCACGGTCGTACCGAGCCCGCTCAGCCGGTACCCCCAGCCGCCGACCCGCGCTGCCGTACGCTCCTCGACCCATGCCGACTCGATGTCCTCGGCGGCCCAGCGCCGTACCGGCCGGCCGAGCGGTCCGAAGGCGACCTCCAGGCCCTGCCCGGTGACGCGCGCCCGCACGGAGGAGAAGGCGAGGGTGAGCAGGGAGGCGAGGGCGAAGGGCGCGACGAGCAGCCACTCCGATCCCATCAGGCCGCCCAGCCCGGCGAGCGCGCCGGCGACGGCCACCAGTCCGGCGACGGCCGCGATCAGTTGGAGCCATGCGTTGGACGCGCGGGAGAGCCATACGAGCCGTTCACCGGTCGGGATGTCCATGCTGGGCCCGTCGACCGCGGATCGCCGCCGCCCGGCCGCGCCCCGGCGTCCCACCAGCACTCCGCCGAGAGCCGCGGACGCTGCCGCCACGAGCACGACGACGACCCAGCCGGTCGCCGATTCGGCCTGCCGCCAGTCCTCGTGGTCCAGGTTCGCCCGGACGATCGACGCCTGCGCACCGGCCAGGAGCACGCCGCCCGAGAGCAGCGCACCGGCCGCCCAACCCCGCGCCGCTCCCCCGGTCCACCGGGCCCCGATCGCGACGGCGAGCGCGAGGACGGCCCAGATCAGCGCCGGGAAGAGCGCCGCCGCCCACAGCGGCATGGAGCCGTCGGGCGGTCCGGAGAACCCGCCCCAGTGGGTCGCCAGCCGGTCCGGCAGCCGGCCGCTCGCGGCCAGGGGCAGGCCCACGAGTAACGCGGCGATCCCGACGGCCCAGGCGCCAACGCCCCACGCCGCCCCGTTCGTTCCACCGGAAGCACGGTCGCTCACGGCACCTCCCCGATCATCTCCATGAGGTCGGCCTTGCCGTAACCCAGGCGCGCCCCGTCGGCGACGAGTTCGCGCAGGCGCTCCATCAGCACCGACCGCCCGTCCGCACCGCCGGCCACGGTCACCCCGCGGCCCCGCCGGAACTCCAACAGGCCTTCGTCGCGCAACGTGCGCAGCGCCCTCAGAACGGTGTTGGCGTTCACGCCGAGCGCCTGCGCCAGGTCACGGGCGGGCGGGATGCGGTCGCCGGGGCCGCATTCCCCCTCGGCGATGGCACGCCGGATCGAACCCGCGACCTGCTCGTGCAGGGGGCGGGTGTCCGCGGTGTTCAGCCTCAACAACATGATGCCAATGACGCTAGCACCATCAATACCAGATGACCACGGCTCACAGACCGGCCGTGGACGGTCGCACACCCCGGGCCCGCCCTGATCTACCATCGGGCCGCCCCGCCGCAACCGGGTCAAACCGCACAGCTGCAAGGGGTTCCGTGTCTCGCATCATCGGCTACGCGTCCGGTGTCTTCGATCTCTTCCACATCGGGCACCTCAACATGCTCCGCCGGGCCCGCACCCACTGCGACCACCTCGTCGCCGGGGTGCTCCCGGACGAGGTCGCCGCGCACAAGGGAAGCGCGCCGGTGGTCCCGTTCGACGAGCGACTGGAGATCGTACGGTCCGTGCGGTACGTCGACGAGGCCGTCGCCGACACCACGCTCGACAAGCTCGACGCGTGGCGACGGATCGGCTTCCACCGCCTGTTCAAGGGCGACGACTGGCGCGGCACCGAGCGCGGGGCGCGGTGGGAGCGGGACTTCGAGGCGGTGGGCGTGGAGGTCGTGTACCTGCCGTACACCGCCCATGTCTCCAGCAGCGCGCTGCGCCGCGAGCTGGAACTGCTGGTCGAGCCGGACGGCGCGCCTCTGGGGCACTCCGCCGACCTGTGAAGCACCTGAGCCCTGGGCTCGATCGGCCGCCGGTGCGGTCAGGGCCCGGCTCTCACGTCACCCTCCGGGGACCCCCTCCCGCGCATGTGCTCCAGATCACTCAACCTCTTCGCCGGTTCGGGTCGTCGAGAGGGCGATCACCGAGGAGGGGACATGCCAGGAGCTGTCGGCGACGCCGAGTTCGCCGAGTTCACACGGGCCCGTTGGGGGCCTCTCGTGCGCTTCGCGTACGGCCTGACGCTGGACGTCGGCCGTGCCGAGGACCTCGTACAGGAAGCACTGGTCCGCTTCTGGCGTGTACGCGGCCGGACGGCGGTCGAGCGGCCGGAGGCGTACGTGCGCCGCACGCTCGTCAACCTGGCCGTGACGGCCGGGCGGCGCCGCTGGTGGAGCGAGCGGGTCCTCGGCCGCGTGCCGGAGACCGCCGGTCATCCCGAGTCCGATCCCGGCCACGGCAGTGCCCAGCGCGACGAACTGCGCCGCGCCCTGGCGCGGTTGCCCGCACGCCAGCGCGTGGTCGTGGTGCTGCGCTACGTCGAGGACCTGTCGGAGGTCCAGGTCGCGGACCTGCTCGGGTGCTCCATCGGCACCGTCAAGTCCCATGCGTCGCGAGGGCTCGCGGCACTGCGCGGGACGCCCGCGTTCCGGGCGGCTCCGGAGGCCGTGTCCGGTGTTCGTCTGGCTCGAGGGGAGGCCGCGGGATGAGCGGTAGCGGTAGCGGTAGCGGTACGGAGCAGGTACTGAAGGAATCGATCGGCGAAGTGGCCGACGGGTACCGGGCGACGGGTGATCCCTTCGTCCGCGTCGAGAAGGCCGTCCGACTGCGCCGACGCAGGAACCGGAGGCTGGTGGGCGCGTCGGTGGCCACCGTGGCCGCTGCGTCGGTCGGCGTCATGGCCGCCCTGCCCGGCGACCCCGGGCAGCGGTCCGTGGGACCGGCCGCGACCTCGCCCGCCGGGCCGGCAGGCGAGGTGCTGCCGGGCTACGAGATGGTGCCCGGCACGGTCTACCGCGTCGCGCGCGGAACGTACACCGGCATCGAGTGGCAGGTGGGGTCTGCCGAAGGCCGGGCGGGCCAGGCGTGCATGGTCTCGCGGAACGCGCTGCTGGGCGGGATCGGCGCGTGCTTCCCCACGGGGGACGGCAGGATCCACTGGGCCGCCGCCTCACCGAACACGGTGGGGTCGCCCGAACAGCCGTTCACGATCGTCGGGGTCGCCCCTGCGGGTGCTGCGCGGGTCAAGGTCGTGCTCTCCGACGGTTCCCGAGCGCAGGCGGAGACCGTCGCGACCCCCACCGCCACGGACACGCGCCTCTTCTCCGTGCTCGTCCCGTCGAGCATCCGCCAGCAGGTGCACGTGCAGGCGTTCAACGCGGCGGGCAGCCCCGTGGGCGGGCCCGTGTCGGCCGATGACAAGCAGGACTTCAAGGACCGGACGCCGCCGTGGTGCCGGACCGGCGGCGACCACCCCGAGGGCGGGCCGGACCCGACCACCGGGCCCCCCACGATGTCCGACCTCGTTGCCGGCGCCCCGTGCGGAACCCCGAGCTCGGCCCTGGGCAGGCCCGTCTCACCCACGTCGGCACCGCCCCCCTCCGGCCTGCCTCGATAAGAACGCCCCCCATCGGAAGAACCTCTGAACTGAAAGCGAGAAGCGCTGTGACGTTACGCAGGACACGAACCCTTGCCGCCGCTCTGACCGTCCCGATGGCCGTACTGCTGACCGGCGCCGGCATCGTCGGTACCGCCCAGGCGCGTCCACTCGCCCGTGTCGAGGCCGGCCCGCTGTCATGGTCGTCGTCATGGACGGCCAACCATCCCGACGTCGGCAATGCTTCGTTGCGTTCGACCGCCTCGGCAGGCGGGGCGACCGTCGCGGTGGGCCGGACCGAATGGTCTCCCGACGGCAAGGAAGGCATGAGCGCCCCCCTCGCCGTGCACATGGAGAACGGCAGCTGGAAGAAGCGGGAGCTGCCCGTACCCGCCGGGGCCCAGGGGCAGATGGAAGACGTCGCCGTGATCGGCGCCGCTGACGCGTGGACCGCCGGAAGCGTCGGCAACGCGCCGTATCTCGCCCATTGGGACGGCGCTACGTGGACGCAGGTGCCGGCTCCCGCCGAGCACCGGTTCGGCAGCTATCTCGGCGTATCCGCCTCGGGACCCGACGACGTCTGGGTCGTCGGTACGGGTTCGGAGACGGAGACGGTGAACGAACCGAACCGCGTCCTGCTCGCCCGGTACGACGGCAAGGCCTGGCACACCGTCCCGCTGCCCGCGGACGCGGCCGGCCCCGAAGGCTGGGACCGGAACTGGATGAGCGGCATCAGTGTGCTCGGCCCGAACGACGTGTGGATCGCCGGCACCGGCCACGCCACGGTCCACTGGGACGGACGCACGTGGACGACCGTGCCCGTACCTCTGGCCGGGGACGCCGAGATCTGGTTCGAACGCGTACGGAGCCACCCGGTCCACGGCACCTGGGCCGTCGGCTACGCCTTCACGCCCGGCAAGCCGCGCACACCCGTGGCACTGCGCTGGAACGGGCGGGCATGGGAGCGGGCCGAACTTCCCGAGGACGACTGGGCCCAGCTGCTGGACATCACCTTCACCGCCCGCGGGCCGCTGGGCGTCGGCTACTGGAACAACAGGGAGACAGGGACGCACACGGGCTACGGCCTGCTGCTGCCGACCTGGCCCGGCCGCAGGGCCAAGCACCTGACCCTGCCCGGCGACAGCTTCCTGTTCTCCTCCGCGACCACAGGTCCCGGCGGAGTCGGGCTCTGGGTGGTCGGGGTCCGCGCGGGCGAATCCTGGCTGCTGGACCCCTTCGCCGCCACGGTGCCGCTCCCGCCGACGTACTGAGGCGCTCGGCAGGCCAGGGCCGCGGCCGCCTCGCCTAAGCGGCCGCAGCCGGCGGGCAGTCGCGGCAGCGGCCCGGCTGTGGGGCGCGGAAGGCACGGTCGCAGCCGTCGCAGTTCTGCATCGGCTGCGGGCGGGGTCTGGCCTGCTTGCCGCTCGGCGGGGCCGCCGGCAGGTGGGGCGGGAGGAGCGCGTTCAACCGGTACGCGAGTACGGAGGCCGGGTTGCGCATGGGCTCGGGAAGGTTCCCCGAGAGCGTCTGCCCGATGGCCACGGGATCGGCCCCGCGCTCCAGCCAGGTCGACATCCCGGGTGCGAGCCGTGCCACGTCCCGCTCGGACAGCAGCAGCCGGGGATCGTGCCGCCGCAGCCCCGCGAGCACGTCGGCGGCCTGCGGGTGCACGGCCTCCGGAGCCGGTGGCGGGGTGGGGGCGGGCTCGTATACGGGCTCGGCGGCCACCTGCGGCGCGGGCTCCGGCTCCAGCCGCGGCTGCGGCTCCGGCTCCGGTACGGGCTCGCGCGCCGGCGGCGGTGGCGATGGCGGGCCGCCCACCGGGACGTTCGGCTTGTTGTACGAGTACGTCCGCGTCACCACCCGCCCCGACGCCAGCCGCTCGCGCCGCCGCTCCAGGTAGCCGTGCCGCTCCAGCTCCCGCAGGGCCGACCCGATGCGGATCTCGCCCTCCGGGAACCACTCGGCGAGCGCCTTGACGCCGACCGGGGATCCCTCGGGCAGCGACTGGATGTACGCACCGATCCCGATCGCCGTCGCCGAGAGCCGGCGGTGCTGGAGGAGGTGGTTGCCCACCACGGTGAAGTGACTCGTGTGCGCCGAGTTGACGTGGACGACACCGGATCGAGCGGTCCCGGCGGGAACACGGGACGAGGCGCGCGAGGGCGCGCTAGGGTGCTGGAGAGCCATAAGGAAGGTGATCTCTTCCTGCTTGGTCAGGCCCTCGACCGGGATGCCAGTCCCGTCGGGGGCCGTCTCATGTCTGCTGTTGTCGGGCCGAGCATATGCCCGGCAACCGGCCCGAAATCCAGTCCAGTTGGCCCGATTCACCCGTCCGAGGGACTGGGAACGGTGGGGTGGGGTTGGTTGGTTTTTTCTCCCGGTTCTTTGAAGCCTTATGCGTCTAAGCACGCCGGGTCGCGGGCCCCCGGGACACGGCGTTGAGCGACACCTCCGCCCACACCACCTTGCAGGGAAGCGGCCCTTCCCTTACGCCCCAACGGTCCGCGAGCGCTTCGACCAGTACGAGCCCCCGCCCCGGGTCGCGGATCTCTGGGATCCGGTCACCCCGGGTGTCCGTCACCTCGATGAGGAGCGTGCCGGAGGTGACGCCGAGAGCCAGCCGGAAGTCCCGCCCGGCGACCCGGCCGTGGGTCACGGCATTGGTGACGAGTTCGGCGATGATCTGCGCCGGGACCTCCAGGGGGAGCCCCCAGGAGCGGAGTTGCTCGACGGCGAGCATCCGGCCGAGTCGGGCGCCGCGAGGGGTCGAGGACAGCTGGACGTGGAAATCGGCGAGTTGAAGAATCACGTCACTCAGCGTGGCGATGCGTGCGTACCGTGAGAAGGGACAACGCCCTTGCGTCCGGCTTTTGTCCGGCCGCTGTCCGATGCTGTCTGGGCTGTCCTGCCCTGGCCCGGGGAACGCAGCGTTGAGTGGTTCGGTCCGGCGGAGGTGGGTGTGCATGAGCGTGGACAGTGACGGTACGGAGGACGCAGGCTGGGACGTCGATCCCGACGACGAGCAGGGGGTGGCGGTCCTGGCCGCGCTCGGCCGCCAGCTCAAGGTATGGCGCGAGGAGGCGGGGGTCAGGGCCGCCGACTTGGGTACGCAGATCGGCTACGGAGAGGACCTCGTCCGCAAGGTCGAGGCAGGGAAGCGGATCCCCCGCCCCGAATACCTGGACAAGGTGGACGAGGCCCTACGGGCGGGCGGGAAGATCGTCGCAATGAAGACGGACATGGAACAGGTCCGCTACCCGAAGAAGGTCCGCGACCTGGCGAACCGCGAACGTCAGGCAGTCGAAATCGGGGCCTACCGGGTCCACGGAATACACGGTCTCTTGCAGACAGAGGACTACGCCCGGGCGCTCTTCGAGATGCGACAGCCCGCCTACAGCCAGAACGAAGTGGAGCGCTACGTTGCGGCCCGCATGGCCCGCCACGCGATCTTCGCGCGGGAACCCGCGCCGTCGCTCAGCATCGTCCAGGAGGAGGCCACCCTACGGCGCCCCATCGGAGGCACAATGGTGTGGCGGCAACAGCTCGAACGCCTGCTGGAGGTGAGCCGATTGCGTCACGCGGCCCTCCAAGTAATGCCGACGAACCGCGAGGTGCACGCCGGCATGGACGGTGGGATCGAGGTATTGAAGTTCGGGGACGGCACAGCGGTGGGCCGCTCAGAAGGCGCCTTCGGCGGGCGCCCGGTCTCCGACCCACGGCAGCTCCGGATCCTTGAGCTGCGCTATGGCATGATCCGAGCCCAGGCGCTCACACCCCGGGAGACGCAGGGCTTCATCGAGGGACTGCTGGGAGAAACATGACCGACACCACCGAGCTGCACTGGTTCAAGAGCAGCTACAGCGATGGCAGCGAGGGTGACTCCTGCGTCGAGGTCGCCTGGTTCAAGAGCAGCTACAGCAGCAGCAGCGACGGTAACGACTGCATCGAGGTGGCCGCCGTCCCCACCGCCGTCCTGGTCCGGGACTCCAAGGACACCCGCCTCCCCCACCTCACCATCGGCCGCCACGCGTGGACCGGCTTCGTGGCCCACGCGTCCGGCAGCTGACGACAAACGCTCAGGCCCGCGTGCAGACGTGCACCGACTCGCTCTTGTGGCCGTCGTCGTGGACGATCCGCAGGACGTTGTTCTTGTAGGTGACCTTCAGGCTCTGCCCGTCGACCATGCCGTGTGAGCCCGGCGGCTTCCACGGCAGGGTCAGCGAGGCGTTGTCCTCCACCGTCCCCGGGACCGTCAGCGCCTCGCCGCCGCTCAGCCTCGGCATCTCCTTGCTGCCCACGAACAACTGGTAGCTCAGGTGACCGCCGCGCAGCAGCCACTGTCCGTCCCACGTGACCGACTTGCCGCCCTCGTCCCAGACGATGGTGAAGCCGCCGTTGCCGCCGGGCGGGGCCATCACCGTGGCCGTGCCGTGGACCGTCTTGCCGCCCGGCGTGGTCGACTCCAGCTTCCAGGTGCCCCCGATGAACGCGTCGAAGGCCCGGGCGATCGGAGACGGGGACGCGGGGGGCGAGGACGGGTCCGGGGCCGGAGCCCCCGAGGACGCCCCCTGCGCAGGGGCCGCACCCCCGTCCTTGCCCCCGCACGCCGCGACCAGCGAGCCGGCGACGCCGATCGCCAGGTAGCGCAGGGCGTTGCGCCGCCCGATGATCTGCGCCGCCGCGCGTATCTCCCGTACCGCCATCTGCCCTCCGAACAAGCCCAGTTGATCAACGAGCGTCGACTATAGGGCCTCTGCCGAATGTCGTTGCGGAACCATAAGATCCCCATTCCACGTCTCCACGCATGGACATGACCATCCGATTCATGTCATGTCCGGGCACCAACTCTCCAGGGGATGAATGTCGTTCGACGAAGAATGGGCCGGGCACAAGGCGGCCGCCCTGACCGGGCAATCGCAGTCGCCCGCCATGCGGCTCAACCACGTGGCGCCCGAGGCGGGCGGCGGAGGCAGCGCGGCCGGGACCCTGGTGGCCGGGGCCTCGTCCATCAACGGCAACGCCAACCTCCTCATCGAGATCGCCGCGCTCCTGCACGAGGGCCGCCCGGACGGCGACGCGAGCACGATGGCCCGCGCACCCCGCGCGCACGAGGACGTATCCAAGGCCGCCCTCGGCTTCGCCCGCTTCGCCGACGACCAGTTCCAGGACACGATCGCCCTGTTCGCGGGTCTCGCCACCCGCCTGAAGACGACCGGAACCGACTTCGCCCACGTGGACGGTGCGACCGCCGAATCATTCCTCCGAACCGTGGTGGAGACGGGCGTGTACGTGAAGCCGGAGGACAAGGACAGATGAGCGGCGCACTCAGCCACCACAGTGACGTCCGGTTCCTGGAGGAGTGCAACCCTGCACTCGTCGAACGGAACGCCGCCGAGTTCCGCCGGCTGCGCGACCTGCTCGTTCAGGTCGAGGAACCCGCCCGGCGCGCGGAGACCGGTACCGAATGGGAGAGCGACGGCAGCAAGACGTACACATCACGGCTCACCGATGCCCGGGAGTTGGTGACTCACATGGCCGAGGGCTACAACAAGGCGGCGAGCGCGCTCCACGCCTATGCAGCCGCCCTCACCACCGCCAAGACCCACCTCTCCAACGGCAAGCGTGCGGAGCAGGCACTCGCCGCGCTCATCCACACCAAGGGGGCGGCGATCACGAAGGTCGCGCAGCAAGCCGAACCCATGTGCCAGTGGGAGGACATGCGGGCCACGACCGGCGTCTTCGATTTTCTGGCAGAAGTCACGATGGAGGTGGACGACATCCGGGACGAAGCCAACCGCCTCCACGACGACGCAGGCGGAAACTTCCACCTGGCGAAGACGGTCGAGCAGGAGGCCCGGGACACCTGTGTGCACGCGCTGAAACAGGCCTACGAACTGATGCCTGCCCTCAGGGTCAGGAACAACGGCGGGCGGCCTGACCTGTACGCCGCCATGGCCGAGCTGCGCCGAGAGGGGGAAGAGGCGCGCAACAGCCCACTCACGCATCTGCCGGGGAGCGGCCCGAAGAGGGAGATGCACGGGGCGGTCCGGGACACCTACATGTCACCTGAGCTGAAGGACATCCGGATGAAGGTCGCCGCACTTCCGGAAGCGGAGGACATGTACTGGAACCCACCGGACGGCGACAGGGAGAAGGCCGAGTGGATCTCCCACAACAAAGAAATCCTCCGCGCCGCCGCACAGCACGCCGGATTGCCCGAGGAACTGGTTGCGGGCATCGCCTGGAACGAGATCTCCGGGCAGGGCGGGTACCTGGACGACATCACCGACGACCTGCGCTACACGGCTGAGTTCCCGCTGAGCCCCATCGCACCCGAGAGCCTTCCCTCACGGCTGGGCGGGACACCCGACCAAACCTCCTTCGGTCCGATCGCCATCCAGCTGCGGCGCGGCGCAGAGGTTCTCGGCTACGACCCTGCCCATCTCACCGAGGCGCAGCGCGCTCTCGTGGAGGAGTCGCTCCAGGATCCGAAGCAGAACGCCTTCATCGCCGCCGGCTTCCTGGCTCAGATCAAGACGGAGACAGGGTTCGCGGATGTCCCGGCGGACCAGCTGACCGAGGCCCAGATGCGGGAAATCGCCGCCCGCTACAACGGCGGCCCGTACTGGGAGTCGCAGAAGGCCCAGAACTACGGCGATGATTTCGCGGACGGTCTCGGCAAGGTGAAGGACGCGATGCGATGACGTACCACCGCGAGAGCATCGACCTGCCCGAAGACCAGGGATGCCTGCGATGGGTGCTCGGGGTCCCGCTCGGAATCCTTCATGCGATCAATGCATTCCTCGTCTACAGCGCCGTCCGCTTCGGGCCACAGGCGGAGTGGGATGACCAGGGGTATGCGGGGACGACTGCGGTCTCGCTCCTCGTCATCTGCCTCAGCATCGTCGGCATCCTGATCACCCTCATCCCGACGTTCCGCCGGACCCTGGGTCTGTGGTGGTTCGCCCCTCCGATCGTCATGGGGGTGATCGCTTGGGTGCGTATCGCAACGCTCGAATGAGGCTGCCGCGCGAGAACATCGACCTGCCCGAGGACCAAGGGTGCCTGCGCTGGGTCCTCGGCGTCCCGCTCGGGATCATCCACCTGCTCAACGCCGTCGCCGTGGTCGGGGCCCTGTTCGCCGGACCGCAGGGCGAATGGGATCACAAGGGCTACGAAGGCGTCAGCGCGATGTGCTTCGTCTCCCTGTGCCTGAGCGCACTGGGCCTGCTCATCACCCTCATCCCCAGCGTGCGCCGCATCATGGGCCTGTGGTGGCTCGCCCCGCCGATCGTCCTCGGGCTGATCGCCTACATCCGCGGCGAGACCCTGGGGTGAACCACACCCCACCCCGACAACGATTTCGGCGACAGCCTCGGCAAGGTGAAGGACGCGATGCGATGAACGGTGGACCGGCAGTCCACGATCCTGCCGCAGGCCCTCGGTGGCTGCCCTGGGTGGCCGGGGTGCCCCTTGGGCTCATCCACTCCCTTAACGCTGCGACCGTCTACGTCATTTTGCGCTACCCGCCCCAGGGCGCGTGGGACGACCAGGGGTACGCCGGGACTGCCACGGCGTGTCTGTTCTCCATCAGTCTGAGCGTCATCGGGCTGCTGATCACCCTCATCCCGCCCGTCCGCCGGGCCATGGGCCCCTGGTGGCTCGCCCCGCCCGTCATCCTGGGGGTGATCGCATGGGTGCGTATCGCAACGCTCGAATGAGGCTCCGACGCGAGAACATCGACCTGCCCGAGGACCAGGGGTGCCTGCGGTGGGTGCTGGGCGTGCCGCTCGGGCTGCTTTACGCGCCCGCCGCCTACTTCTGCTACCTGGCTCTGGTATCGCGGCCGAGTCCGCGCGATCACCCGTTGCGTTCGGACATGCAGGGCCTCACCCATGTATCCATCACCCTCTGCGCCATCGGCCTGCTGATGACCCTTACCCCGGTGTTCCGCCGAACCATGGGCAAGTGGTGGTACATCCTGCCGCTGCTGCTCGCGGGCGTCGCGTACGTCCGGTCGCTGACGGTCTAGGTACGGGCCGGGCCGGGCATAGGCCGGTCGGCGGTCGGCAGCAGGGCCAGCGCCAGCGCCGTGAAGGCCGCCGCGGCCGCGAAGAGCGGGGTGTAGCCGTGGCCCGCGATCAGGGCGCCGGCCAGCGGCGGGACGAGGACCACCGCGGCGTGCTGCCCCATCCCGTGCACCCCCAGGGCGCGGCCCGCCCAGTCGGGGCCCGCGTACTCGGCGACCGCCGTGTTGTGCAGGCCGTTGGTGCTGACCGTCATGCCGGTCGCCAGCAGCAGGGCCGCCGTACCGGCCGGCGAGTCCCACGCGGCGCCTGCGGTGAGCAGTGCCAGGTCCACCACGGTGGCCACGGCCAGCAGCCGCATCGGCCGGACCCGACTGGCCAGGACGTCGGACCACCAGCCGGCCAGCAGTCGCACGCCCGCGCCGGCCAGGTTGGCCGCCGCCAATACCGTGCCGGCGGTGGCCGCCGACCAGCCGCGCACCTCGGTCAGGAACAGCAGCGAGAAGCCCGTCACCACGAACTGCGGTACGCACAGCACGGCGGCGGCCCCGTGCAGCCGCCACAGGTAGCCGCCCCGGTACGGGCCGGGGACCCGCTCGCCCGACGGCCGCTCGGGCCGCGCCGGGTCGGTGGCGAACACGGCGATCGCCGCACCCGTGGCCCCGCACAGCGCCGCGCAGAACCCGAAGGCCGCGGACAGACCGCCATGGTGGGCGAGCGGCGGCAGCACGGCGGCGGCCAGCGCGGTACCGAGCGGCTGCGAGGCCTGCCGTACGCCCATCGCGACGCCCCGCCGGCCGGGCGGGAACCACCCGATGACCAGCCGCCCCGAGGCCGAGTTGACGGAGGAACCCGCCGCTCCGGCGAGAACGAGCAGCGCGCCCGGCGCCCGCACCCCCGGCACGGCCGCCGCCAGGCCGATCGCCCCGGCGGCCGCGAGCAGGCCGGCCGACAGCGCGAGGCGTTCCCCGTACCGGTCGGCGACGACGCCCCAGCCGATCAGGCCCAGCAGGATCCCGATGATCGGGCAGGAGACGAGGAGCCCGGCGCCCACCAGCGAGAGCCCGAGCTCTTCCCGGAACGCGGGGAGCAGGTAGGGCAGCCCGTAGAGCACCGTCGTACTGGCGGTCTGGCCGCCGGTGCCCAGAGCGAGCATCAGCCAACTGCGTCGCGGTATCCCCACGTCACCCATGACGGCACCCTAGTGAGCGTGTCGATTGATGAGACGATCTATTTCACATTCCGAGATGGCAAGTGGTGTGCCGCAGCGGTCCCCCAGGCCCGTGGACACGCCGCAGCCCCCGCCCGGACGGGGGCGGGGGCTGCGGAGAGTGCGCGGCAGTGGGGTTACGCGGCCACGGCGACCGGGGCCTGGGCGGCGGCCGGGGTGGGCTCGTCGTCCAGCGGGGAGGCCGAGGCGGTGGCGTAGGCCTCCTTGTCGAGGATGCCTTCGCGGGCCGCCACGATGACCGGGACGAGGGCCTGGCCCGCCACGTTGGTGGCGGTGCGCATCATGTCCAGGATCGGGTCGATCGCCATCAGCAGGCCGACGCCCGCCAGCGGGAGGCCCAGGGTGGAGAGGGTCAGCGTCAGCATGACCGTCGCGCCCGTGAGGCCGGCCGTGGCCGCGGAGCCGATGACCGAGACGAAGACGATGAGCAGGTACTCCTTGATGCCCAGCTGCACGTCGAAGATCTGCGCGATGAAGATCGCGGCGAGCGCCGGGTAGATCGCGGCGCAGCCGTCCATCTTCGTGGTGGCGCCGAACGGGACGGCGAAGGAGGCGTACTCCTTCGGGACGCCGAGGCGCTCGGTGACCTTCTGGGTGACCGGCATCGTGCCGACCGAGGAGCGGGAGACGAACGCCAGCTGGATGGCGGGCCAGGCGCCCTTGAAGAACTGGAGCGGGCTGACCTTCGCGACCGTGGCGAGCAGGAGCGGGTAGACGCCGAAGAGGACGAGCGCGCAGCCGATGTAGATGTCGGCGGTGAAGGTCGCGTACTTGCCGATGAGCTCCCAGCCGTACGTGGCGATCGCGGTGCCGATGAGGCCGATGGTGCCGATCGGGGCGAGGCGGATGACCCACCACAGGGCCTTCTGGAGGAGTTCCAGCGCGGACTCGGCGAGGTCGAGGACCGGCTTGGCCTTCCCGCCCAGCTGGAGGGCGGCGATACCGGCGACGACGGCGAGGAAGACGATCTGGAGGACCTTCAGCTCGGTGAAGGGCGTGACGATGTCCGTCGGCACGATCCCGGTGAGGAAGTCGATCCAGGAGCCGGTCCGCTTCGGGTCCTTGCCGTCGGCGGCGGTGAGGCCGGTGCCGGAGCCCGGGTCGGTCAGCAGGCCGAGCGCGAGGCCGATGCCGACCGCGATCAGCGAGGTGATCATGAACCAGAGCAGGGTGCGGGAGGCCAGGCGGGCCGCGTTGTTGACCTTCCGCAGGTTGGTGATGGACACCAGGATCGCGAAGAAGACGAGCGGGGCGATGGCAAGCTTCAGCAGCTGGACGAAGATGTCGCCGACCTTCTCCAGGGTGGTGCCGAGCCAGGAGACGTCCTGGCTGCGGGCTATCCATCCGAAGAGGACGCCGAGGGCGAGACCGGCGACGATCTGGGCCCAGAAGGGGAACTTGAACGAGGCCCTGGCGGGGCTGCCGGTGGCCTTGGGGGACGCGGACGCGGACACGGACACTCTCCGGTGGTGACGCACAAGGAAAACAAGGAAAAGGGCGAGGTTCTGCGTGGTGATGCGGTGCGGCGACAGCCAGAAAGGGGCCGGCCGGGACCGCTGCTGTGCGAGTTCAGCTCAACAGCAACAGGCCGCGGACGCGCGGCGGCAGAGGTCGACGTGCAGGCGCGCCACGAGCGGGACGCTCGTGGTCATCGGGTGCGCAGCTGTGGTCGACATGTTGAACACGCTAACACTTGTCCTTTGGGAATCTCAAAGGCGTCCTTTGAGACAGGGGCGCACGAGGCCCCCTTGCGCGGCGCCGGAGACGGCCGCAAGGCGCCGGAGAACGCCAAAACCCCGGCACTGCGGGTGGTGTACCCGGTGCCGGGGCGGTTCGGTGTGTGATGAAACTAACCGGGGCCCTACGAGTTCGCGCGAGCGGCGTCGTCGGCCACGTCCTCCTGGCTGCGGTTGTCGGCCAGCCTCTGCTTCGCACCCGCGACGCGTCCGGAGATCTGCACGGACATCTCGTCGCGCTGCTTGCGCAGGAGGACGAAGGACAGCGGGGCGGAGAGCACGAGGGCGAGCAGCACGAGCCAGACGGGGTTGGAGTCCCCGAGCCCGGAGGGCACCCAGCCGATGCGGACGAGCCCGGCGACGAGGACGAGGCATCCGACGAAGATGCCCAGCCGCATCGCGGTGTAGCGGATCGTTGCGCTCGGCTTGAGGGACACGGTGACCCCTTCTCTCTCGTCGGTTCTGCGGCGGCACGTGCCTGCGTGCCCGTCCAGTGAAGCACGCCGAGACCCCGCCCCCTCCCCGCGGGGTGGGTCAGTGGAGCGGCAGCAGCATCGTGATGTCGTCGCGGTAGTCGCCCTCGGCCACCCGGATGGCCTCGGGGACGCGGCCGACCTCCTTGTAGCCGCAGGCCGCGTAGAAGTGCTCCAGGCCGTGGCCGCCGCGGGCGCCGAGGCGGATCGCCTTGATGCCGTCGACGGAGCGGGCCGCCGCCTCGGTCGCCGCCATCAGGTCGCGGCCGTAGCCCTTGCCCTGGTGGCGGGGGTGGACCATCACCGTGTAGACCCACAGCCAGTGCAGCTGGAGCCGGTGCGTGTTGAGGGCGAGGAAGGAGGTGGCCGCCACCTCGCCCCGCTCGTCGTGTCCGACGAGCAGTCGCATGCCGCCGTCGGAGACCGCGGCGAGCTGCTTGATCAGCTGCGGCCGGATCTCGTCCCTGGTCACCGGCGCGACGAAACCGACGGCCCCGCCTGCGTTGGTGACGTCCGTCCACAGGTCGAGGATGCCGCCGTGCAGGGCGGGGTCGATGACCGGATCCAAGGTGAAAGTAAGAGACACACGACTAGATTAACCATTACACCGGTGTGGGTCCAGAAGCGCGGAAGCGACGGAAACGACGGAAGCGCGGAAGCGACGGAAGCAATCGAGCCCCGATCCGGGCGGATCGGGGCTCAGGTGCTTCCGGACTGCGGCGGGCCGGGAGGTCAGACGCGCATCGCCTGCGGGGTCTCGCGCAGGCCGGCCTCCGGGCCGGGGTACTCGCGGATGATCTCGTACCGCGTGTTGCGCTCGACCGGACGGAAGCCCGCCTCGCGGATCAGGTCGAGGAGGTCCTCGCGGCCCAGCTTGTTCGGGGTGCCGTAGTTGTCCGCGTCATGCGTGATCTTGTACTCGACGACCGAGCCGTCCATGTCGTCCGCGCCGTGCTGGAGTGCGAGCTGCGCGGTCTGCACGCCGTGCATCACCCAGAAGACCTTGACGTGCGGGACGTTGTCGAACAGCAGCCGGGAGACCGCGAAGGTCTTCAGGGCCTCGGCGCCCGTCGCCATCGTCGTCCGCGCCTGGAGCTTGTTGCGTACCTTGCCGTCCTTCATGTCCACGAAGTCGTGCTGGTAGCGCAGCGGGATGAAGACCTGGAAGCCGCCGGTCTCGTCCTGGAGCTCGCGCAGCCGCAGCACGTGGTCCACGCGGTGGCGCGGCTCCTCGATGTGCCCGTAGAGCATCGTCGAAGGGGTCTTGAGGCCCTTCTCGTGCGCCAGGCGGTGGATGCGCGACCAGTCCTCCCAGTGGGTGCGGTGGTCGACGATGTGCTGACGCACCTCCCAGTCGAAGATCTCCGCGCCGCCGCCGGTGAGCGACTCCAGGCCGGCCTCGATCAGCTCGTCGAGGATGTCGGAGGCCGACATGCCCGAGATCGTCTCGAAGTGGTGGATCTCCGTCGCCGTGAACGCCTTCAGCGAGACGTTCGGCAGCGCCTTCTTCAGCTCCGACAGCGAGCGCGGGTAGTAGCGCCACGGCAGGTTCGGGTGCAGGCCGTTGACGATGTGCAGCTCGGTGAGGTTCTCGTTCTCCATGGCCTTGGCCAGGCGCACGGCCTCCTCGATGCGCATCGTGTACGCGTCCTTCTCGCCCGGCTTGCGCTGGAACGAGCAGTACGCGCACGAGGCCGTGCACACGTTCGTCATGTTGAGGTGACGGTTGACGTTGAAGTGGACGACGTCACCGTTCTTGCGCGTGCGCACCTCGTGGGCGAGGCCACCGAGCCAGGCCAGGTCGTCCGACTCGTAGAGGGCGATGCCGTCCTCACGGGTCAGCCGCTCGCCGGAGCGGACCTTCTCCTCCAGCTCGCGCTTGAGCCCAGCGTCCATGTACCGGTCGCCTCCCTGTATCCCTTTTACGCCTGTCCTGGAACCGTCACCCACCGTACTCTCAGGCCTCTTCGGGCAGTTCCCCGACCCGGTTCTCCCACTTGGTGGAGAGCACGATCGTGGTGCGGGTGCGCGAGACGCCCTTGGTGCCGGAGAGCTTGCGGATGATCTTCTCCAGGCCGTCCACGTCGTTGGCGCGGACCTTCAGCATGAAGGAGTCGTCACCGGCGATGAACCAGCAGTCCTCGATCTCGGCGAGGTCGCGCAGCCGGCGGGCCACGTCCTCGTGGTCCGCGGCGTCGGAGAGGGAGATGCCGATCAGCGCCGTGACGCCGAGGCCGAGCGAGGCCGAGTCCACGGTCGCGCGGTAGCCGGTGATCACACCGGCCGTCTCCAGCCGGTTGATGCGGTCGGTGACGCTGGGGCCGGAGAGGCCCACGAGACGGCCCAGCTCCGCGTACGAGGCACGGCCGTTTTCCCGGAGTGCCTGGATGAGCTGCCTGTCCACCGTGTCCATTACGTGGAGCCTTCCATTATTCGGCGATCCTGCAAGTCTAGGTATAGAATCAAAGGCGCACAGGGTCAACACCCTGTGAATCTTTCAACAGATCAATGACGATCTTCAGGAGTGGTTCACCGTGTACACGATCGAGATGGCCTACGCGCACATGCGACAGCTCCAGGAGCTGGCCAACCGATCCCGCACCGACCAGCCGTCCGCCTCGCACCGCGCCGACAAGGGCCGCAAGCCGCGCACCACCAAGAAGCGCTAGTCGGCAGGGCGGGCTCCACCGAGCTCCCCCTCCCAACGGCGGTACAGCTTGTGCGGCACCCCTGCCGCGTCGAGCACCCGCCCCGCGACGAAATCCACCAGGTCCTGGATGTGCGTCGCACCCGCGTAGAACGCCGGAGAGGCGGGCAGCACGATCGCGCCCGCCTCGTCCAGCGCCACGAGATGCTTCAGCGTCTGCCCGTTCAGCGGGGTCTCCCGCACCGCGACCACCAGTCGGCGCCGCTCCTTGAGCGTCACGCTCGCGACGCGCTGGAGCAGGTCCTTCGACAGCCCGAGAGCCACCCCCGCCACACAGGCCGTGGACGCCGGCACGATCAGCATCCCCTTCACGGGGTACGAGCCCGAGCTCGGCCCGGCCGCCAGGTCCCCCGCGCCCCAATAACGGACGTCGTCCAGTTCAGGCCGCGCGAAGGTGACGGGCTTCCCGTCGGCCCCCCGCTCCAGCCACTCCCCCAGGTCCTCCCGCCAGTGCGCGTCGCGGAAGGCGATCCCGGTCTCGTCCAGCAGGGTGAGCCGCGAAGCCCGGCTCACCACCAGGTCGACACTCTCTCCGGCCGCGAGCAGCCCGCGGAGCACCGCCGCCGCGTACGGCGTCCCGGAGGCGCCGGAAACCCCGACCACCCACGGGGTGCGCTTGCGCTCAGTCATACCTCCGAGACTATCCGGCCACCGTGGGCGGGCACTCGCTAAGGTGGCCGCACGTTCCAGAGGGTGGGACGGCACGGGGGGCGAGGATGAACACGGACACGGGCACGACGACCGAAGCGACCTGGACGCAGGCCGACCGGGCGAAGGCCGCGGCCAAGCTGATGCTCGGCTGGGTGGCCCTGCTGTGGGTGATCGAGGCCGTCGACTACGCCACCGGGCACGCGCTGGACGCGTACGGAATCTTCCCCCGCGACCCCGACCACCTGGTCGGCATCGTCGCCCATCCCTTCCTGCACTTCGGGTTCGACCACGTGGCGTCCAACAGCCTGCCGCTGCTCGTCCTCGGCTTCATCGCCGCCCTCAGCGGCATCCGCCGCCTCCTGGCCGTGAGCGCCCTGAACACAGCGGCGGTCGGGATCGGTTCCTGGCTGATCGCCCCGCCGAACACCGTCGGGGCCGGCGCCTCGGGGCTGGTCTTCGGCCTCTTCGGCTACGTGGTCGTCCGCGGCTTCGTCGAGCGCAAGCCGCTGGGCGCGGCCGTGGGCCTGGTCCTCGGCGCGCTCTGGGGCGGCACGGCCTTCCTCGGCATCCTGCCCGCCGACGGCGTCGGCTGGTGGGCCCACCTCATCGGTCTGGTGGCGGGCGTGGTGACGGCCTTGTACTTCCGCCGACCGGCGCCCCGCCGGCCGGCGGCGATCAGCTGACGGCCGCCGACGGGTCGACGGGCAGGTCGGAGGTCTCGATCGTGACCTTCCCGATCCCGGTCTCGACGACGACGGTCCCGCCGTACCGGATGGTGTCCCGGCCGAGGTAGCCGTCCGGCCCCGGGTTCCACAGGGTGACGCAATGCGCCTTGTACGGGTCGAAGATCAGGTAGTGCGGGATGCCGCGGCGGGCGTAGGCGCGGTCCTTGACCTCGTGTCGTTGTGGACACTGCTGGGGGACACCACCTCGACGGCCAGCTCGATGAGGTCGGGCGAATAGGCGCTGAGGTTCTTCGCGACCTCGACCTCAGGGATCACCGCCAGGTCCGGACAGAACTCGTTGTCGTCGTCGAACGGGACCGCAACGTCGCTGAGGAAGCCCCACTCCGGAGAGCTGGGCCTTCAGCACGTTCCACACACTCCAAAGCGTCCGAGCGTGGTGGGGCTTCAGGGGACTCAGCACGATGGCGCCCTCGACAATCTCCATCCGGTGGCCCGGGAACATGTCCTCGAACCGGCTGAGCCGTGAGTACAGACGGTCCCTCTCCGAGGCGGTCATGTCGGCTTTTCTCCTGACTTCTGTCCCTGTCCATGCACTCGGTGACTCCTTCCCCCGGATGAATCCGGGGGACTTCTCCTGTGTCGGTGGCTAGGCCACGTCGGGAAGGACCAGCCCGGCCCTGGTAACGATGTTGAGTGCACCGACCTGATCAGCGTTGGCGGTGTGGCCGCACTGAGTGCACTCGAACTTCTCTTGGGTGGTCCGGTTCTCACCGGACACGTGCCCGCAGGCCGGGCAGGTGCGGGAGGTGTTGCGGGGGTCCACTGGAATCAGTACGCGACCGGCACTTTCAGCCTTGTGCGCGAGGATGCCCAGGAACACCCCCCAGCCCGCATCGTGGATGCTCTTGTTCAGCCCCGCTTTCGCGGCAGCGCCATTCGGGAGGAACCTGCCGTGCTGTTCCGCGTCAGGCTTCGGCTTCGGTCGCCGGACCATGTTCGCGATACTGAGGCGCTCGTGCGCGATCACGTCGTAGGTGCGGACCAGGGCAAGGGCGGTCTTGTGCGCGTGATCGGTACGCCGTCGCCGGATCTTGCGATGCAGCCCTGCGACCTTCTCCACCGCCCTGCGGTGCTTGGCCGACCTGTTCTCCCGCTTGCGGCGCGGAAACGCCTTGAGTTCCCGCTGAGCGTCAGCAAGGGCGTCGGCACCCAGCTTGCCGTGCCGGGGGTTGGCGATGTGTTCGCCCTCGGAGGTCGTGAGGAAGTGGGATACACCCATGTCGATGCCGATAACCGCTCCGGTGGCGGGCACCGGAGCGGCCGGAACCTTGTCACAGGCTAGGACGACGTACCATCGCCGTCCTTCGCGCTTGACGCTGACGGTCTTGACTCGGCCCAGGACCGGGCGGTGCTGGTGCACGCGGACGTGCCCGACGCCCTGGATGCGGACGCGGGTGGCCGGGTCGTACGGAGTGGAGTCCCACCGGCAGCCGTCCCCGTCCTTGGGGAAGTCGACGGTGTCGAACCAGTTCACCCCTCGGAAGCTGCCCGTACTTGATGCTCGTCTTGGAAGTGTGCCGGTACGCATCACGACGTTCCTGCAAAGCACCGTTGTAGAGCGAACAGTGGTCGCGCAGCATCTCCGTCAGGGCTTGCGTCTGGCGGATGGTGGGGCGGAGGAGGAACTTGTACGCCCGGTGCACGGCCCGCCTCCTCAGCTATCGGATGGTAGGCCGCACGGTACCTAGAAGGTCAGACCCCGAACCGTGAGGTCCAGCAGGGCGCACACGAACAGGGCAATCCCGATGAAGCCGTTGACGGTGAAGAAGGCGCGGTTCAGGCGGGACAGGTCGTGGGGCTTCACGATCGTGTGCTCGTAGAAGAAGGCGCAGACCACGATCAGCAGGCCCGCCCAGAAGAACGCCCCCGCGTCGGTGGCGAGGCCGTACCAGGCCAGCAGGGCCGTGGTGACGACGTGCGCGCCCCGCGCCCCCCAGAGCGCGGCGGCCACGCCGAAGCGGGCCGGGACGGACTTGACGCCCTCGGCGCGGTCGGCCGCCACGTCCTGGCTGGCGAAGATCAGGTCGAAGCCGCCGATCCACACGCCCACCGCGAGACCGAGGATGACGGCGTCCCAGGACCACTCCCCGGTGACGGCCAGCCAGGCGCCGACGGGCCCTATCGCCTGGGCCAGGCCCAGGATGGCGTGCGGGAAGTTCGTGAACCGCTTGCCGTACGGGTAGACGACCATCGGCACGACGGCGACCGGCGCGAGGGCCAGGCACAGCGGGTTCAGCAGCGCCGCCGAGCCGAGGAACACGGCCAGCGCGATCCCGGCCCCGGTCCACGCGGACCGCACCGACACCGCCCCGGTGACCAGTTCACGGCCGGCGGTGCGGGGGTTGCGGGCGTCGATCTCGCGGTCGATGATCCGGTTCGCGGCCATCGCGAAGGTCCGCAGCCCCACCATGCAGACGGTGACGAGGAGCAACGTGCCCCAGTGCACCGTCCCGTCCAGCCGGAACATGGCGGTGAGCGCGGCGATGTAGGCGAAGGGCAGCGCGAAGACCGAGTGCTCGATCATCACGAGCCGCAGGAACGCCTTGACCTTGTTGGTGGCTTCCGGCGCGGGGCCCTGGTCGACCACTCCGTCGGCGGTGGTCATCACGCGAGGCTCCTGCGGAAGTCGTCGAGGTCGGCCAGCAGGCCGGCGTCGGGCAGCACGCCCAGGTCCAGGGTCACCGGCTCCATGTCCTCGCCCTCGGGCGGGGTGACGTGGGCCGTGAACGCGTGGCCGTCGGCATCGGCCGGCCGGGCCGTGAGGCTGAGGACGGGGCCGGCCTCGATCGTGAACGGTTCGCCGCTGCCCAGAGCGAGCCGCAGCCGCTCGGCGAAGTCCTCCGCCTCGGCGTCGCGCAGGCCGGGCAGCTCGAAGCCGCCGCCCTCGCCGTCCTCCTGGTCGAGCATCAGCGCCCAGAGGTTGCCGGGGCCCGCGAACTCCTCGGGCGAGACGCCCGCCTGCTCGGCGGCCAGCCGGACGCCCGGGTCGGCGGGGTCGAGCTGCGGGCGTACGAGGGCGACGTAGGTGTCGTCACCGATGAAGAGGGCGGGGCCGCCCATGGCGACGGGGCTCACAGGCCGTATTCCTTCCAGCGGCGGTCGACGAGGGCGGCGGTGGCCGGGTCGGGCTCGACCATGTCGGGCCAGCCGCCGTCGCGGGTGTAGCCCTCCTCGGGGAGCTTCTTCGTGGCGTCGATGCCCGCCTTGCCGCCCCAGAACTGCTGGTACGAGGCGTGGTCGAGGTGGTCGACCGGGCCCTCGACGACGGTGAGGTCGCGGGAGTAGTCCGTGTTGCCCAGCGCCCGCCAGGACACCTCGTGCAGGTCGTGGACGTCGCAGTCGGAGTCCACCACGATGATCAGCTTGGTCAGCGACATCATGTGCGCGCCCCAGATGGCGTGCATGACCTTCTGCGCGTGCTTCGGGTACTTCTTGTCGATCGAGACGATCGCGCAGTTGTGGAAGCCGCCCGACTCGGGCAGGTGGTAGTCCACGATGTCCGGCACGATGATCTTGAGGAGCGGGAGGAAGAAACGCTCCGTCGCGCGGCCCAGCGGGCCGTCCTCCGTCGGCGGACGGCCGACGACGATCGACTGGAGCAGCGGACGCTTGCGCATCGTCACGCAGTCGATCTTCAGCGCCGGGAACGGCTCCTGCGGGGTGTAGAAACCGGTGTGGTCGCCGAAGGGGCCCTCCGGGAGCATCTCGCCCGGCTCCAGCCAGCCCTCGATGACGACTTCGGCGTTGGCCGGGACCTGGAGCGGGACGGTCTTGCAGTCGACCATCTCGATCCGCTTGCCCGCCACGAACCCGGCGAAGAGGTACTCGTCGATGTCACCCGGCAGCGGCGCGGTGGACGCGTACGTCACGGCCGGGGGGCAGCCGAAGGCGATCGCGACCGGCAGCCGCTCGCCGCGCTTGGCGGCGACCGCGTAGTGGTTGCGGCTGTCCTTGTGGATCTGCCAGTGCATGCCGATGGTGCGCTTGTCGTGGCGCTGGAGGCGGTAGAGGCCGAGGTTGCGCACGCCCGTCTCGGGGTGCTTGGTGTGGGTCAGGCCCAGGTTGAAGAAGGAGCCGCCGTCCTTCGGCCAGGTGAACAGGGCCGGGAGCGCGTCGAGGTCCACGTCGTCGCCGGTGAGGACGACCTCCTGCACGGGTGCGGAGTCGCCCTTCACCTTCTTCGGCGGGACGTGGACCATCGAACCGAGCTTGCCGAAGGCCTCGCGGACCCCGATGAACCCCTGCGGCAGCTCGGGCTTGAGCAGGCCGCCGATCTTCTCGCTGATCTCGCCGTACGACTTGAGGCCGAGGGCCTTGAGCAGGCGGCGGTCGGTGCCGAAGACGTTCATGGCCAGCGGCATCGCCGAGCCCTTGACGTTCTCGAAGAGGAGCGCGGGACCCCCCGCCTTGTTCACCCTGTCGACGATCTCCCCGACCTCCAGGTACGGGTCGACTTCGGCCTTGATGCGCTTGAGGTCGCCTTCTCGCTCCAGAGCCCGGAGCAGCGAGCGGAGATCGTCGTAAGCCATAGGGGCAAGTATCCGTCAACAACTACTCTGGGGTTGTCACCGGGCCCCGCGCGGGCCCGCCGCCACTGCCCGGGAGTCGGTCCCACACCGTGCTGCGCTATCTGCCCTTCCTGCTGATCATCGCGCTGACCATCTACGCCTTCATCGACTGCCTGAACACCCCTGAGGAGGAGGTCAAGCACCTCCCCAAGGTGGTCTGGGTGATCATCATCCTGCTCTTCTCGATCGTCGGCCCGGTGGTGTGGCTGTTCGCGGGCAAGCACCGGTCGGCCGTGGGCGGGGGACGCGCGGCGCGGAACCAGTGGGTGGCGCCGGACGACAATCCGGAGTTCCTGCGGTCGCTGCGCGAGGAGCAGGACCGGAAGAAGGACAAGGACCAGGACTGAAGGGTGCCGCCGCGGAAGGCCGGGCGGCGCCTCAGCCGAGGCGGAAGTACCAGGGGCTCTGCCGGAAGTCCTTGAGGCCCGTGCCGCTGCCGTCGGCGTCCTGGTCAAAGACGCCTGCCGGGTTGCTCGGGCGGGGGCCGACCCGCAGCTCCCCGATGTCCGCGTACGGCGGACCCACCCGGAAGGTGCTGGGGCGCGGCCGCGGTTCGGGGCCGTAGAGGTCGTGGATGTCGGCGAACGGTGCGTACTGCCCCGGCGGGGCGTACTGGCCCGGTGGGGCGCTCGGGCTGGGGCTCGGGCGCGGGGCGGGGGCCGGGCCGGGCGTGTCGGCGAAGGCGCCGGACGAGAGCGAGCCACCTCCCACGACCAGGGCCGACACGGCGGCGAGGGTGATCCACCCGGTGCGGGTGCGGCGGTGGGTGCGGGTGCGGGTGCGGGGCATGGTGGCGCTCCTGACGGGGTCGGCCGGCCCCACCGAGCGGCGGGCCGTGCCTCCATTGCGCCCCGGCGGGCGCGCCCGGTCATGCCGCTGATTCCCGTGACTTGACGACGGTCCCTTGCGCCTACTGGGCCCAGGGCAGGACGCGGGTGCCCTCGGTGCCGGGGACGGAGGCGACGCCGTCCGCCCGCATGGCCACGTACGCCCGGAACGGCTCGGCGGCGTGGATCCGACGGAGCACGTCGGGCGGCAGGACCAGGGTCTGGCCGGTGGTCACCTTCTCGGTGCGGCCGTCGCAGGTGACCTCCAGGGAGCCGGCCGTGACCGTCCAGACCTGCTCGCGGCTGACGGAGTGTTCGGGGCCGGTGATCCCGGCGGGCATGTCGACATGCCAGGTGCTGAGCTCGGAGCTGCCCCGGCTGGGGGCGGCGAGGCCGGTCATGGTGGCGTTCGGGGTGGTGATGACGTGCTCGGGGGAAGTGGTGATCACGTGCAAGGGGAGCCCTCGTTCCAGTCGAGTAAAGCAGCTTTACTTGATGGGATGAGTAAAGCAGCTTGTCTTGCCCGTGTCACCATGTTTCCGTGACCGACCGACGAGACGACGACGACGGCATCGAGCTGGCATTCCTGCTGGGGCTCGGCTTCCAGCTGCTGCTGGGCGAGTTCACCAGGCGGGTCGGCGAGGCCGGCTACGCCGACCTGCGCCCCGCGCACGGCATGACGTTCCAGGTCCTCCAGGGGACCGGCGCCACCGCGAGCGAGCTCGCCGAGCGGCTCGGGGTGACCAAACAGGCGGCCGGACAGATCGTCGACGACCTGGAGAAGCGCGGCTACGTCCGCCGCGAGCCGCACCCGGAAGGGGGTCGGCGCAAGCTGGTGGTGCTCACCGCCGCCGCCGACGAGCACCTGGCCGTCGCGGGCCGGATCCTGCACGAGCTGGAGGCGGAGCTGGGCGGCAGCGTCGACCTCGGCGCCCTGCGGGGCGAGCTCGGCCGCTTGGTGCGGACCCTGAACGGGGAGGGCCCACTGCCGCCGCTGCGACCGGTCTGGTGAGCGTGCCCTGGGGAACCGGGGGCACCTCCCAGCAGTAGCCGGGGGAGGAAGGGCGGGTAGGGGACGGGCCCCGCGCAGCGGAGAGGCGGGCGCGGGCGGCGCCTGCGGGCGGGCAGGCCGCCGGGACCGGGCGATGCGCGCGGTCAGGAGCGGGGCCGGAGGGGGCGGTAGCCCGGGAAAGGCGCCGGCGGTCAGGCCGCCGAGGCGCGGGAGAAGGAGGCGTAGGCCTCGCGGAGCTCGGCCCAGCGGGTGTCGGACCAGGTGGACCAGTCCGCCGGGTGGCCGGCCAGGGCGGAGTTCAGCAGTTCGAAGTGTTCGTGCCAGCCGGCGAGGCAGTCCAGGCGCTCGTCCTCCGGGCCGCCCCGTTCGTTCACGAAGCGGATCACCGTGGAGTCCGTGCCGACCGCCTCCAGGTGGAAGCGGATCCGCCCGTGCTCGGTGACGGTGTACTCCACGACCCGCTCGACGTCCCAGGCGGTGATGCGGCCGGTCACCACGGTCCCGGTGTTCAGCCAGCGCAGCATGACGGCTCCGCCGAGCCGGCGTTCCAGTACGTCGGCCGCGGCCAGCCAGGTGCGCAGTCCGCTCGCCCCGGTCAGGGCGGGCCAGAGCACCTCGTAGGAGTACGGCAGGTGCAGCTCGAAGCGGAGCAGCCAGCGGTTCTCGCCGCGGCGCTCGCTGGTGGCATGGCTCACGAGAGACATACCACCAGCGTCCCACTTACGTCCGTCAGACGCCCGCGTAGGAGTGCAGGCCGTTGAGGACCATGTTCACGCCGTAGTAGTTCCAGATCCAACAGACGAAGGCGAAGAGGCCCAGGTAGGCCGCCTTGCGGCCCTTCCAGCCGGCGGTGGCGCGCGCGTGCAGGTAGCAGGCGTACGCGACCCAGGTCACGAAGGACCAGACCTCCTTGGGGTCCCAGCCCCAGTAGCGACCCCAGGCGTCGCCCGCCCAGATGGCGCCCGCGATGATCGTGAAGGTCCACAGCGGGAAGACGGCCGCGTTGATGCGGTACGAGAACTTGTCGAGCGAGGCCGCCGAGGGCAGCCGCTCCATCACGGAGGTGGCGAACTTGCCGGGCGTGCCGCCGTTCGCGAGCTTGTTCTCGTACGAGTCGCGGAAGAGGTACAGCAGGGTGCCGGCCGCACCGAGGTAGAAGACGGCGCCGCAGAAGATCGCGGTGGAGACGTGGATCCACAGCCAGTACGAGTGCAGGGCCGGGACGAGCTGGTCGCTGTCGGTGTAGAGGACCGTGACGGCGATGCCGAGGTCCAGCAGGACGGTGGTGACCAGGATCAGACCGAGCCAGCGGACGTTCTTCTTCAGGGCGAGCAGCACCAGGTACGCGCCGACGGCCACCGTGGAGAAGGTGATCGAGAACTCGTACATGTTGCCCCACGGGGCCCGCTGCACCGACAGCGCGCGGGTGAGGACGCCGCCCGCCTCGATGAGGAAGGCGAGCGCGGTCAGCGAGACCGCGATCCGCCCGTACAGGTCGCCCTGCTCGGTGCCGCCCGCGGCGCCCGGGCCGTCCGGCACGTCACGGGTGCCGGCGGCGGAGCGGGTGGTGACCTTGGGTCGGTCCAGGACGGCCGTGGCACCCCCCTTGCCCCGCACCTGCACGGCGGGGGCCGCCTGGGCCTCCCCGGCGCCGGTGAGCGCGGCGGCCGTGCGGCCGACCTTGCTGCGGCTGCCGAAGGTCCACTCGGCGATGTGCGCGAAGAAGGCGAGCGTGTAGACCGCCATCGACGAATAGACCAGGTAGTTGCTGATCTGAGCCAGGTTCTCGTTGGCTGCGGCTGCGAGCGGCGTCATCCGCGCTCTCCTTCAAGGGTTTCTTCTACAGGATCAGGCGCCGTGGGCGCCTGCTGGTGGAGCGTCGCCGCGAGGTCCGACAGCTCCTGCGGGAGCCTGGCGGACTCGCTGCGGCCGAGGCCCGCCATCTCGACGACGGTGACGCCGTCCTTGCCGGTCACCGCACGGACCCAGATCCGGCGGCGCTGGATGAACAGCGATCCGGCCAGGCCCGCGATGGCGGCGATCGCGCCCGCGAGGGCGAGGCCGCTGCCGGGCTGGTGGGTGACGGAGAAGGTGGCCCAGCGCTCGATGCCCTCGAACTTCACGGAGCCCGCGCCGTCGGGCAGCTCCATCGTCTCGCCGGGCAGCAGCATCTTGGCGAGCGGGTCGCCGTTCTCCTTCTTGAACTGCTGCATCTTGGTCGTGTCCAGCTGGTACACGTTCTGCGGCAGACCCGAGTCCACGCCGAGGCTGCCGTGATAGGCGTTGATCGCCATCACCGGGAAGTTCGCGTCCGGGAACTGGGAGAGCATCGTGCCCTGGCCCTTGCCCGCGAAGGTCGGCACGAACTGGGCGGAGAAGCCGAGCTGCTCCTTCTCGCCGTTCTTGTTCTTGTAGCCGTCGGTGACCTTGATGGCGCCGCGCGAGGTGAGGTTCTTGTCCTGCGGCAGCATCGGCACGGCGTCCTTGAAGACGACCTTGCCGGTGGGGTCGGTGACCGAGACGATCGGCGCGTAGCCGTGGCCGAGCAGGTAGACCTTGGAGCCGTCGACTTCGAGGGGCTTGTTGACCTCGATCTCGGCCTTCTTCGGCTTGCCGGCGGCGCCCTCGCTGTAGGTGACGTGCGCCTTGAAGTCGCGCGGGGTGCCCTTCTGCGGGCCGTCCGGCTCGAAGGTGGCGTCGAACTCGTCGAGGGTGAAGCTGAAGGGCGGCAGGTCGTCGGGGTCGAACATGCTGCCCGACTTGAAGTCGTCGTACTGGGTGAGCGTGTTCGCGAAGCCGCCGCCGCGCAGGACGAGCTTGCCGCCCTCGGACATGAAGAGCTTGCCCCAGGCGAAGGCCACGAGCATCACGATGAGCGCGACGTGGAAGATCAGGTTCCCGGCCTCGCGGAGGTAGCCCTTCTCCGCCGAGACGTGGCCCTTGCCCGCTTCGGTGCGGAAGCGGCGCCCGGCCAGCAGGGTCTTCGCGTGGGCGAGGACCTCGTCGGGGGACTTCTCGGTGCGCCAGGTGGTGTGCGCGGGGAGCCGGTCCAGGCGCCGGGGGGCGGCCGGCGGGCGGCCCCTGAGCTGACCGACGAACTGCCAGGTGCGGGGCAGGATGCAGCCGATGAGGGAGACGAAGAGCAGGATGTAGATCGCGGAGAACCAGAACGACGTGTAGACGTCGAAGAGCTGGAGCTTCTCGGCGATCGTCACCCAGGAGGCGTGGGTGCGCTTCCACTCGGCGACCTTCATCAGGTCGACGGAGTTCTGCGGGATCAGGGAGCCGGGGATCGCGCCGAGGGACAGCAGGAACAGCAGGATCAGCGCCACCCGCATGGAGGTGAGCTGCCGCCAGATCCAGCGGGCCCAGCCGATCACGCCGATGCCGACGGGACCGCTGTCCTCCTCGGGGGCGGTGGAGAGCTGGGAGCCGGCCGCGGCCTCCACGGCGTCGGCGGCCGCGGTGGCCGCCGTGGCCTCGGCCGGGTCGTGCGACGCCTCGGTGGACGCGTTGTCTGTCGTACTCATGTCCGTTTAGTCCTCAGATCCCCACCGTGAAGGTTTGGGTCCAGCTCTGCATGTCGCTGATGATGCTGTCCCACAAACCTGTGACGAGCAGCAGACCGGTCAGGACCAGCATGCCGCCGCCGATGCGCATCACCCACGCATAGTGCTTCTTGACCCAGCCGAATGCCCCGAGCGCCTTGCGGAAGGCGATCGCGGTGAGGATGAAGGGCAGGCCGAGGCCCAGGCAGTAGCCGACGGTCAGCAGCGCCCCGCGGCCCGCGCTGGCCTGGTCGAGGGAGAGCGTGGTGACGGCGGCGAGGGTCGGGCCCATGCAGGGGGTCCAGCCGACGCCGAAGAGCACGCCGAGCAGGGGCGCGCCGAGCAGACCGGCCGTCGGCTTCCTGTGGAAGCGGAACTCCCGCATCGTGAGCCCCGGGATGGCCCCCATGAAGAAGAGACCGAGGACGATCACCAGGGCGCCCAGCACCCGGGAGATGATCTCCGCGTTCTCCCGGAGGCTGTTGCCGAAGTAGCCGAAGAGGGCCCCGGTGGAGACGAAGACCGCGGTGAAGCCGGCGATGAACAGGCTCGCGCCCGCCAGCATCCGCCCGCGCCGGGCCTCGGCGAGGTCGGCGCCGCTCACTCCGGTCACGTACGAGAGGTAACCGGGGACGAGCGGCAGCACGCAGGGCGAGAAGAAGGAGACCAGCCCGGCGAGGACCGAGATGGGCAGGGCGAGCAGCAGCGCGCCGTTGAGGACGGTCGTGTTCACGCCGGACGGCTCACTTCTCCGCGAGGAGCGGGTCGATCATCCCGCGCAGCGCCACGTCGTCCATGGCGACCTGGGCGCGAGCGGCGATCTTGCCCTCCTTGTCGAGGACGACGGTGGCGGGGATCGCGTTCGGGTTGAGCGTGCCCTTGGGGAAGCGGAGCATCAGCTTGCCGACGGGGTCGTAGATGCTCGGGTAGGTGATCCCGAAGTCCGATTCGAAGGCGGCGGCGGTCTGCTTGCTGCTGTCGCGGGTGTTGAGGCCGACGAAGGCGACGTCCTTGCCGGCGTCGGCGAGCTCCTTGGCGACCTTCGCGAAGTGCGGGGCCTCGGCGCGGCAGGGCGCGCACCAGGAGCCCCACACGTTGAGGACGACGACCTTGCCCTTGAGGGTGGAGACGTCGAGGGTCGAGCCGTCGACGGTCTCGCCGTCGAGCTTGGGGGCCTCGGTGCGCTCGCCCTGGGCCACGCGGGCGATGCCGCCCGAGCCCGTGACGTACCCGCCGCCGGAACTGCCGTTCGGCTTGCCGTCCGCATCGGTGCACGCCGTGAGGGTGAGGGCGCTCGCGAGGGAGACCGCAGTGAGCAGGAGGGCGCGGCCGCTGGTCGAGCGGCGGCTACTTCGACGGACACGCGCGCGGCTAAGGCTCATGTGAAAAGTTTCGCATGAGCAATTTCCGACTCCGCCGCACCCCCCGGCGGGATGCCAATGCGCTGGTCAGGCGTGCGTCAGGCCGAGGTCATGTACGCGCTCCAGCCGCCGGTGGGCGACCGGCCGGGGCCGAGGCCGCGCAGTTTCGCGAGCACCTTGGGGTCCTGGACGTCGAGCCAGTCGATGAACTGACGGAACGATACGAGCCTTACGTCCCTTTTGTCCGCCATGCCCTTGAGGGCCTCTTCGACGGCGTCCATGTAGATGCCGCCGTTCCACTCCTCGAAGTGGTTGCCGATGAAGAGCGGGGCTCGGTTGGTCTCGTAGGCCCGCCGGAAGCCCCCGAGATAGGTGGCGGTGGCCTGGGTGCGCCAGGCCGGGTAGTTGGCCGGGACGCCCTTCGTGGTGTTCTTCGACTGGTTGGCGAGGATGTTGTAGTCCATCGACAGCACCTCGAAGGAGTGCCCGGGGAAGGGCAGGGACTGCAGCGGCAGGTCCCAGATCCCGGCGCGCTTCACCGGCCACTGCTGGAGTCCGCCGGGCGAGCTGGAGTCGTAGCGCCAGCCGAGCGCGGCCGCGGCTTCGAGCAGGTTCTCCTGACCGAGGAGGCAGGGGGTGCGGGCGCCGACCAGTTCCTTGCGGTAGTCGAAGGGCAGCGGCGGCAGGTCGGCGAAACCGGTGTTCGTGCGCCAGTTGGTGACGAAGGACACGGCCTGGTCGATCTCGCTGTGCCAGTCGGCGGGGCTCCATTTGCCGACGGAGCCGGAGCCGCCGCAGAAGTGGCCGTTGAAGTGGGTCCCTATCTCGTGCCCGTCGAGCCACGCCTCGCGGACGTACTTGATGGTGGAGCGGACGTTCTCGTCCTTGAGGTAGCCGATGTCCGAGGCGCCGACCGGATTGTTCGGCGGCCGGTAGAGGCCGCTCTTCGTCTCGGGCAGCAGGTAGAGGCCGGAGAGGAAGAAGGTCATGGACGCGCCGTGGTCCTTGGCGAGCTTGAGGAAGCGCGGGAAGAGTCCGTTGCCGACCTCCCCCGCGCCGTCCCAGCTGAAGACGACGAACTGCGGCGGAGTCTCGCCGGGCTGGAGGGGCACCGGCTTGGCCGGCTGGTTGGGCTGCGGGCCGGTGTCGGCGGTGGAGCCGTCGCCGATGGCCTTGGCCTCGGGCTTCGCGGGCTTGGGGTTCTTGATCGGCCCGGGGGCGCCGGGCTCGGCCTTGTCGGGTGAACCGCAGCCGGCGATGCCCACCGCGGCGGCAGCCCCAAGTCCGAGTCCGAGCAATCCCCTTCGCGTGAAGTTGCGCATCTCACCGTCCCAGTCGTCACCCGCACAGCTCATGCCACTGCCCATATAAACGGACAATTCGACAGAACTTGCGGCACTGGAACGGTGATTCCCGGCGCAACTTATATTTATTTAGGTAAAGCTGTAACGGTTCGTAACAGACCGTCGATCAAGCGATCCGACGGTCAGTCGGTCGGCCCGTCAGACGGTCGGCCCGTCAGCCAGTCGGCCCGTCAGCCAGTCGGCCCGTCAGGCGCCGAACGCCTTCGACGCGCCCTTCACCGGCTTCGCCCCCGCCAGCAGGTGCGCCGGGACCAGGTCCCGGGCCGGCTCGCTGTAGCCCACCGACACCAGCTTGTCGCCCTGGAAGGTGAACGACGTCAACGAGGCGAGCGTGCACTGCCGACGGCGCGGGTCGTGCCACAGCCGGCGCTTCTCCGCCCAGCTGCGCACGATCCAGATCGGCAGCTGGTGGCTGACCGCCACCGCCTCGTGGCCGCGGGCCGCGTCGCGCGCCGCCTCCAGCGCGCTCATCATCCGGACCACCTGGTCGACGTACGGCTCGCCCCAGGAGGGCTTGAACGGGTTCGTCAGGTGCTTCCAGTTGCCCGGCTTGCGCAGCGCGCCGTCGCCGACGCCGAAGGTCTTGCCCTCGAAGACGTTCTCCGCCTCCAACAGCCGCGCGTCTGTCGCCAGGTCCAGGCCGTGCGCCTTGGCGATCGGCTCCGCCGTCTCCTGCGCGCGCTCCAGCGGCGAGGCCACCACATAGGTGATGTCCCGGCCCTTCAGGTGCTCCGCGACCCGGTCCGCCATCTGCCGGCCCAGGTCCGAGAGGTGGTAGCCCGCGCGGCGCCCGTACAGGACCCCGTCCGGGTTGTGCACCTCGCCGTGGCGCACCAGGTGCACGACGGTGATGCCGTTCGTGGGGGCTGTGCTCATGCGGTGGCCTCCGCGGCGGCCCGGGCGGCGGCGGGCAGGGCCGCCGCGATCCGCTCGATCGCCTGCTCGTCGTGGGCGGTGGACACGAACCAGGACTCGAACGCCGAGGGCGGCAGGTAGACGCCCTGCGCCAGCATCGAGTGGAAGAAGCCGTTGAAGCGGAAGCCTTCCTGCTTCTTCGCGTCGTCGTAGTTGCGGACCTCGTCCTCGGTGAAGAAGACGGAGAACATGTTGGACGCGGTCTGCAGTCGGTGCGCGACGCCCTCCTTGGCCAGCGCCGTCGTCACCAGGCCCTGGATCTCCTTCGAGACCGCGTTCACCTTGTCGTACGCCGCGTCGTCCAGCAGCCGCAGCTGCGCGAGACCGGCGGCCGTGGCGATCGGGTTCCCGGAGAGCGTGCCGGCCTGGTAGAC
Organism: Streptomyces sp. NPDC001717; assembly: GCF_042892775.1. NCBI lineage: Bacteria > Bacillati > Actinomycetota > Actinomycetes > Kitasatosporales > Streptomycetaceae > Streptomyces > Streptomyces sp. NPDC001717. Next base: position 152,759 of record NZ_JBIAUK010000001.1, on the reverse strand, counting down.
GGGCCCGGCGGGTGCCAGGTGGCCCATCACGTCCGCCCGGCCGCCGAAGGCGGCCGCCGGGAAGCCGCCGCCCATGACCTTGCCGAAGGTCATCAGGTCGGGCTTGACCCCGTCCACGCCGTACCAGCCGGCGCGCGAGGTGCGGAAGCCCGTCATGACCTCGTCGGAGATGTACAGGGCGCCGTTCTCGCGGCAGAGGTCGGCGAGCCCCTGGTTGAAGCCGTCGAGCGGGGTCACCACGCCCATGTTGCCGGGCGCGGCCTCGGTGATCACACAGGCGATCTCGCCGGGGTGCGCGGCGAAGGCCGCCCGCACCGCTTCGAGGTCGTTGTACGGCAGCACGATCGTGTCGCCGGCCTGCGCGCCGGTGACACCCGGGGTGTCCGGCAGCGCGAAGGTCGCGAGGCCGGAACCGGCGGCGGCCAGCAGCGCGTCCACGTGGCCGTGGTAGCACCCCGCGAACTTCACGACCTTGGCCCGACCGGTGAAACCGCGCGCGAGGCGGATCGCCGACATCGTGGCCTCGGTACCGGACGAAACCAGCCGGACCTGCTCGACCGGCTCGATCCGGGCGACGATCTCCTCGGCGAGCGCGACCTCGCCCTCGCCGGGCGTGCCGAAGGAGGTCCCGCGGGCGACGGCGGCCTGGACGGCCTCGATCACCTCGGGGTGGGAGTGGCCGAGGATCATCGGTCCCCACGAGCACACGAGGTCGACGTACTCGCGACCGTCGGCGTCGGTGAGGTACGGACCGGTCCCGGACACCATGAACCGGGGCGTACCGCCCACGGCGCGGAAGGCGCGGACGGGAGAGTTCACGCCGCCGGGGGTCACGAGGGAGGCGCGCTCGAAGAGCGTCTGCGAAACTGGGGCTTCATACGGGTACGGGTAGCTCACACCAGCCATGGTCTCAGAGGCCGCGACAGACTTGCGGGCGGGCGTTTCACCGCGTCGCCGCGGGGGAGGTCACTGCCATGATGATCAGGCTGCGTGGCGGGGGCCGCGGGGCCGGGGCGAGCAAGACCAGTCGGGTGGAGATATGCAACGCGGTGGTGGACCGGGCGAGGGTACGGGCGACCTCGACCCGCAGCGCGCCCGCGAAGCCCGCGAGGCCCGTCGCCGGGGCAAGCACCGCAGGCGCGCGGCGGAGGCGGCCGACGCCGTTCCCGGACCCACGCTGCCGTCGGACGACGACCTGCCCAAGGGCGGCCGGGGCATGGGCGTGACGTACAGGTACTTCGGCGCGCCCGACGGCGCGAGCGCCGCCCGGGTCCCCGTGACGATGCGGCCGGAGGAGCTCGGCGGCGACGAGCTCGGCATGGGCGGACTCTTCAGCAAGATCAAGCCGGAGACGGTGGCCGCGATGGTCCTGACCGGCATCGAGGGCATACCCCTCCACAAGGTCCCGCCGCTGGAGCTGGTCGTCCTGCACCCCGACTACGCGGTGGTCAAGCTCCCGATGACGGTCGTCGACCCGCTGCGCGGCGTCGGCGAGGAGTCCGTGGGCGCGGCGGCCTTCATCTGGTCCACGGTCCCCGACCGCGGCGGCCCGAGCGACGCGTTCAACGTCTACCAGCTGCTCCACGAGTGGCAGGACTTCTCCCACCGCCTCCACGAGAACGGCCACCAGGCGTACTGCCTCGTCTGGCCCTGATCCGGCCGTTGCCTCGGGGGCGCCGGATCAGTCCCGTGCGGGCTCGTTCCACGCGCGGAGCTTCTCCGGGTTGCGGACCGCCCAGATCGCGGTGACGCGGCCGTCGGCGACCTCGAACGCGGCCACGGTCACCGAGATTCCGGTGTGCCGGGCGACCAAGCCGGGCCGGCCGTTGACCGTGCGTTCCAGCAGGGTCAGTCCGGGGGCCTTGTCGGCGATGTGGATCAGGTACTGGGCGACGCTCCTGCCGCCCACGACCGGCCTCAGGACGGTGCCGACCATGCCGCCGCCGTCGGCGGTCATCGTGGCGTCCGGGTCGAGGAGGCCGACGAGGGCCTCGATGTCCTTGGCCTCCCAGGCCTCCTTGAAGTCCCGTACGAGGCCGGCCTGCGCGGCGGCCGGAGCCACGTCGGTGCGCGCGTCGCGGACCCGGCGGCGGCCCGAGGAGGCCAGCTGCCGGCAGGCCGCGGGCGTACGGCCGACGATCGCGGCGATTTCGGTGAAGGGGTAGCGGAAGACGTCGTGGAGGACGAACGCCACGCGTTCGGCCGGCGTCATCGACTCCAGCACGACGAGGAAGGCCATGTTCACCGACTCGTCCAGGGTGATGCGGTCGGCGGGATCGGCCGCCTCGGCCCCGCCTCCGAGGCCCCGCACGCTCGTCCACTCCGTACGGTCCGGTACCGGCTCGGGGATCCACGCGCCCACGTAGCGCTCGCGCCGGGCCCGTGCCGAGCCGAGCACGTCCAGGCAGATGCGGCCTGCGACCGTCGTCAGCCAGGCGCCCGGCGACTCGACGGCCTCCTGCTGCCGCCGCGACATCGCGTACCAGCGGGTGTAGGCCTCCTGCACCGCGTCCTCGGCCTCGGCCACCGAACCGAGCAGCCGGTAGGCGACGTTGACCAGATGCCGGCGCTCCTCGATGACGGTGCCCATGGTCGTGTTCGCCCCCGTGTCCTTCCCCGTCCCCGACACCCGCCTGACATTTCGCGGGGCTGCGTCGTCGAACGGTCGAGACACTACCGATCACCGCCGCGAGGCAGAACAGGGGTTCCCACCATGGCCGTTGAGACGACGACAGCCAAGACCGCGATGACCGCGACGGCCGCGGCGCGCGGATCCGCCTTCCTCAGGGTCTCCATCGGCCTGCAGACCCTGACCCTCTTCTTCCAGGCGGTCAGCGCCGGTCTGCTGCTGTCCACCTCCTACGGCGAGACGCTGCACGCCGTCGGCGCACGCGTGACGTACGGCGCGACGATGCTGTACGTGCTCGCCGCGGTCCTGGCGTGGAAGCCGGGCGGGGGGTCGCCCCGCCCGATCCTCTACTCGACCGGCTTCCTCGTCCTCTCCTCGGTACAGGTGGTCCTCGGCATAGCGCACGTGCCGGCACTCCATGTCCCGCTCGGCGTCGCCATGTTCGGCCTGACCGTGCTGGACCTGGGCCGGGTCCTGGCTACGACTGCTTCTTCCAGAGCGTGACTTCGGTGAGGTAGGTCGGGATGTCGTGGAGCTTGTCGGGCGAGGGCTCCACGGCCATGATCTTCACCATCGCCAGGTTGCCCTTGGTCGTGACCGTGCAGAGCAGATCGCCCTTGACGATGGCGGCGTCCGCTCCGGTCAGGGCGGCCCCGTTCAGCTTGTTGGGGATCGGGTTCGTGGCGGCTCCGGCCGCGCACTCCTCGGGGGTGGGGCCCTTGCTCTTGCCGAAGGACGTGTCGCTCGTGACGGCGTCGAAGCCCATCTGCAGCTCCCGGTTGCTGCTCGGCATCTCGAGGAACGGCGCCACCTTCGGGAAGTCGAGGTCGACGTCGTTGTACTTGCCGAATTCCCTGGGCCCCAGGAACTTCACCGGGGTGTCCTTGAACACCACCGTGTAGGCGGGCGCGGCAGGAGTCCGGGGCGCGGCGGACGCCGGGTCCTGGCCCTGCGCGGCGGAGGAGGAGGGCTTCGGCTGGTCCGCCGCCTTGCCCTCGCTCTTGGCCTCGGTCTTGGCCTTGCCGTCGTCGCGGGTGGCGTACCAGGCGCCGCCCGCGATCAGGACGACGGCCAGGACGCCCGCGCCCGCGATCAGGGGCACCCGGCTGCGGCCACGGGTCGCGGGGGCCGGAGCGGCTCCGTAGGCCGCCGCCTGCGGGCCCGTCGGCGCGTACGTCGGCGCGTACGGCTGCGGGGCGGCGGGCGCGGGGGCCTGCGTCGACGCGTACGACGGCGGGGCGGACTGGGCGGGGGCCTGCGTCGACGCGTACGGGTTCCCTGCGGCCGGTGCGGCCGCCTGCGCCGGGGCGTATGCGGGGGGCTGCGGGGAGGCCGGAGTCTGGGCGGGTGCCTGCGTCGGCGCGTACGACGGGGCGGGGGGCGGGGTGTTCGCGGGCATCGGCGGGGTCTGCGGCTGCGGGGGCGCCTCGGCCAGCCGCTCCCGCCGGGCTATCTCCGCCGTGACGGGAGCAGGCAGCCAGTCCTGGAAATCGCGCAGCGGCCGCCCGGCCAACCGCTCGCACCACTCGGCCAGTTCCTCCGTCCCGGGCCGCTCGGCGGGGTCGGCCTTCAGGCAGCGTTCCAGCAGGGGCCGCAGCTCGTCCGGGTAGCCGCTCAGGTCCGGCGCCTGCTGGGGGGTGTTGGCGATCGAGGCGGCGATCGAGAGGCCCGAGCCGTCGCCGTAGGGGTGGCGTCCGGTGGCCACGACCGCGGCGATCAGCCCCAGCGCGAAGACGTCGGTCGCCGGGGTGACCTCGCGGCCCAGCGCGTGCTCGGGCGACATGTACTGCGGCGTGCCGATGAACCCGCCGCTGCGCGTGAGCTGGGTGGCGTCGGTCGCGCGGGCGATGCCGAAGTCGATCACCCAGGGGCCCTTCGAACCCAGCAGGATGTTGCTGGGCTTGAGGTCGCGGTGGATCACGTACGCGCCGTGCACGGCGTGCAGGGCCCGCGCGGTGCAGCCGATCAGCTGGAACACGGCGGGCAGCGGGAGCGGCCCGTGGGCGGCGAGCGCGTCGTCCAGCGCCAACCCCGGCACGTAGGCGGAGGCGAGCCAGGGCTGTTCGCCGCTGGTGTCGTGGTCCACGACCGGCACGATGTGGTAGCCCTGCACGCGGCGCGCCGCCTGCACCTCGCGCTCGAAGCGGGCGCGGAAGTCCTGGTCCTGGGCGAACTCGCGCCGGATGACCTTCAGCGCGACGGGCTGGTTCCCCCGGGTCCGGGAGAGGTAGACCGATCCCATGCCGCCCTCGCCGATCCGCGCGAGCAGCCGGTAGCCGGCGATCTCCTGCGGATCGTCCGGCCCCAGCGGACTCAGCACGGACTGTTCGGCGTTCGAGGCGTTCGCCATCAATTCCCCCTAGACGATCACGAAGTTGAGATCGTATAGGGGGAGGCCACGGGGGTCGCAAAACCACTCGGCGGCCGAGACGGGGGCCCTTATGCTGCGGCGGTGACCACTCCCGCCGATCCCGCCAAGCCCTCGCGCCGCGCGCTCGTCACGCTGACCGCGCTGCTCGTCGTGGCGTGCGCGGCCTTCGGAGCCTGGCGGTGGTGGGACCGTGCGCGGGAAGGCGAGTTCCGTGCCGATCCGGACTTCTGCCGGCTCGTCACCCCCGAGACCGTCCACCGGCTCGTGCCCGAGGCGTACGGCGGACGAGCCGACGCGGCGTCGTGCAGTTGGGCCGCCCCGCGCGAGAAGGGCGAGTACCGGGCCGGCGTCCATCTCTTCGCGAGCCGCCTCACCGTCGACCTGGCCCGCAAGGACATCCGCGAACAGCGCACGGTCGGTGAACTCGGCTGGGAGAAGGACACCCAGGAGGACCTGTCCGGCCTCGGCGACGAAGCGTTCCTGCGCTTCCGGCCGCCCACTCCCGGCAAGGCGATCACCGCGCAGGTCGTCTTCCGCCGCAGCAACGTGGTGATCTCCCTGGCGTACGCCCGCGGCGACGACGACCGCCAGGCGGCCCGCGCCGGGGCGATCGACGCGGCCCGCGAGGCCGCAGCCCGGCTGACGGGCTGAGCGGCCTCACGGGCGATCGGAGCGACCGCGCACCACCGGACTACGCCAGGAGCTTCGCCTTGGCGCGGTCGAACTCCTCCTGGGTGATGTCGCCCTTGTCCTTGAGCGCGGCGAGCTTGTGCAGTTCGTCCGCCGAACCGCCGCCGGTCCCGGCCGTCTTGCGGACGTAGTCCTGGAAGGCGGCCTCGCTGTCCTTCATCTGCTTCGCGTCCCGCTCGGCCATGCTCTTGCCGCGGGCGATGAGGTACACGAAGACACCGAGGAACGGAAGGATGATCACGAAGATCAGCCATCCCGCCTTGCCCCACCCGCTCATGCTGTGGTCACGGAAGATGTCCGTGATGATCTTGAAGAGCAGGAAGAACCAGAGGATCCAGAGGAACAGCCACAGCATCGTCCAGAAGAGGTTGAGGAGCGGGTAATCGTCCATTCTCGACTCCGATCATTTCCGCCCGAATGCGGATCTTTCACCCTTCCCATCCTTGATACAGCCGGGTGATCGAAGTCGCACGCCGAGCGCAAGTCCCCCGACGATGGGGACATGAGCCTCCCGGACGACCCGCGGCGCCGCCGTATCGTCATCGGCCACCTGCTCCGTTCGGTGGTCTCGGTCACCCTGATCACCTGGCTGTACTACCTGACCCCGCTGGACCAAGGGGTGGGTGTCGGCACCCTCGTCATGTTGATCGTCGGGCTGGCCCTCTTCGGCCTGCTGGTCGTCCGGCAGGTCAACGCCATCACCCGTTCGGCGTATCCGAGACTGCGCGCCGTCGAGGGCGTCGCCTCCGCCGTGCCGTTGTTCCTGGTGGTGTTCTCCGCGGTGTACTACCTCGTCGCCCGGTCGGACCCGGCCTCCTTCACCGAGCCCCTGGACAGGACCGACGCCCTGTACTTCACGGTCACCGTGTTCGCGACCGTCGGCTTCGGGGACATCGCGCCCGTCTCCGAGACCACCCGCGTACTGACCACCGCGCAGATGGTCGCCGACCTGATCGTGGTCGGCATCGTCGCCAAGGTGCTGTTCGGCGCCGTCCGGATCGGCCTGCGGCGGAAAGGGGTCGATGACACCGAGCTGCCTCCGTAGGCTGCGGGCATGGTGCAACACGGGAACCCCGAGGACCCTGCCGTACGCCTGGCGCCCTGGACGGCGGACGACTTCTGGCTGCTGGAGCGCAAGAACGAGCCCGTCATGACCGAGCACCTCGGCGGCCCGGAGACACCCGCGAAACTCGCCGACCGCCAGCGGCGCTACGAGGCGATGAGCGCCCGGGAACCGGCGGCCGGGCGGATGTTCCGGGTCGTGCTGGAGCCGGCCGGAGAGAGCGTCGGAACCATCGGCTTCTGGGAACGGGAGTGGCAGGGCGAGCCGGTGTACGAGACCGGCTGGGGCATCCTGCCCGAGTACCAGGGCCGGGGCCTCGCGGTGGTCGCGCTGCGGGAGTTGCTCGCGTACGTCCGCGCCCACGGCTCCCCCGCCCGCGAGACCCTCCGCGCCTTCCCCGGCACCGACCATCCGGCCTCGAACGCCGTGGCCCGCCGGGCGGGTTTCGTTCGCCTCGGCGAGGTCGAGTTCGAGTACCCGCCCGGGGTGCCCCACCCGAGCAACGACTGGTGCCACCGGATCAGGGGGTGAGGGCCGCCCCCCGCACGGCCCTCACGATCCCCCCGGGTCCCTCCCCGCACGGTCACGGAGTCAGGATGATCCGGCCCCGTACCCCCGGGGTCGCCAGCCGGTCGTGCGCCTTGGCGGCGTCCGCGAGGTCGAAGACCTCCGCGACCCGCAGTGCGAGGGCACCCTCCTCGACCAGGGTGACCAGCCGGGCCAGGTGCTCCCCGTCCGCGGCGACCTCCTGCTCCACCACCCGCACCCCGCGCTCCGCCGCAGGGGCGGCGTGCGGGATCACCCCGACGTAGACGCCGCCGTCGCGGACGAAGCCGAGTGCGGGCCCTCCCAGTACGGCCGTGTCCAGCACCCCGTCGACCTGCTCGGCCGGGGCCTCCCCGCGCCGCACGAAGCCGGTCGCGCCCAGGGAGCGCAGGTAGGCCTCGTCATCGGCGCCCGCGAGGGCCGTCACCACGAGCCCCGCCCGCGCCGCGAGCTGGACCGCGAGCGCTCCGACCACCCCGGCGGCGCCGGTGATCAGCACCGAGGCGCCGGCGGCGAGGCCGAGCAGGTCCACGGAGCGGGCCGCGGTGAGCGCCGCGAGCGGGAAGCCGGCCGCGGTCGTGGTGTCCACGCCGGCCGGGGCGGCGGCGATGGCCGTGGCGTCGAGGACCACGTACTCGGCGTGCGAGCCCAGCGGCTTCACCGTCCCGTAGTGCAGCCCGACGACCCGCTGCCCGGCGCTCCAGCCGGTCACGCCGGCGCCGACCTCGTCGATCTCCCCCGCCACGTCCCAGCCGAGGCCGATCCGCTGCCCCTCGCCGCCGAAGACGCCGGCGCGGACCCCGCCGTCGACCGGGTTGAGGCCGGCCGCCCGGACCCGGATCCGGACCTGGCCGGCCTCCGGACGCGGTACCGCCACCTCGACGACCCGCACCTGCTCCGGACCGCCGAAGCCGTCCACGACCACTGCCTTCATCGTTGCGCCGCTCATGATCTCTCCCCGTCGTGCTCGTCGAACCGTTCGTTCCCGGTGAGCACTAACCTAGGGAGAGGTACTCTCTTTTCGTAAGTACGTACTTCCGAGTGCGTACCCGACCCGGAAGTGGGGCACCCATGGCCACCCGCACCGCCGCGGCCCGTCGCGAAGAAGCCCGCCACGCCTACGACGCCTTCCTCAAGGAATGCCCCACCGGGCAACTCCTGGCCCGCATCAGCGACAAGTGGGTCGGCCTCGTCGTCAGCGCGCTCGCCCAGGCCGACGACCGCTCCATGCGCTACAGCGACCTCGGCCGCAAGATCCCCGGCGTCAGCCAGAAGATGCTCACCCAGACCCTGCGCTCCCTGGAACGCGACGGCATCGTCACCCGCACCGTGACCCCCACCGTCCCCGCCCGCGTCGACTACCGGCTCACCGAACTCGGCGGCACCCTCGCCTGCCTGCTCTCCTCGGTGAAACTGTGGGCCGAGAACCACTTCGACAAGGTCGCCGCCCACCGCCAGGCCTACGACGCGGCCGCCGAGGCCTCCACAGCCTCCGCCGCCTCCTAAAAGCCGGGCGCCCCGCACCCCCGCAGTGGCATGCTGACAGGGTGAACGGACCCGGCATTCAGCTCACCCTCGCCCCCGACCTGCGCCTCTTCGCCGCACCCAGCAGGCGCGCGGACCGCGTACCGACGGCCACCGACGGCGCGTCCAGCCTCGGACACGTCGTCGAATCCGCCGGGGTCCCGCTCACCGAAGTCGGCCGCCTCCTCGTCGACGGCCACGAGGTCCCCGTCTCGTACGTCCCCCAAGACGGCCAGAACGTCGAGGTGTTCGGCGTCGAGCGGCCCCAACGCGTGGACGGCGCCCCGCTCCGCTTCCTCCTCGACGTCCACCTCGGCACCCTCGCCCGCCGCCTGCGCCTGCTCGGCGTCGACGCGGCCTACGAGAACGAGGACATCGGCGACCCCGCCCTCGCCACCCGCTCCGCCGCCGAACAGCGCGTACTGCTCTCCCGCGACCGCGGACTGCTGCGCCGCCGCGAGCTCTTCGCCGGCGCCTACGTCTACAGCGACAACCCGGACGAGCAACTGCGCGACGTACTCGGCAGGTTCGCACCCGACCTCGCGCCGTGGACCCGCTGCACCGCCTGCAACGGGCCGCTCCGCGATGCCGACAAGGACAGCGTCGGCGACCGCCTGGAGCAGGGCACGCACCGCTCCTACGACGTGTTCGCCCAGTGCACTGACTGCGAACGCGTCTACTGGCGCGGCGCCCACCACGCCCGCCTGGAACGCATCGTGGACGAGGCCCTCACCGAATTCGGCACCCCGGCCACCGGCCCCGAGGCCCGGGCTCAGAACGCGTAGGCGTCACCGGTGTCCAACGCGAGCACCACGTGCTCGTCGTTGGCACTGTCGCGGTCGGCGGCGCCGCCGTTCCACCACGTGTCCACCCGCACCACCACCTCCGGCGCCCGCTCCCGAAGCCCCAGCGCCATCCCGATGTGCCGTCCGCGCCCGTGCAACGCCATCGGACCGGTCTCGCACACCACCTCGCGCAGCCCGACCCGCGCACAGCCGACCGGCAGCTCCTGCCGGTCCGCGAGATCGACCGACAGCCGCACCCGCAGCGTCGCGTTCGGCAGCGCCGACGGCCCCTCGTTCTCCGGCACCAGCCAGATCCGCAGCTGCGCCCCGGCCAGGGCCACCCGACCGTGGTACGCGACATCCGCCTCCGGCCCGGCCCAGGCCCCCGCCGGGGCCGCGGTCCCCAACGCCAGCAGCCCGGACAGTCCCGCCGCCACCACACCCGACACGGCAATACGGCGCATCGCCACCACCTCCTGATCGCGCTGATCGCGTCTTCGCGCGGAGGCTAGCCGGCGCCGAGCCCGTCCGGTCGGACCATCACACGAATGAGGGCGAGGCATACCCCCATCCGCCCACCACCCCCTGCATAGGCTTCCGGACATGCCGATCACCCGCTCCATCGCCCTCTTCGCCCTCGCCGCCCTCCTGGAGATCGGCGGCGCCTGGCTCGTCTGGCAAGGCGTCCGCGAACACAAGGGCTGGGCCTGGATCGGCGCCGGAGTCATCGCGCTCGGCCTCTACGGCTTCGTCGCCACCCTCCAGCCCCAGGGCGACTTCGCCCGCGTCCTCGCCGCCTACGGCGGGGTCTTCGTCGCCGGATCCCTCGCCTGGGGCGTCGTCGCCGACGGCTACCGCCCCGACCGCTGGGACATCGCCGGAGCCCTCGTCTGCCTCGCCGGCATGGCCGTGATCATGTACGCCCCGCGCGGCCGCTGAGCCCCGCCCGTCCCGCCTATGCTGGCGAGTATTCGACCGTACGAACGACCGAGGAGCCCCCCACATGAGCACGACCACGGCCATCCGCACCGCCGTCGTCACCGGAGCGAGCAGCGGCATCGGCGCGGCCACCGCCCGGCAGCTCGCCGCGGCCGGCTACCACGTCGTCCTCACCGCCCGCCGCAAGGACCGCATCGAAGCCCTCGCCGCCGAGATCACCGAGGCCGGCCACTCCGCCGCGGCCCACGCCCTCGACGTCACCGACCGGGCCGCCGTCGACGCCTTCGCCGCCTCCCTCGACCGCTGTGACGTCGTCGTCAACAACGCGGGCGGCGCCCTCGGCGTCGACCCCGTCGCCACCGGCGACCCCGCCGACTGGCGCACGATGTACGAGACCAACGTCATCGGCACCCTCAACGTCACCCAGGCCCTGCTCCCCGCGATCACCGCCTCCGGCGACGGCACGGTGGTCGTCCTCTCCTCCACCGCCGGCCACGCCACCTACGAGGGCGGCGCGGGCTACGTCGCCGCCAAGAACGGCGCCCGCGTCCTCGCCGAGACCCTCCGCCTGGAACTCGTCGGCCTGCCCGTACGCGTCATCGAGATCGCCCCGGGCCTGGTCAAGACCGAGGAGTTCGCCACCACCCGCTTCCGCGGCGACACCGAGCGCGCGGCCAAGGTGTACGAGGGCGTCGCCGCCCCCCTCACCGCCGACGACGTGGCCGAGACCGTCACCTGGGCGGTGACCCGCCCCAGCCACGTCAACATCGACCTCCTGGTGGTCCGCCCCCGCGCCCAGGCCTCGAACACCAAGCTCCACCGCGAGCTGTAGTCCCGCCCCCGCCAGGCCGTCTCTTCCGGATCTTGCCTGGCCCGCAAGATCCGAAAGAGACGACCTAAGGGACCAGCCCGGCCGCCTTCAGGTGCGGCATGAGGGCGGCCGGCTTCAGCCCGGCCGCCCTCGCCGCGTCCAGCGCCCGCTGGAGGTCCGCGGCCAGGGTCGGCGTGAAGTGCAGCAGCACGATGTCACCGGCCTTCAGCTGCGGCGTGGGCGGCGTCTGGCTCCAGGTCGTGAAGTCGTACGTCCACGTGACCAGCGCCTTCACCCCGCACGCCTTAGCCGCGAGCCGCACGTCGTCGTTCACCGCCCCGTACGGCGGCCGCAGCAGCTTCGGCGTCCGCCCGAACGTCTCCTGCAGCCGCTCCCCCGCGCCGCAGACCTCGGCGTCCTTGCCGGCCGCGTCGAGCGTGGTCAGGTCCGGGTGGTTGACGGTGTGGTTCTCCACGGTCGCCCGGCCCTGCTCGGTGAGGGCGGTGAAGTACTGCGTGTCGTACGAGGTGGCCCCCGGCAGCAGGAACAACGAGACCGGCACCCGCTTCTCCAGCAGGATCCGGGCCGCCTCCGGATCGTGGTTCCAGCCGTCGTCGACGGTGATGAAGACGACCTTCTCGTCGGTCGGCACGTGCGACACCACGGGCGGCAGCCCCACCCCTGCCCGAGCGGACCCGGCGGCCCCCGCCGACCCGGCGGCCCCGAGGGCGAGCGACAACGACGCGAGAGCGGCGACAAGCACGCGAGATCTCCACATGCCGCACACCTTGGTCTAGACCAACTCCGGCCGTCAACCCCCTCGTTGACGGCCTCGCTCATGGCCGGCATCCCCATATGGGTGATGTCACGAGAAAAGTCCGCGGACGCGGATACGCTCCGAAAGCGTGAGCCGCGAGAAGGAGGAAGCCATGGCCGCGATACAGCACGAGACCACGATCGCGGAGGCCGCCGATCGACTCTCCAGGGAGCTTCCCGGGCACCGAGTGGAGATTCTCCAGGGGAGGCTCACCGTGACACCACCTGCCGACGGGGCTCATGCAGAGTCGTTGACCTGGCTCATCGAGGAGTGCTTCGCAGCCGGGGCTCGACAGGCCGGACTCAAATACCTCCAGGCCATCGGCGTCTGGCTGACCTCCGGGCCCAACGACTTCGCCATCCCGGACCTCGCACTCGTCGAATCCGACTACCGCGACGCGCACGTGGAGAGGAACTGCTTCGCGCCGCACGTCTTCCGGCTGGTCGTGGAGATCACCTCGTCCAACTGGTCCGACGACCTCGGCACCAAGGTCGACAGCTACGCCCAGGCCGGCATCCCGGTCTACCTGATCGCCGACCGCCGCCACGACGAGGTCGTCCTCTACACAGACCCCCGCTCCGGCGAATACCGCTCCCGCAAGCCCTTCAAGCGGGGCATGTCCGTTCTGCTCCCCGAATCCATCGGCATCACGCTCGAACTGTCCGTGGACCGCCTCCTCGACGGCGACGAGGACTGACGAGCCTTGGGGGCCCAGGCCGGGCCCCCAGCGCTCACCCGCCCACTCACCCCAGCGTCAGCGCGGTCTCCGACTCGACGCGGGTCAGCTTCTCCGGGTTGCGCACGTAGTACAGCCCCACGATCCGGCCGTCCTCGACCCGCGCCGCCATGACCCCGTCCAGCTCTCCGTCCACGTGCACGATCAGCGCCGGACTGCCGTTGACCAGGGTGTGGCCGACGGCGATCGGGATCCGGTTCTTGCTGAACCCGCCGATGAAGAAGCGCGACACCTTGTCGGCGCCGACGATCGGCCGCACCGCGGCCTGCTTGATGCCGCCGCCGTCGCTCATCAGGACGACGTCCGGCGCGAGCACGTCCAGGAGGCTCTGGATGTCCCCGCCGTTCGCCGCGGCCCAGAACGAATCCAGAGCCGCCCGCGTCTCGCTCTGGGACACCACCTCGCGCGGACGGCGCGCGTCCACGTGCTTGCGGGCGCGGTGCGCGATCTGCCGCACCGCCGCCGGAGTCTTGTCGACGGCCTCCGCGATCTCCTCGTACCCGACGTCGAAGACCTCGCGCAGGACGAAGACCGCCCGCTCTGTCGGCGACAGCGTCTCCAGCACCAGCATCACCGCCATCGACACGCTCTCGGCGAGCTCGACGTCCTGGGCCACGTCCGGCGTGGTCAGCAGCGGCTCCGGCAGCCATGGCCCGACGTACGACTCCTTGCGGCGCGACATGCTGCGCAGCCGGTTGAGCGCCTGCCGGGTCGTGATCCGCACCAGATACGCACGCCGGTCCCGCACCTGCTCCAGGTCCACCTCGGCCCACCGCAACCAGGTCTCCTGGAGGACGTCCTCGGCATCGGCCGCCGAACCGAGCATCTCGTAGGCGACGGTGAAGAGCAGATTGCGGTGGGCGACGAACGCCTCGGTCGCCTCGTCGACTGCATGATCATTCATGTCTTGATCATCTCTCCCTCGGAGCGACCCGAACTAGCCGATCCGCGTCAGAACCGCTTCCGCCCGCGCACCCTCGGCCGCCGCCGCCCTGGCCCGCACCAGCTCCTGACGCTTGGCGGCGCTCCCCATCCGGTGCAGCTTGTACCCGCCGGGCTTGTGCCCCTCCTCCGCCAGGTGCTTGACGACGCCCTTGCACACGGTCTCCTTCAGCTTCGCGCCCAGCCGGCCGTCGACGTGCGCCCACACCGCGACGTCGGCCTTGTTGGCGAACTGGAAGATGCCGGTACCCCGCCCGAGGCTGACGCACTGCGCGGCGAACGGCTGGTGCAGCTCCTCGGGCCGCTCCCCCGCGATCCGGCTGAGCACCGTGTCGGCGGCCCGCGCACCCATCGGCATCGCGGCCTGGCAGCTCATCCGCAGCGGCTGCCCCGACGGCGCCGCCGAGTCCCCCGCCGCGAAGACGCGGTCGTCGTCGACGCTGGTCAGCGTCTCGTCCGTGAGCAGCCGGCCCAGCGCGTCGGTGCTCAACCCACTCCGCACCGCCAGGTCCGGCACGGCGAACCCGACGGTCCAGACGGTCACCGCGCTCGGCAGCACCCGCCCGTCGGCGAGCTCCACCGCGTCCCGGGTCACCGCCGTCACCTTCGCCCCGTCACCTTCGACCACGCGCACCCCGAGCGCCGCCAGCCGCCCCGCCACCGAACGCCGACCACGGGCGTGCAGGTACGGCCCGAGCACCCCGCCGCACACCAGGGTCACGGCCCGCCCCTGCTCGGCCAGCTCGGCCGCGGTCTCGATCCCGGTGGGCCCGGCCCCGACCACGGTCACGGCCGCGTCCGCGGGCGCCGCGCCGAGCACCGGCAGCAGCCGCTGCACGTCCTCCAGGTTCGCGACGGGGTAACCGAACTCGGCCGCCCCGGGAACCTTCGGGTCCGCGCTCCCGCTGCCCACCGCGTAGACCAGGTAGTCGTAACCGACGGCGTCCCCCGACGCCAGCTCCACGCACCGCCCCGCCGCGTCGATCCGCGTCACGGCGTCCACGACCAGCCGCACCCCGTCCGCCAGCACCTCCCGGAACCCGACGACCGCGTCCCCGGTCCCGGCGGCCAGCTGGTGCAGCCGGATCCGGTGCACGAAGTCCGGACGCGGGTTGACCAGCGTCACGGTCACGTCGTCCCGCTGCGTGAGCCGGTTGGCCGCCATGACCCCGGCGTACCCGCCACCGATCACTACGACGTTCGTGTTGCCGCTCATGGTGTCTCCTAGGTCCGTCCCCATCGGGTCGACCACAAGACACCGCGCTCCCGGCCCCTGTGACAGCACACGGGCGCATGTGACCCGGATCACTCCACGGGCGCCGTCGGGACCATGTGACATTCCGCCATACGTTCGAGTGAACGCCGCCCGAATGGCCTACCGCGCCATGGGTCCGTACCTAAGTTCGGCCACAACACAAACGGCCCCCACCCGGGATGGCACTCCCGGCCGAGGGCCTCACCAACAGGGAAGAAGGACTTCCTCATGGCTGAACAGCACCCTAGCGCCGCCGCGCGCTTCATGGACCTCCAGGACCCGCGTTACGCCTACATGTTCGGCTTCCTGCAAGCCGATGGGCATCTCGCACAGGGCCCGGGGCAGAAGGGCAAGCTCACCGCTGAGATCAACGCGCGAGACATCCACATCCTCCGCGAGTTCCAGCAGCTCACGCCCTACTACAGCTCCATCACGGAGCGCGTCAGGCAAACGAACTTCGCCGAGAGCCACCACTCGGCAACCTGGTGCGTCTCCTCACTGGAAGCGAGGACCATCGTCAACGAACTCGGAATCCCGTACGGCAAGAAGTCCTTGACGATCAAGCCGCCCCGCACGGAGTTCTCCCGCCCCGACTACCTGCGCGGAATCATCGATGCGGACGGCTCCCTCGGCTGGACCGCCCAGGGATGGCCCTTCCTGGCCCTGACATCGGCCAGCACCGCAATCGCCGCCTACCTCTGCCACTACGGCAAGAAGATCACGGGCACCGAACGAACCACCTCCCGCAACACGAGAGACGGCGTCTACAACATCTGCTACTACAAGGAGACGGCCCAGCAGCTCGCCGCGCACTTCTACTACGACGGTTGCCTCGCACTCGCCCACAAGAAGGCGAACGCGGACGCAATCCAAGCCTGGGTGCGCCCTGCTGACATGCGGATCGCCCCGCCGCGACGCCGCTGGACCGTGAAGGACGACCAAGAGCTGCTGCGTCTGAACGACCCGGAGGCGGCCGCCACCTCCCTCGACCGGACGGAGCAGAGCTGCATCATGCGCCTGTGGCGCCTTCGCACCGGACGGGTCTGAGCGAGGGCACAACGAGGGCCCGGACCAGAGATGGTCCGGGCCCTTCGCGTGCGGGCGTCACCCCTTGATGCAGATGACCTGCTTGAGCTTGGCCACGACCTGCACGAGGTCGGTCTGCTGGTCGATGACCTGCTCGATCGACTTGTACGCGCCGGGGATCTCGTCCACGACGCCCGAGTCCTTGCGGCACTCGACGCCCTTGGTCTGCTCCGCCAGGTCGCGCGCGGAGAACCTCTTCTTCGCAGCGGTGCGGCTCATCTTCCGGCCGGCGCCGTGCGAGGCCGAGTTGAAGGACTTCTCGTTGCCGAGGCCCTTCACGATGTACGAGCCTGTGCCCATGGAGCCCGGGATGATCCCGTAGTCGCCGCTGCCCGCACGGATCGCGCCCTTGCGGGTGACCAGCAGGTCCATGCCGTCGTACCGCTCCTCCGCCACGTAGTTGTGGTGGCAGCTGATCTCCTGCTCGAAGGAGACCTTCGCCTTGCGGAACTCACGCCTGATGACCTCCTTGGAGAGGCTCATCATCACGGCGCGGTTGTACTTCGCATATTCCTGCGCCCAGAAGAGGTCGTCCCGGTAGGCCTTCATCTCGGGGGTCGCCGCGAGGAACACCGCAAGGTCGCGGTCGACCAGGTTCTGGTTGTGGGCGAGCCCGCGAGCGACGTTGATGTGGAAGTCCGCCAACTCGTTGCCGATGTTCCGGGATCCGGAGTGCAACATGATCCACACCGAATCGGACATGTCGACACAAAGCTCCCAAAAGTGATTTCCTTGGCCAAGGCTTCCCATTTGCCGCAAAGCCCTGTCCCGCCGGAACTTCACCGCATCCGCGACGTAGTCGAACCGCTCCCACAGGTCCCCGAACCCCCGTTCCGGGAACCCGTACAGCCGCCCGGGATCCACCGCCTCGCGGTGCATCCCCGCCCCCACCGGAATCACCTGCTCGATCCGCGCCCGCAGCTTCGACAGGTCCCCCGGGAGGTCGTTCGCCGTCAGGGAGGTCTTCACCGCCGACATGCCGCAGCCGATGTCCACGCCCACCGCCGCCGGGCAGACCGCGTCCTTCATCGCGATGACCGAGCCGACCGTCGCACCCTTGCCGTAGTGCACGTCCGGCATCACGGCCAGGCCCTTGATCCACGGGAGGCCCGCCGTGTTCTGGAGCTGGCGCATCGCGCTGTCCTCGACCGACGCCGGGTCGGTCCACATCCGGATCGGGACCTTCGCCCCGGGTACCTCTACGTACGACATATGGAATCAATCCCCCGAAAGCCAAAGAAAAGTCGGAAAGCGCAAAAAGCCTCGCTCATGGTCCTGAATGGGACAGGGGACCGGCGTCGGCACCAGCGTGTGCGGTAGACATTGTGTCCATCCGCGTCCGAGTCGCGGCAACGTATTTAAGGGGGCCAGTGGACGTGCAGCGCAAGGCGGCGGTACGGCGAGTCCTGCCCGGCATCGCGATGTTCGCCGCGCTCGCGGCCGGAGCGGGAGTCCTGACCGGGTGCACCGGCGGGGGCGGGAACGGCGGCGGCAGCGACGCCAAGGGCGGCGGGAACCAGGCCGCGCCCGCGCAGCCCGGGAAGTACCGCAGCCTGCCCTCCCCTTGCCGGGCCGGCGTCGAGAGCAAGCGGATCAAGGGGATGTTGCCGGTCCCGGAGACGCTGCCCACCCCGCAGCGCGACCAGTTGTACGCGGGCGTCGCGGACACCTCGTACGACGGCGACCGGCACGTCGGCTGCCGGTGGAACGCGCAGACCCCCGAGGAGACCCGGCTGCTGTCGGTGGTCTTCGAGCGCGTGGTCTCGTACGACCGGTCCGCGACGAGCGACGACGACAAGGCGCGGCAGGTGTACGTGCGCCGGGTGATCGATGCGCACCTGCCCTTCCCCAGCCCCACCACGGCGCCCACGCCGACGCCCACGCCCACGCCGACCCCCTCGCCCGGCGCGGCGACGGCCCCCGCCCCCGGGGCGCCCGCGCCGGGGACGACGGCGGCCGCGACTCCCACTCCGTCCGCCCCCGTCGAGCTCGGGTCGCGGGTGCTGGAGGGGCTCGGGACCGAGGCGTTCATCGAGGACAAGCTGAGCCCCGCCGGGGCCAGCGCGGCGCAGTCGCGGACCGTGCGGATTGTGTTCCGCACCTCGAATGTCATCGTGACGGTGGAGTACAGCGTGCAGCCGGCCCTGCCGGGTGTGGTCCCGCCGAGCGGTGAAACCCAGGACAGGACAAGGCAGTTGGCGCAGGCTCTGGTCGAGCGTTTCAACGAGTGAAGTCGGTTCGCCGCGCCCGTGGGTGACGGCGCGCACAGCATGGAGGCGCCGGGTCGGGCTACCGTTGCTCGGGTTCGCGTCCGAATTAGTCCGACCATCGCACCAGAAGGAAACATGCACCGATCTGCCTCGCGCCTCACCCGCGTTCTCGCCTGCGCAGCCGTCCCGGTGGTCCTCGCCGTCGCCGGTTGCTCCTCCGATTCGGGCAAGGAGTCGAGCTCGGGCAGCAACAAGAAGTCCGGTTCGTCCGCGTCTGCGAAGCCGAGTGGGAAGTCTTCGACCCCCCTGGAGAAGGCGACGTACGCCGCGCTCCCGGACCCCTGCAAGGTGCTCCAGTCGGCGACGCTCGACACGCTCGTCCCGAAGGTGAAGGACAAGAACGGCACGGCTGCCAAGTCGAACGACCTGGCCGGCCGGGCGGGCTGCTCCTGGAACGGCCTGGACGAGGACGGCCTGAAGGGCTCGCAGTACCGCTGGCTCGCGGTGAACTTCTCCCGTTCCGAGTCGCACGCCTCGCTCGGCAGCGCCGACAAGCGCGCCGAGGAGCAGTTCAACAAGCAGGTCGAGCTCGCGAAGGCGACCGAGGGTGCGCAGAACCTGAAGGCCGAGCAGGCGGGTGGCATCGGCGACCAGGGGACGTCGGTCGTGTACTCGGTGAAGAAGGACAACGTCGATTCCTTCAACACGACGATCGTGGCCCGCACGCACAACGTGGTGATCACGCTCGACTACAACGGTGCCGCGTACGAGGGTGCCGGCGCGCCGGACCAGGCGAAGCTCCTCCAGGACGCGATCACGGCGGCCAAGGAGGCCGTGGCCTCGGTGGACACCGCGAACCAGCAGCAGGGCCAGCAGCAGGGCCAGGGCCAGGGTCAGGGGCAGTCGCAGTCGCCGCAGCCCCAGTAGTGACGCTCCGGTAGTAACGGGGCCAGGGGAGCGGTGACTTCCGGTCGGGCTTACGCTGTGCCTGCCGTGGCTCGGTAAAGGCTCGGTAAGTACTGGGAAGTGCTCGACAAGGGGAGGGGATCACGGGTGGCCGCGATGCAGCTGACTCGTACCCACCGGATACTCATCGGTGTCGTGGTCGCCGGCGCCGTGGTCATCGCGGGGATCGGTTTCGCGGGTTCGTACGCCGCGGTGCGCGCCCTGGCGCTGAAGAAGGGCTTCGGCGACTTCTCTCTGGTGTTCCCCATCGGCATCGACATGGGCATCTGTGTCCTGCTGGCGCTCGACCTGTTGCTGACGTGGATCCGGATCCCGTTCCCGCTGCTGCGTCAGACGGCGTGGCTGCTGACGGCGGCGACGATCGCGTTCAACGGTGCGGCGGCGTGGCCGGACCCGCTGGGTGTGGGCATGCACGCGGTGATCCCGATCCTGTTCGTGGTGACGGTGGAGGCGGCCCGGCACGCGGTGGGCCGGATCGCCGACATCACGGCGGACCGGCACATGGAGGGCGTGCGGATCACCCGGTGGCTCCTGTCGCCGGTGCCGACGTTCAAGCTGTGGCGGCGGATGAAGCTGTGGGAGCTGCGTTCGTACGAGCAGGCGGTCGGCATGGAGCAGGACCGGCTGATCTACCAGGCCCGTCTGCAGGCGCGGTACGGGCGCGCCTGGCGGCGCAAGGCCCCGGTGGAGGCGATGATGCCGCTGCGGCTGGCGCGGATCGGCGTGCCGTTGTCGCAGACGGCTCCGGAGGGGCTGGCGGCGGCGGGGATCGAGCCGGCGCTGCTGCCTCCGGTGGAGCAGGGCGGCGAGGCGCAGGCCGCGGTGGAGGCGGGGTCGGCGGGCGCGCCGGCGCTGGAGGCCGGGGCCGGCGATCCCCTGCAGGCCCCGGAGCAGGTGCAGGCGCAGGCCTTCGCGCAGGCCCAGGCACAGGCGCTCGCGCAGGCGCAGGCGCTCGCCTTCGCGCAGGCGCAGGCCCAGCAGCAGGCTTCGATGCAGCCCTCGATGCACGCTCCGGCGGCGTACGCGGTGGATCCGACGGCGATGCCGGCGGCGCACAACAGTGCGTGGTTCGCGGCGCCGTTGGCGCCGCAGGCGGCGTACGAGGGTGGTTACAACCCGCAGTACGTGGAGGGTCTGGAGCCGACTCCGGTCATGCCTCCGGCGGGCCCGGACGAGGAGCAGCTCCCGTACCCGCAGGAGCAGCTGCCGATGCCGGCTCCGAGGCAGGACGGGGCCGCGGAGGCCGCGGGGGCGGCCGACGGGGCGCAGGACGAGACTCCGGACGAGACGGAGTTCGCCGAGGCCGCGTACAAGGTGTTCCGTGCGCTGGTCGACGAGCAGAACGACTTCCCGACGGCGGAGGCGCTCGACATACACCTCGCGGACGGTTACGGGGTGACGCACCCGCGCAGCGGTTCGCTGCTGCGGCGCATGATCCCGTCGTTCAAGCAGCGGTACCAGAAGGACCTGGAGAACGAGCACATCGCGTAGCCGTGTCCGGTGACGCGGGAAGGGCCCGCACCCCCTCGGGGTGCGGGCCCTTCCGTCGTGTCACGGACCTGACGGACCTCAGACGGCGAGCAGCTTGCGCACGCGGTCCGCGCCCACGGCGAGGAGCAGCGTGGGCAGGCGCGGGCCGGTCTCGCGGGTGACGAGGAGCCGGTAGAGGAGCGCGAAGAAGGTGCGCTGGGCGACCTTGAGCTCCGGGGTGGGCTTGGCGTCGGGCTCCAGCCCGGCCATGACCTTGGGGACTCCGTAGACGAGGGTGGTGAGCCCGTCGAGGGACCAGTGCGAGTCGAGTCCGTCGAGGAGCAGGCGGAGCGATGCGCGGCCCTCGTCGTCGAGGGAGGACAGCAGCTCGGTGTCGGGCTCGTCGCGTACGAGGGTGCGCTGGTCGGCGGGGACCTGGGTGGTGATCCAGTTCTCGGCGCGGTCCAGGCGTGGGCGTACCTCGTCGAGGGAGGTGAGCGGCTTGTCCGGCTCCAGGTCGGAGAGGATGCGCAGGGTCTGCTCGTCGTGGCCGGCGGTGATGTCGACGACGGAGGCGAGGGTGCGGTACGGCATCGGGCGCGGGGTGCGCGGGAGCTCGTGGGAGGCGACGCGGACGGCGCGGGCGTGGGCGGCGGCGTCGGCGGGCAGGACGGTGCCGTCGGCGACCTTGGCCTCCAGCTTGTCCCACTCGTCGTAGAGCCGCTGGATCTCCTGGTCGAAGGCGATCTTGAAGGACTGGTTGGGCTTGCGGCGGGCGTAGAGCCAGCGCAGCAGCTGCGGCTCCATGATCTTCAGGGCGTCGGCCGGGGTGGGGACGCCGCCCTTCGAGGAGGACATCTTGGCCATGCCGCTGATGCCGACGAAGGCGTACATCGGGCCGATGGGCTGTTCGCCGCCGAAGATGCCGACGATCTGGCCGCCGACCTGGAAGGAGGAGCCGGGCGAGGAGTGGTCGACGCCGGAGGGCTCGAAGATCACGCCTTCGTAGGCCCAGCGCATGGGCCAGTCGACCTTCCAGACGAGCTTGCCGCGGTTGAACTCGCTGAGCTTGACCGTCTCGGTGAACTCGTCCTCGGTGCAGACGTAGGTCAGCTCGGTCGTCTCGTCGTCGTACGAGGTGACCTTGGTGAAGTCCTTGCCGCATTCGCCGCAGTAGGGCTTGTACGGGAAGTAGCCGCCCTCGGCGCTGCTGCCGTCGTCCTCGGCGGCCGCGCCGGAGCCCTCGGCGGCTTCGAGCTCGGCCTCGTCGACCTGCTTCTGCTGGGGCTTCTTGCCGCCCGGCTTCTGCTTGGTGCGGTACTGGTCGAGGATCGCGTCGATGTCGCCGCGGTGCTTCATCGCGAACAGGACCTGCTCGCGGTAGGTGCCGGCGGTGTACTGCTCGGTCTGGCTGATGGGGTCGTACTCGACGCCCAGCTCGGCCAGGGACTCGACCATGGCGGCCTTGAAGTGCTCGGCCCAGTTCGGGTACGAGGAGCCTTCGGGTGCGGGCACGGCGGTCAGCGGGCGGCCGATGTGCTGTGCGTGCGATTCCTCGGTGACGCCGGGGATGCCCTTGGGGACCTTGCGGTACCGGTCGTAGTCGTCCCAGGAGATGAGGTGGCGGACCTCGTACCCGCGGCGGCGGATCTCGTCGGCGACCAGGTGCGGGGTCATGACCTCGCGGAGGTTGCCGAGGTGGATGGGGCCGGAGGGGGAGAGTCCGGACGCGACGACGACCGCTTTGCCCGGGGCTCGGCGCTCCGATTCGGCGATGACCTCGTCCGCGAAACGGGAGACCCAGTCGGTCTCGGTGCTGCTCTGGGCGCTCTGAGCCACGACACGTCCTTCTATCTCGAATGCTGGCTTTGGCCATTCTCCCAGACGGAACAGGTCGCTCCGGGGTTGCTCCCGACCGGTGATATGCCGCGAAACGTGGAGGCCCCACGTGGGATACTCGGCACTTGTCGGAACAACCAAGTGCACCCACCGGCACAACCTCACAGGAACGGCAGCTCATGGCCTCGGTCCCTTCCCTCGCTTCTTCCGTCCATCAGCGCGTCGCGGACGCCCTCGCCTCGGCCCTGCCGGAGGCCGGTGGCGCCGACCCGCTGCTGCGACGAAGCGACCGGGCCGACTTCCAGGCCAACGGCATCCTGGCGCTCGCGAAGAAGGCGAAGGCCAACCCGCGCGAGCTGGCGACGACCGTGGTCGAGGGCATCCCGACCGGTGACCTGATCCAGGAGATCGAGGTCTCGGGTCCGGGCTTCCTCAACATCACCATCACCGACCGGGCGATCATCGAGACGCTCGCGGCGCGTGCGGGCGACGACCGTCTCGGCGTGCCGCTCGCCGAGAACGCGGGCACGACGGTGATCGACTACGCGCAGCCGAACGTGGCGAAGGAGATGCACGTCGGCCACCTGCGGTCCGCCGTGATCGGCGCGGCGATGGTGGAGATCCTGGAGTTCACGGGCGAGAAGGTGGTACGCCGTCACCACATCGGCGACTGGGGCACCCAGTTCGGCATGCTCATCCAGTACCTGATGGAGCACCCGCACGAGCTGGACCACGAGTCGGAGGGGGAGGCTTCCGGCGAGGAGGCCATGTCCAACCTGAACCGGCTGTACAAGGCCTCGCGCGGGCTCTTCGACTCCGACGAGGAGTTCAAGACGCGGGCCCGGGCGCGGGTCGTGGACCTCCAGGCCGGCGAGCCGGAGACGCTGGCGCTGTGGCAGCGGTTCGTGGACGAGTCGAAGATCTACTTCTACTCGGTCTTCAACAAGCTGGACATGGACATCCAGGACCCGGACGTGGTCGGCGAGTCCGGCTACAACGACATGCTGGTCGAGACGTGCAAGCTGCTGGAGGAGTCGGGCGTCGCCGTCCGCTCCAACGGCGCGCTGTGCGTGTTCTTCGACGACGTCAAGGGCCCGGACGGCAACCCGACGCCGCTGATCGTGCAGAAGTCGGACGGCGGTTTCGGCTACGCGGCGACCGACCTGTCGGCGATCCGCGACCGTGTCGGCGAGCTGGGCGCGACGACCCTGCTGTACGTCGTGGACGCCCGTCAGTCGCTGCACTTCAAGATGGTCTTCGAGACGGCGCGCCGGGCGGGTTGGCTGAACGACGAGGTCAAGGCCGTCCAGCTGGCGTTCGGCACGGTCCTCGGCAAGGACGGCAAGCCGTTCAAGACCCGTGAGGGCGAGACGGTCCGGCTGGTGGACCTGCTGGACGAGGCCGTGGAGCGGGCGACCGCGGTGGTCCGGGAGAAGGACGAGGATCGCGGCCTGCTCACCGAGCAGGAGATCGTCGAGAACGGCGTCCAAGTCGGCATCGGCGCGGTCAAGTACGCGGACCTGTCCACCTCCGCCTCGCGGGACTACAAGTTCGACCTGGACCAGATGGTCTCGCTGACCGGTGACACGTCCGTGTACCTCCAGTACGCGTACGCCCGCATCAAGTCCATCCTGCGCAACGCGGGCGAGCGCCGGCCGGTCGCCCACCCGGAGCTGGAGCTGGCACCGGCCGAGCGCGCGCTGGGCCTGCACCTGGACGGCTTCGGCGAGCTGATCGAGGAGGCCGCGGCGGAGTACGCCCCGCACAAGCTGGCGGCGTACCTCTACCAGCTGTCCTCGTTGTTCACGACCTTCTACACCGCGTGCCCGGTCGTGAAGCCGGAGCCGGAGCTCGTCATCGGCGAGAACCGCCTCTTCCTGTGCGACCTGACCGCCCGCACCCTCGCGAAGGGCATGTCCCTGCTGGGCATCCGCACCCCCGAGAAGCTCTGACCGCCACCGGTACCGCCCGTCGGTACCGGTTCCGGTCGCATCCGACGGCCCCCGTCTCCCCGCCCGGGAGACGGGGGCCGTCGGCGTGCGGGACGACGATCGGACCGGATGCCTGTCCTCGGGGACAGTTGCCACGGAGGCCGCGCCGTGATCCACTCCATGGCGGTCGAAGCTCGTCCGCGTCCGCAATGGCCACGAACCGCCCCCGAAAGAGCGATAGTTCGCCCGAAAGGCATGCCTGATGAAGCTTCGTAACTCCCTGCGCACCGTCGCGGCCGCGGGCCTGGCCCTCGGCGTGGTCGCCGTCGGCACCGGCTCGGCCTCCGCCGCCGAGAAGGACGGCTGGCTCAACGAAGGCGAGCTCGGCCTGTTCTGTTACCAGGACCAGTCGAACTCGGTCTTCGACCTCTACGTGAACGACATCAACTTCTTCAACGACTACTTCACGGGGTCGAGGAGCTGCGCCCAGCAGGTGACGGACGACAACACGGAGTCCTGGTCGAACCGCGACACCTACACGTGGAAGGTGTACACGGGCTCGGGCGGCGCGGGCTACCAGCTCAACCTCGCGGCCGGCGGCCGGGGCAACCTGAACGCGACCTTCTTCAACCAGATCTCCTCGGCCTTCTACTTCTAGGCCCGCGCGAGAAGGTGGCTCCGCCCGTCGTCCACCGGCGGAGCCGCCCCGCGTCGCAGCCATCTCCACGATCCGGAGCCACCATGTTCTCGCCGCACGCCCCGCGCGCCGCTCTGGCTGCCTCCGCAGCCGTACTGGCGCTCCTGCTCACCGGGTGCTCACAGCCGGGCGACGGCAAGGCCGGGCCCGGCGCCGACCCCGACGCCGGCAAGGAACCCGCGATCGGCGCCGTGCCGGCGCTGCTCGAAAGCGGGAGCCTGGCCTTCCCGCTGGCTCCGTACAGCGCGGACAGCCGGCAGATCGCGGTGCTCGACGAGGCGCAGGACGTGCTCATCGACCAGTGCATGCAGCGCTACGGCTTCCGCTACCAGCAACGGCGCAGGGCCGACGCGGTGGCCAAGCAGGACGGGAACCGCCGCTACGGTCTCTCCGACCCGGCCGAGGCGGCCCGGTCCGGCTACGCGAACCCGCGGTTGGGCGGCCCCCCGAAGGCACAGCAACAGTCCCTCGGCCCCAACGAGAAGCTGGTGCTGAACGGCCTGGAGGTGGACCCCTCGCTCCCGGTCCCGATGAGCCAGGAGGAGGCGGAGAAGTCGGACGTGGCGACCACCGTCGTCGGCGGCCAGAAGGTCCCGGCGGGCGGCTGCCTGCGCGAGAGTTCCCTGAAGCTGTTCACGCCCACGAAGGGCACGGTGGACGGCATGGTCGCGCAGGGCTACGGGCTGGAGGCCTACGGCCGCGCCCAGAAGGACAGCCGGGTGGTCGCGGCGACGAAGGCGTGGAGCGAGTGCATGGCGCAGCACGGCTACCCCGGCTTCAACGACCCGACGGGCGGGCCGCCGGGCATCGACGAGTCCGGTCTCGGCAGCCCGCAGGCGATCACCATGGCCACGCAGGACGTGGCGTGCAAGAAGGAAACCAACCTGGTGGGCGTCTGGTACACGGTGGAAGTCGCCTACCAGCAGCGGGCGATCGAGCGGAACGCGGAGACGCTGGACCTGGCGAAGAAGCAGCTGGACGAGCGGATGAAACTGGCGGCGACGCTACAGGCGTCGGGAACCTGACCCACCGCTCGATCCGCCGCGTGCGTCGATGAGTTCGGCCAGGCCGTCGAGCAACCGGGCCAGGGCGAAGCGGAATTGGAAGTCCGGCTCGTCGGAGCCGGTGAACGCGTCGGATTCCAGCAGCCGGGTCACCGCCGGGTGGCTGTCCGGGCCGGTGAGCAGCCGCAGCGTGCGCACGTACTGGCCGACGACCTGGTCCGGTGAGACGCCGCTCTTGAGGATGGCGTCCATCATGTCGGCGGCCATGGTCGCCTCGTTCCGCACGAGGCCGCCGATGAGGATGATCGTCGAGAGCTTCTCGCTCTCCCCCAGGCCGGTGTCCGCGAGGGCGGCGAGACCGCGTTCCATCCAGGCGAGCTGGTTCGGGGTGGCCGGAGGGGCGGTGATCGGGATGCGCAGGATCCACGGGTTGGCCATGAGGACGGCACGCTGCGCGTAGGCCCAGTCCGACAGGAGCTGCCGCCAGGCGCGAGCGTCCGTGTCCTGTGAGAGCGGCGGCGGCGTGCCGACTCCCGCGTCCGACATCAGGATGTACAGCTCTTCCTTGGCCGCGACGTACCGGTAGAGGGACATCGTCGAGACGCCGAGTTCCTTGGCCACCCGCCCCATGGAGACGGCGTCCATCCCCTCCGTGGCGGCGAGCGCGACGGCCGCCTCCACGATCCGCGGGACGGTGAGGGTGGGGCGCGGGCCCTTGCCGGGGCGCTCGCGCAGGCCCCAGGCCATCTCCAGACTCGCCGGAAGCCCGGTGCCGTCCGCCGCCGCCGCTTCGTCCTGGTCCGCCATGGCCGGCCTCCTCCCGATCTCCGTCCGCCCCGCCGTACGCCCGTACGCCGTTGACCCACATCCTAGTTCTGTGTATTACTTACGCAGTAGCGTGTAACCCATACGCAGAAGGGAGCGTGGTCCGTCATGACCACGTACGACCCCGGCACGACCCGCGGCAAGGTCCGCGGCACCGACGTCGGCCCGGACCTCGGCATCCACGTCACCGGCCTGACCAAGTCCTACGGCGCCCTGCGCGTCCTCGACGGGATCGACCTCGCCGTCCCCCGCGGCAGCGTCCTCGCCCTCCTCGGCCCCAACGGCGCCGGGAAGACCACCACCGTCCGGATCCTCGCCACCCTCACCGAGCCCGACGCCGGCACCGCTCGGGTCGCGGGACACGACACGGCCTCCGCGCGGTCGCTCGTACGCCGCTCCATCAGCCTGACCGGGCAGTTCGCGGCCGTCGACGCACTCCAGAGCGGCGCCGAGACGCTCCGCATGATGGGCCGCCTCCGGGGGCTGGGGCCGCGCGCGGCCCGCGCCCGGGCCGACGAACTGCTCGACCGCTTCGGCCTCACCGAGGCCGGCGCGCGCACGGCGAAGACGTACTCGGGGGGCATGCGGCGGCGCCTCGACCTCGCCGCGAGCCTGGTCTCCCGACCCGAGGTGATCTTCCTGGACGAGCCGACGACCGGCCTCGACCCGCGCAGCCGCCAGGACCTGTGGGACCTCGTACGGGAACTGCGCACGGACGGCACGACCGTGCTGCTCACCACCCAGTACCTGGAGGAGGCCGACCGGCTCGCCGACCGCGTCGCCGTCCTCGCGGACGGGCGCATCGCCGCCGAGGGCACGCCCGCCGAGCTCAAGTCCCGTGTCGACGGACACCGGTTGGACCTCACGCTCACCGACCGGGCCGCCTACGAGGCGCTGGCCCCGCGCGCCGTCCACCTCGACCCGCAGGAGCTGACCCTGGGCCTCGCCACCGACGGGAGCGCCGCGCACGTACGGGCGCTGCTCGACGAACTGGACCCGGACCGCACCGCCGTCGACCGCTTCGCCGTACGCACCGCCACCCTCGACGACGTGTTCCTCGCCCTGACGGGAGCCGACCGATGACCGCCGCCACCCACGCCCTGTCCCTGGCGGGCCGCAGCCTGCGCATCAGCCGCCGCAGCCCCGACGCGCTGATCGCCGCGCTGATGCTGCCCGTGATGCTGATGCTGATCTTCGTCTACTTCTTCGGCGGTGCCATCGACACCGGGACCGAGTACGTGACGTACGTGGTTCCCGGCGCGATGCTGCTGTGCGCGGGCTTCGGCGCGGCGAGCACCGCCGTCAGCGTCGCGGACGACATGAAGAACGGGGTCGTCGACCGCTTCCGCTCCCTGGACATCGGCGGCGTCCCGATCCTGGCCGGACACGTGGCGGCCTCCGTCCTGCGGAACCTGCTGTCGACCACCCTCGTGCTCGCCGTCGCCCTCGCCATCGGCTTCCGGCCCCAGGCCGGACCGTCCGCCTTCCTGGCGGCGGCCGGGCTGCTGTTCGCGTACATCACGGCGATCTCGTGGCTGGCCGCCGTCCTCGGGCTGCTCGCCAAGTCGGCGGAGGCGGCGGGCGGGTTCACCTTCCTGATGATGTTCCTGCCGTACCCGTCCAGCGCCTTCGTGCCCATCGCGACGATGCCGGGCTGGCTGCACGGCTTCGCCGAGCACCAGCCGCTGACCCCGGTGATCGAATCCCTGCGCGCGCTGCTGCTGGCGCAGCCTGCGGGGAACACCCCCTGGGTGGCCCTGACCTGGTGCGCGGGCATCACGGCGACGGCCGTGGCGCTGTCCGGCGCCCTGTTCCGCAGCCGGACCCGCTGACGGGCCCGCCGACGGGCCCGCGCGGGGCGGAGTCCGTCAGCAGGCCCGTCCGCTCAGCGATTGAGCGGATAGGAATGACGGCCGGTGGCTTCGTCGATCTCGCTGTGGGCCTTCTGCAGCATCTGCGACGCGATATCCATGAGCGCCC
This sequence comes from Streptomyces sp. NPDC001717, assembly GCF_042892775.1. Lineage (NCBI taxonomy): Bacteria > Bacillati > Actinomycetota > Actinomycetes > Kitasatosporales > Streptomycetaceae > Streptomyces > Streptomyces sp. NPDC001717. Next base: position 123,643 of record NZ_JBIAUK010000001.1, on the reverse strand, counting down.
GAGCGCCCGCGATCTCCTCCCCGACCCTCAACTGCTCCGGGTCGGAGGGGTGGCGCAGGGCATACCCACGCGCCTTGATCTCGGAGCCGTCCCCGAGCCTGACCAGGGCCGCCGCACTGGTGCGGTGGCCCTCCTCGGTGAATTCGAGTTCCACATGCCACCCGACGAGTGTGGCCATGGTGCATCACCTCCAGGGGGTCACCCTGCTTCCAGGGTGCGCCCGGGTGGTGCGGATCGCGAGCGGGACCTCTACCCCCGCTTCCCCACCTGCGACCTGACCGCGCCCATGCTCGCCGCGATGACCAGGGCGATGGCCAGGGCGTCCAGGGCCGACATCGCCTGGTTCAGGACGAGGAAGCCCGCCGTGGCCGCGATGGCCGGCTCCAGGCTCATCAGGATCGCGAAGGTGGGGGCCGGCAGCTTGCGCAGGGCCAGGAGTTCGAGGGTGTACGGCAGGACGGAGGACAGTACGGCCACCCCGACGCCCAGGGCGAGGGTGCTCGGGCGCAGCAGGTCCGAACCCGCTTCGAAGACGCCGAGCGGCAGCGAGATCACGGCGGCCACCGCCATCGCCAGGGCGAGTCCGTCGGCCTGTGGGAAGCGGCGGCCGGTACGGGCGCTGAAGACGATGTACGCGGCCCACATCGCGCCCGCCCCCAGGGCGAAGCCGGCGCCCAGCGGGTCGAGGCCGCCGAAGCCGCCTCCGCCGTGGCCGGCGAGGAGGACGACGCCCGCGAGGGCGAGACCCGCCCACAGGAGGTTGACCAGGCGGCGCGAGACGAGGACGGAGAGGGCCAGCGGGCCCAGCACTTCGAGGGTGACGGCGGGGCCGAGCGGGATGCGGTCGACGGCCTGGTAGAAGAGGCCGTTCATGCCGGCCATGGCGATGCCGAAGGCGGTCACGGTGCGCCAGTCGGAGCGCGAGTAGCCGCGCAGCCTGGGCCGGCACAGGAGCAGCAGCACGAGCGCGGCGGCGGCGAGGCGCAGGGTGACCACGCCGGCCGCTCCGACCCTGGGCATGACCATGACCGCGAGGGCGGCGCCGAACTGCACCGAGATGCCCGCCGAGATCACCAGCGCGACCGGCCCGAAGCGGGCCGCCCCACCACGAGCGGCGCCCGGCGCGGCAGCCGCGGCGGGCGCGGCCGCCCGGGTGGTGGGCGTCGTGGGGCTGGAGGAGGGCGCGGGCGCGGTCATCTTCCCAGGGTAGACGGGGGTAAGGAGTGCTGCCGCGTGTGTTTCCTTACATGTGTTCGGTGAGCGGTACCGGGCCGGGTGGTGCGCGTGTGATGTGTTGCGCGCCGTAGTCGTGGCATAACGCCGCGAAACACCGCCGACCGTCCGCCACGGCGTCTCACCGGGTGGACGCGGCGCGGTGGCGCCCACCTGGACCCGATACGCTCCGCCCGTGGCTGAGATCCAGATTCCCGCTGACATCAAGCCCGCCGACGGACGCTTCGGCGCGGGCCCCTCCAAGGTGCGGACCGAGGCGCTGGACGCCCTCGCCGCCACCGGTACCTCCCTGCTCGGAACCTCCCACCGCCAGGCCCCGGTCAAGAACCTGGTCGGCTCGGTGCGCCAGGGCCTCCGGGACCTCTTCTCCCTCCCCGAGGGCTACGAGGTGATCCTGGGCAACGGCGGCTCCACCGCCTTCTGGGACATCGCGACCGCCGGTCTGATCGAGCGGAAGTCCCAGCACCTCACCTTCGGCGAGTTCTCCTCCAAGTTCGCCAAGGCCGCGAAGCTCGCGCCGTGGCTGGACGAGCCCTCGGTGATCTCCTCCGAGCCGGGCACGCACCCCGAGCCGGTCGCCGAGGCGGGCGTGGACGTGTACGCGTACACGCACAACGAGACCTCGACGGGTGTCGCGGCGCCGATCAAGCGCGTCGCGGGCGCCGACGCCGGTTCGCTCGTCCTGGTGGACGCGACCTCCGGTGCGGGCGGTCTGCCGGTGGACATCACCGAGACCGACGTCTACTACTTCGCCCCGCAGAAGTCCTTCGCCTCGGACGGCGGCCTGTGGCTGGCCGCGTTCTCCCCGGCCGCCCTGGAGCGCGCCGCCCGCGTGCACGCGTCGGGCCGGCACATCCCGGAGTTCTTCTCGCTGCCGACGGCGATCGACAACTCGCTGAAGAACCAGACGTACAACACCCCGGCGCTGAGCACCCTCTTCCTGCTGAACCAGCAGCTGGAGTGGATGAACGGCCAGGGCGGTCTGGAGTTCACCACCGGTCGCACGGCCGCCAGCGCGCGCAACCTGTACGGCTGGGCGGAGGCCTCGAAGTACGCGAGCCCGTTCGTCGCGGACGCCGACAAGCGCTCGGCGGTCATCGGCACGATCGACTTCTCGGACGACATCGACGCGGCGGCCGTCGCGAAGGTGCTGCGCGCCAACGGAATCGTGGACACCGAGCCGTACCGCAAGCTCGGCCGCAACCAGCTGCGCATCGCGATGTTCCCGGCGATCGACCCGGCGGACGTGCAGGCGCTGACCGCGTGCATCGACTACGTCATCGAGCAGCTCTGACCCGACCGGCCCGACCGGTGAACCGGTAGAGCGGAGCGGAACCCCCGGCGACCACCTGGTCGCCGGGGGTTCCGTGCGTCGGGCCGGGACCTTGGTCCCAAAAATCGGGGCAAAGAGCCCCTAAACGGAGTATCTCCACACCTCGCCCCGCCTGCGGCCCTACCGCTCGGGACCTTCGGCGGGCGCCGCCCCGGCGCCGACCGCCGCCGCAACCGCACGCCCAGGATGTCCCTCATGTCTGGTGTGCCGGGAAACAACCCCGGCCCGTTCAGGAGGAATCCCATGCGCAAGGCACTCACCATCGCGAGCATCGCCCTCGTCTCCTCGATGGCCCTCGGCAGCGCCGCCACCGCGTTCGCCGCCGATGCACCCTCCCCCGTCGCCACCATCGGCACGGCCGTCCACGAGGACGCGTCCGCCGGGCTGAAGCTGTCGCAGTCCACGGCCGGGCCCGGCTCCTCCCTCACCTTCGAGATGGAGGTGCCGGACGGCTCCACGCACCTGTCCGTCTCCTCCAAGGCCCTCGCCGAGGTGAAGACGACCGAGGGTCGCGGCGGCACCGCCGTCGTCGCCGACGTCCCGGACGGCACCTACGGCGTCTCCCTCGCCGGCACCGGCCCCGACGGCGCCAAGCTCCAGGCCACGGCCCAACTGACCGTCCGGAAGGGCGGCGAGCCCACCCCGGCGCCCTCCACCCTGAGCCTGTCCACCGACCACGGCCACCCCGGCGACAAGGTCACCGTCACCGTCAAGACCGGCGAGAGGAACGCCTACGTGCAGTCGGGCGCCTTCGCCGGCGGACGGATCGACCTGAAGAGCGACGGCCACGGCACGTGGACCGGCACCGCCGTCGTCGCCAAGGACGTCAAGACCGGCTACTACGGCGTCGAGGCGTACGCGGGCGGCAAGAAGTTCGACACCGTCACGTTCGCCACCGAGGGCGGGAGCACCCCCGACGTGAAGCCGCGGCCCAAGCCGCAGCCGCTGAAGCCGAGCGAGCACAGGACGCCCAAGGGCTCCGTGAACACGGGCCAGGCACCCGCCGGTTGCGTTCCCGAGGCCGGCAATGCCTGAGTCCGCCACCGCTTCCCTCCGCCGCCGGGGCGGCCTCGCGCATCGCGCGGCCGCCCTGGCGGGGGCCTCGGCCCTCGCCGTGTTCCTCGCCTCCGGCTGCTCGGCGGGTGCTTCCGCGCACGGCGTGGCCCCCGTGGCCCACACCACCGCCGCCTCCTCCCTCCCGCCCTCCGTCCCCGACCGGATCAAGATCCCCGACATCGGCGTGGACGCCCCCCTGGACGCCGTCGGCCTCGACGCCCAGGGCGTCATGCGGGAACCCGACTTCGCCAAGCCGAAGGACGCGGCCTGGTACGAGGACGGCCCCACCCCCGGCGAGCCGGGCGCGGCCGCCGTCGTCGGCCACATGGACACCCCGCAGGTCCCGAAGGCCGTCTTCTTCGACCTGGGGAAGCTGAAGAAGGGCGAGGAGATCGACGTGCACCGGGCCGACGGCACCACCGCCGTCTTCTCCGTCGACGAGGTCGACACCTTCAAGAAGGACGCCTTCCCCACCGACAAGGTCTACGGCGACACCCACGGCAAGGCCGAGCTCCGCGTCATCACCTGCGGCGGCGACCTCACCGCGGACCGCCACTGGGACTCCAACGTCGTCGTGTTCGCCCACCTCACGGGCAAGGCCCAGCCCCGTACGCGATACCTTCAGGGCTCCGGGGTCGACGCCCCGGGAAGCGACTTGGAGGCAGCGGCGTGAGCGTGCGAGTGACGGCGGCCCAGAGCGGCGTGGACCCCTTCGGCACGGCCCGGCTGCGGCGCGGCGTGCTCGACGCGTGGGGCGCCGGCCCCGCCCGGTTCCGTGAGGACGCCAACGCCGAGGAGGACCTCGCGCTCGGCGGCTACCGCGACCGGCTCGTCGTCGAGCTGGCCCAGAACGCGGCCGACGCCGCCGGCCGGGCGGGCGTGCCGGGCCGGCTGCGGCTCACCCTGCACCCGGGAGAGGGCGCGCACGGGCCCGCCGTGCTCGCCGTCGCCAACACCGGTGCCCCGCTGGACGCGACGGGCGTGGAGTCGCTGTCCACCCTGCGTGCCTCCGCGAAGCGGGAGCCCGCGCACGACAGCGTCGGCCGCTTCGGCGTCGGCTTCGCCGCCGTGCTGGCCGTCTGCGACGAGCCCGCGGTGCTCGGCCGCCACGGCGGCGTCCGCTGGTCCCTGGCCGAGGCCCGCGAACTGGCGCGGGGCGCCGCCGTCGGCAGCCCCGGCCTCGGTGACGAGCTGCGCCGCCGCGACGGGCACGTGCCGCTGCTGCGCCTCCCGCTGCCCGCCGAGGGCACCGCGCCCGAGGGCTACGACACCGTCGTCGTCCTCCCGCTGCGCGACGCGGCCGCCGAGGCCCTCGCCGAGCGGCTGCTGGCCGGCATCGACGACGCCCTGCTGCTGACCCTGCCGGGGCTGCGCGAGGTCGTCGTGGACACGCCCGCCGGTGGCACCCGCACCCTGTACCGCCGCGACGAGGGCCCGTACACCGTCATCGAGGACTCCCGCACCGGCACCAACCGCTGGCGCACCGTCCGCCACGGCGGCCCCATCGAGCGGGCCCTGCTCGCCGACCGGCCCGTGGAGGAGCGGCTGCGGCCCGCCTGGGCGGTGTCCTGGGCGGTGCCCGTCGACGCCGACGGCGCCCCGGTGCGCCCCGCCACCGCGCCCGTCGTGCACGCGCCGACCCCGACCGACGAACCGCTGGGCATCCCCGCCCTGCTCATCGCGACCCTGCCGCTGGACACCACCCGCCGGCACCCCGCACCGGGACCGCTGACCGACTTCCTCGTGGAGCGCGCGGCGGACGCGTACGCCGAACTCCTCGGCGGGTGGGAGCCGGTGAGCCCCGCGCTCGTGGACCTCGTACCGGGACCGCTCGGCAAGGGCGAGCTCGACGGGGCGCTGCGCGCGGCCGTCCTGAAGCGGCTCCCCCGCACCGCGTTCCTCGCCCCGGCGGCCCCCTCCGAGGAGCTGTCGGCGCTGCGCCCCTTCGAGGCCGAGGTGGTGGAGGGCGCGGGCGCCGACACCGTGCGCGTCCTCGCGGAGGTGCTGCCGACGCTGCTCCCGGCGGGCCTGGAGCGCCGCCCCGAACTGCGCACCCTGGGCGTGGGCCGGCTGCCGCTGGGCGACGCCATCGAGAGGATCGCGGGCATCGAGCGGACCCCGGAGTGGTGGCACCGGCTCTACGACAGCCTCGCCGGCGTCGACCCGGACCGGCTGTCCGGACTCCCCGTGCCGCTCGCCGACGGGCGTACGACCATCGGCCCGCGCCACGTCCTGCTCCCGTACGCGGACACCCCCGCCGACCTGGCCCGCCTCGGCCTGAAGGTGGCCCACCCGGACGCGGCGCACCCGCTGCTGGAGAAGCTCGGCGCGCTCCCGGCGACGGCGCGGGCCGTGCTGACGACCCCGCAGGTGCGGGCGGCCGTCGCCGCCTCCCTGGACGCGGGAGAGATCTGGGACGAGGACGCGGACACCCCGGACGCCGACGAACTCGCCGAGATCGTCCTGACGCTGGTCCGCGACGCCGAACTGGCCCCCGGCGACGAGCCCTGGCTGGGCGCGCTGGCCCTGCCCGACGAGGACGGCGAGCTGACGCCGGCGGGCGAACTGCTGCTGCCCGGAAGCCCGCTGGCCTCCGTGATCCGCGAGGACGAGGTCCCGTACGTGGACGCCGACCTCGCCGCCCGCTGGGACGCGGGCACCCTCACCGCCTGCGGTGTCCTCGCCACGTTCCAGCTGGTCCGCGCCACCGACGTGGTCCTCGACCCGGACGAACTGGAGCCGCGCGAGGGCGACTTCGCGGAGCCCGACGACGCGGGGCTGCTGGACGCGGTCGACGTGTGGTGCGAAGACCTCCTGGACCAGCTCCCCGACCTGCCCGTCCCGCCGGTGGCCACGGAACTCGTCGCCGTCCGCGACCTCGACCTGGTCGACGACGACTGCTGGCCCCAGGCCCTCGCGATGCTCGCGCAGCCCCCGCTCCGGGACGCCCTCACGCAGCCCGTGCGCGTCCTCCTCCCGGACGGCACCACCCGGTCCGTGCGCCCGTACACCGCGTGGTGGCTGCGCGACCACCCGGTGCTCGACGGCCGCCGCCCGGCGGGCCTGCGCGCGGCGGGCGGCGACCCGCTCCTGGAGGGCCTCTACACCTCGGCGGACGCCACCGGCTTCGAGGACGAGCAGGTCCTGCGCGCCCTCGGCGTACGCACCACCGTCCGGGCCCTGCTCGACGAACCGGGAGGCGCGGCCGAGCTCCTGGGCCGCCTCGCCGACCCGGCCCGCGAGGTGACGGGCCGCCAACTGCACGGCCTGTACGGCGCGCTGGCCGACCTGGACCCCGAGCAGGTCACCCTCCCGGACGAGCTGCGCGCGGTGGTCGACGGCGAGGTCACGGTGGTGGACGCGGCGGACGCGGTCATCGCCGACGCCCCCGACCTCCTCCCCCTCACGACGGGCCTGCCCCTCCTGCCCGTCCCGCCGTCCCGGGCCTCCGACCTCGCGGACCTCCTCCAGGTCCGCCGCCTGTCGGAGACGGTCCCGGCGGAGGTCACGACCCCGGGCGAGGAGCACGACGTACCCGACTCGGTCCGCGTCCTCCTCGGCCCCGCCACCCCGCTGACGTACCTCGAACACGAGGAACTGATCGCGGGCGGCATCGAACTCGACTGGCGCCGCACCCCCGACGGCACCCTCCACGCCGCCACCCTGGAGGGCGTGGCAGCCGGCCTCGCCTGGTCGGCGGGCCAATGGCCCCGCCGCTTCGAGGTGGCGGCCCTCCTGGAGGACCCGTCCCGGACCTCGGAACTGGCCCGGGACAGGTGGTTCGACTAGAAACCGGTGACGTTCGGGAAGGGAGCCTTCGTCCCCTTCCCGGGGAGCACGGTGACCTTGCCGGTGGCGTCCGCCGACCAGAGGTCCGGGAGGCCGTCGCCGGTGAGGTCACCGTCGGAGCCGATCCGCGGGTGCGCGCCCGGAGCCAGGGTGGTCAGTACCGGGCCGGCGGCCGGGTCGGCGAAGGCGGAGAAGTCCGGGGCGTCCGGGGTGCCGGTGATGGAGAAGGCTCGTATGCCTCCGTCCGTCGTAGAACGGGCCCACAGCGTCGGGAAGTCCGTGCCCTGCGCGGAGCCGGGCGTGAGCAGCTCGTAGCCGGTCCAGCGGGTGTCGTTGCCGGAGATGAGCGTGGCGAACGACTGCAGACCCCCACCGCCGCGCTTGGCCAGCCACAGGCGACCGTTCTCGACGAACAGCAGCGAGGTGCGCGGCAGGACCCCGTCGACGGCGGTGTCACCGGTGGGTGAGCCGTACGCGGCGATCTGCGTGACCTTGGTCCAGTCGGACCCCAGGCCGTGGGCCGCGCAATCGATCGTCTCGCCTGCCGTGTTCAGGCATTCTTCGGGCTTGTCGAGGATCATGGGGCCCTGGTCCGTGAACGCGCCCGATCCGCTGTTGCGGAACAGGTAGAGGGAGAGACCCCCGGGGGTGTGGGCGAACAGGTCGTCCACCCGGCCGCCGGTCAGGCTGCCGCGGTGGGTGTACTGGACGCCGGCCCAGCTTCCGCTGCCGCCCGGGGCGGCCAGGCGGTGTGCGTTGACCGGGTCCAGCGGGTTCGATCCCGCCTTGCGGAGGTTGCCCGCGGTGTCCGGGACGAGGACGTCCGGCGTACGGTCTCCGTCGATGTCGCCGAAGACGGCGGGCCTGGTGTCCGCCTGCGCGTAGTAGTACAGGTTGGCCTCGCCGAGGTTGCCCGCGTTGTCCATCGTCTGCAGATAGACGTACTGGCCGCCCCAGTCGGCGGGCTTGACCTTGATGTCGACGGAACCGTCCGTCAGACGTACGACGTGGGAGTCGGTCGCCTCGTCCGAGCACTTCCAGCCGACGCTGAAGACGGGACTCGTCTGCCAGCGGGCGCACGCGATCCCCGAACCGGAGTCGGAGCCCTTGAGGGTGAAGGTGGCCTCCACGCCCTGCTTCTTCGGGGTCGAGTCGGTGGTGACCTCCGCGGTCGGCTGGGTGTGGTCCACACGGAAGTAGCACCAGGCGGTGTACGGGCTCGTCAGCTTCCCGTCGGTCGCGCGGGCGCGCCAGGCGTACTGGCCGCCGTCCTTGAGCAGGTCGCGGGAGACGACCGCACTGGCCTCGGGCCAGGTGGACCACGAGGTCGGGAAGTCCGTGCGCTTGCCGCCGTACGAGGTGTCCCAGAGCTGGAACGTCGTCTGGACCTGGGCGCCCGACGGCGACGCGGCGGTGACGCGGGTGGTGATGTCACCCAGTCCGACCCAACCGGCCCCCGAGCCGGTGTACGGGTTCCTGTAGCAGTCGGAGCTCTGGCTCTCGCCGGCGAAGCCGGGGGTCGGACTGGTCCGGGGTGCGCTGACCGTGGGCGCGGCCGGGCCGGCAGTGGCCGCGGCGGTCGCCGGTGCGGCCACCGCCAGGCCCAGCGTCAGCGCCAGAGCCGCTGTGGGTAAGGCACGGGTGTGCTTCATTCGGTGGATTCCCCCCCTGGGAATACGGCTGATGGACCGCCATGATTGCCCACGGCACGTTCGGCTCGAATAAAGATCTGAATGACAGTCAGACACGGTCGGAAGCGGCCGGTACGGCAATGCCCTCCGGGAGGACCGGCCCCCGCGCCGGTCCCCTACGCCGGGAACTTCCGGTTCACCCAGCGGAAGGTGAATTCGATCAGGGTGGCCGCCGCCGCGGCGATGGCCACCGCGATCCAGGGCATCGTGGTGCCGACCAGCTTCAGTTGGAAGAAGTCCTGGAGCCACGGGACGACCAGGACGATCAGGAAGGCGCCGCCCATCGCGCCGACCAGGGCGACCCGCCACCAGGTGTACGGGCGGGCGATGATCGCCAGGACCCACATCGAGGTGAGGAAGAGGGTCAGCGTCGCCGCGCTGGTCTCCGCGTTGAGGGAGTCCGGGCCCGTGTAGTACGCGCGGGCGATCAGGTACGAGACGAAGGTGGCCGTGCCCGCGATCACGCCGCCGGGGATCGCATACCGCATCACGCGCCTCACGAAGTGCGGTTTCGCGCGTTCCTTGTTGGGCGCCAGGGCCAGGAAGAAGGCCGGGATGCCGATGGTGAGCGTGGACAGCAGGGTCAGGTGGCGGGGCAGGAAGGGGTACTCGACCCGCGAGCAGACCACCAGGATGGCCAGGAGGACCGAGTAGACGGTCTTGGTGAGGAAGAGGGTCGCGACGCGGGTGATGTTGCCGATGACCCTGCGGCCCTCGGCCACCACCGAGGGGAGCGTCGAGAAGCTGTTGTTCAGGAGCACGATCTGGGCGACCGCGCGGGTGGCCTCCGAGCCCGAGCCCATGGAGACGCCGATGTCGGCGTCCTTGAGGGCCAGGACGTCGTTGACGCCGTCGCCCGTCATGGCGACCGTGTGCCCCTTGGACTGGAGGGCGGCGACCATGTCGCGCTTCTGCTGCGGGGTGACGCGTCCGAAGACCGTGTTCTCGTCCAGGACCTCGGCCATGTCGGCCCGCTCGGTGGGGAGCCGCCGGGCGTCGACGGTGTTCTCGGCGCCCGGCAGCCCCAGCTTCCCGGCGACCGCGCTGACGGAGATCGCGTTGTCACCGGAGATGACCTTGGCCTTGACGTTCTGGTCCTCGAAGTAGCGCAGGGTGTCGGCGGCGTCGGGGCGCAGTCGCTGCTCCAGGACGACGAGGGCGGTCGGCCGCACGCCGGTGGCCACGGCCTCGTCGTCGAGTTCGCGGGCGGAGCGGGCGAGCAGCAGGACGCGCAGGCCCTGTTCGTTGAGGTCGTTGATCTCGTCGAGCGCCGGGTCCCCGGCGGGCAGCAGTACGTCGGGGGCGCCGAGCAGCCAGGTGTTGTTCTCGCCGTCGCCCTCGCTGAAGCTGGCGCCGCTGTACTTGCGGGCGGAGGAGAAGGGCAGCGATTCGGTGCAGCGCCATTCCGCGCTGTCGGGATAGGCGTCGATGATCGCCTGGAGGCTGGCGTTGGGGCGGGGGTCGGACTCGCCGAGGGCGCCGAGGACCTTCTTGACGTACGAGGGTTCCGCCCCGCCGAGGGGACGCAGCTCGGTGACGTCCATGCCGCCCTCGGTGAGGGTGCCGGTCTTGTCGAGGCAGACCACGTCCACGCGGGCGAGGCCCTCGATGGCGGGGAGTTCCTGGACCAGGCACTGCTTGCGGCCGAGGCGGATGACGCCGATGGCGAAGGCGACGGAGGTGAGGAGGACGAGCCCCTCGGGGATCATCGGGACGATGCCGCCGACGGTACGGGCGATGGCGTCCTTGAGGTTGGAGTCCTTGCCGGCGAGCTGGCTGATGATCAGGCCGATCGAGGTCGGGATCATCATCCAGGTGACGTACTTGAGGATGGTCGAGATGCCGGAGCGCAGCTCGGAGTGGACGAGCGTGAAGCGGGAGGCCTCTTCGGCCAGCTGGGCGGCGTAGGCCTCGCGGCCGACCTTGGTGGCGGTGAAGGCGCCGCCGCCGGCGACGACGAAGGAGCCGGACATGACCGGGTCGCCGGGCTTCTTCAGGACGGGGTCGGCCTCGCCGGTGAGCAGGGACTCGTCGATCTCCAGGCTCTCGGCCTCGCCGACGGAGCCGTCGACGACGACCTTGTCTCCGGGTCCGAGTTCGATGACGTCGCCGAGGACGATCTCGGAGGTGGAGATCTCGGCGGTGCGGCCGTCGCGGCGGACGCTGGGTTTGGCCTCGCCGATGACGGCCAGGCCGTCGAGGGTCTTCTTGGCGCGCAGTTCCTGGATGATGCCGATGCCGGTGTTCGCGATGATCACGAAGCCGAAGAGGGTGTCCTGGATCGGCGCGACGATGAACATGATCACCCAGAGGACGCCGATGATGGCGTTGAAGCGGGTGAAGACGTTCGCGCGGACGATGTCGGCGGTGGAACGGCTGCTGCGTACGGGGACGTCGTTGACGTCGCCGCGCGCGACGCGCTCGGCGACCTCTGCGGTGGTCAGTCCGGCGGGCTTGAACCGGGGCGCCGGCGGGCGCACGGGGTGCACGGGGTCGAGCTCGGCGCCCGCGTCGATGGCGGCCCCGCCGCCCCCGCCCGCGGCGTCGCCCGGCTCCGGCCCGTCATGGTCGATCCTCGCCCGCTGCGTCATGGTTTCGACGTTAAGCGTGGTTCGAACGCTTTACCCGCCGAGCGATGCGAAGATCCGACTTCGGGATGACCCGAATCGTCCGTTGGTAGCCATCGGGCGAATCCGGCCCCGCCGGCGTTTGAGGCGAGCCCGGCCGGAGGCCGGGGCTATGCCTGGTCCGCCTGCCCGGCCCGCGCAGCGACCTCCGCCGCATGACGCTTGAGCGCGGCGTCGCGGCCGCGGACGTACCAGATGCCGATCAGGCCGAGGAAGCCGCCGGCCGCGCAGGTCCAGACCCACCACAGCAGGTCCCGGTCGGCGAACCAGCCGTAGAAGGGGAGCTGGGCGAGGAACATGGCGAACCAGATGATCGTGCCGCCCACGATGGTCGCGACGACCGGTCCCTCCAGGGGCTCGGGCGCCTCGTGCTTCGGAGTCCATTTCGCCATGCGCCAAGTCTAGGCGCCGCGATGCGGGGTCTACGCGCGGAGATGGACGGCCCTTCGTTCATGTGTTCATACTGAAACGGTTTGGGCCAGGCCCATTTTCTTCGTATGAACCCCCATTTGAGGACCGTATGAGCACCTCGGCCCCCGCCCCCGAAGCCATCCGTCCGGAGCCCTCCTCCCAGGAACCCTCTGGCGCCATGGACCGCTACTTCAAGATCTCCGAGCGCGGCTCGACGATCGGCCGCGAGATCCGCGGCGGCTTCGCCACCTTCTTCGCGATGGCCTACATCATCGTGCTGAACCCGATCATCCTCGGCAGCGCCAAGGACATGTACGGGCACCAGCTCGACAGCGGGCAGCTGGTCACGGCCACCGTCCTGACGGCGGCCTTCACCACCCTCCTCATGGGCGTCATCGGCAACGTCCCGATCGCGCTGGCCGCCGGCCTCGGCGTCAACACGGTCGTCGCCCTCCAGCTCGCCCCGCGCATGAGCTGGCCCGACGCCATGGGCATGGTGGTCCTGGCCGGTTTCGTCGTGATGCTGCTGGTCGCGACGGGCCTGCGCGAGCGGGTCATGAACGCCGTCCCGCTCGGCCTGCGCAAGGGCATCGCCATCGGCATCGGCCTGTTCATCATGCTGATCGGCCTGGTCGACTCCGGCTTCGTCACCCGCATCCCGGACGCCGCGCACACCACGGTCCCGCTCCAGCTCGGCACCGGCGGCCACCTGCACGGCTGGCCCGTACTGATCTTCGCGGTCGGCGTGCTCCTCACCCTCGCGCTGCTGATCCGCAAGACGCCCGGCGCGATCCTGATCTCCATCGTGGCCATGACCGTCGTCGCGGTCGTCGTCCAGCTGATCGTCGGGCTCCCGGACTCCGGCTGGGGCCTGACCGTTCCCGAGTGGCCGGGCAACCCGGTGGCGGCGCCCGACTTCGGGCTCGTCGGCCAGGTCAGCCTCTTCGGCGGCTTCGGCAAGGTGGGCGTGCTGACGGGCGTCCTGTTCGTCTTCACCGTGCTGCTGTCCTGCTTCTTCGACGCCATGGGCACGATCCTCGGCGTCGGCGACGAGGCGAAGCTGATCGACAGGAAGACCGGCGAGTTCCCCGGGATCAACCGGGTCCTGCTGATCGACGGCCTGGCCGTCGCCTCGGGCGGCGCGACCTCCTCCTCCGCGACCACCTGCTTCGTGGAGTCCACTGCCGGTGTCGGCGAGGGCGCCCGCACGGGTCTGGCGAACGTCGTGACGGGCGGTCTCTTCGCCGTGGCGCTGTTCCTCACCCCGCTCGCCACGATGGTCCCGTCCCAGGCGGCCACTCCCGCCCTGGTGGCGGTCGGCTTCCTGATCCTGGCGGGATCGGTCAAGGACATCGACTGGAGCGACTTCACCATCGCCGTCCCGGCCTTCCTGGCCATGGTGATGATGCCCTTCACGTACTCGATCACCAACGGCATCGGCATCGGCTTCGTGAGCTTCTGCGCGCTGCGGCTGGCGACCGGCCGGGGCCGGGAGGTCCCGATGCCCATGTACGTCGTGTCGGCGGTGTTCGTCTTCTACTACGCGATGCCCGCCCTGGGCCTCACGTAAGGCCTCGTCCACGGGCTCACGTCAGCCCGTAGAACTTCTCCGTCTCGTCGACGGCCGCCTTGAAGCGCTCGTCGAAGTCGTCGCGAATGAGCGTCCGGACCACGTAGTCCTGGACGCTCATTCCGCGTTTGGCGGCATGAGTCCGGAGCCTGTCGAGGAGCTCCCCGTCTATGCGCATGCTCAGCACATGTGTCCCCATGCCGAAAGAGTCGGGGCACAGGGCGTGTACGCGTGTCACTTTCCACGCCCCACTCACCCTTACGAGTGATAAGGCCTGGTGAAGGCTGACGCGATGTGGCTGAGGGGGCGGACGGGAACCCGGTGTTCCTTAGGGAGAGTAATGAGTTATTCTAAGGACATGCGTGACCTTTCCCATGGCGACGACGCTGCCGCCGTGAACGACCTCCGCTCCGCCGTCATGCGGCTGGGCCGGCGCCTCAAGCACCAGCGCGTCGACGAGTCGCTGAGCCCGACCGAGATGTCGGTCCTCGGCACCCTCGCCCGCTGCGGCCAGGCCACCCCCGGTGAGCTGGCCCGGCGCGAGCACGTACAGCCGCCGTCGATGACCCGCATCGTCGCACTGCTGGAGGCCAAGGGCCTGGTCACGCTGGAGCCGCACCCCGACGACCGCCGGCAGAAGGTGGTCCGCCAGACCGAGGAGGCCGAGGCGATGCTCGAAGAGAGCCGTCGCAAGCGCAACGCCTTCCTGGCCGGGCTCGCGGCCGAGCTGACCGAGGAGGAGTGGGCCAAGCTGCGCGAGGCCGCACCCGTCCTGGAGAAGCTCGCGCACCTGTAAGGACGACGCCAGGAGGCGAACGCTTTTGAGTACGGGAAACGGAGCAGACTCCGCACCCGGCCACACATCCACCCCCTCTACCTCCGCCGATGCACGCGCGGGCACGAGCTCGGCGAGCTCGAAGTACTCGAAGAACTCGATGTTCGGCTCGCTGAGGATCCGGAACTACCGGCTCTTCGCCACGGGCCAGGCCGTCTCGAACACCGGCACCTGGATGCAGCGCATCGCCCAGGACTGGCTGGTCCTCTCCCTGACCGGCTCCGCCTCGGCCGTCGGCATCACCATCGCGCTGCAGTTCCTGCCGATGATGGTGTTCGGCCTCTACGGAGGCGTACTCGCGGACCGGCTGCCCAAGCGGCCGCTGCTGATCGCCACCCAGAGCGCGATGGGCCTCACCGGAATCGCGCTCGCCGCGCTCACCCTGGCGGGACACGTCCACGTGTGGCACGTCTACCTCGCCGCCTTCCTCCTCGGACTCGTCACCGTCGTGGACAACCCGGCGCGGCAGACGTTCGTCCCGGAGATGGTCGGCAAGAAGCAGCTGGCCAACGCGGTCAGCCTGAACTCGGCGAACTTCCAGTCCGCGCGGCTGGTCGGCCCGGCGGTCGCCGGTGTGCTGATCACCGCCGTCGGCTCCGGCTGGGCCTTCCTGCTGAACGGACTGTCCTTCGCCGCCCCCGTCATCGGCCTGCTGCTGATGCGCACGGACGAACTGCACCCGGTCGAGCCTCAGCCCCGTACGAAGGGGCAGCTGCGCGAGGGCCTGCGGTACGTCGCCGGACGGCCCGAGCTGATCTGGCCGATCGTGCTGGTCGGCTTCATCGGCACCTTCGGGTTCAACTTCCCGATCTGGCTGTCGGCGTTCGTCGACGACGTCTTCCACGGGGACGCGGGCACGTACGGACTCTTCAACACCCTGATCGCGGCCGGCTCCCTGGCGGGCGCGCTGCTCGCCGCCCGGCGCGGGCTCTCCCGGCTGCGGCTGCTGACGGCGGCCGCCGTCCTGTTCTCGGTCCTGCTGATCGTGACGGCCTTCGCACCGGGGTTCTGGCTGTTCGCGGCGCTGCTGGTGCCGATCGGGCTGTTCGGACTGACGGTCAACGTCACGGCCAACTCCAGCGTGCAAATGGCCACCGACCCGGAGATGCGGGGGCGGGTCATGGCCCTGTTCATGATGGTGTTCACGGGCGGGACGCCGGTGGGTGCGCCGCTCGTGGGCTGGATCACGGACACGTACGGTGCGCGGGTCGGCATGGCGGCGGGTGGGGCGGTGTCGCTGGCCGCGTCCGTCGCCATCGCGGTGGTCCTGGCCCGGGTGGGCAACCTCCGCCTGAGCGTCTCCCGCCACGGGGTGGCCTTCGTCCCCTCCCCGCACCGCCGCGAACTGGTCCCGGCCGCGTAGCCCTTGCGGCCCCGCCTCCCGGGGCCCCGCCCCTCTCCCGGCGGGGCCGAAGATGCCGCTGCGCGGCACCCTGGGCTCCGCCCAGACCCTCCCCCAGCTACCGCTGGGAGGTGCCCCCTTCCTCAAACGCCGGCGGGGCTGAAATGGCCCTCCGGGCAATCCAGCCGCGCCTGGCGGGCGGCAGCAGCCGAATCCAGCCCCTCCGGCGTTTGAGGAGCGGGGTCTGGGGCGGAGCCCCAGGTGCCGCGCAGCGGCACTCCCACCGGGGCGCCACCCCGGCGGCGGACAGCGGCAGCTCCCACGGACCGGCGGCGCCGCTAGGCTCGGGGCATGAGACTGTTCGTCGCCGTGCTGCCGCCGGCCTCCGCGGCGGAGGAGCTCGCCGAGGCCATCAGCGGCCTCCGGGACGACCGCCTGCGCTGGACCGGCCAGGCCGGCTGGCACTTCACGCTCGCCTTCCTCGGCGAGGTACGGGACGAGGTGCTCCCCGAACTGCACACCCGCCTGGAACGCGCCGCCCACCGCACGGCCCCCTTCCCCCTGCGCCTGCACGGCGCCGGGCACTTCGGGGACCGTGCGCTGTGGGTCGGGGCCGCCGGGGGCATCGACGCGATGCGGATGCTCTCCGAGCGCGCCGAGGCCGCCGCCCGGCGGGCCGGGGTGCCGATGGGCCGGCACCACCGGTACACCCCGCACCTCACCCTCGGCCGCAGCCGTGACATCCGGCGCGACCACCCCGAGCAGGGCTCCGGCGACGACCTGCGGCCCTACCTGGAGGGACTCGCCTCCTTCGAGGGGACCGCCTGGTCGGTCACCGAGCTGAGCCTGGTCCGCAGCAACCTGCCCACGAGCGGGATCCCCGGGGAGCAGCCCCGCTACGAGACCGTCGCGGCCTGGCCCCTGGAAGGACGACCCGAGGGGAGCGGTTAGGCTCGACGGGTGGATCCCAAAACCAGAAACCGTGTGATGGCCGGTGTGCTCGTGCTGATGTTCGTCGTCGTGGCCGTGGCAGCCGCCGTCGGCCAGTGACGGCCGGCGCGCCCGCCACGACCCCCTGACGCCCCGGGCCGATCACCAGGCGAAGGCCTCCGGCGACGGTCCCGGGCCGGGGAAGATCTCGTCCAGCGCGGCGAGCAGCTCCTCGCTCAGCTCCAGCTCCAGCGCCCGCAGGGCGCTCTCCAGCTGCTCGGCGGTGCGCGGGCCGACGATGGGGCCCGTCACGCCCGGCCGGGTGAGCAGCCAGGCCAGGGCGGTCTCGCCGGGCTCCAGGCCGTGCTTGTCGAGCAGGTCCTCGTACGCCTGGATCTGCGCCCGTGTCGAGCTGTTGGCCAGCGCGTCCGCGGAGCGCCCGGAGGCGCGGCGGCCGCCCTCGACCTCCTTCTTGATGACCCCGCCGAGTACGCCGCCGTGCAGCGGCGACCACGG
Source organism: Streptomyces sp. NPDC001717 (assembly GCF_042892775.1). Taxonomy (NCBI): domain Bacteria; kingdom Bacillati; phylum Actinomycetota; class Actinomycetes; order Kitasatosporales; family Streptomycetaceae; genus Streptomyces; species Streptomyces sp. NPDC001717. The sequence continues at coordinate 106,310 of NZ_JBIAUK010000001.1, read as the reverse complement.
GATGACCCCGAGGCCGTACTCCTGGGCCGCCGGGATGACCTCCATCTCCGCGCGCCGCTCGGCGAGGTTGTAGAGGCACTGCTCGGTGACCAGTCCGAGCATCCCGCGCCGGGCGGCCGTCTCGTTCGCCTGGGCGATCTTGTAGCCGGGGAAGTTGGAGGAGCCCGCGTACAGGATCTTGCCCTGCTGGATCAGTACGTCGACGGCCTGCCAGATCTCCTCGAAGGGGGTCAGGCGGTCGACGTGGTGGAACTGGTAGACGTCGATGTGGTCGGTCTGGAGCCGCTTGAGGCTGGCCTCGACGGCACGGCGGATGTTCAGCGCCGACAGCCGGTCCTCGTTCGGCCAGGTCTCGCCCTCGCGGGACATGGAGGCGTAGACCTTGGTGGCCAGGACCGTCTTCTCGCGCCGGCCACCGCCCTGCGCGAACCAGGTGCCGATGATCTCCTCGGTACGGCCCTTGTTCTCACCCCACCCGTACACATTGGCGGTGTCGAAGAAGTTCAGACCCGCGTCGAGCGCGGAGTCCATGATCGAGTGGCTCGTCGGTTCGTCTGTCTGGGGACCGAAGTTCATCGTGCCGAGAACGAGTCGGCTGACTTTGAGTCCGGTGCGTCCGAGCTGCGTGTACTTCATGGGCACCAGACAAACGCTTCGAGTGCGCTCAAGGCAAGGGTCCCACGCGCTCCATCAACTTCTCGGCGGTGGTGTCGAGATGGCGTTGTACGAGGCTGTGCGGGAAGAAGTACCCGCTGTCCGTGCGGAAGAGCAGGACGCGCTGCTCGGCGGTGTGCAGGAAGCGCCCGTAGCGGTACGGGGTGCGGCCCCGGTGGGCGAGGACCGCGCGGATCGTCCAGTGGCGTACGACCGCCAGACCCCCGTACCGGAAGCCGCGGACCACCGCGAACAGCGTGCCCAACAGGCCCGCGACGAAGGCCGCGCGGCGCAGGTCCCGGTCGGGGGAGGCCAGGGCGATGAGCGTCGTCACGAACGCGGCCGCCAGGGCCAGACCGGCGAACCCGTGGAACAGGGAGAAGCGGACCGTACGGCGGATGCCCTCGTTGGGGCGGGGGCGCCGGTCCTGCAAGGAGGGTTCGAACTGGTTGCCGAAGATGTAGAAGGTGCCCAGGACGAAGGCCGCGACGGGGGCGATCCAGTCGGGCTCCGGGCAGACCAGGTGGACGACGAGCCCGACCAGGAGCCCGATGGACGTCCACATGACGGCGGACAGCACCATGCGCTTCACGGGGATGACGCCCTCCGACATGGCCCGCTCGCTCCTGCGCCACGTCCACCGCAGCTGCTCCACGGGCGAGAACACGTCGGTGAGCGCCCCTTCCATCTGGGTGGTGCTGACCCACAGGTAGGCGAGCCCCACCACGAACGCCGCCGACGACGACAGGTCGACGCCCGTCAGCATCATCAGGACCAGGATGAGCATCATCGCCCCGCCGTTGTTCACGATCGGGATCGTCAGGGCCCCGCGGTGCTTCTCACCCACCCTCGTCTCCTCCGGCAGCGTCAGGAAGTGCTCTTCCGACCGGTACGCCTGCGTCGCGGTGTTGGCCACCATGGCCAGGGCCACGACCGCGGCGGACGGAACGTCGGCGTGCAGCACCCCCGCGCGGTTCGCCGCCGCCAGCCACAGCACGGGCACCGCCAGGGAACAGGACGCCATGACCACGGTCGGCACGACCTTCGGCAGGATCGCCTCCCGACGTGACAGCCAGCTCAGGTCCAGCCGGTCCAGGTACAGGACCTGCTCCTTGCGTTCGGTGAGCGTCCGGGCCAGCCACGTCAGCCAGGTCAGCGTCCGGTGCGGGGCGTCGTCCGGCCGCGGGCGCGCGCGCCGCAGGCAGGTCCCGACGTAGGCGTCGAAGATCCGGCTCTGACGGTCTTCGACGCTGCCCTCCACGCGCAGGTCGTCCGCGGACCGGTTGGCGTAGGTGACGCAGATGATGTTGAGCATCATCGGCGACTGCAGCAGCTGCCACAGGCTCTGACGTTCCTCCAGCGCCGCGTGCACGTCCGCGAGGGCCGCCCTGTTGGCGTTGAGGAAGGCCTCCACCTGTCCCCGCTCCGGCGGCTGGATCTCGACGTAGCGCAGCGCGCGCAGGCTCTGGGCCAGCCGTTGCAGATCGCCCTCGTCCGTGCGGCAGCCGACGGCCATGCCCGGGCAGAGCTCCCGCAGCCGTCGCAGCTCCTTGACGCACTTGCGCCAGTGCACCCGCGGGACCTCGTCCAGGCCGTCCAGCACCGGGAGCAGCAGGTGCTGCTCCAGCCAGCTGCGTACGAGGACCGTCGAGACGCCCTGGATCCTGCTCATCTCGGTGGCGAGCCAGTCCTCGACGGCCTCGCCCCGGTAGCTGTAGAGGCGCAGGTAGACCGGGATGTGGGCGGGGTCCGTGCCGTCGCCGCCGGCCAGGGCCTCCTCGGCCAGCCGGTGGGCGAGCCGGGCCAGTTGCGTGGTCTTGCCCATGCCGGGCTTGCCCAGCAGCACCAGTTCGTCCCTGGCCCCGTACAACGTACGGACGTCGCGCACGTCAGTGGCGACCCGCTCGGGCGCGGTCCGCCGCACGCTCCTGGCCCGCCGTCGGCTTCCGGGGGCCGGCTCGGGCTCCGCCTCCTCCAGGATCACGAACCGCGGTTCGATGTAGTAGTGGGTCTCGGCGCGGCGGAAGTCCTTGGCCGCCCGTTCCATGAACGCCTTGATCAGCCGGCGTTGCATCCGCACGGCGGCCTTGTCCCTGCGCAGCCGCATCGGGAACGTGAACACCGCGGCCAGCCCTGCGAGGAGGGCCCGCAGGAAGCGGCGGACGGGGTAGCGGGGCAGCTCCGTACCGGGGCCGGACAGGGGCGGCGGCGCCTCCTCCCCGCCCTCCTCGCCGGGGGCCTCGCCCTCGACCCCGGGCAGCGGGTCGGGCAGCGGCTCGCCGGCCTCGATCGCCGCCGCCCGGGCGGCGGCGCGGTGCCAGCGCGGCTCCCACGTGCCGGGGTCGCCGCCGAGCACCCGGACCAGCGCGAGGAAGTACTTCAGGTCGGGATCCCTCTTGCCGGAGAAGATCTCCGACGCGGTGCCGGAGGCCATGTGCGCCTGGCGGGCCATCGCGTTGACCGAGAGGCGTTCCGCCGGTGGCGGCGCCGTCCAGAGTTCGTCGTACACCCCGAGCATGAGGTCCGCCCAGGGCACTTTTTCGGGTGGGGCCGCTGCCGGATCGGGGCGCTGCGGGCCCTTCGGGCGGTTGCCTCCGACTCCTGCCATTCACACTCCTCGTTCAAGGACCGTTCATGGGCGTTCACGCGTTCATGGATGCCCGAAGCCCCTGGTCAGCCGCTTGTGACGGGCATAGAAAAGTCCTCGGCGGAAGTCGTCGCCGGCCGTGGTGCCGGGGCTCCGCCGCTGCCCGGAGCACCCATCTTGGCGAGCCGGGCCGCGCTTGTACGGCCAACCGCCATGTTCGAAGCATTCGTTGGCGGATCCGCCGAAGTGCCCCTGCCCGCACGTCCTTCGAGGAGTCCACCGATGACCGTTTCCCGCCTTCTCGCCTCCCTCGGCGGCCTGTCCACCGCCACGCTGGGCGTCGTGGCCGACGCGCCCTGGTGGGTGGCCGGCACCCTGCTGTTCGGCGGCCTGCTGGTGCTGCGGGCCGAGGCGCTCGTCAACGCCCGCAACGAAGCGCGCCGCGGGCTGCACGAGGGCCGGCTGCTGGGCGAGGTGTCCCGGAAGCAGGCCCTGGACTACCTGAGGGAGACCAGGCGGGCGCAGCGACAGCCGGCGGCGGACGTGAACGACGGTACGGGTGCGGGTGCGGGTGCGGGTGCGGGTACGGGCGCGGCCGAGACCGCTTAGGGCCGCTGTGGGTCCGACCCCACCGATGTCACCCGGTGGCCGCCGACCGCGGTTCTCAGGCCCGGGGCCGGTAGGGACCGCCGATGCCCCAGGCCTGGTGCAGCACCGCCGCGAACTCGCCCGCCAGGCGGTGCTCGCCGGAGGCGTTGGGGTGCGTGCCGTCGTAGGTGTCGGCGTGGATGTCGTACGCGGCCGGACGCGCGGCCAGCAGGACGGGCGAGGCGTCCGTCGTCAGGTCCGCCACCGCCTTCGCCAGGAGCTCGTTGAAGCGGTCGACCTCGGCCGCGAAGGGCGCGTCCTCCTCGGCCCGGACGTTCGGTATCACCGGCATGAGCACCATCCGTACGCCCGGGTGGGCGGCGCGGGCCTCGGCGATGAAGCGGCGGGCGTTGGCGGCGGTCTCGTCGGACTTCGTGTAGAAGCCGAGGTCGATCAGGCCGAGGGAGACGAGCAGGACGTCCGCCCCGCAGTCCCGCACGGCGGGCCCGATGAGCGGCGCCATGTGCTGCCAGCCCTCGCCCCAGCCGGCGAGGTGCCGGCGGGCGTGCTCGGGGAAGCCCGGGTCGGCGTACTCGGTGGACCCCTCGTACAACTCGTCGCGCGGGCCGACGATCTCGTACGGGCCGCCGAAGGTGGCGTCGAGGTGCTGCCACATCCGGTGGCGCCAGGTGTAATCGCCGGCGCGTCCGATGGTCATGGAGTCGCCGACGAACATGAAACGCATCCGGTCATCATCGCGGATCGCCCGCCGTGAGCAGCTGTGATGCCGGACACGCGGTGCGGGCCGGCAGGCTGGGAGGATGCGCATGCTGCCGTTGTCATCCGCCGCCGTGGCGGCCGTCGCCACCGCCCTCGCCGTGCTGCCTTCGGCGGCCGTCGCCTCGGGGACGCCGGGGGCGTCCTCGTTCACCATCACGGACCCCCGGATCAAGGAGTCGAGCGGGCTCGCGGCCAGCCGGATCCACCCGGGCGTGTACTGGACGCACAACGACAGCGACGACGGCCCGTACGTCTACGCCGTGGACTCGGCGACCGGGAAGACGGTGGCCCGCGTCACCCTGACGGGCATCGGGAAGCCGCGCGACGTCGAGGCCATCTCCCTCGGTCCGGACGGGCAGTTGTACCTCGGGGACATCGGCGACAACCTGAACGGCACCTGGGACCACGTGTGGATCTACCGCTTCGAGGAGCCGAAGGAACTGGCCGACGTCACCGTCAAGGCGACGCAGTTCACCGTGCGGTACGCGGACGGGCCTCGGAACGCGGAGGCGCTGATGGTGCATCCGGTGACGGGCCGGGTGTACATCGCGAGCAAGGACGAGAGCAAGGGCGGCCTGTACGAGGGCCCCGCGGAGCTGTCGACGGGCTCGTCGAACGTGTTCCGGCGGGTCGCGGACGTGCCGTGGGTGACGGACGGGGCGTTCTCCCCCGACGGGGCGCGGCTGACCCTGCGCGGGTACTTCATGGCCCGTACGTACCCGTTCAAGGACGGGCGGCCGGAGGGTGAGGGCGAGCGGGTCGACGCGCCGTGGCAGGGGCAGGCGGAGTCGGTGACGTACACGCCGGACGGGCGGACGCTGATGTTCGGGTCGGAGGGCGTGAACAGCCGCGTGGTGGCGGTCCCGGTCCCCTCCGCGACCCCGTCCCCCTCGGCCTCCGCGGCCCCGGCCGCCCCGGGCGCGCCCGCCGCCGCGGAGCCGCAGGGCAGCTTCACGAAGGGCGCCGCCGTCCTGGCGGTGGCGTTCGCGCTGGTCTTCGCCGCCAAACGCCTGCTCCGCCGCCGCGGCCGGTCCGACTGACCCCTCCCGGTCCACCCCTGGGGCTCCGCCCCCGAACCCCCGCGCCTCAAACGCCGGCGGGGCTGGGTTTGCCTCCGGCGGCGCCTCAAACGCCGGCGGGGCTGAAATTGCCCTGCGGGCAATCCAGTCGCGCCCGGCGGACGGCAGCAGCCGAATCCAGCCCCGCCGGCGTTTGAGGCGCGGGGTCTGGGGCGGAGCCCCGGGTGCCGCGCAGCGGCACTCCCAGCCACGGCGGCGCCGCCGGGCACGGGGCCGAGCCCCGAGCGTGCCGGGCGGGGCTCAGGGCGCGCGCTGCGGCGTCCCGGCCCGCCCGGGCCCGTCGGTGGTCACTCCTCGTGGATCGGGACCCTCCCGTTGAGGGACGGGGCCGCCGGGGCAGGGACGGCGGGAGCGGCGTCGGTCGGGGGCTGGGACATCGAGGCCAGGAGCTGGCGGGCCACGCCCAGGCCCGCGCCGCCCATGGACAGGGCCTTCGCGAACATCTCCGACATCCCCTCCGCCCCGTTCAGCAGCACCATGTGCTCCACGTTCCCGAACGCCCCCGCACCGGCCTCCACGATCGCCGGCCAGTTCTCCGCCAGCTGCTGCGCGACCACCGCCTCCTGGTTCTCCGCCAGCGCCGCGGCCCGCGCCTTGATCGCCTCCGCTTCGGCGAGACCCTTCGCCTTGGCGGAAGCCGCCTCGGCGAGACCCTTCGCCTGCGTCGCCGCCGCCTCCGCCTCACCCGTCGCCCGCGTCGCCGTCGCGGTCGCCAGACCGCGGGCCTCCGTGGCCGCCGCGTCGGCGGTCGCCGCCGTCTTGACGCGGGTCGCCTCCGCGGCCGCCGCCAGCTCCGTCTCCCGCGCCTTCGCCTGGGCCGACGAGATCCGCGCGTCGCGTTCCGCCTCGGCCCGGGTCCGGATCTCGTACGCCTTCGCGTCGGCCGGCTTGCGCACGTCCGCCTGGAGCTGCTGCTCCCGCCGGTGCGCCTCCAGCTCCGCCACCTTGGTCTCCTGGACCACGACCTCCTGGCGCGCCGCCGCCTCCGAGAGCGGGCCCGCCTGGCGGGCGGTGGCCGCCGCCTTGTCCCGTTCGGCCTGGTAGCCGGCCTGGAGGATCTCGCTGTCCCGGGTGGCCTCCGCCATCCGCGCGAACGCGGTCTGCTCGGCCTCCGTCGCCAGCCGGTTCGCCTCGGCCTGCGCGATCCGCGCGTCCCGCTGCACGGCGGCCGCGTGCGGCATCGCCAGGTTCTTGATGTAGCCCGTCGGGTCCTCGATCTCGTGGATCTGGAGCGAGTCCACGATGAGGCCCAGCTTCTCCATCTCCGTACCGCAGGCCGCCCGGGTCTGCCCGGTCAGCTTCTCCCGGTCGCGGATCATGTCCTCGACCGTCAGACCGCCCACGATGGACCGCAGATGACCGGCGAAGACGATGTGCACCCGCTCCGGCATCATCTTCTGCTGGTCGAGGAAACGGCGCGCCGCGTTGGCGATGGACACGAGGTCGTCGCCGATCTTGAAGATGACCACGCCCTTGACCCGCAGCGGGATGCCCTGGTGCGTCACGCAGTCGACGACGAGCTGCGTCTCGTTGAGGTCCAGGGACAGCTTCCGCACGGCCTGCACGCCCGGCACGACGAGCGTCCCGCGCCCGGTGACGATCCGGAACCCCATGCCCTCGCCGAGCCCCTCGGTCCGGTGCGTGGAGCCGGAGATGACGAGAGCCTCGTTCGGTTCGGCCACCCGCCACATGAGCTTGAACAGGCCGATCAGAGCCACGATTGCGGCGAGAACGACTCCCGCCACGACGCCGATAGCCATCGGCAACGCCCCCTTATTCCGGTGCCGTTCGGCACCGACGAGGGCGAGTCTGCGCCTGCCCGGGCCGGCCGGGAAGGCGTTGGCGGATTCTTATCGCCATCTTGATACATACAGCTCAGGAACGGCTCAGACGTCGTAGACGGCCATCACGTAGACGGTGCGCGGCGGCTGGTACTCGACGATCGTCACCACCGTTCCGACGCCCAGCCGCTGCGGCCCGGCGCCCGGCACCGGGTGGGCGAGGAAGTGCTCCGCCCCGCCCCGGATCCGTACGATGACCTCGCCCACGAGGCCCGGCCCGACCGTCCCGGTCACCCGGCCGGTCATCCCCACCATGTCCATGTCGGCGTCCCCCATGCCGCGAGGGTACGCCGCCGGGCCGGGTGGCGGACCGACCTTACGAGTGACCCAGGTCCGCGGCCTGGATGTCCGCCGGCGGCACCGAGCCGGTGTCCGCGGCGGGGGCGGGGTGCAGGGGGAACTCGTCCGAGGCCATCGAGTCGAGCACCGGCGGCGCGGGCCGCGGCGGCTTCGGCATGACCGCGGCCTCCGAGTGGCCGCCGCAGCCGTACGACAGGGAGACCAGGCGGCCGTCGGCCGGGGAGAACTCGTTCGCGCAGACGCCGAAGGCCTGGCCCAGCGAGCCGCCGATCGCGACCAGGAAACCGCACGAGACGCACGAGGCGGGCGCCGCCTGCGCCATCGGGGTCTTCGCACCGAAGGAGTCGTCCCAGCGGTCGGCCGCGCTGTGCAGCCCGTACCGGGACAGGACCCGGGCCCGGCGCATGCCCAGCTCCTCGGCCACCGCGGTGATCGAACCGCGGGCCGGGACCACCGTGCGGTCGGTGACGTCGGCGTCCTCGGCCTCGACCAGTTCGGCCATCTCGGTGGAAACGACGGAGTTCGGCGGCGGGGCGTCCTCGCCCGACCAGCCCGGCTCCAGCCGCAGGTCCTCCGCGTCGGTGGGCAGCAGGTCGCCCGGGCCCATGTCGCCGGGGCGCAGCCGCTCGCTCCACGGCACCCACTCCGGCGCCAGCAGCGCGTCGTCGCCGGGCAGCAGCACCGTTTCGTCGAGGGTGACGTTCTTCGCGCGGGAGGCGCGGGTCACGGTGACGGCCCAGCGCCAGCCGCGGTAGCCCGGTTCCTTGCACTCGAAGAAGTGAGTGACGACCCGGTCGCCCTCCGCTACGGCGGAGACGTGCTCGCCCACCACACCGGGGTACGCGGCCTCCTCGGCCGACGCGCGGGCGAGGTCCACCGCCTCGACGCACAGGCGGTCGGGGGTACGCGGGGTACGGCTTCGCGTCGTCGCAGCACTCACTTTTCTCGTTCTCTCCTACGCCGTCTCACGTGTGCGCCGTCCGTACTGTCGTCCACAACGACCCGTCGGTGCCGTCCGTACGTGGCGCGGGCGGAGCGGACCAGAGGGCCGCGTCGACGTCCGCACCCGATCGGACTCCGGGCGCACCTTTATGCGATCCATTCTGCGGGATCGCGAAGAGGCGCGCGGCCAGGAGCAACCGCCGGTGGCGCGCTACGCACGCTACCTCCTCCGAAGCCTCCGGCCCACATGCAAGGTCCGATTCGCGGACATGGAACGGCCCCGGAGACCGGCCGGGCCGCCACGGCGACGCGCCGGGAGGGCTGCCGGAGGGCGGGGTGGGGCAGTATGGCCACGTGGCACCCGCACGGTCGTCCGGCGACGGCTCGGGACCGGCCAGGCGGGCCGGCCGGGCCCTGGGGCGTGCCCTGCACACCCCGTTCACCGGTACGGCGCGCGGGATCCGGCGGGCCACGCACGCGCACGGGGCCGGCGAATCGGGCCTCGGCAAACTCATCGAGCTGCACGCCATCAACGGCGCCGGCGACATGCTCATCACCGTGGCGCTGGCCTCGACGGTGTTCTTCTCGGTCCCCACGGACGAGGCCCGCGGCCGAGTGGCCCTGTACCTGGGCATCACGATGGCGCCCTTCACCGTGCTGGCCCCGGTGATCGGCCCGCTGCTGGACCGGCTGCCGCACGGCCGCCGGGCCTCCATGGCCGCCGCGATGCTGGCCCGCGCGCTGCTGGCGCTGATGATGTCGGGCGCCGTGGCCACGGGCGGCATCCAGCTGTACCCGGCCGCGCTCGGGGTCCTCGTCGCGTCCAAGTCGTACGGGGTCGTGCGCAGCGCGGTGGTCCCGCGCCTCCTCCCACCGAAGTTCTCACTCGTCAAGGCGAACTCCCGAGTCACGCTGGCCGGTCTGCTGGCCACGGGCGTGGCGGCGCCGGTGGGCGCCGGGCTCCAGGCGATCGGGCCGCAGTGGCCGCTGTACGGGGCCGCGGTCGTGTTCGTCTGGGGGACCGTCGCGGCGTTCACGCTGCCGCACAAGGTGGACGAGGCGAAGGGCGAGCGCCGGGCGCGGCTGTCCACGCACGAGCCGCACTCGAAGCGGCCGGGTCTGCGGACGGTGAGCCGGTCGGTGCTGTGCGGGCTCCTCGCCAACGCCTCGATGCGGGCGCTGTCCGGCTTCCTGATCTTCTTCCTGGCGTTCCTGCTGCGCGAGCACCCCATGCCGGGGCAGAGCGCGGCGGTGTCGCTGGGCATCGTGGGCGTCTCGGCGGGCATCGGCAACGCGTGCGGGACTGCGGCGGGGGCGTGGCTGCGGGCGCGGGCGCCGGAGGCGATCATCGCGGCGGTGCTGTCCCTCACCCTCGCCGTGGCGATCCTGGCGGCGGTCTTCTTCAGCGGGCTGTTCATGGCCGTCCTGGGCGCGACGGCGGGCTTCTGCCAGGCGCTGGCGAAGCTGTCGCTGGACGCGATGATCCAGCGGGACGTGCCGGAGGCCGTGCGCACCTCCGCCTTCGCCCGGTCGGAGACCCTCCTCCAGGTGGCGTGGGTGCTGGGCGGCGCGATCGGCATCGTCCTGCCGCTGAACGGGGTCCTGGGCATGGCGGTCGCCGCCGCGATGGTCGCCCTCGGCACGACGATGGCCCTCCGCGGCCTCCTCACGGCCCCCCGCCACCCCCAACCGGGCACCCGAACCCCCCGAGTCGCCTAACCCCCCGTGACTCCGCCCCGCCCCCGCGCCTCAAACACCGGCGGGGCTGCAATTGCCTCCGGCGGCGCCTCAAACGCCGGCAAGGCTGAAATTGCCTTGCGGGCAATCCAGCCGCGCCTGGCGGACGGCAGCACCCACATCCAGCCCCTCCGGCGTTTGAGGAGCGGGGTGCGGGGCGGAGCCCCGGAGCCCTGAGCCTCGCCTGGCGGACGGCAGCGGCCTCATCCGGCCCCGCCGGCGATTGAGGCGCGGGGGCGGAGCCCCGGTCCTTGGGGCGCGCCGGGCCGGCCGGGCCGCGCCACACCGCAGGCCGGACCCCGTGCAGCGGCGCAGCCGACCGGCCCGATAGCCTTCGGCTCATGACCGCACCGCTTTTCTCGGGTAGGGCCCGCCGCAGCGTCGCGGCCCTCGGAGCCGTGTCCGCCGGCCTCCTCCTCCTCTCCGCCTGCGACAAGCCGACACCGCTGGCGACCGTGACGGTCGGCACCTCGTCGGTGTCCGCCGAAGCCGCTTGCCACTCCGGTGGCGAGCCGCTGTCCATGGACAAGGTCCAGGAGTGCCTCACCGGCCTCAAGGACGCCAAGACCATCGAGTACGGCCGCGGCGACACCCTGCGCCTGGGTGTCGAGCCGGAGGTCGTCGAGGACGGCAAGAAGTGGTCGGCGATCCTGGACGGCCAGCCGATCACCGAGCCCTCGTCGAACACCTACCGCAGCTTCCCCGGCGCCGACGTCTTCGCGACCGGCGGCCAGGGCGAGGCCCCGTCCTCGAAGAAGCTCGCCTTCCTCCAGACCGGTGAGGACGGCAAGCCGCTCGCCGTCTGGACCTTCAACCTCAAGCTCAAGTAACCGGACGGCCACCGGTGCGCGCGCTCGTGGTGACCGCGGTGGCGGCGGAGGCAGACTCCGCCATCGCCGGCCTGACCCCTCATCCGGACACCCCCGGCCCTGAGTCGCGCACCCTCCCCGGTGGCTACCGCACGACCCGGCGGGACCTCCCCGGCATCGCCCTCGACGTGCTCGTCGGGGGCGTCGGGCCGGCCGCGGCAGCCGCCGGCACCGCCACCGCCCTGGCCCTCGCCGACTACGACCTCGTCGTCAGCGCGGGCATCGGCGGCGGGTTCGCGCCCGCCGCCCCCGTCGGCTCCCTCGTGGTGGCCGACGCCATCGTCGCCGCCGACCTGGGGGCCGAGACCCCCGACGGCTTCCTCGACGTCACCGCCCTCGGCTTCGGGCACAGCGTGCACCTGCCTCCCGCAGAGCTCGCCGCCCGCGCCGCCGAGGCAACCGGCGCGCTGCTCGCGCCCGTACTGACCGTCTCCACCGTCACCGGCACCGCCGCCCGGGCCGGCGAGCTCGCCGCCCGGCACCCGCTGGCCGGAGCCGAGGCCATGGAGGGCTTCGGAGTCGCGGAGGCGGCCGCAGCGCACGGGCTGCCCGTACTGGAGATCCGCGCCGTGTCCAACGCCGTGGGCCCGCGCGACCGCGCCGCCTGGCGGATCGGGGACGCGCTCGCCGCGCTCGCCGTCGGCTTCCGCGCACTGGGCCCCGTACTCGCGAACTGGGGAGAACGTCATGAGCACTGAGCCGCTCGGGATCGCCTACTCGCCCTGCCCCAACGACACCTTCGTCTTCGACGCGTGGGCACACGGCCGGGTACCCGGGGCACCCGCCCTCGACGTCACCTTCGCCGACATCGACATCACCAACGGCATGGCCGAGCGCGGCGAGCTCGACGTGCTGAAGGTCTCGTACGCCGTCCTGCCGTGGGTGTTGGAGGAGTACGCGCTGCTCCCCTGCGGCGGCGCCCTGGGCCGCGGCTGCGGCCCCCTGGTCCTGACCCGGGAACCGGGCCTCGACCTCACGGGCAGGACCGTCGCCGTGCCCAGCGAACGCTCCACCGCCTACCTGCTGTTCCGGCTGTGGGCGGCGGACGTGCTGCCCGACGGGGTCGGCAAGGTCGTCGTGCTGCCGTTCAACGAGATCATGCCGGCGGTGCGCGACGGCCGGGTGGACGCCGGACTGGTCATCCACGAGGCCCGGTTCACCTATCAGGACTACGGGCTGCACTGCCTGGCCGACATGGGCGAGCACTGGGAGTCCACGACGGGCCTGCCGATCCCGCTCGGCGCGATCATCGCCAAGCGCTCGCTGGGTGCGCAGACCCTGCGGGCGCTGGCCGAGTCGGCCCGCGCCTCGGTCCTGATGGCCTGGGACGACCCGGAGGCCTCCCGCCCGTACGTCCGCGCCCACGCGCAGGAGTTGGACCCGGCCGTCGCCGACCAGCACATCGGCCTGTACGTCAACGAGTTCACGGCCGGGCTCGGCGAGGACGGGTACGCGGCCGTGCGCGGCCTGCTGACCCGGGCCGCCGCCGAGGGGCTGGTGCCGGCCATCGCGCCGGGCGCGCTCGACTTCCCGTAGGCACGCGCTCCGCGTCCGCGAGAACGACCGCGCCCCGCCGCTCTTTCGAGTGGCGGGGCGCGGAAGTGCGTACCTGTGGGACCGGCCGTCAGACGTCGAGCTGGTCGGCGACCGCGCGCAGCAGTCCGGCGATCTTCGTGCCGTGCGTCCGGTCGGGGTAGCGGCCCCGCTCCAGCATCGGCGTGATGTTCTCCAGCAGCGTCGTGAGGTCCTGCACGATCGAGGCGAGCTCGTCGGGCTTGCGCCGCTGCGCGGCCGCGACGGACGGAGCCGGGTCGAGCACGGTCACCGAAAGGGCCTGGTCGCCGCGCTGGCCGGCGACGACGCCGAACTCGACGCGCTGGCCGGGCTTGAGGGCATCGACCCCGGCGGGGAGCACCGACGAGTGGACGAAGACGTCGCCGCCGTCGTCGCGGGAGAGGAAGCCGAAGCCCTTCTCACTGTTGAACCACTTGACCTTGCCGGTGGGCAAAGCACGCACCCCGTCTCACATACCCGGAACCGAACCAACATGTCTCAGCAGGTCAGGGTATCCATGTACCTGGGCCGTTACTGCCTGCTCTCGCTGTGAAGAGTCTCCCCTGAGTTGCGGCCCGTCAAGCATGGCCGAACACCCCCTGCCCGGATCTCGACCCTTGCGGGAAACACCGGGAAGGGACCCGCCACGACCCGGGAACTACCCTGGTGCGGTGACTGACTCCTCTTCCCCCGACGAAGCACGACCCGGCGACGCACTGGTGAAGGCCGGCGGCATCGTGTTCATCGCCGGTGCCGTCGCCACGCTGGTGACGATGGCCCCGCTCTTCCTCGACATCGACCCGTTCCCGTCGTACGCGTGGGCCGTCTGCATGCTCATGGGCGTCGGCTTCGCCATCTCGGCGGCGGGCGTGCTGCGCTCGGCCGCGGCCCAGCGCCGGGCCGCCCGCGCCTCACAGGCTGCCTGAGGCACCCACCGGTCTCAGACGGGCTGCGCCGCCGCCACGTACTGCGCCAGCCACTGCGGCAGCGCGGTCAGGTCCGGCAGGACCACGTCGGCGCCGGCCGCGCGCAGCTCCGGCTCCGGGCACGGGCCCGTCGGGACCGCCACCGACAGCGCACCGGCCGTACGGGCCCCGCGTACGTCGCCCACGTGGTCGCCGACGTACACCTGCGCCCCGTACTCGCGCAGCGCACCCGCCTTGGCCTCCGCCCACAGCCAACCGATCACGGCGTCCGGCTCGATGCCGAGGTGCGCCAGGTGCAGGCGGGCGTTGGGCTCGTGCTTGGCGGTGACCACGATCGCGCGACCGCCGAGGGCCCGAACGGCCTCCACGGCCTCGCGGGCGCCCGGCATCGCCGGGGTCGGCTCGATGGCGTACGTGGGGTAGATCTCACGGTAGCGGTCCGCCATGGCCGGGATCTCGGCCTGCGGGAACCAGTGCGCCAGCTCCTCGTCGAGCGGCGGTCCGAGCCGCGTGACGGCCTCGTCGGCATCGATGAACGTACCCGTCTCGGCCGAAAGCGCCTGGTAGGCGGCCTTGATGCCGGGGCGCGAGTCGATGAGGGTCATGTCGAGGTCGAAGCCGACTGTGAGGTTCATGCCGTCCATTGTGCCGAGGCGTGCGGACGGCGGACCGACAGCGGGCCTACACCCGGCAAACGCCTCCTTCCCGGAATTCGTTCTCAACCTTTCCCGCGCGGCAGTGCTCAGGACAGGGGTGAGAGACACGATGTGAAGGGGAGGGCGGATGCCACCAGGCACCGAGCACGACTTCGAGGCCTTTGCCCGGGCCGGTCAGCGCAAGCTGTACCGCACCGCGTACCTGCTGTGCGGGGACGCCGACGGCGCACGCGACCTGACCCAGACGACGCTGGCGAAGCTGTTCCAGCACTGGCGGAAGGTGTCCGCCGCCGACAGTCCCGACGCCTACGCCAGGACCGTGCTGACCCGCACCTTCCTCGCCGAGCGACGCCGGCGCCTGCGCGACCTCCTGGCGCACCGGCACGCCGACGTGCCGCCGCCGGCCGAACACGCCGAGCTGCGCGTGACCCTGCTCGCCGCCCTGGACCAGCTGCCGCCGCGGGCCCGGGCCATGGTCGTCCTGCGCTACTGGGAGGACCTCGGCGTCGGCACGGTCGCCGAGCTGCTGCGGTGCAGCGAGGGAACGGTCAAGAGCCAGTGTTCGCGCGCCCTGGCCAGGCTGCGGACGCAGCTCGGCGACGCCCACATCTACGCCACGGAGAACTGAGGAGACGCCATGAGCACCCACGAAGACCTCTACGAACTCCCCGACGACAGGGCCGTCCTGCTGGTCCGCGACGCCATGGACCGCACCACCGCCGACCTGCCCCCGCTGCCCGACCTGGTGGGCCCGGCCCGCGCCCAGGGCCGACGCCGCAAGGCCCGCGTCCGCTTCGCCATCGGCGGCGGCGCGCTGGCCGTCGCCGCGCTCGGCGTGGCCGCGGCGGTGGCCCTGCCGTCCGACGGCGGCGGCCGCCAGGTGGGCGGGGTGATCGACGTGGCCGCGCCGCCGTCGAGCACCGCGCCGCTCCCGCCGGTGCACATCGAACCGACCCCGGGCGAATCGTCGATGGCCGACCTGCCGCCGGCCGAACGGGCGAAGCAGGAGAACTTCCAGAACCAGGCCGTGCCCCTGCTGCAGAGACTGCTGCCGCAGACGGTCGGCACCGTGCGTCGGACCGACCTGAACGTCCGGCTCTACGAGGCCGAGAAGGACGGCAAGACCTTCCACATCACCTTCTCGGTACGCCCGTTCGGTGAGGGCACCGATCCCAGGCCCTGCCGGGAGAGCAAGGGCCAGGTCTGCAAGAAGACCGTCTGGCCCGGCGGTATCGAGGCCACGGCGGCGACCGGTCCCATCAACAACGGAAACGTCACCGAGACCCGGCTCTCCTTCCGCTACGGCAAGAGCGAAGTCGAGCTCTCCGTCGGCCCGGACGACAAGTCGAACACCTCGGCCCCGGTCACCAACGACCAACTCCTGGAACTCGCGAAGGACCACGCCTTCATGGAACTGGTCAAGGCCACCGACAAGGACCCGGTGGAGAAGGAGCAGAAGACCGTCGTCGGGGGCTGACCCGCGCGCTTAATGGTTTGCCGCCGTCGGGTCCGGCCGGATAGGAACGACGCATGCTTCGAGGCGGCAAGGTCGGGCTCAGGGCCCGGCACGAGGAAGACATCCCGATCCTGCGGACCGAGCTCTACGACGACGTGGTCAACGGCTCGCGCGCCGAGAGCGGCCCGTGGAGGCCGATCACACCCGGGTCGAAGGATCCACGGCTCGTTCCCGACGACAAGGAACAGGGCCACGTTCCGTTCTCCGTGGTGGAACTCGAAGGCGGCACGCTGGTCGGCGCCGCGACGCTGTGGGGGATCGACAACCACAACCGGTCCGCCCACATCGGGCTGGGCCTGCTGCCGTCCTCCCGGGGCAAGGGCTACGGCACCGACGTGGTCGACGTGCTGTGCCACTACGGATTCGTCGTGCGCGGCCTGCAACGACTGCAGATCGAGACGCTCGCGGACAACCACGCGATGCTGCGCTCCGCCGAGCGCAACGGCTTCGTCCGCGAGGGCGTCCTCCGCTCCTCGGCGTGGGTCCTGGGCGAGTTCCTGGACGAGGTCCTGCTCGGACTTCTCGTCCAGGACTGGAAGCAGCCCGCCAAGAGCTGACAGCCGCCGACGTCGGGAAGCCCGACCGACCGTCGGCGGCTGGTGTCCAGCCCCTACCTCCGCCGTGCCCGCCACACCAGGTACGCCGCCGAGGCGATGCCCGCGCCCCTCAGGAGCCAGGGCCACATGCCCTGCAGGGCCGTGCTCAGCTGATCCTGCGGCAGGGCCTCGCCCCAGCGGCCGTTCATGCGGCCCCACACCCACACCACCGCTCCCGTGAGCACCACGCTCGGCGGGCCGATGACGGTCCACTTCCGTTCGGAGGGGCCCAGGGTCCTCGACGCGTACGGGAGGAGCCAGCCGACGACCAGCAGCAGCCAGTAGCCGCTGATCACCCCCGCGAGCAGCACGGCCGCGGCCAGCAGGAGGAAGGCGTTCGGGCGCGGCCGGGCGGCCGGGGTCTCCTCCGCGGCCGGCTCCGCCGCCGCGGCCTCGCGCTTGGCGCGCCGTCGGTCGCGCAGGAAGCGCACGAGGGTCCGCCCGCGCCCGCCCTCCGCCCCGCCCGCCCCGGTCTTCGGGCCGGTGGAGGCGTCGGCGGCGTCCTCGTCCTCCTCCTGCCCCTCCTTGAAGAGGTCCGGGATCTCGATGCCGCCCGCGAACCCCTCGACCTGCGGACCCCGCCCGTACGCACTCGGCGCCACCCGCCACCAGTCGGGCTCGGCTCCGTCGGACGGGCCGAGCTCGTCGAGGCCGGCGAGGTGCGGCGGTACGTTCTGCGGCTCGGGCGCAGGCCGCTGCGACGACGCGCCCTTGCGGCGCAGCAGGCCGGGACCCCGCTGGACCGGTACCGCCGGGACAGCGGCAGGAGCAACGGAAGAAGCAGAACCCGCACCGGAACCGGAGCCGGAACCGGAGCCGAACCCGGAACCGGAACCGGAAGCGGAACCGCCACCAGACCCGGACCCGGACCCCAACCTGTCCAGCACCTCCTCCGGCGTGCCGAGCCGTTCCAGGATGCGGCGCACGGCCGCCGGGGTGTCCGGGTCGTACTTGGCGCGCCGACTGTCGATCTCGTCCCGCAGCCCCGCCACGAGCCTCATCCGGTCACCGGAGGAAAGCTGCCGCCGCTGCGCCAAGTCCCCGACGCGGCTCAGATATTCGTAGACCAGATGGTCGCTTTCGATCCCCATGCCCCGGCTCCTCCCAATCCCGCTGCCCGAAAGGTAGCGCGTGCGCCCGTGGAGCGGCCGTGGGCGCAACGGATACCGTTGGCCGGATGGGGGGCCGGCCGACGCACTCGCCGACCGCCCACCCGACCGACCAACCGACCGGCCGACGCGACGAGGAGGCGACCGTGCCCGACGCAAGCACTGCGGGAGCACCGGGAGCAGCAGGGGCGACTGGGGCAACAGGCGCAGCAGGGGCATCCGGCGCAAGCGCCCTCCCCCGCTCCCTGGCCGAGGCGCTCCGTGCCCGCGACGACGCGGCGCTCGCCGCGCTGCTCCACGCCCGCCCGGACCTGCTCAGCCCGGTACCCGGCGACGTGACGCAGCTGGCCACCCGGGCCGGGACGCGGGCCTCGGTGGTGCGGGCGCTCGACCGCCTCGACCGGTTCGCGCTGCAGACCGCCGAGGCCCTCGCGGTGGCCCCGGAGCCGTGCCCGTACGAGGTGCTGGAAGGCCTGCTCACCGGCGGCGAACCGGAAGGCGAAGGCGAGGGCGAGCGGGCCCGGACCGCGCTCCCCCGTGCCCTGGGCACCCTGCGCGACCAGGCCCTGGTGTGGGGCGACGACGAGCGGCTGCGGCTGGTCCGCACCGCCCGCGAGCTGCTCGCGCCGTCCGCGCAGCGGCCCTCTCCGACGGGCCTGGGTCCCACGGTCTCCGAGGCCACGGCCGGGATGTCGCCGACCCGGATCCAGGAGATCGTGGCGGCCGCCGGGCTGCCCGCCACCCACGACCCGGTGTCGGCGGTGACGGCGCTGACGGCCCTGTTCACCGACCGGCAGCGGATGTCGCGGCTGCTGGACGAGGCCCCGGCGGAGGCGCACCAGGTGCTGGGCCGGCTCGTCTGGGGTCCTCCGTACGGCGAGGTGACGCCGAATCCGACGGCTCCGGTGCGCTGGCTGCGCGACCGGGGGCTGCTGCTGCCCGCGACGGCGCGGACCGTGGTGCTGCCCCGCGAGGTGGCGCTGCACCTGCGCGGCGGGCTCGCGCACCGGTCCGTGGAGCCGGTGGCCCCGGCGGTGCCCGCGCACCGCGAGCACCGTCCACAGCTTGTGGACGCGAACGCCGCCGGGCAGGCGCTGGCGGCGCTGTCCACCGTCGAGGAACTGGTCAAGTCCTGGGAGCACAACGGTCCGCCGGTGCTGCGCGCGGGCGGGTTGTCCGTACGGGACCTGAAGCGGACGGCGGTCGCCCTCGACGCGGCCGAGCCGCAGGCGGCGTTCTGGATCGAACTCGCCTACGCGGCGGGCCTGCTGGCCAGTGACGGCGAGGCCGACGAGCGGTACGCGCCCACGCCCGCCTTCGACGACTGGTGCGAACTGCCGCCCGCGGAGCGGTGGTCGGCGCTCGTGACGGCCTGGCTGCCGGCGACCCGGACGCCGGGTCTGGTCGGCGAGCAGGACGCGAAGGGCCGCACCCTGTCGGCGCTGGGCCCCGAACTCGACCGTTCCGGCGCCCCCGAGGTGCGCCGGCGGGTCCTCGAACTCCTCGCCGACCTGCCGGAGGGCGCCTCCGCCGACCCGGAGGCGGTCCTGGCCCGCCTCGCGTGGGAACGTCCCGTACGCGGTACGAGCGAGCTGCGCGCCCGCCTCGCGCGGTGGACGCTGGCCGACGCGGAGGTCCTGGGCGTCACCGGCCGCGGCGCGCTCTCCGGCCCGGGCCGCGCCCTGCTCGCGCACAGCGACCCCACACCCCTGCTGGCGCCGCTCCTCCCCGAGCCGGTGGACCACGTCCTGCTCCAGGCCGACCTCACGGCGGTGGCTCCGGGGCCGCTGCGGCGCCCGCTCGCCGAGGTGCTGGCGGTGCTGGCGGACGTGGAGTCCAAGGGCGGCGCGACCGTGTACCGCTTCACGCCCGGGTCGGTACGCCGTGCGCTGGACGCCGGGCGGACCGCCACCGACCTGCACGCCTTCCTCGCCGAGCACAGCATCACCCCGGTCCCGCAGCCGCTCGCGTACCTGATCGACGACGTGGCCCGGCGCCACGGGCACCTGCGCGTCGGTGCGGCGTCCTCGTACGTGCGCTGCGACGACGACGGCATGCTGAACGAGATCCTGGCCGACAAGCGTTCGGCGGGCCTTGGCCTGCGCCGTCTCGCCCCGACCGTGCTGGCGGCCCAGGCCGAACCGACCGCGCTGCTGGACGGCCTGCGGGCGATGGGCTACGCCCCGGCGGCGGAATCCCGTACCGGCGACGTCCTGGTGGCCCGCGCGGACGCCCACCGCACCCCGGACCGGCAGCCGCCCGTACCGGTGCCGGACGGCCCGCCGATCCCGGACGAGACGCTGCTCGGCGCGGCCGTACGGGCGATCCGCGCGGGCGACGTGGCGGCGACGGCGGTCCGCAAGGAGCCGGCATCGGCGGAGCCCGCATCGGTGGTCCCCGGCGAACTGCCGCGCACGAGCGCGGCGGAGACCCTGGCGACGGTGCAGGCGGCGGCCCTGACCGGGTCGGCGGTGTGGATCGGCTACGTGAACGCGGAGGGCGCGGCGAGCCAGCGGGTCATCGCCCCGGTCCGCGTGGAGGGCGGGTTCGTGACGGGCTACGACCACACGGCGGACGAGGTACGCACGTACGCCCTGCACCGCATCACGGGCGTGGCAGAACTGGCGGAGGAACACCTCTAGCGATTCCGGCCCCGCCGCACCAATCCAACCCGGCCGCACCAACCGGCCCCGCCGGCGTTTGAGGCGCGGGGTCCGGGGCAGCGCCCCGGCAACGGCGCCGCACCGGCCCACCCCGCCGCACCGCCGCGGAAAACGGCTGGCGCCCGCCCCACCCGCCCCGCACTCTGAACGGCATGCAAGCCGTACCCGCCCGCCAGATCCGCGCCGCGCACACCGACACCACCGTCACCGTCTACCAGGCCTACGCCCCGCACCTCGGCGGCCCCGCCGCCCGCGACGGCCGCTTCCCGGCCGCCTGGAAGCGCGAGCGCATGACGTGGATCAAGCCCTCGTTCCTGTGGATGATGTACCGCTGCGGCTGGGCCACGAAGCCCGACCAGGAGACGGTGCTGGCCGTCGAGATCACCCGCACCGGCTTCGACCACGCGCTGCGCCACGCCTGCCTGTCCCACTTCGAACACGGCACGCACACCGACCGCGAGGCCTGGCAGGAGTCGGTGCGCGCGACGTCCGCCCGCGTCCAGTGGGACCCCGAGCGCGACCTCCACCTCAACCCGCTGCCGCACCGTTCGCTCCAACTGGGTCTGTCGGGTCCGTTCTCGCGCGCCTACGCCGACGAGTGGACGGTCTCCATCCGCGACGTCACCCCGCTGGCCAGGGAGGTCCACGGCCTGGTCCGGTCCGGCAACACGGCCGCCGCGCGGGCCCTGCTGCCCGTGGAGACCCCGTATCCGGCGGGCCCGTTGGAGCACCTGGGCGCGTAGCGGGACAGCCGTGCGAAAAGCGGAACAGCGGCACCCGTTTTCGCAGGTCAGAACGGCTCCTTTCCCTGTTGCAGAGCAGTGACAGACGGGCGGTGGATCAGCGATCCGCGATGTGTGAAGATCGGTTCATCGCAGCAGCGGCCGAGGGGAACCAGGACCGGCCCGAGAGCGACACCCCGCACTACCCGGCCCGCCGCTCTGCCACGGCCGTCCGACCGCCTGCTCCACCTCGCCGGCCACCGCCGCTCCGCGCCGCTCGCCTGCCCTTCGCGAATCCTTGGGGGGATCCGACCATGTCCGCTCGCATCACCGCTGCCGCCACCGCTGTCGTCGCCGCCGTCGCCGGTAGCGTCCTCATGCCGCTGTCGGCGTACGCCGCCCCGGCCGAGGCCGGCAACCAGCACGCGCTGAAGATCACGATGGGTGCCCCGGCGCCGAGCGGCCCGCTGACCCGCGGCGGAGCGGCCCAGACCTTCGAGCTGACCGTCGCCAACCCCTCGGACAAGCCGCACTCCTTCCACCCGTGGATCCTCGGCACGCCGGCCGGTGCGAGCCCGCTCCAGCAGGCCGACGTCACCTTCAAGGTCGAGGGCGTGACCGCGCCGGCGACCGAGTCCTTCATCGGGCAGCAGGACGGTGGGTGGCAGGGGGCGTTCCACCCGGCGGGCAAGAAGAAGAGCGAGCCCTTCGAGATCCCGGCGGGCGGCAAGCTCACCTGGAAGGTCACGATCGGTCTCGGCAAGAGCTACCCGACCAACGACGGCGACTTCACGGTGCACCCCACGAGCTACAACGACGAGGTGGCGAAGGACGGCGACGCCGGCAGCCTGACCTTCAAGACGGACCCGGCCATCAAGCCGGGCAAGCTGGAGACCTGGATCGACCAGATCAACCCCTGCCAGGACAAGACCGCCGAGCTGCAGTGCCGCGAGATGGACCTGCACTACCGCGCCACGGGCGACGGCGAGTTCGGCACGGCCCTGGCGACCCGCCTGTCCATGTACCTCGACGAGAGCATCTCCGCCGCGGATGCCGACATCCAGGTCCAGGTCCAGACCGACGGCCAGTGGAAGGACCTGTCCGCACTGGACAACTACCGGCTCGCCGACATCCCGAAGGGCTTCGGCCAGGCCTCCGGCGAGCGCAAGGTGCACCTGCGCACCAAGGTCGGCCCGAACACGAAGCTGAAGAAGGAGACCCCGCTCACCCTGAACGCGGAGATCGGCCTGGCCGAGGGCAACACCTCCGCCTTCGCCGACGCCGTGGCCAAGTTCAGGGTCGCCCCGGCCACCACCCCGACCTCGCCGTCGCCCTCGCCGAGCGGCTCCGCCACCACGCAGCCGTCGAAGAGCCCGTCGCCCTCCGCGTCGGCCTCGGCCTCGGCCTCGGCCTCCGCCTCCGCCACCAGCACCACCGGCGGCAACACCAACACCACCGGCAACGGCGGTTCCGGCTCGCTCGCGCACACCGGCGCCGACTCCAACACCGGTCTGTACGCCGGCCTGGCCGCCGTCCTCGTCGGCCTCGGCGGGGCCGCCACCTGGCTCGGCGCCCGCCGCCGCAAGGCCGTCCAGGGCTGACCCGTCCCGACACCCCGCAGGGGCCCGGCACACCACGTGCCGGGCCCCTGCGCCGTTCCGCGCCCGTCCCGCGGGCCCCTCACCGGGCCACGCGGTCGGACCTTCGCTCACGCCCGGACCCCACGAGCCTCCCGCGCCAGCGCCAACAGCTTTTCCACCGGCCACTGGTCGTCGACGTGTTCCCCGTACCCGGCCGCCAGGACCCGCCCGTCGGGTGCGATGAGGAAGTCCGCCGGAAGGCCGTAGCGCCCGCCGTCCGGGAAGAACGACGGCGCCTTCGCCCGGCCGCGCGCCATCTCCACCAGACCGTGGGCGAGGGCGCGCAGCACCGGACCCCAGGCGCGGGGGCTGAGCAGGGAACGGTAGGACGACTCGACGCCGTACTGGACGTACAGCCGCTTGTCGGGGTCCGCGATCACCGCGAAGGGGAAGTCCGCGACGTGCTCGCGCAGTTCCTCGGCGGTGGAGTGGAAGACGACGACCTCCCGGATCCCGGCCGCCTCGATCTCGGCGTGGCGGCGCACGACCGAGCGCAGGTGCAGGTGGCAGACGGGGCAGCCCGCGAACCGGCGGAACTGGAGGTGGATCAGCCGGTCGGGCCCGGCGTCCGGGTCGGGGACGGCGACGGGCATGCCGTCCGTGACCGCGACGAGGGTGCGGGAGGGGACTACGGAACCTACGGAGAGCTGCATCGGAGCTGGACCCCCTGGTTAGGCGTATGCCGTACACCTACCAGCGTAGGCGTATGCCGTACGCTGTCAACCACCATGCCCCGACCCCGCTCGCTCACCCCGGCCCGGCTGGCCGCCGCGGCGCTCGCCGTCATCGACCGCGACGGGCTCACCGGCCTGTCCATGCGCGCCGTCGCCGCGGAGCTCGGCATCAGCACGATGGCCCTCTACCGCTACGTCCAGGACCGCGGGGAACTCGAAGCCCTCGTCGTGGAACTGGTCCTCAGCGCGGTCGACTCCACCCCACCGGCCCCCGGCCGCCCCTGGCAGGACCGGATCGCCGAACTCGTCGCACGGCTCCGCGGCGCGGTGGCCGCCCACCCGGCCGTCCTGCCGCTGGTCCTCACCCACCGCCACCGCTCGTCGAGCGTGATGGGCTGGGGGGAGACGCTGCTCGGGGTGCTGACCGAGGCCGGCATCGGACCCGAGGAGCGGATCGTCGCCCTGCGCGCCCTGCTCGCGTACGTGATCGGGGCGGTCCAGCAGGAACACCTCGGCGCCCTCTCCGGCGCGGGCACGGCCGCCATCGCCGAACTCCCGCCGGAGCGGTTCCCGTACCTGACCGAGGCCGCGCGCGGAGCTCCGGCCCTCACGCCGGACCGGGAGTTCGACGGCGGCCTGGCCCTGCTGCTGCGCGGGCTGCGCTCGGACTAGGCGGTCGCCGCGGGTTCGAGATCGAGGCCAGGATCGAGGTCGAGGTCGAGGTCGATGAAGGCCACGGTGTCCCCGGGCAGCACGTAGCGCTCGACCTCGACGAACCCCCGCGCGAGCGCGAACCGCAGACCCTCCGGATTCGTCTCCAGCACCACGGTCCGGACCGTGACGGCCCCGAACTCCCGGGCCTGCGCCAGCCCGTGCTCGTACAGCGCCACGCCGAGACCGCGCCCCCGGTACTCCGGCAGCACCCGCGCGATCACCACCACCGGATCCTCGCCGGCCGCCGGGCGGACCGTCATGCAGCCCACCAACACGTCACCGAGGTACGCGACGTCCAGCCGGTTGCGTCCGGCCCGCTCGCGCACCTCGTCCGGGGAGAGCGGGGCCGTCGGAACGACCAGGTTGTGCACGTGGCGCCAGTCCCGGAGCGTGCCGTCACCACCGGCACCGGCACCGGCTCGCTCGACTCGGAAGCCGTCCGTCTGCGATGAGTGTCCGCTCGTGTCCATGAGGTCCCCCGTCGACCATGATCCGCTTTGGGCCCGGGCAAGCTAACACGCCCCGGCCGCCCCGCTCCTCCCCCATAGGGCAGACTGGAGGTTTGGCCGCCCGCACCCGGGCGACCGCCCCGCGTCGGAAAGGTACGTGCGTGAACGGGCCTCTCATCGTCCAGAGCGACAAGACCCTCCTGCTGGAGGTCGACCACGAGCTCGCCGGCGCCGCGCGCCGCGCCATCGCTCCCTTCGCCGAGCTGGAGCGGGCTCCCGAGCACATCCACACCTACCGGATCACCCCGCTCGGCCTGTGGAACGCCCGGGCCGCCGGGCACGACGCCGAGCAGGTCGTCGACGCGCTCGTCG
Source organism: Streptomyces sp. NPDC001717 (assembly GCF_042892775.1). Classification (NCBI taxonomy): domain Bacteria; kingdom Bacillati; phylum Actinomycetota; class Actinomycetes; order Kitasatosporales; family Streptomycetaceae; genus Streptomyces; species Streptomyces sp. NPDC001717. The sequence goes on along the minus strand of NZ_JBIAUK010000001.1, from coordinate 81,342 downwards.
AGTTCTCCCGCTACCCCGTCCCGCACGCGCTGCTCGTCGACGTGGCCGAGACCATGGCCCGCTACGGCCGTCTCACCCTCTCCAAGCACCCCGTGCACGGACTCGTCCTGACCAGCACGGACCGGCCGGTGCTGGAGGAGATCCTGCGGTCGAAGCGGATCACCCCGCTGGTCGGGGCGCGGCTCGACGCCGACACCGTCGCCGTGCACCCCTCCGAGCGCGGCCAGATCAAGCAGACCCTCCTCAAGCTGGGCTGGCCGGCCGAGGACCTCGCCGGGTACGTGGACGGCGAGGCGCACCCGATCGACCTGGCCGAGGACGGCTGGGCACTGCGTCCGTACCAGCAGCAGGCCGTCGAGGGCTTCTGGCACGGCGGTTCCGGTGTGGTCGTACTGCCCTGCGGCGCCGGCAAGACGCTGGTCGGCGCCGGGGCCATGGCGAAGGCCAAGGCGACGACGCTGATCCTCGTCACCAACACGGTCTCGGCCCGCCAGTGGAAGCACGAGCTGGTGAAGCGGACCTCGCTGACCGAGGACGAGATCGGCGAGTACTCCGGCACCCGCAAGGAGATCCGCCCCGTCACCATCGCCACGTACCAGGTCCTCACCACCAAGCGGAAGGGCGTCTACCCGCACCTGGAGCTCTTCGACTCCCGGGACTGGGGCCTGATCGTCTACGACGAGGTGCACCTGCTGCCCGCGCCGGTCTTCAAGTTCACCGCCGACCTCCAGGCCCGCCGCCGGCTCGGCCTGACGGCGACGCTGGTCCGCGAGGACGGCCGCGAGTCGGACGTCTTCTCCCTCATCGGCCCGAAGCGGTTCGACGCCCCGTGGAAGGAGATCGAGGCGCAGGGCTACATCGCCCCGGCGGACTGCGTCGAGGTCCGCGTGAACCTCACCGAGTCGGAGCGGCTCGCCTACGCGACCGCCGAGACCGAGGAGAAGTACCGCTTCTGCGCGACGACGGCGACGAAGCGGAAGGTCACCGAGGCGCTGGTGCGCAAGCACAAGGGCGAGCAGACGCTGGTGATCGGCCAGTACATCGACCAGCTCGACGAGCTCGGCGAGCACCTGGACGCGCCCGTCATCAAGGGCGAGACGTCGAACGCGCAGCGCGAGAAGCTGTTCAACGCCTTCCGCGAGGGCGAGATCAACGTGCTGGTGGTGTCGAAGGTCGCGAACTTCTCCATCGACCTGCCGGAGGCGACGGTCGCCATCCAGGTGTCGGGCACCTTCGGCTCCCGGCAGGAGGAAGCACAGCGCCTGGGCCGGGTCCTGCGCCCGAAGTCGGACGGCCACGAGGCCCGCTTCTACTCGGTCGTGGCCCGCGACACGATCGACCAGGACTTCGCGGCCCACCGCCAACGCTTCCTGGCCGAACAGGGCTACGCCTACCGAATCATGGACGCGGACGACCTACTGACGAACGACTGACGCTCCAGCCCCGCCTGGGCACATCCAGCCCCGCCTGGGCACATCCAGCCCAGCCGAGGCACATCCAGCCTCGCCGAGGCACATCCAGCCTCGCCGGCGTTTGAGGCGCGGGGGCTCGGGGGCGGAGCCCCCGCCACGGCGCCGCGCCCAAATCCAGCCCCGCCGGCGTTTGAGGCGCGGGGTCCGGGGCGGAGCCCCGGCAGCGGCGCGGCGGGGGACCAACGGACAGCCACCCCGACCGGGAGGTCACGGGCAGCGGCGCGGCAGCCGACCACAGGACAGCCACCCGGACCGGGAGGTCACCGCCGGCGGACGCCTGCGTCCTCCGCGTACTCGCCGAGGACCACGACGCTGACGGCCGCCGCCGCGAAGACCTTGGCCGCGCGCAGCGCATTGCCGACGAAGTGCCGGGGGTGCGAGTCGGAAGAGGTGGCGGTGGCGCCGCTCGGGCGGCCGCCCTGGATCGGGGTGAAGGTTGCGGTGCTCATGTATCCATGGTGCTCCCCCGGCCGGCACCGCACATCGCCCTGCGGGCGGAACCCCGAGGCCGCAAGGGTCCTCCTCCGGGCGCACGGCACCCCCTAGTGGGTCTCCCCAAAGGCTGACGCCCCCGCCCCTCACCCGGACGGAGGTCCTGCAGCCAAGGGACCTCCGGCCCCGAAACCCGTTCGCGCCCGCACGCCGCGGTGACTACAATCTCCGCTCTTGCCGCCTCCCACCGCCCCACCGGGGAGAGCCGCCCGCCGGACGGTAACCGGCGGGCCAACTGTTCCGCACCAGCAGCTGGAGGCAGTCCCGTGCCCGCGCACGCCCCCGACACCACCCACGACACCCCGCACGACGCCGCGCACGACGCCGACCCGCTCGGCCGCGAACGCTCGCACCTCGCCGCCTCCCGCGCCGCGCTCCGCGCCATGCGCGAGGACGTGGAGGCCCTGGACATCCGGGACGTCACCGCGAACTGGGTCAACGCCATCGTCCTCCAGGCGCAGATCGACGACCGCATCAAGGCCCTCGCCGACCTCTCCCACACGCCGCTCTTCTTCGGCCGCCTGGACTACCTGCACGCACCCGGCGCGGAGCTCGCCGAGGGCGCGGAGGGCGAGCAGTTCTACATCGGCCGCCGCCACGTCCACGACGCCGGCGGCGACCCGATGGTCATCGACTGGCGCGCGCCGGTCTCGCAGCCGTTCTACCGGGCCTCCAAGCAGGACCCGCAGGACATCGGCCTGCGCCGCCGCTTCGGCTACACCGGCGGCGAGCTCACGGCGTACGAGGACGAGCACCTCTCCGACCCCGCCGAGTCGGCGTCCGTCAGCAAGCTCCTCCAGCAGGAGATCGAGCGCCCGCGCGTCGGCCCGATGCGCGACATCGTCGCGACGATCCAGCCCGAGCAGGACGAGATCGTCCGCTCCGGCCTCTCCGGTTCGGTCTGCGTGCAGGGCGGCCCCGGCACCGGGAAGACGGCCGTCGGCCTGCACCGGGTCGCGTACCTGCTCTACGCGCACCGCGACCGCCTCGCCCGCACCGGCACGCTCGTGATCGGTCCGAACCGTTCCTTCCTGCACTACATCGAGCAGGTCCTGCCGGCGCTCGGCGAGCTGGAGGTCAAGCAGGCCACCGTCGACGACCTGGTGGCTCGTGAGGGCCTGGAGGTACGCGGTACGGACGCCGCCGCGACCGCCGTGGTCAAGGGCGACGCCCGGATGGCGGAGGTGCTGCGCCGCGCCCTCGAATCGCACGTGACGGAGCCGACCGAGCCGCTGATGGTGGTGCGCGGTTCGCGCCGCTGGCGCGTGCCGGCGTACGAGCTGGCCGAGATGGTCGAGGAGCTCCAGAACCGCGACATCCGCTACGGGGCGGCCCGCGAGGCGCTCCCGCAGCGGATCGCGCACGCCGTGCTGGTGCGGATGGAGCAGGCGGGCGAGGCGCCGGACGACCGCGTCCAGGACTCGGTGGCCCGCAACGCGGCGGTGAAGGCGACGGTCAAGGAGGTCTGGCCGCCGGTGGACCCGCCGAAGCTGGTGCTGCGCCTGCTCTCCGACCCGGAGTTCCTGGCGGAGCACGCGGAGGGCCTGCTCACCGCGGACGAACAGAAGCTCCTCCTGTGGCCCAAGCCCTTCCGCAGCGTGAAGTCGGCGAAGTGGTCGGCGGCGGACCTGGTGCTGATCGACGAGGCGGCGGACCTGGTGGAGCGCACCCACTCGCTCGGCCACGTCGTGGTCGACGAGGCCCAGGACCTCTCCCCCATGCAGTACCGGGCGGTGGGACGACGCTGTACGACGGGCTCGGCGACGGTCCTGGGCGACCTCGCTCAGGGCACCACCCCGTGGGCCACGCGCAGCTGGGACGAGGCCCTCGCGCACCTGGGCAAGCCGGCGGCGGTGATCGAGGAGCTGACGGCGGGCTTCCGCGTGCCGCGCGAGGTGATCGCGTACGCGTCGCGGCTGCTGCCGTCGATCTCGCCGGGGCTGGCGCCGGTGTCGTCGGTCCGCGAGACCCCGGGCTCCCTCCTCGTCTCGGCGACGGACGACCTGACGGCGGCGGTCCTGGAGGCCTGCCGCGCGTCGCTCTCCCACGAGGGCTCGATCGGCCTGATCGCGGCGGACGCGCGTATCCCGGCCCTGTCGGAGGCCCTGCGGGAGGCGGGCCTCGCCTGGCTCTCCCCCGGAGAGGAGACCACGGCCGAGTCCCGCCTGACCCTGGTCCCCGCCTCGCTCGCGAAGGGTCTGGAGTACGACTACGTGGTCCTGGACGAGCCGGCGGCGATCGTGGACGGCGAGCCGGACGAGCGGACGGGGCTGCGCCGCCTGTACGTCTGCCTCACCCGAGCCGTCTCTGGCCTTGTCCTCCTCCACTCGGCCCCGTTGCCGGCGGCGCTGGCCTGAGGCGGGCGGCCGCTGCGCGGAGCCGTCCCCGACCCGCCCTTCCCCCGTTCCCCGGGGCTCCGCCCCGGACCCCGGTCCTCAAACGCCGGACGGGCTGGATTTCGGCCTCTGCCGTCCGCCAGGCGCGGGCGAATCCAGCCCCGCCGGCGTTTGAGGCGCGGGGTCCGGGGCGGAGCCCCGGCAGCGGCGCCGCGCCCGGCCTCCCGGCGCAGCCGCAGGGCGGAGCCTCGGGGCCCGCCCGTCAGGACAGGGCCGCGCGCCACTCCGCCACGGCCGCCGCCGAGACCGGCCGCCCCCACCCGTCGGGACGCGCCGCACCGCCGATGTGGAAGGCGTCGATACCGGCCTCCCGCAGCACGGGCAGGTGCGCCAGGGTCAGGCCGCCGCCTACCAGCGTCCGCGCCGTGTAGCCCGGCTCGCCCGCCCGCGCCGCCTCCGCGAGCAGCACCGGCAGCCCCTCGTCGACCCCGGCCGCCGACCCCGCCGTCAGGTAGGTGTCCAGCCCGGGCAGCTCCGCCAGCGCCTTGCGCAGCCCGTCCCGGTCCGCCGCGCGGTCGATCGCCCGGTGGAAGGTCCACCGGCAGCCGTCCAGCTCCGCCACCACCGCCTCGACCGCGGCCAGGTCCGGGCTGCCGTCCGGGTTCAGGAAGCCGAGGACGAACTCCCGCGCGCCTTCCGCCCTCAGCTCCCGCGCCGCTTCCACGACCACGGAGACGTCACCCGCGGCGAACCCGTCCGCCGTGCGGAGCATCACGCGCAGCGGGATGTCGACCGCCGCCCTGATCGCCGCGAAGGTCTCGCGTGACGGGGTCAGCCCGTCCGCGGCCATGTCGGTGACCAGTTCGAGTCGGTCCGCCCCACCTGCCTGGGCCGCGACCGCGTCCTCCACGTCGAGGGCGATCACCTCCAGGAGCGCACGGTTGCTCATTCGATGCCGTCCTTTGTCCGCTGTCCACCAATGGAAAATAGGTCTAGTCCAATATCAGGGTACGGGTCTCCGCCCGCGCTCCACCAGCACAATCACGCCACCCGCACAATGTGCCCATGGACACAGGCACCCCGCACGACGACACCGCCGCCCTCCGGGCGCACTGGCAGGCCACCGTCGCCGCCGCCGAAGCCTCCCCCGACCGCGACCCCGCCCCCTACGCCGACCGGCTCCTCACCGCCTGGGCGGAGCCCCAGCGCCGGTACCACACCACCGCACACCTGGCCGACGTACTCGCGCGGATCGACGTACTCGCCGCGCACGCCGCCGACCCCGCCGCCGTCCGGCTCGGGGCCTGGTTCCACGACGCCGTCTACCGCCCCGACCGCTCCGAGAACGAGGAGCGCAGCGCCGCCATGGCCGAGCGCGCCCTGCCCGAGCTCGGCGTGGACGCCGCCCGCACCGCGGAGGTGGCCCGGCTGGTCCGGCTCACCGTCACCCACGACCCCGCCCCCGGCGACACCAACGGCGAAGTCCTCTGCGACGCCGACCTCGGCGTGCTCGCCGGCACCCCGGAGGCCTACGCCTCGTACGTGGCCGCCGTCCGCGAGGAGTACGGCTTCGTCCCCGACGAGGCCTTCCGCACCGGCCGCGCCGCCGTCCTGCGCCAGTTGCTCGACCTGCCCCGGCTCTTCCGCACCCCGTACGGCGCCGCGCACTGGGAGGCCCCGGCCCGCGCCAACCTCACCGCCGAGCTGGAGGGGCTTTCGCGACCGCGGGGAATTTGATCGCGTTCACACCGGTTGGTGTCAGTCATGCCCGCTGATGCCCCGAACACCGCACCCACCGAAGCCCCGACAGCCACCACGGGCCCCACAGGCCCCACGAGCCCCACCCGCATGCCCGTGGCCGTCTACGTCCTCGGACTCTCCGTCTTCGCACTCGGCACCAGCGAGTTCATGCTCTCCGGGCTGCTGCCGCCCATCGCCGAGGACATGGGCGTCACCATCCCCCAGGCGGGCCTGCTCATATCCGCCTTCGCCATCGGCATGGTCATCGGGGCACCGCTGCTGGCCGTCGCCACGCTGCGCCTCCCGCGCCGCACCACCCTCGTCGCCCTCATCAGCCTCTTCGGCCTCGGGCAGGTCGCGGGCGCGCTGGCCCCCACGTACGAGCTCCTCTTCGCCTCCCGCGTGGTCTCGGCCCTCGCCTGCGCGGGCTTCTGGGCCGTCGGCGCGGCCGTCGCCATCGCCATGGTCGGCAAGGACCAGCGGGCCCGCGCGATGGCCGTCATGATCGGCGGCCTGTCCATCGCCAACGTCCTCGGCGTCCCCGCCGGTGCCTTCCTCGGCGAACACCTGGGCTGGCGTTCCGCGTTCTGGTCGGTGGGCGCGGCCTCCGCGATCGCCCTGGCGGGCATCCTGGCGCTGATCCCGCGCATCCCGCTGCCCGCCGAGCGCCCCACGCTCCGCCGCGAACTGCGCATCTACCGCGACCGTCAGGTGTGGCTGGCCGTCGGCATCACCTCCCTCGCCGCGGGCGGCGTCTTCTGCGCCTTCAGCTACCTGTCGCCGCTGCTGACGGACGTGGCCGGGCTGGACTCGAAGTGGGTGCCGTGGGTCCTCGGCCTCTTCGGGATCGGCGCGCTGGTCGGCACGACCATCGGCGGCCGGGTCGCCGACGCGCACCTGTTCGGCGTGATGATCTGGGGCATCACCGCCTCCACCGTCTTCCTCACCGCCCTCGCCCTCCTCGCTTCCACGGCGGCCGCGGCGATCGCCCTGTCCTTCCTCCTCGGCGTCTCGGCCTTCTTCACCGCCCCCGCGCTCAACGCCCGCATGTTCAACGTCGCCGGCGCCGCCCCCACCCTGGCCGGCGCCACCACCACGGCCGCCTTCAACCTGGGCAACACCGGCGGCCCCTGGCTCGGCGGCACCGTCATCGACGCGGACCTCGGCTTCGCCTCCACCGCCTGGGCGGGCGCGGCCATGACCGTCACGGCGATCGCCCTCACCCTGACCGCCCTGCGCCTGCACCGTCGCACGCCCGCCCGGACACGGGTCGTGGCCTCCGCGAGCCCGACCTCGGGCCGTACCGGGGAGCCGGTCGGGGAGCCGGTCGAGGCGCCCGCCCGCGCCTGACGGCGGCCCGGTCGCAGCCCCGGGCGGCCCTTCCTACGATGGGAGGGACCACTCGGGGACGTGCGTCAGAGGGGGTCCCCGATGGCCCGGTACCGGACGACAACGAGGAAGAGGAAGAGGACGACCACCGTCCTCGCCGCCGCTTCCCTGCTGCTGACCGCGCTGTGCGCCGGCCAGGCCCCCGCCGCCGCCCCACCGGGCCGGGCCGGCATCGACCCCGCGACCGCCGAGAAGCTCGACGACGCGATCACGGCGGCCATGCGCGAGGCGGGCATCCCCGGTGCCGGGGTGGGCCTCTGGATCGACGGCGGCGGATCCTACGAGCGCGCCTTCGGCACCGCCGACAAGGCCGCCGGCACCCCCATGAAGACCGAGCTCTTCACCCGGATCGGCAGCGTCACCAAGACCTTCACCGTCACCGGCGTCCTGGGGCTGGTCGACGAGGGGAAGGTACGGCTCGACGCGCCCGTGTCGACGTACCTCGACGGCGTGCCCGGCGGCGACCGGATCACGGTCCGTCAGCTCGCCGAGATGCGCAGCGGCCTGTTCAGCTACACCGAGGACAAGGCCTGGCTGGCCGCCTACCAGGCTGATCCGCACCGCTCCTGGACCCCGCGGCAGCTGCTCGACATCGCCTTCAAGCACCCCGCCCAGTTCCCGCCGGGCGCCCGCTGGGCGTACAGCAACACCAACACCGTGCTCCTCGGCCTGCTCGTCGAGAAGGTCTCCGGGCAGCCCCTGCACACCTACCTGGACGAGCACGTCCTCGAACCGGCGGGCCTCGACGACACCTCCCTGCCGACCGGCTCCGCGATGCCGAGCCCGTACGCGCACGGCTACACGAACTTCACCCCGGACGGCACCACCGTCGACGCCTCCACCTGGAACCCGTCCTGGGCCTGGGCCGCCGGCGCGATGACCTCCACCATGGACGACCTGCACACCTGGGTCCCGACGCTCGTGAACGGCCGGCTCCCCGACGGCGGCCGCCTGCTGGAGCCCGGCACCCAGGCCCAACGGCTGCGCACGCTCCCCACCGGATACCCCGATGTCCGCTACGGGCTGGGCATCGCCGACGTGGACGGCTGGATCGGCCACAACGGCGAACTGCCCGGCTACGAGACGATCGCCGTCCGGCTCCCGCAGGCCCGGACCACCATGGTGATCGTGGTCAACTCCGACATCGACGGGAAGTTCGGCAACCTGAGCTCCCTCATCGGCAACACGGTCACGAAGATCGTGACTCCGGAGCACGTGTGGTCGCTCCCGGCAGAGGCCCAGCCGAACGCCGTCCCGGAGCCGTCGACCCGGTCGGCCCCGGCACCGGCCCCGGCACCGGCCCCGGCACCGGCGCCGGCGCCGGGCGCCCCTTCGGGCGGCGCAGGCCGGCCTGGGTGATGCGGCGGACCAGTTCCTTGCTGCCGATCTCGACCGCGCCCGCCGCGACCGCGTCCGCGTAGCGGTGCGAGGGGACGTCGTAGTGGTCGCGCTCGAAGGCGCGGGGCGGGCAGCCGATGGACGCCGCGAAGTCGTGCAGTTCCTCGTACGAGACGTCGCTGACCAGGTGCGACCACATGCGGCCATGGCCCGGCCAGGTCGGCGGGTCGATGTACACCGTCACCGGCGGCTCACCGTCCCGGGTGGAAGACCGGCCCGAGCGCGCCGACGGACGCCACCCTCACGCCCGCCTCCGAACACACCCAGTGCGGGTCGGGTCCCAGCTCCGGCTCGACGTCCAGCGCGTGCGGTTCGCCGTGGGTGCAGACCGGGCACAGCGGCCAGCGGCCGTACTTCTCCAGCAGCGCGTCCTGCACGTCCTGGGCGACGAGTCCGGCGAGGTAGTCGACGCCCTCCGGCCACTGCTCCACCCACCACCGGCGGTGCGTGACCGAGTCCTCGACGAGGGAGACGACGTCGGCATCGGCGACCTCGCCGGCGGCGAGATCGGCGAGCACGAGTGCGCGGGCGACATGCAGCGCCTGTTCCAGGGGGGTCGCGTGGTCCATGGGCTCATTGTCAACCCGGCGGGGCCATGTGGCGAAGGTCCTCTTCGGGAGGGGCCGTATGGCGTCTTGCCCGCACCCGCGGCTGAAAATAGATTTCACGTGTGAGCAGGAAGCCGAAGAGAACTTTCACCGACCCGGCGCCCAGCGGCACCACTCCAGCCCCTCCGGCGTTTGAGGAGCGGGGTCCGGGGCAGCGCCCCGGCAACGGCGCCATACCGGTCCCGCCGCCCCCGCCCGCCGGCTCACTCACGGCGCGCGTGAGAGCTCTCGGGCCGTCCATGACCCGCTCCGTCCACGCCGTCGCCGAAGCCATCGCCTCCGATCCCGCCGCATGCGCCGCACTGACCGTCACCGCGCTGGCCGAACGCACCGGGACCAGCGAGGCAACCGTCGTCCGCACCGCCCGCCTCCTCGGCTACCCCGGCTACCGCGACCTGCGCCTCGCCCTCGCAGCCCTGGCCGCGCGGCAGGAGTCCGGCGCGGCCCCCGCCGTCACCGTCGACATAGCCGTCGACGACCCCCTCTCCGACGTCGTCGCCAAGCTCGCGCACGAGGAGGCGCAGACCCTCGCCGACACCGCCGCCGGCCTCGACCTCAGCCGGCTCGCCGCCGCCGTCGCCGCCCTCGCGGCCGCCCGCCGCATCGACGTCTACGGCATCGGCGCCTCCGCGCTCGTCGGCCAGGACCTCGCCCAGAAGCTGCTGCGCATCGGCCTGATCGCGCACGCCCACAGCGACCCCCACCTCGCCGTCACCAACGCCGTCCAGCTGCGCCCCGGCGACGTGGCCGTCGCCATCACCCACTCCGGCACCACCGGCGACGTCATCGAGCCGCTGCGCACCGCCTTCGAGCGCGGCGCCACCACCATCGCCCTCACCGGTCGCCCCGGCGCGCCCGTCTCCCACTACGCCGACCACGTCCTCGCCACCTCCGCCGCCCGGGAGACCGCGCTGCGCCCGGCCGCCATGTCCAGCCGCACCAGCCAGCTCCTCGTCGTCGACTGCCTGTTCGTCGGCGTCGCGCAGCAGACGTACGAGCGGGCCGCGCCCGCGCTCGCCGCCTCGTACGAGGCCCTCGCCCACCGTCACAGCAGCCGCTAGGAGGCACCGCACCCCCATGACCGCGTACGCCGAACTCCGCGCCCAGCTCGCCACCCTCACCACCGAGGCCTTCCGCCCCGAACTCGCCGAGATCGACCGGCTGTCCACCCTCGACATCGCCCGCACCATGAACGCCGAGGACGCCACCGTCCCGGCCGCCGTCGCCGCGCAGCTGCCGCGGATCGCCGCCGCCGTCGACGCGATCGCCGTACGCATGGCACGCGGCGGCCGGCTCGTCTACGCGGGCGCCGGCACCGCCGGCCGGATGGGCGTGCTGGACGCCAGCGAGTGCCCGCCCACCTTCAACACCGACCCGGCCGAGGTCGTCGGCCTGATCGCGGGCGGCCCCTCCGCGATGGTGAAGGCCGTCGAAGGCGCCGAGGACTCGGCCGAGTTGGCCGCCGCCGACCTCGCCGCGCTCGACATCGGCCCGGACGACACCGTCGTCGGCATCTCCGCCTCCGGCCGCACCCCGTACGCGATCGGCGCCGTCGAGGCCGCCCGTGCGCGCGGCGCGCTCACCGTCGGGCTCTCCTGCAACGCCGGCTCCGCGCTCGCGGCCGCCGCCGAGCACGGCATCGAGGTGGTCGTCGGCCCCGAACTGCTCACCGGCTCCACCCGCCTGAAGGCCGGCACGGCGCAGAAGCTCGTACTCAACCTCATCTCGACGATCACGATGATCCGGCTGGGCAAGACCTACGGGAACCTCATGGTCGACATGCGCTCGTCGAACGAGAAGCTGCGCGCCCGCGCCCGCCGGATCGTGTCCCTGGCCACCGGCGCGCCCGACGAGGAGATCGAGGCCGCGCTGACCGCCACCGGCGGCGAGGTGAAGAACGCCGTCCTCGTCATCCTCGGCGGGGTCGGCGGCGAGGAGGCCGCCGAACTCCTCGCCGCCTCCCGGGGCCACCTCCGCGCCGCCCTGACCGCCGCCGCCGCCCACGAACCCCGCTGACCGACACCCGACGGCCCGCCACCCCGACGACTCGGCGCCCCGACGCCCCGCCACCCCGACGCCCCCGGCACACCGCCCCACCCCGACAGCAAGGCGACCCCCACGATGCCTACTGAACCCACCGGGCCCACCGGAACCACAGGACCCACCGCACCCGACGCGCCCGCCCAGCCGCCCACCGACAAGAACCGCGCCACGGCCGCCGCGATCCTCCCCCTGGTCGGCGGCCCGGACAACGTCACCTCGATCGCGCACTGCATGACCCGCCTGCGCATCGCCCTGCGCGACCGCTCGCTCGTCGACGACGAGGCGCTGAAGGCGCTGCCCGCGGTGATGGGCGTGGTCGAGGACGACACCTACCAGATCGTGCTCGGCCCGGGTGCCGTCGCGCGGGTGACCCCGGAGTTCGAGGCGCTGGTGGAGGAGGGCCGCTCGGCGACCGCCGCCGCACCGCACGCCGTCACCGCGGACGAGCTGAAAGCCCAGGGCGCGGCCCTCAAGGAGGCCCGCAAGGCCCGCAACGCGACCCCCTTCAAGCTGTTCCTGCGCCGTATCGCGAACATCTTCGTCCCGCTGATCCCGGCTCTGATCGGCTGCGGTGTGATCGCGGGGCTGAACGGCGTGCTCACCAACTTCGGGTGGCTGCCGGCCCTGGTCCCGGCGCTCGCCGCGATCGCGTCCGGCTTCATGTCGCTGATCGCGGTGTTCGTCGGCTACAACACGGCCAAGGAGTTCGGCGGCACGGCGATCCTGGGCGGTGCGGTCGCCGCCGTCATCGTCTTCCCCGGGGTCTCGAAGATCACCGCCTTCGGGCAGGAACTCAAGCCGGGCCAGGGCGGCGTGCTCGGCGCACTGGCGGCGGCGCTCCTCGCGGTCCAGGTCGAGAAGTGGTGCCGGCGCCGGGTGCCGGAGGCCCTGGACGTCCTGGTCACGCCCACCCTCACGGTGCTGGTCACGGGCCTGGTCACCCTCTTCGGCCTGATGTTCGTCGCCGGCGAGGCGTCCGCCGCCATCGGCTCCTTCGCCAACTGGCTGCTCGCCACCGGCGGCGCCTTCGCGGGCCTGGTCCTGGGCGGGCTCTTCCTCCCCCTGGTGATGCTCGGCCTGCACCAGGCCCTGATCCCCCTCCACACCACGCTCATCGAACAGTCCGGCTACACCGTCCTGCTGCCCATCCTCGCCATGGCGGGCGCGGGCCAGGTCGGTGCGGCCATCGCCGTCTACTACCGGCTCCCGCGCAACGGTTCGCTCCGCGCCACCATCAAGTCCGCGCTGCCGGCCGGTTTCCTGGGCGTCGGGGAGCCCCTGATCTACGGCGTCTCCCTCCCGCTGGGCCGCCCGTTCGTCACCGCGTGCGTCGGCGGCGCGGCGGGCGGGGCCTTCGTGGGCCTCTTCAACCAGCTCGGAATGACCTTCGGCTCCACCGCCATCGGCCCCTCGGGCTGGGCCCTCTTCCCCCTCCTGGACGGCAAGTCCGGCATGGGCGTCACCGTCGCCATCTACGCGGGCGGCCTGGCGGTCGGCTACCTGGTGGGCTTCGTCGCCACGTTCTTCTTCGGCTTCACGAAGCGGATGCTGGCCGACCTGAACACCGACCCGGAGCCCGCCGCCCCGGCCACCACCCCGGAACCGGCGAAGCAACCGGTACCGGCATAGCCCTCGGCCGGGCGGGGAGCGCCGTACTGACGGCTCCCGGCGATTGACTGTTCGGGCAGCCAATCGCGGGGAGCCGACGGGAGCCGAGCCGGCCTGGTCAGCCGAGGGTCGGGTAGTCCGTGTAGCCGCGGTGGTCGCCGCCGAAGAAGGAGGCGGTGTCGGGGGTGTTGTACGGGCCTCCGGCGGCAAGACGGGCCGGGAGGTCGGGGTTGGCCAGGAACATCGCGCCGTAGGCGATCAAGTCCGCCGTGCCGTCCTCCACCAGCTCCAGCTCCTCCGGGCCCGTCACGTCGGCGCCGGTGAACGGGTTGAGGACGAACGTGCCCGGCCACTCCTTGCGCAGCCGCAGGACCAGCTCGCGCTGCCCCTCCGCTTCGAGCTGGTGCAGGTAGGCCAGGCCCAGCGGCGCCAGCCGGGCCACCAGCGCCCCGTAGGTCTCGTAGAGGTCGTCGCCCTCGGTGATGTCGTTGTAGGTGTTCCCGGGCGAGATGCGGAAGCCGACCCGGTCGCCGCCGATGGCCTCGGCCACCGCGGTCGCCACCTCGACGGCGAAGCGGATCCGGCCCTCGACCGAGCCGCCCCAGGCGTCGGTGCGCAGGTTGGAGCCGGGGGCCAGGAACTGGTGGATCAGGTAGCCGTTGGCGCCGTGCAGCTCCACCCCGTCGAACCCGGCGGCCACCGCGTTGCGGGCGGCGATGGCGTAGTCCTCGACGGTCCGGGCGATCTCGGCCTCGGTCAGCTCGGCGGGAGTGGTCAGGTCCAGCATGCCCTGGCCGGTGAAGACCTGGCCCTTCGCCGCCACCGCCGACGGGGCGACGGGCACCAGGCCGTCCGGCAGCAGGCTGGGGTGGCCGATCCGGCCGGTGTGCATCAGCTGCGCGAAGATCACGCCGCCCTCGCGGTGCACGGCATCGGTCACCGGGCGCCAGGACTCGACCTGCTGCGCGGAGTGCAGGCCCGGGGTGTAGGGGTAGCCCTGGCCGACCACCGAGGGCTGGATGCCCTCGCTGATGATCAGGCCGGCGCTCGCACGCTGGGCGTAGTAGGTCGCCATCAGGTCCGTGGCCGTCGCACCGGCGGCCGCGTCGGCGCGGCTGCGGGTCATGGGGGCCATGGCGATGCGGTTGGCCAGGCGCTTCCCGGCGAGCTCGTACGAGTCGAATGCGGTCGACATGATCGGGTCCTCGTTTCCACAGGATGCTGCCGCCCGAGGGCGGAGCCGAATTAACTGTCCGAACAAGTAAATTCGCCACCTCATTCCCACACCCCCGTGACCCGCATCACACCCGCTGCCGCCCCCTCCCAGGAGGACAGGGACACGTGCAGCCCCCGCGCCCCCGACCGAGCCGCGATAGGCTGATCTCTGTTCGAGCAGTTACGCGCGCGCCACACCAGAGGACCCATGAGCGAGCCGAAGGGCACGACCGCCGGCAGGCCGGCCCCCGAGGCGACGGCCGGCCCCTGCATGCCGCCCTCCGTCCAGGCCGGCCCCATGTCCTACGCGATCTTCCGCGTGGCCCGCCTGCACCGGATGCTCGCCCAGCAGCTGCTGCGCCGCGTCGGCCTGCACACCGGTCAGGAGCTGGTCATGATGCAGCTCTGGGACCGCGGCCCCCAGCGCCAGACCGACCTCGTGCGCCTCCTCGGCTCCGACGCCGCCACCATGACCCGCACCATCCGGCGCCTCGAACACGCCGGCTTCGTCCGCCGCCGCCCCAGCGAGACCGACAAGCGCGCCACGATCATCGAGCCCACGGCAGCCAGCCTCGCCCTGCGCGCCGAGGTCGAACGCATCTGGGCCGAGCTGGAGAGCAACGTCACCGACCACCTCACCCCCGACGAGCAGACCGAAGCCCTCGACGTCCTGACCCGCATCGCGGACGGCCTCACCCGCGCCGCGACCCATGACGCCTGCGGCGAAACTCCCGCATGATGCGGGGATGATCAACGACATACCCCCGGTGGTCCCGCCCGGCCGCATGGCCGCGCTCCCCCAGCCCGAGTTCGCCCTCCCCGGCGGCATGCTGCTGCGCCCGTGGCGCACGCCCGACGCCCCCACCCTGGTCGCCTCGTACGAGGACCCGGACATCCGGCACTGGAACCGCCCGGCCCGCCGCACCCCCGCCGAGGCCGAGGCCCACATCGCTCGCCACCACGCCCTCTGGCAGACGGAGGAAGCCGCGATCTGGGCGATCGCCCCACCCACCGGCCCGGCCCTGGGCCTGATCGGCCTCGCCGACCTCGACCTGCGCGGCGGCAGCGGCGAAATCCTCTACTGGCTGCTCCCCGCCGGCCGCGGCACCGGCGCCACCGTCGCGGCCACGACCCGGATCACCCGCTGGGCCTTCGACGAACTCGGCCTGCACCGCCTGCGCATCACCCACTCCGTACACAACCCCGCCTCCTGCGCCGTCGCCAGCAAGGCCGGCTTCCCCCTGGAGGGCACCATGCGCGGAGCCCTCCTCCACGCCGACGGTTGGCACGACGAACACCTCCACGCCCGCCTCCGCACGGACGCCGCCCCCGCATGAAGCTCCCCGCGCACGCGGCGACCGCCACCACCCGACTGGAGGTCGTACGCATCACGGCGGGCCCGGAGCACCGGGGCGACGCCATGACCGGCGACGTCGTGGCCCACTGGCACGGCCCCGAGGCCGCCGCCGCCCTGACCGTGATCGGGAAGCTGCCCACGAGCACCCCCAACCTCTGCGCGTTCGCCCCCGGTTGGGGCATCCGCGCGTACACGCACCCGGACGCCGCACCCCCGCTCTTCGAAGCGGCGTTCTGCTACGGCTGCGACGAGGTCTGGCTCTGGGGTCCGGCCGTCCCCGAGCCCTTGGGCCGGCAACTCTTCGACTCGTCCTCCCCGAACGCCCAGTACCTCCGCATGCGCTTCCGCTCCGCCGCACGGGGACTGCCGCCCGCGGGCCATCCGGGCGGGCCGCCGGAGTCGTACGGCATGGCGCCCTGAGGCGGGGCCGCGCGCGGCGGATGCTGGGGTTCCCCGTCCAGGGAGAGGCCCGTGAGTGATCCCCGCACCCGAGTGACCCCGAGCCGGACGACAGCCGCTCCCGACGCGGGCGGTGACCTCCCCGCCCCCGGAGTCGTCGGCATCGGGCTCGCCGCCGTGCTGACCTTCGCGCTCGCCCAGGGCTCGTGGCAGTGGTTCGCCACGTTCATCGGCGTCACGCTCCTCGCGGTGCTGGCCGCCTTCCAGCGGCGGGCGCAGTGGAGCCCGGACATCCGCTCCGCCTACCTGCGCGGCCTGGTCGCGTACGCGCTGGTCGTCGGCCTGTGCGTGGCCGTCGCCCTCGCCCCGCTGCTGCAACGCAGCGCCTGGCTGTTCCCGATGCCCGGCACGCGCAGCCGGTGCGCGCTGCTGGGCCGGTACGAAGCCGTCCAGGCGGAGGCCGCCCTCGGCAACCTCGCCGGCAGCGACCCCGTCGCCCTCGCGTACGCGCAGCAGACCCACGCCCGCCAAGCCGTCGCCGAGTGCCTGGCGGCCACGACCACCCTGTGGTTGCCCCTGTACGGAATCGGCGCCGCGGCCCTGCTGGGAACCCTCGCCTGGTTCCACGACCGCGCCCGCGCCCGGTCCGGGTCCGGGGCCGGGTCCGGGGCCGGGGCCGGGGCCGCCGGGCGGGTGTGAGGATGGGTCCATGCCCCCCGCGCACGACCCCGCACCCCACTCACCCCTCACGCCCGCCGCCCTCGCCGCCTGGCGCGAGGAGGTCTCGGCGGTCCTCACCTCCGTGACCCGCGGGTTCGAGGAGAAGCACGGCTACGGCCCGGGCGAGAACGCGATCCACCTCCCGGGGCCGGAGGACCGGGCCGCGGCGGAGCGGCTCGCCGGAGAAGCGGCGGCGTTCGCCGAGCTCGCGCTGTACTACCGCGAGGTCGGCGCCGTGACGATGAGCGACGTGGGCAACGCCTACTTCCTGCACTCGGGGGCCGAGGCCGTCGGGGAGCGGATCGCCCTCCCCGAGGCCGGCGGAGCCGTGAGCGCCGTACTGATCGGCTCCGACGGCGGCGGAATCCTGTACGCGGTCGCGGCCGACGGCGGCGTGTGGCGCTCCCGGGCCGCTTCCGACGCGTCCGGGTTCGACCGGATCACGAAGGACCTGGCCGAGTTCCTCGACCTGCTGCGCCGCTCGGTCCACCGGTTCGACCGCACGGGAGAGCCCGGATTCGTATAGCCCCAGCACTCCGGGGTGTGGCAGCTTGAGCGCATGACGCAGCAACAGGCCTTCGAGATCGGCCACATGGAAGGTCGGGCGGCGATCCAATCCGAGGACGCCTTCCGGCTCGTCTACGCCGAGGCCTTCGCCGAGCCCCCCTACGACGAGACCGAGGAGGACGTCGCCGCCGCCTTCCGCCGCTTCCCGGTACAGGCCGCCAAGCCCGGCTTCCTCGCCGCCCTGGCGCGCACCGGAACCGGCGAGCCGATCGGCATGGCGTACGGCTTCGCGCTCCCCCACGACGCGGTGTGGTGGGACGAACTGACCACGCCCGTCCCCGCCGACATGCGGCGCGAGGACGGGCGCCGCACCTTCGCCCTCATGGAACTGGCCGTACGCGGCCCGTGGCGCGGCCGGGGCGTCGCCCGGCGCCTGCACACGGCACTGCTCGACGCCCTCCCCGCCGAGCGCGAGCGGGTGCTGCTGAACGTCCACCCGGCGAGCGGGGCAGCGCCGGCCGCCTACCGGGCCTGGGGCTACCGCAAGGTCGCCGAGGCGCGACCCCTGGGCCCGGGCACGGACCTCCGTGACGTGATGCTGCTCGACCTGCGCCGCTGAAGGCGGGGCTCACTTGGGCGGCTCGGCCGTCTTCTGGACGGCCCGGGCCTTCTCCATGAGCTCCCGGTAGGGCATCTCCGTCGTGGAGCCGCGCACGACCGAGAGGCCGTACCTCTCCTTGGCCTTTTCGTTCCTCAAGGGATCGGTGTTCTCGGAATCGAACACGATCCGGACTCCCGGTGGCGATACGTCCACGACGACGTGCGGCCGCTGGCCGCCTGCCACCCGGAACACCGTGACGCGCTGAGGACCGCGGGTTACGTTCAGGATCTCGCTGCTGTTCGACACGTTGGACCGGTACATGTAGTTCGTGTCCGGAGGAACCTTCACGTGCTCCTCCCTGGCCGCCTTTTCGAGAGCCTTGCCCTTGACCCCGGAACGCTCGTAATCGGAGGGCACCTTCATCCGGTCCTTCCTGATCACGTACACCTCGGTCTGGGCCCTGATCGCCTCGTACTTCCTGCTCTCGGGTGCGTCGACCTCGACGACCGCGTCCTGCGCGATCTCCTCCCCCGGATTCAGCACCCGGCCCACCGGATTGACGAACGCGCCGTCGTAGATCAGCTCTTCCCCGACGGGCTTGTCGTCGGATCGGCTGCTCGCGGGCACCCCGTGGATCCAGTACTTGCTGTCGAGGACGTAGACGGGCACCTCGCCCGCGTTCTTCACCGACAGACGGACCGTCACGTACATCGGCCCGCCTTTGCTCTCCAGGTTCGACTCCCTGAACTCCGCCCCGCTCTCCACCAACGGGACCTTCACGTACGGGACGTAGATCTGTGAGTACGCCAGATTGGCGCCGGCGAGAAGGGTCGAGACGATCGCCCCGATCGCGATCTTCCTGGGATTGCGAAGACCCTTCCAGGCCCGGGCCTTGACGAGTTCGACCAGGGCCAGCGAAGCCACGAGGGTCAGGGCGATCCCGATCAGCGTGTAGCGGGTGAAACGCTCGCCGATCTGCAGCAGGAGGAGGACCACACCGGAGAGGAGGGCGATCAGGACTCCGGCCAGGACGACCACGCCCGAGTAACGCCAGCGCCGCTTACCCCAGTAGTCGACGCAGGCGATGGCCGCAAGCACCTCCACCAGGGAGGCGACGAGAACGGTGAACCCCGCGATGCGGCCACCGTAGGTGAGGGCGTCCCCGCTGTCCGATACCCCGATCCAGAAGAGCGGGCACGCGGTCGCGAGGAGGCCGAGGCACACCAGAACGCCGATCGTCCGGCGCCGCCAACCTCCGCGGTCCGGCCAGACGGTGCTGTCGCCGCCGAGCCAGTGGATCTCGTGCCCGCGTTCCACACCGGCACGGTCCAGGAATCTCTGCAGCTCCCAGGGAGACCAGGCCTTGCCCACGGTCCGGCCGTCGATTTCGACCTTCCGCAGGCCCAGGTCGTCAGGCGCCCCCACGGATACCACGGGCGCATTGGACATGACACCAGCCTGCCCCCTGACCGCTGGACGCGCCTCTGGAACCCCGAGGTGCGTCCGGCACGGCGCGGGGTGAAGCTGGTGCTGAGAGGAGCCCCCATGCGCAGACGAATCATCGGCTTCGCCGCCGCCCTCGTGCTGGCCGTTCTGGGTGCCGCCCCCGTTGCACACGCCGTCACCGGACCGGAGTGCGTGAAGCAGACGGCGGAAGGCAAGGGGAAGGTGGAGTACGACTCCGCCACCGCCCTGTGGACCTGCATCGGCGGCGCACACGACGGCGAACCGATCACCACGAAGTGAACGTCAGCAGTCAGCGGGAGGCCGTGCGCAGCAAGCGCACCAGGTCATCCGCGCCGTAACCGAGCACCGGCCCCCGCTCGGCCGCCATCAGCAGCAACTGGCCGACGACCTCCGCACCCCAGCCGTCGGCACCGTCCGCCGACCACGCCCACAGCTTTTCGATGCCCAGGTCGTTCATGAGCAACCCGTGCTCCTCGCGGATCTCCCGCACGGTCTCGGCGACCGCGTCCAACAGCCGCGCCCCCGGCCGTTCGCAGCGCAGTCCGAAGTACCCGCCGACCTCCTCCACCGAACACCCCTGCGGCGGAAGCGCCTTGAGCCCCTCGTAACGAACGTCCTCGAACTCCGGGCACTCCCCCACCGGACAGTGCAGCAGCGTGAACCGCTGCCACCCCGGCGGCGGGGGCGGCTGCGGCCGCCACGCCGTCAGCCCGAAGGCCTCCTGTACGAGCGCGGTCGCCTCGTCCGCCGTCTCCGCCGCGCGCTCCTCCCTCCGCGCCCCGTCGTCCCCGACGGCCGTCCACAGCCCGCCGCCGTCACACCGCACCCGTACGGAGAGCCCCGCGCCCCCGCGCCTCCACGCGCCGCCGCCCAGGGCGGCCTCCAGCGCGTGCAGCTTCCAGCCGAGCTCGAACCCCCACTCCACCGCCTCGCTCACGGGTGCGCCCTCTCGTGGAGTACGGCGGCCAGCCGGAGCGCGGTGTCCAGGTTGCAGCGGCCGAGGTCGACCAACGGCAGGCCGTAGGTACCGGCGGCGGAGACCCGCTCCACGTCGAGCGAGGGGAACACCACCCCCACCCCCGCCAGGGACTCCTTCAGCTGCTGGACGGCCTCCTCGGCCGCCCGCACGCGCTCCTGTGGGGAGAGCACCATGACATGTCACCTTTCCACTCTGCGTATCCGACTTCGACACACAGCGTGGCGGCCCGCTGGCTAGCCTTTCAACGCGGACACCGCAACAACCGCATGCGTTGACCAGGGAGTTGCCATGCCAGGAAAGAACCTCGACCCCTCGTCCTCACCCCGCGCCCTCCTCGGCGCCGAACTTCGCGTGGCGCGCGAACGCGCGGGCCTGAGCCAGAGCGAACTCGGCGAACCGCTCTTCGTGAGCGGCTCGTTCATCGGCCAACTGGAGGCGGGCACCCGCCGCATGCACATCGACTTCGCGCGGCAGATCGACGACATCCTCGGGACGGACGGCTTCTTCACCCGGAACTGCGGGGCGGCGGCGAAGTCCAAGTACCCGGATCACTTCGCGGCTGCGGCCGAGGCGGAGGCGCTGGCGAGGGAGATCCGCGAGTACGCGCCCCAGCTGATCCCCGGCCTGCTCCAGACGGAGGCCTACGCGCGGGAGGTCTTCCGGGCCGGACACCCGACCGCCCCGGAGGAGGTGATCGACGAACTGGTCACCAACCGACTGGCCCGAGCCGCCCTGCTCCGCGACCCAACAGCGCCACTGTTTTGGTGCGTACTCGACGAGTCGGTTCTGCGCAGGTCCGGAGACGATCCGGCAGTGCTGGCGGAAGCCCTGCGCCACATCGCGAGGCTGATCCGGTCGCACCGGATCATCGCGCAGGTGCTGCCGTTCAGCGCGGGCTTCCACGCGGCCATGGGTGGCTTCGTCCAACTGATGTCATTCGAGGACGCTCCCCCGCTTGCCTACATCCAAGGCATGGGAACGGGGCAGCTGTTCGACGATCCGGCCACCGTCACCCAGCACGCCCTGGCCTACGATCTCCTCACGGCCAACGCGCTGTCACCGCGCAAGTCCCTGGCCCTGATCGAATCGGTGGCGGAGGATTACCAACATGATCAGCACGCCTGAATACGACCTGTCTGCGGCCGCCTGGCACAAGTCCAGCTATAGCGACGCCAGTGGCGGCAGCTGCCTGGAGATGGCCACCTGGCGGAAGTCGACGCACAGCGACGGCACCGGTGGCGACTGCCTCGAAGTCGCAGACGGGCAACCCAACATCGTCCCCGTTCGGGACTCGAAGGTCCCGAACGGCCCGCACATCGCGTTCGCCGCACCGGCATGGGCCGCGTTCGTCGCGAGCCTCTGACGGCTCACAGGCCGCCCGTGAACAGCAGGCGGTTCGGGGTGCCCTCGCCGACGCCGGTCAGGACGTCCTTCGTGGACTCGTCCACCAGCCAGGCCGCGACCTCCGCCGGGGTCGCGCTCGGGTGTGCCTGCTTGTAGACGGCGGCCACGCCCGTGACGTGCGGCGCGGCCATCGACGTGCCGTTGAGGGCCACGCTGCCGCCACCGAGCTTCGCTGAGACGATGGCCTGGCCGGGGGCGTAGAGGGAGACGCACGGCCCGTAGTCGGAGAAGCCGGTCTGCTCGTCCGACTGGTCGGAGGCGGCGACCGCGAACGCGCCCTCGGCGGACGCGGGCGAGAAGGTGCACGCGTCCACCGAGGAGTTGCCCGCCGCGAAGACCGGCAGCACGCCCGCCTCGGCCAGGGCGGTCGCGGCGTTGTTCACCGTGGCCGAGTGGTCCCCGCCCAGGGAGCCGTTCAGCACCGCCGGCTGGTGGGCGTTCTTGGCGACCCAGTCCATGCCCGCGAGGACCCCCGACCACGAGCCCGAACCGTCGCAGCCGAGCACGCGGACGCTGACCAGGTTCACCTTGCGCGCCACCCCGAACGTCGCGCCGCCGACCGTGCCCGCCACGTGCGTGCCGTGGCCGGAGCAGTCCTGGCCCTGGCGGCCGTCACCGATGGCGTCGAAGCCGAACGTGGCCCTGCCGCCGAACTCCTCGTGCGCGTAGTCGATGCCGCTGTCGAAGATGTACGCGGTCACCCCGGCGCCGTCGCCCACGGTGGTGAAGTCGTGGTCCAGCGGCAGGTTCCGCTGGTCGATCCGGTCCTGCCCCCAGGAGTTCGACGGCGCCCGCGCCTCCCCCGCCTCGGCCGGCATCGGCACCTTCACCGAGGCGTCCTCCTCGACCGACCTGACACCGGCGCTGCGCCGGACGGTCGTCAGCTCGTCCGCCGTCAGCGGCACCGCGAAGCCGGTCATCGCCGACGTGTAGACGAACGACGGCTTCAGCCCCAGCTCCCGCGCGACCTTCGCCGCGTCCTGCCCCTCCTCCAGGGTCACGATGTACCGGCCCGGCACCGGGTCCGCCGCCGTCAGCAGCGGCGCCGGGGGCGGCTCCGGGGCGACGGCGGAGGCCGTGCCGGCCGCGATCGGAGGCACGGCGAGGAGGGCGGCGACGGCCAGACGGGCGAGCAGGCGCATGAACGGAACTCCCTGACGGGTGTACGGCGTGGACGGCGTGGACGGGCGACGGGCCGGCCCCGCGGCAGCAGGTGCCGGGTACTCGGGCGCCGCCCCTCCCCTCCCATCGGGTGGTGCGTCGGCGCGGCTTGAACCGCCGCCCCCCACCTGGCCGATCGCCCGCCGGGCCCTCACCCGTACGGCCCGCGCGCACTCCCGCCACACCCGCGGGGCTCGTTGACCGGCCCCGCCGCGGGTGGTGGCCTCGCCACATGAGCAACCCCCCGAGCACGCGCCGAGCGCCGCTGACCGCGCTCGTCCTCGTACTGGCCGCCGCAGCCACCACAGCCGCCGCCCTGCCCGCCCACTCCGCGATCGCCGACCCGGTGCCCGCGTCCCGGGCCGCGGCCCCGGCCGACCACCCCACGTACATCGTCACCGTGCGGCGCGGCCTCGATCCGGGCGCCGTCGCGCGCGCCTACGGGATCACTCCCGTCCACGTCTTCCGCACCGCGATGAACGGCTTCGCCGCCCCGCTCTCCCCCGAGCAGGTCGAGGCGCTTCGGGCCACGGACACGCTCGTGGAGTCGGTCGAGCAGGACGGTTCCGCTTCCTCGGGCGGACCTGCCACCACCTGAGCCGCTCCGGGCGCACGCCCCCCGCACGCCCCCGAGGGCCGCCGTGCGCCCTTGCCGGGCATTTCGGGCGATCACTACGGTCACGCTGCGTACACATCGTGCACACAGCGTCACCATTCGAGGAGATGTATGAACAAGGCTGCTTGGCGTTCTCTCGCGCTCGCCACCGCGCTGGCCGTCCTCCCTCTCGGTGCGACGGCGACCGCCGAAGCGGAAGCGCCCGGGCCCCTGTCCGCCGCTGCCGTGGCGGCCATGACGCCGCAACAGCAGGGCAGAGTGCTGGAGCCGCTCAGGATCGCGGCCGACGCCGCGGCGCGGGTCGGCCGGGGCGCGTACGCGGACGTGTACACGCAGGTGGAGATGGCCCCCGACTACCGCTCGGTGAACGTCTACCTCACCGATACGACCCGCGGCGCGGCCTTCCTCGACGCGGTGCGCAAGGCCGGCCCGAAGGCCGACACGAAGCTGCTGAACGTACGCAAGAGCGCGAAGACGCTGCACCAACTGAGGAAGGAGATCACCGACTTCCGCAGCCGCAAGAACCTGCCCTTCAAGATCGAGATGGCGGGCAGCACCGTCGACGGCGGCGCGATCGAGCTGACGGTCGACGACGCGAAGGCCGCGCAGAAGTACCTCGCCGGGCCCGCCGTCGCGCAGGAGCTCGCGGCGGCCCGGACCACCCCCGTCCGCGTCCGCCAGTCGTCCCCCATGGTGCCGCTGAGCCGCTGGGACGACCGGGCGCCGTTCTACGCGGGGGCCGCGCTCGGACCCGCGAACGGCTCCTTCGCCCACTGCACCAGCGGCATCCCGGCCCGCAGCACGGTGGACAACCGCCAGTGGCTCGTCACCGCGGGGCACTGCTACGGGCTCGGCGAGACCGTCTTCACCGGCGGCGGCTTCCGCGTCGGCACGGTCGGAGCCAAGCTGGACGACCTCGACTCGGCGTTCATCGAGACGCCGACGAGCCGCTACACCTGGGACGGCGTCGACGCACAGGGGTACACCCGCCGTCTCAACGGCGTGCGCAACGCGGCCGTCGGCGACTTCACCTGCCACCTGGGCTACACCACCAAGGTGGCCTGCAACATCCGCACCGCGTACGCCGGCAGCGCGACCTGGGTCAACAACGGCGCCTACGTGTGGGGCAGCGCCAGCGACCCGAACCCCAGCCCCAGCCCCGTCATCGCCCGGCCGGGCGACAGCGGCGGGCCGGTGATCACCATCAACGACCAGGACTCCCGGGAGCTGAACGGCATGCTCATCGCGGGATTCAACTGCTCGGGCGTCGGTCAGGACCAGGGCTGCAGGCAGATCGGCTGGATCGAAGTGGGCGACGTCTTCGAGAGGTTCGCCCTCCGCCTCGCGGACTGACCCCGACAACGCGTAAGGTCGGCCCGGTGACTGCCGGGTCGGCCTTGGGCCACACACGAGAGAGGCCCCCGGCCTCCGCATGACCACCGGGCGGGCCAGGAGCCCGCCCCCCTCTCCACGTCTTCGCTTCGAACCTCGCGACCCGAAACCCAAGACCTGGAGACCAACCCCACCATGTCCGCCACACGAATCCGGCTCGACCACACCGTCGTGCACGCCACGGACCGGCAGCTGTCGGCCGAGTTCATCGCCGCCGTCCTGGGCCTGACGCCCGGCGCCCCCTTCGGCCCGTTCCTGCCCGTCGACCTCGGCAACGACGTCACGCTCGACTACTACCAGCAGCCCGCCGGCGAACCGCTCCAGCCGCAGCACTACGCGTTCCTCGTACCCGAGGAGCAGTTCGACGCCATGATCGCCCGGCTGGACGCGATCGGGGTCACCCACTACGCCGACCCCGGCCACACCGAACCGGGCCGCGTCAACCGCCTCTTCGGCGGCCGCGGCGCGTACTTCGCCGACCCTGACGGCCACAACATGGAGATCATGACCCGCCCCTACGCCAGGCCCTGACCCCGCCCGGGGCCCGGACCTGCGACGCACGGGCCGGGCCCCGTACCCCTAGCGCTCGGTCACCGTCGCGCTCATGCCGGGCGCCTCGAAGATCCCGATCCGGTCTCCCGAGACGTTCGCGATCCGCACCCGGTCCAGCTCCGCCGTGGTGTCGACTTCGAAGGCGACGGCCGCGACTCCGCCCCCGCCGCCCCGGATGGTGTCCCTGACGGAGGTGAACCGGCCGTCCTGGAAGGCGATGCCGAAGTAGCCGCTGTCGAGGATCGTGTTGTGCCTGGTCTCCATCGTGCCGAAGCCGTAGATGCCGAGCTGGTTGCCGACGAGACGGTTCTCGGTGACCACGACCCCCGTGTTGGCGAGGATCCCGGCGTGCTGGAACTCCGTGAAGAAGTCGGGGCCGCAGCCGTCGTCCGGCTCGCGGCAGGAGTTGTCGCTCACCGTGTTCTTCTCGGCCCGGCCGGTCGCCTCGACGAACTCGATGCCGTCCGTGGAGATGTTCTTCTGTCCGGTGACGACGTTGCGCAGCAGCGTCGCCCTCGACTCCCCACCGAGCACGACCACACCCGCCCCCTGGTAGTCCGTGACCCGGGAATCCCGGATGTCGGCCGACCCCACGCCGGGAAAGTCCCCGATGAGAACGGCGGTGGCGCTTCGGAAGCACGGGGCCATGGGCGTGTCCTTGATGTGCGACACCGCGGCATGGCTCAGATCCAGATGAGCCCCTCCCAGCACCCTGATCCCGGCCCCGAGCGCACCCTCGTCGCACGTACCCGACCCCGGCCCGCTCACGGACAGCCGGGACATCGTCACCCGCGCCGCGTTGTCGAGGGAGACGATCGAATTGAGCCCGTCGGAACCGGCGACCAGGCTCTCCGGCGCGAGGATGGTGGACCTCCCGGCCCCCGCGCCCGTGATGGTGAGGTCCTTGCGGACCGTCACCTGCTCGCGGTAGACGCCGGGGCGCAGCGCGATGCGATCCCCGGGGTGGGCGGCGTCGACCGCGGACTGGACGGTCGGATAGGCCGCCGAGGGCACCACCAGCTCGCCGGGGCGCGGCGCGGCGGACGAGGATGCGGGCGCGAGGAGGGAGACGAGCAGCGTGCCGAGGGCCACGGCGCACCGTGCACGAAGGGGGTTCATCAGCCCACGGGACCACGGCCCGCCCCCGATCCCCGCCGACCACCCCGCACCACTGGCCCGTCCGGACCATCGGAACCACACGCCGAGCCCTTTGCCGAGCCCGCAGGCGCCGAACGCGCGCGCCCGGCTCCCGCTGGTACCCCGCGCCGGCGGGGTCGGGTGTGTGGCGGGGCGCCCCCGCAGGGCGTCGAACGCCGGCGCTCGGCGGCCCGTCCCTGGCACCCCCGTGCCGTCGGGGTCGGGTGCGGCGGGGCGTCGAACCACCCTGCGGCCCGGCCCCGGTCGGGATGCCGCTGCGCGGAGCCGGTCCCCTACCCGCCCTTCCACCGTTCCCCGGGCTCCGCCCGGACCCGCGCCTCAAACGCCGGCGGGGCTGGATCTGCCCCCGGTCCGCAAACGCCGGCGAGGCTGAAAGATCCCGGACGGGCCGGAGGGTACCGGCGGGTCGGAGTTGCCCGTAAGGCAGCTCCAGCCGCACCCGACGGACGGCAGCAGCCGAAATCCAGCCCCGCCGGCGATTGAGGCGCGGGCGCGGAGCGCCGTAGGGGTGACGGGCGGGCCGGAGTCGCCCGGTCTGGGCGAGGGGCTACGCCCCGGAGCCACCCCGCGCCGCTTCGATGAAGGCGCGGATCAGGTCCGGGGACTTCACCCCCCGCGAGGACTCGACGCCGCTGGACACGTCCACGCCCCACGCCCCGGTGACCTCCACGGCCTCCCGTACGTTGCCCGGGTTCAGGCCGCCCGCCAGCAGCCACCGCCCCTCGGGGGCGGTGAAGTCCGCCGCGCCCCAGTTCCACGGCTCGCCCGAGCCGGGGTCGGGGGCGTCGAGCAGCAGCAGGTCCTCCCCGTACTCACCGCACCGCGCCACCCGCGAAGCCGTGGCCCGCAGCAGGGTGCGGTCGTCCGCGCGCAGCGCCGCGAAGTCCTCCGGACCCTCCTCTCCGTGCAGCTGCACACCCCGCACGCCGCTCGCCTCCGCGAACCGCCGCACCTCGTCCACCGACTGCCCCCGGAACACCCCCACGGTCAGCACCCCCTCGGGCACCCGCGCCGCCAGCTCCCGTGCAACACCCGCGTCGACGGTCCGCGGACTGCCGGCCGCGAACACGAACCCCACCGCATCGGCCCCGGCCGCCACGGCCACGTCGACGTCGTGGGCGGTCTTCAGGCCGCAGATCTTGACGAAGAGATCGCTCATGCCCCCAGTCAACCAAAGGCCCCGACCGGTGGTGATCCGTCTCGGTATCCGGGCACGACGAACACTGCGCCCCTGGCCTGGAACGGGGCTCACGCCCCGGAAGGACACATCGCGGACATCGCGCCGTTCCTCTTCCAGTTCCCTGAAGCAGGACGTGCATACGGCCCGGATCTCTACGTGGTCGACGAGTCCGGCTTCGAGGGCGAGGGGAGGCATCTGGACGCAGCGGCACTCTCCCTCGTGGCCGAGTTCACCTCTGTGTCCACCAAGGACGCCGACTGGAACGAGAAGCTGGACGTGTAACCGATCCACCTGGTCGTCGACATGCAGGACTCGGAGATCACCTGCTTCTGGGACCCCTCCCCGCACGGGTACCGCTCCCGCACGACGGTGTCCTTCGGCGAGTCCCTCCCCGTCCCGACCCCCTTGGAATTCAAGATCGACACCACCGGCTTCCGAGCCGCCCGATGACCCCGTGAACCGCGACGGGGCAGAGATCACGACCGGCGGCCCGGACGCCGCGCTCGACGCGCGGCTGACGGCCCACGGCTGACGGCCGGCCCCAACCACCGGAAACGCCCGAGGGCGGCACCCCCTCCGTCAGGAAGGGGTGCCGCCCTCGGTACGTGAAGAACAGCCGATCTACGGGGCCGGAGGCCGGCCCGGTGGATCAGAAGTCCATGTCGCCGCCCGGCATGCCGCCACCGGCAGCGGCGCCGGCCTTCTCGGGCTTGTCGGCGATGACGGCCTCGGTGGTGAGGAACAGGGCCGCGATGGACGCCGCGTTCTGCAGCGCGGAGCGGGTGACCTTCGCCGGGTCGATGATGCCCTCGGCGATCATGTCGACGTACTCGCCGGTCGCGGCGTTCAGACCGTGGCCGACGGCCAGGTTGCGCACCTTCTCGACGACGACGCCGCCCTCGAGACCACCGTTGACGGCGATCTGCTTCAGCGGGGCCTCCAGCGCGAGCTTCACGGCGTTGGCGCCGGTCGCCTCGTCACCGTTGAGCTCCAGCTTCTCGAAGACCGAGGAAGCCTGCAGCAGGGCCACGCCACCACCGGCGACGATGCCCTCCTCGACGGCCGCCTTCGCGTTGCGAACGGCGTCCTCGATGCGGTGCTTGCGCTCCTTGAGCTCGACCTCGGTCGCGGCACCGGCCTTGATGACGGCCACGCCGCCGGCCAGCTTCGCGAGGCGCTCCTGGAGCTTCTCGCGGTCGTAGTCCGAGTCGGAGTTCTCGATCTCGGCGCGGATCTGGTTCACGCGACCGGCGACCTGGTCGCTGTCACCGGCACCGTCGACGATGGTGGTCTCGTCCTTGGTGATGACGACCTTGCGGGCGCGGCCGAGCAGGTCGAGACCGGCGTTCTCCAGCTTGAGGCCGACCTCCTCGGAGATGACCGTGCCGCCCGTGAGGATGGCGATGTCGCCGAGCATGGCCTTGCGACGGTCACCGAAGCCCGGGGCCTTGACGGCGACGGACTTGAAGGTGCCGCGGATCTTGTTGACGACCAGGGTCGACAGGGCCTCGCCCTCGACGTCCTCGGCGATGATCAGCAGCGGCTTGCCGGACTGCATGACCTTCTCCAGGAGCGGCAGCAGGTCCTTGACCGAGCCGATCTTGGAGTTGACGATCAGGATGTACGGGTCGTCGAGAGCCGACTCCATACGCTCCATGTCGGTGGCGAAGTACGCCGAGATGTAGCCCTTGTCGAAGCGCATGCCCTCGGTGAGCTCCAGCTCCAGACCGAAGGTCTGGGACTCCTCGACGGTGATGACGCCTTCCTTGCCGACCTTGTCCATGGCCTCGGCGATGAGCTCGCCGATCTGGGTGTCGGCGGCGGAGATGGAGGCCGTGGAAGCGATCTGCTCCTTGGTCTCGACATCCTTCGCCTGGGCGAGCAGGGCGGCGGAGACGGCCTCGACGGCCTTCTCGATACCGCGCTTGAGGGCCATCGGGTTGGCACCGGCGGCCACGTTGCGCAGACCCTCGCGGACGAGCGCCTGGGCGAGGACGGTGGCGGTGGTCGTACCGTCGCCGGCGACGTCGTCCGTCTTCTTGGCGACTTCCTTGACCAGCTCGGCGCCGATCTTCTCGTACGGGTCCTCGAGCTCGATCTCCTTGGCGATGGAGACACCATCGTTGGTGATCGTGGGGGCGCCCCACTTCTTCTCAAGGACGACGTTGCGACCCTTGGGGCCAAGGGTGACCTTGACGGCGTCGGCGAGCTGGTTCATCCCACGCTCGAGGCCGCGACGGGCCTCCTCGTCGAACGCAATGATCTTGGCCATCTGAAGTGGTCCTCCCGGACAGCGGTGGATTGCTCCTGGACCGCGCCCGCGCCCGCGACGGACGGCCTGCGTGTCCGGCGGTTCCTTCCCGCCGGACCCTGCGGGCCTCACCGACCCGGTCCTCGTTCAGTAGCACTCTCAACCGGAGAGTGCTAACGCCAATGATTAGCACTCGACCCCTGTGAGTGCAAGCGGCTTCGAAGAAGCCCCATTGAGGGGTGGCGGTCGGGTGACGGGTGGGAGCAAGCGGCTTGGGGCAAGACCGGGCCGACGGCCCAAGGGGCGTCCGACAAACGCACGAGGGGCCCGCATCCCTCCTCGGATGCAGGCCCCTCGTCGTGCGTGCGCGTACGCGGGTGCGCGCGTACGTACGTGTCGCGTCGGTGGTCGATCGCTCCGGGACTCAGCCGAGTGCGAGCTTGACCATGTCCGCCTGCGGACCCTTCTGGCCCTGCGAGATCTCGAACTCGACCCGCTGACCCTCTTCAAGGGTGCGGTATCCGTCCATCTGGATGGCGCTGTAGTGGACGAACACATCCGCACCACCGTCGACCGCGATGAAGCCGTAGCCCTTCTCCGCGTTGAACCACTTGACGGTGCCCTGAGCCATGCCTAACTCCCCTATTACTGGCCCTTGCGCGGGAACGCACTTCGCGTTACCGGGTCAGAACTTGCGTCGGAACGCGTCGACCGAGGCTGAATGTATCTGCGCGGATGCTGTCTGCAACAGGTCAATCCGACGAGAAATCTGGACACCCAGATACATTGAAATGAAGTGAAAATTTGGCATATTCCAGGGCAACTCGGGCCCGACATGTCTCGCCAAAGCCCCATACCGCACCCGCACATTGACCAGATGTCGACCCTCACGCGACCCGTTCATATGCGCCGGGCAAGAACCGCGGAGGGGACTTCCCCAACTCTACCGTGCCCAATCAAGCAGAATTGCCCCCTCCGCTTTCAGCGGAGGGGGCAATTCTATTTATGGAGATCCTGTCGACGACCCGCCGGCGACGGGTCAGCAGCCGCCCGCGACGGCCGGGATGATCGAGACGCCCGCACCGTCCGGCGTCGCCGCCTCCAGCCCGCCCTCGAAGCGCACGTCGTCGTCGTTCACGTAGACGTTCACGAAGCGACGGAGCTTGCCCTGGTCGTCCAGGACGCGCGCGGCGATGCCCGGGTGGTTCTTCTCCAGCGACTCGATGACCTCGGCCAGGGTCGCGCCCTCGGCCGTCACCTCGGCGGCGCCGGCGGTGTAGGTGCGCAGGATGGTGGGGATGCGGACGTTGACGCTCATGGCGACACTGCCTTTCCGGTAGTGCGTAGGGAGTGGTCAGGCCAGGCCGGCGGCGCGGAACGCGTCCAGGCTCGGGCGGATGGTGGCGGTCTGGCCGCTGTCGGCGGCCACCGCCTCCAGGGTCTTGAGGCCGTCACCGGTGTTCAGGATCACGGTGGTCAGCGTCGGGTCGAGCAGGCCGTTCTCGATGAGCTTCTTCGTGACGCCGACGGTCACGCCGCCCGCGGTCTCGGCGAAGATGCCCTCGGACTGCGCGAGGATCTTGATGGCCTCGACGACCTGCTCGTCGTTGACGTCCTCGACCGCGCCGCCGGTGCGGCGGGCGATGTCCAGGACGTACGGGCCGTCGGCCGGGTTGCCGATCGCCAGGGACTTGGCGATGGTGTTCGGCTTCTGCGGGCGGACCACGTCGTGACCGGCCTTGAAGGCGGCGGACACCGGGGAGCAGCCCTCGGCCTGGGCACCGAAGATCTTGTACGGCTTGTCCTCGACGAGGCCGAGCTTGATCAGCTCCTGCAGACCCTTGTCGATCTTCGTCAGCTGGGAGCCGGACGCGATCGGGATGACGATCTGGTCGGGCAGCTGCCAGCCGAGCTGCTCGCAGATCTCGTACGCCAGGGTCTTGGAGCCCTCGCCGTAGTACGGGCGCAGGTTGACGTTGACGAAGCCCCAGCCCTCGCCCAGCGGGTCGCCGATGAGCTCGGAACAGAAGCGGTTGACGTCGTCGTAGTTGCCCTCGATGCCGACCAGGTCGCCACCGTAGACACCGGCCATGACGACCTTGCCCTGCTCCAGGTCGTGCGGGATGAACACGCAGGAGCGGAAGCCGGCGCGGGCGGCCGCGGCGCCGACGGCGCCGGCCAGGTTGCCGGTGGAGGAGCAGGAGAGCGTGGTGAAGCCGAACGCGCGGGCCGCCTCGACGGCGATGGCCACGACGCGGTCCTTGAAGGAGTGCGTCGGGTTGCCGGAGTCGTCCTTGACGTAGAGCTTGCCGGTGACGCCGAGCTCCTTGGCCAGGTTGGCCGCGTCGACGAGCTTGGTGAAGCCGGGGTTCAGGCTGGGCTTGGAGGCCACGTCCGCGGGGACGGGCAGCAGCGGGGCGTAGCGCCAGATGTTGTTCGGGCCGGCCTCGATCGCGGCGCGCAGGGCCTCGGGGTCACCGGTGGGCAGGTCGTAGGCGACTTCCAGCGGTCCGAAGCACTCGACGCACGCGAAGATGGGACCGAGCTCGAAGCGGGTGCCGCACTCGCGACAGGAGAGACCGTTGGCGGGTCCGAGGTCAACAGAGGTGGCGACAGTCTGTGCAGCCATGATGGCGAGGCCCTTTCTCCTCATCTTCCCCATGGCGCACTTCGCCATGAGACGGAATTGGCACCTTCCCTAGCCGGGGACCCCGCGGGATGCGTATCGCATCGCGAGAACCGACTGGAGGGTTGCCGGGGCTTCAACGGGCCGTGTCCCTCTGCCCCTCTGGATGAGCGGTATGGCACCGGCACACGCGCTCTATGGCGCGCCGGTGCGTTTGTTCGCGGGGACCCCCGGCATGCGGCGGTCCTTCGCGTTGTTCAAGACTGTAACCGAAGGTCCGGGCGGGTGAGACTGCTGTCCGAACCGCGAGATGGATCACATATCGCACCATAACGCCGAAACGCAGGGAGTGCTGAGGGTGCTGGAAGAGGTGGAGCGCTGGCTGGCAGACCGCTCCTGGTCAGCCGCCGACCGACCGCTCGACCAGCTGCTCGACCGGAAACGGGCGGCGGGCACCACGGTCAGCGTGGTGCTGCCCGCGCTCGACGAGGAGCCGACGGTCGGGACGATCGTGGAGACCATCCGGCGCGAGCTGATCGAGGGGCTGCCGGTCCCGCTGGTCGACGAACTGGTGGTAATCGACTCGGGCTCCAGCGACCGGACGGCCGAGGTCGCCGCGAAGGCCGGCGCCCGGGTGGTGCACCGCGACGACATACTGCCGCGGATCCCGGCGCTGCCCGGCAAGGGCGAGGTGCTGTGGCGCTCGCTGCTGGCGACCACCGGGGACATCGTCTGCTTCGTCGACGCCGACCTGCGGGACTTCTCGGCGTCCTTCGTCTCCGGGATCGTCGGACCGCTCCTCACCGAACCGGACGTGCAGTTCGTCAAGGCGATGTACGACCGCCCGCTCGGGGACGCCCCCGGCCAGGGCGGCCGGGTCACGGAGCTGGTGGCCCGCCCCCTCCTCAACCTGCACTGGCCGCAGCTGGCCGGTTTCGTGCAGCCGCTGGGCGGCGAGTACGCCGTACGCCGCTCCCTGCTGGAACGCCTCCCCTTCCCCGTCGGGTACGGCGTCGAGCTGGGCCTGCTGGTGGACGCGCTGCACACGGTCGGCCTGGACGCGCTCGCCCAGGTCGACGTGGGCGTACGCGTGCACCGCCACCAGGACGGGCAGGCACTGGGCCGGATGGCCGCGGCGATCTACCGCACGGCCCTGGTCCGGCTCTCGCGCGGGCACCTCGTGCGGCCGGAGCTGACGCAGTTCGAGCGGGGACCGGAGGGATTCGTACCGCGGGCCCATCCGGTGGACACCGAGGAACGGCCCCCGATGGTGGGCGTCAAGGAGTACGCGCTGCGCCGCGTGGCTTGAGGCGGCGTGAGGTTTCGCATGGTTTGAGGGGGACCCGGCCGGGCTAGGTGTGCCGCATGGCTTCTCAGGTACTCGTCGCGGCGAACCGTGGCCCGCTGTCCTACGCCCTCGCCGCCGACGGCACGCTCAGCGCCCGGCGCGGCGGGGGCGGTCTCGTCTCCGGCCTCTCGGCGGCCCTCGCGGAACAGCCGCAGGCCCTGTGGATCTGCGCGGCCCTGTCGGACGCGGACAGGGAGGCCGTCCGCCAGGGGGTCTCGGAACCCGGCGTCCGCATGCTGGCGATCGACCCCACCGTCTACGACGACGCCTACAACGGCATCGCGAACTCGGTGCTGTGGTTCACCCACCACCACCTGTACGACGTCCCGCGCGAGCCGGTCTTCGACGCCGATTTCCGCCGCCGCTGGGCTTCCTACGTCTCCTACAACCGCACCTTCGCGGCCGCGCTGGCCGAGGAGGCGGCCGAGGGGGCGTGCGTCCTGGTCCAGGACTACCACCTGGCCCTCGTCCCCGGGCAGTTGCGCGAACTGCGGCCGGACCTGCGCATCGCGCACTTCACGCACACGCCGTGGGCCTCGCCGGAGTACCTGGACATGCTGCCGCAGGACATCCGCTCCGAGCTGATGTGGGGGATGCTCGGCGCGGACCGGCTCGGCTTCCACACCTGGTCCTGGGCGTCGGCCTTCATCAGCGGCGCGGAGACGGACGACGAGATCGGCCTCGCGTGGGGCGCCCTGCCGGGCGGCGACCGCCGCCACGGCGTCCGGCACCAGCGGCCGGGCTCGGCACTGCGCTTCACGGACGTGGACGTCTACCCCCTGGGCGTGGACGGCGACGACCTGCGGGCGCTCGCGCACCGGCCGGTGGTGGACGACAAACTGGCGGGTCTGCGGGCCGAGGTCGGCGACCGGATGACGATCGTCCGGGTCGACCGCACGGAACTGTCGAAGAACATCCTGCGCGGTCTGCTGGCCTACCGGGAGCTGCTCACCGTCCACCCCGAATGGCGGGGCCGGGTGGTCCACCTGGCCTCGGCCTATCCCTCCCGCCAGGACCTGGAGGTGTACCGGTCGTACACGGCGTCGGTGGCGGAACTGGCCGCCTCCGTCAACGCGGAATTCGGCACGCCGGACTGGCAGCCGGTGCTGGTGTCGGTCGAGGACGACTTCGCGCGCTCGCTGGCGGCGTACCGGATGGCGGACGTGGCGCTGGTGAACCCGGTGCGGGACGGCATGAACCTGGTGGCGAAGGAGATCCCGGTGGTGTCGGAGGCGGGGTGCGCGCTGGTGCTGTCTACGGGGGCGGGGGCGTACGAGGAGCTCCGCCGGGACGCGCTGACGGTGAACCCGTACGACGTCTCGGAGACGGCCGCGGCGCTCCACAGTGCCCTGTCCATGTCGGCCGCGGAGCGTGCGGACCGCACGAAACGCCTGGCCGCCGCCGCGACGGCCCTGCCGCCTGCCGCCTGGTTCACGGCCCAGCTCCAGTCCCTCCAGCCCTGACCCCACGCCTCGAACGCCGGCGGGGCTGGTTTTCCCCGGCGGGACCGGGAATCTCCCTACGGGAAACCCACCCGCACCCGACGGACGTCAGCCGCCACATCCAGCCCCGCCGGCGTTTGAGGCGCGGGGGTTCGGGGGCGGCGCCCCCGACGGCGGCGCCGCACCCGAGGGGGCCGGGGCGGAGCCCCGGGGAACGGAGGAAGGGCGGGGCGGGGAGCAGCTCCGCGCAGCGGGGCCCGGCTACGCGCAGCGGGGCCCGGCTACGCGCGGACGGACCCGGCCAGGTCGGCCAGGAAGGTCGCCACGGCCGCGGGGCCGGGGAGGACGAGGTCGGCCCGGGCGGCCAGTTCGGGGACCTCCGCCGAGCCGCTGGCGACCAGCAGCCCCGGCAACCCCTCCGCCCGCCGCTTCTCGACCGCCGAGTACGCCGCCAGGTCCCCCAGGTCGTCCCCCGCGTACAGCACCGCCTCCGCGGACCGCTCCGCCAGGAACTCCGTCAGGGCGACGCCCTTGTCCATGCCCGGCGGCCGAAGCTCCAGCACCGCCCGCCCCGGCTCGACCATCAGCCCGTGCCGCGCCGCCAGCTCCGCCAGCGGCTCGCGCAGGGCCGCGAAGGCCGCCGCCGGATCGGCGGCCCGCCGCGTGTGGACCGCCAGCGCCCGGCCCTTCTCCTCGATCCACGTGCCGCGCCAGGCCCCGATGGAGTCCAGGAAGCCCGGCAGCTCGGCGCGTACCGCCGCCACCCCGGGGTGCTCGGCGGGGGCGTGGACTATCCCGGTGACGGCGTCCCACCGCTCGGCCCCGTAGTGGCCCAGCACGACCAGGTGCTCCAGGCCGGGAACGCCCGCGAAGCCCCCGTACCGTACGGCGACGCCCGCCGGCCGGCCGGTGATGACGGCGATCGAGTCGACCTCGGGGGCGAGTGCGGAGAGGGCCGGGACGGCCAGGGGGTGGGCGCGGGCCTGGTCCGGGTCCGGGACGATCTCGGCGAGGGTGCCGTCGAAGTCGAGGGCGACCACGGAACGGCGGGGTGCGCGGAGCAGGGCTTCGAGTCCCTCGCGTCCGGCTGCGGTGACGGGCATCGGCAGGTGGTGGTGCGGAGTGCTCCCCATACGGATGACCCTAATGGCCCAGCCCGGCCCCGGCTACGGGGCGGGGCCGAGGCACTGCGCCCCCGCTACCGCCGGGCCCGCTGCGCCTCGCGGATGCGCCGCAGCCGGTTCACCGTGCCCGGGGCGTGGGCGAGGGCCCGCGGGTCGTCCATGAGGGCGTTGAGCAGCTGGTAGTACCGGACGGGCGTCATGCCGAGCCCTTCCCGTATGGCCCGTTCCTTGACCCCGGGCCCGGGCCAGGTCCGGCCTTCGTACGCGAGCACCGCGGCCTCGGTGGCCGTCAACTGCCCCTCGTCCGTCATACCGCCAGATTAACGCCGCCCACCGACACCCTGCCCCGGCACCGGCTCCGGCCCGGGGGCGGCCGTATCCAGCCCCTCCGGCGTTCGAGGAGCGGGGACGGGGCGGAGCCCCGGGCTGGGAGCCGCACACGGGCCGACCCGCCCGACCCGCCCGGCCCGCGCAGCGTTACCGCGCGTCGGCCGCCCTCGCCGCCGTCGCGATCTCCTCCAGCACCTTCGCCGGCTGCCCGCCCGGCTGCACCGCGGTGCCGATCTTCTCCTTGATGTCCTCGCTGACGCCCGCCCAGGACTTCTTGCCGACGGGATACAGCTTCGCGTTCGGCAGTGCGGCCAGGAAGGTCTTCAGCTGCGGCGCGGCGCCTCCCGTTCCGTCCCCCAGGGCCCGGTAGCCGCTCGTGGTGGCCGGCAGCAGGTCGTACTTGTTGGTGAAGGTCGTCACGTTCTGCGGCTCGTACACGTAGTCCAGGAACTTGCCGGACTCCCTGCGGTGCCCGTTCTTGAACGCCATGATCCAGTCGGCGACGCCCATCGCCTGGGGGTCGGCCCCGTTCACCGTCGGCAGCGGCACCATCCCGAACTTGACGCCCTTGGCGGCGGCCTGCTTCAGCAGCGTGGGGTGGCCGTTGAGCATGCCGACCTCGCCGCGCGTGAAGGCGTCGAAGGCGGCCTGACGGTCGAGCTTGCCCGGTTCGACGGGTCCCGTGAGGCCCTGGCCGACCATCTTGTCCCGGAGGAACTCCAGGGTCTTGATGTTGTCCGGCGAGTCGATGGCGTACGCCTCCTCGTTGTCGGTGTAGCCGCCACCGCCCGCGAGGGTCCACATCATCGTCTCGGCCTGCGCCTCCTCGCGGCCCAGCGGCACCGCGAAGGGGGTGGGGACGCCCGCGGCCTTGAGCTTCTTGGCCGCCGCTTCCAGGTCGGCCCAGTTCTTCGGCTGCCAGGGTCCCGTCTTCGCGACGCCCGCGTCCGCCAGCAGCTTCTCGTTGTAGAAGAGCAGCCGGGTGCTGGAGACGAAGGGCATCCCGTACTGGACGCGCTTGACCTTGCCCGCGTCGGCGAGGGGTGCGAGGAAGTCCGCCTCGGTGCGTACGGAGAGCAGTTCGTCGGCCGTGTAGAGCTTCCCGGCGGCCGCGTAGTCGGCGTAGGCGCCGATCTGGGCGATGTCGGGTGCCTTGCCGGCCTTGACCATGGCGGCGACCTTGGCGTCGACCTCCGACCAGGAGTAGACGCTGACCTCGACGTGCACCCCCGGGTTCGCCTTCTCGAAGCCGGTGGCGAGGCTCTTCCAGTAGGTCGCCGAGGAGTTCTGCGGATTGTCCCCGTAGTCGGCCGCCACGACCCGCAGGGTCACCTCGTTGTCCCCGGTGAGTCCCTCGACGGCTCCGCAGCCCGTCAGCGTCACGGCGGTCAGGCACAGTGCGGCGCCGGACGCGGCCAGGTTCGGAAAACGGCCCTTCACGGTTCTCGATCCACCCCTTTTTCGTTCGTACGATCCACGTAAGGTCTACACCACTTTGGCGGCTCCCCCACACCCACCCCCCACCCTCGGTCCCGGATTTGTATGGCCACTCAACAATCCCTCCCACTGGACTAGACCTTTCCCCGCCGAGCACGCGAGACTGTCCCTGTGAAACCCGTGAAACACGTCATCGCCCTCGATGTGGGCGGCACCGGGATGAAGGCCGCCCTGGTCGCCGCCGACGGCACGCTGCTGCACGAGGCCCGCCGCGCCACCGGCCGCGAGCGGGGCCCCGAAGCCGTCGTCGAGACGATCCAGGACTTCGCCGCCGAGCTCCTCGCCACCGGCCGGGAGCGCTTCGGCGAGCCCGCCTCGGCCGCCGGGGTCGCCGTGCCCGGCATCGTCGACGCCGAGAACGGCATCGCCGTCTACGCGGCGAACCTCGGCTGGCGCGACGTACCGATGCGCGAACTGCTCGGCCGCCGCCTCGGCGGGATCCCCGTCGCCCTCGGCCACGACGTCCGCACGGGCGGACTCGCGGAAGGCCGCATCGGCGCCGGCCGCGGCGCCGACCGCTTCCTCTTCGTACCGCTCGGCACCGGCATCGCCGGGGCCATCGGCATCGCGGGCCGCATCGAGGCCGGCGCCCACGGCTACGCGGGCGAGATCGGCCACATCGTGGTCCGCCCCGGCGGACCCTCGTGCGGCTGCGGCCAGTACGGCTGCCTGGAGACCCTCGCCTCCGCCTCCGCCGTCAGCCGCGCCTGGGCGGCCGCCTCCGGCGACCCCGACGCCGACGCCGCGGACTGCGCCAAGGCCGTCGAGTCCGGCGACGCGCGCGCCCGCGAGGTGTGGCTCGGCGCCGTCGGCGCCCTCGCCGACGGACTCGTCACCGCGATCACCCTGCTCGACCCGCGCACGCTGATCATCGGTGGCGGGCTCGCGGAGGCCGGGGAAACCCTGTTCACACCACTACGGACGGCCGTCGAGGAGCGCGTGACGTTCCAACGGCTGCCCCACATCGTCCCGGCGGCCCTCGGGGACACCGCCGGATGCCTGGGCGCAGGGCTGCTCGCCTGGGACCTACTCGCCACGGAGGTACCGGCCTGATGTCCGGAAGCGCACGCAGCACAGTCCTTTCCGGCGCCAGGGTGGTGCTGCCCACCGGCATCGTGGCGGGCGGCCGCGTCATCGTCGAGGGCGCCCGGATCGCCGGGAGCGCGCACGAGGACACGCAGGTCGTCGACCTCTCCGGGCACTGGATCGTCCCCGGCTTCGTGGACATGCACAACCACGGCGGCGGCGGCGCCTCCTTCACCTCCGGCACCGCGGAGGAGGTCCTCCAGGGCGTACGGACCCACCGCGAGCACGGCACGACCACCCTGGTCGCCTCCACCGTCACCGGGGAGCTCGACGAACTGGCCCGGCGCGCGGGGCTGCTCGCCGAGCTCACCCAGCAGGGCGAGATCGCGGGCGTGCACTTCGAAGGCCCGTTCATCAACGCCTGCCGCAAGGGCGCGCACAAGGCCGACCTGCTGCGCGACCCCGACCCGGCCGAGGTCCGCAAGCTCGTCGACGCCGCGCACGGCACGGCCCGCATGTTCACCCTCGCCACCGAACTGCCGGGCGGCCTGGACTCCGTACGACTGCTGGCCGAGCACGGGGTCATCGCAGCGATCGGCCACACGGACTCCACGTACGACCAGACCCGCCAGGCCATCGACGCCGGCGCGACCGTCGCCACGCACCTGTACAACGCGATGCCCGGTATGGAACACCGCGCCCCGGGGCCCATCGCCGCGCTCCTGGAGGACGAGCGGGTCACCGTCGAGCTGATCAACGACGGCGTCCACCTGCACCCGGCCATGCTGGAACTGGCCTTCCACCACGCGGGCGCGCACCGGGTGGCGCTGATCACCGACGCGATGGACGCGGCGGGCTTCGGCGACGGCACGTACCACCTGGGCCCGCTGGAGGTCGAGGTCAAGGAGGGCGTGGCACGGCTCGTCGAGGGCGGCTCCATCGCCGGCTCGACGCTGACCCTGGACACCGCGTTCAAGCGCTCGGTGACGGTCGACAAGCTGCCGGTGGAGTCCGTGGTGCAGGCGATCTCCGCCAACCCGGCCAAGCTGATCGGCCTGTACGACGAGATCGGCTCGCTGGAGCCCGGCAAGTACGCGGACCTCGTCGTCCTGGACGCGGCCTTCGACCTCAAGGGCGTCATGCGGCGCGGCGAATGGGTCGTCAACCCCACCTCCTGAGCGGCGCCCTGACGGCCAAGCGGCTGTACGGAGGAAGACGGTCGGCCCCGAGAACTGGGCCGACCGCCTTCTGTTTGGCATGATCCCGGCAGCAACAGACCCGGGGGTGCCCGCATGATCCTGACCGTGACGCTCAACACCGCGCTCGATGTGACCTACCGCGTACCGCGATTGCTCCCGCACGCCTCGCACCGGGTCACCGCCGTCACCGAACGCCCCGGCGGCAAGGGGCTCAACGTCGCCCGGGTGCTGGCCGCGCTCGGCCACGAGGTGACGGCCACGGGCTTCGCGGGCGGCCCGGTGGGCGCCGTCGTACGGGAGTTGCTGGCGGCCGGGGCCCCCGGGGTGACCGACGCCCTCGTGCCGTGCGCGGACACCACCCGCCGCACCGTGGCCGTGGTCGACGAGGCCTCCGGCGACACGACCCAGTTCAACGAGCCCGGCCCGCACGTCACCGCGGCGGAGTGGTCGCGGTTCCTGACCCGGTACGAGGCCCTGCTGGCCGGCGCCAAGGCGGTCGCCCTGTGCGGCAGCCTCCCGCCGGGCGTCCCCGTCGGCGCGTACGCGGTGCTCGTGCGCCAGGCCCGCGCGGCCGGGGTGCCGGTCCTCCTGGACACCAGCGGCGAGGCCCTGCGGCGCGGGGTCGCCGCCCGCCCGGAGATCATCAAGCCGAACGCCGCCGAGCTGGCCGAACTCACCGGCTCCCGCGACCCGCTGCCCGCCACCCGCGACGCCCGCCGCCGGGGCGCGCACGCGGTGGTCACCTCGCTGGGCCCGGACGGCCTGCTGGCCACCACCGCCGGGGCCACCTGGCAGGCCGCCCCGCCCCGCGCGCTGGCCGGCAACCCCACCGGAGCGGGTGACTCCGTGGTCGCCGGGCTGCTGTCCGCACTGGTGGAGGGCCTGGACTGGCCGGAACGCCTGACCCGCGCGGTGGCCCTGTCGGCGGCCACGGTGCTCGCGCCGGTGGCGGGAGAGTTCGACCCCCGCACCTACGAGGAGGTACGGGGGTCGGTGCAGGTCACGCAGGCCGTCTAGCGGATCAGTTCTCGAGCCACAGCTGGTCGAGGACGACGTCGCACTGGTTGCCGGCCTCGCACGAGATCTTGATGACGTTCTGGCCCTTCTTGAGCTCGACGATCGAGTACGTGTTGGTCCAGCCCTTGGCCCAGTCGCCCGCGGCGGCCTTCGAGAAGTTCGCCATGTTGACCGGGCGTTCCTGCACGTCGCCGTTGAGGGTCAGCGTGGTGTTGGCGTCCTTGCCCGGCACCCCGTAGGTCATCTTCAGCTTGTACTTGCCCGCCTTGGGCAGGTCCAGCGTCCACGTCGCCGCGGCGCCGGGCGTGTTCAGGCCGTCCACGTACTGGCCGCCGGCGCTCTTCGCCCCCGGAACGGCGTTGTTCAGGCGCGCACCGCCCGTGAGGGACATGCCGGCGCCCGCGAAGTCCGCCTTCGGCAGCGGGGCGTCCGGCGTCTGCGACCCCGTCGGGGGCGCACTGGACGGGGTCTGCGGGGCGGCGGACTGCTGACCGCCGTTCGCCTCGTTCTTCCCCTTCTTGTCCTTGTCCTTCGGGGAGAAGATCACGGCCGCGCCGATGCCGATCGCGACGGTGGCGACCACGGCGACGGCCGCGATCAGCAGACCGCGGCGGCTGGAGCCGCCACCGCCGCCGTGACCACCGTGACCGCCGTGACCGCCGGAGTGCGACATCGTCTGCGTCTGGTGCTGCGGGGGCTGCTGCTGCGGCGGAACGCCGTAGCCGCCCGCCTGGAGCGCCTCCGGGGCCTGGTACTGCGCCTGGTAGCCGGGCTGCTGCTGCGCGGGCACGTGACCGCGCTGCGCGCCGGCGTTCCTGCGCTCTCCGACCGTCCGCACCTGGTGGTGCGAAGTACGGGGCACACCGGGCTGCGCGCCGGAAGGACCACCCGCGGGTCCCGGGTAGCCGTATCCGCCGGCCTGACCGGGCGGGGTGGCTCCGGCGGCCTGGCCGTCCGCGTAGAGATAGCCGAACGGATCATCGTCCTCGGGCTGGTTCGCCCCACCGTGCGGTCCGTTGTTCGCGGGCGTCGTCATCGCAGGTCACTCCTTTCGACCCCCGGGAGCCTACCCCGAACAGGTGCGCCCACGGGTGCCGGACCGCCTCAGCCCGCCCTGCGATGGGCCTTTGAGCGCGACCTCTTCTCGATGTACATGCGCTGGTCGGCCGAGCGCAGCACCTCCTCGGCGGACATGCCGCAGCTCGCCCAGCCGATGCCGAAACTCGCCCCGACACGCACCGCGCGGCCGTCCACCCGGATCGGCGGGATGATCGCGTTGCGCAGTCGGACCGCGAGGTCCGCGGCGTCCGCCGCACCCAGTCCGTCCGCGAGGACGACGAATTCGTCACCACCCAGCCGGGCGACGGTGTCACCGTCCCTGACGCCCGTCGTGAGCCTGCGGGCCACCTCGATCAGGACGGCGTCACCCGTGTGGTGCCCGAACCGGTCGTTGATCGACTTGAAGCCGTCGAGGTCGCAGAAGAGCACCGCGAGCCCCTTCGTCCCGTCGTCGATGTCGGTCGCGGGCGCCACCGTGTGCACGTGGTGGTCGTACGGGCCGTCCGGGGCGGCCAGCGCCCCGGGGAACTCGAAGGGATCGGCCCCGGGCAGGCCGTCGGCGGGGTCGGGGCGGAAATCGGGCCGGAAGTCGGGCTGAAAGCCGTGCTCGCCCGCACCACCCCCCGCGTCGGCCCGCACCTCGTGCCCTTCGTAGGCGGCGTCCAGGGCCTCGATGGCGCTGGCGCGTACGGACTGTGGCCTTCGGCACAGTCGCGCGGCGAGCCGGGCGCGCAGCTCCGCGCTGTTGGGCAGGCCGGTCAGCGAGTCGTGGCTGGCGCGGTGGGCGAGCTGGAGCTCGTGCCGCTTGCGCTCCTCGATGTCCTCGACGTGGGTGAGCAGGAAACGCGGCCCGTCGGCGGCGTCGGCGACCACGGAGTTGCGCAGCGAGACCCATACGTACGTGCCGTCGCGGCGGCCGAGGCGCAGTTCGGCGCGGCCGCCCTCGGCGGAGGTCCGCAGCAGGGTCCCGATGTCCTCGGGGTGGACCAGGTCGGAGAAGGAGTACCGGCGCAGCACCGAGGCGGGCCGGCCGAGCAGTCGGCACAACGCGTCGTTGGTGCGCAGCAGCCGGCCGTGCTGGTCGCCGCCCATCTCGGCGATGGCCATGCCGCTGGGCGCGTACTCGAAGGCCTGCCGGAACGACTCTTCACTGGCCCGCAGCGCCTGCTGTTCACGTTCCAGCCGCACCAGGGCCCGCTGCATGTTCGCTCGGAGACGTGCGTTGCTGATCGCGATCGCGGCCTGGAAGGCGTACATCTGGAGCGCCTCGCGGCCCCAGGCCCCGGGACGGCGGCCGTTTCGGGGTCTGTCCACCGAGATGACACCCAGGAGTTCCCCGCCGGACGCGTACATCGGTGCGTACAACCGGTCCTCGGGGTGCCACTCGTCCTCGAAGCGCGGATCGGGGCCGTCGGTGTGCCACTGGGGGACGTCGTCCTCCAGGAGGATCCAGCCCTCGGTGTGCGGGATGAAGCGGAGACCGTCCCAGTCCTCACCCATCGT
The DNA here is from genome assembly GCF_042892775.1 of Streptomyces sp. NPDC001717. Classification (NCBI taxonomy): domain Bacteria; kingdom Bacillati; phylum Actinomycetota; class Actinomycetes; order Kitasatosporales; family Streptomycetaceae; genus Streptomyces; species Streptomyces sp. NPDC001717. Next base: position 37,126 of record NZ_JBIAUK010000001.1, on the reverse strand, counting down.
CAGGCGGCGTTCCCAGGAGGCGCGTGAGCCCACGCGGCCGGTGATGAGGGCTTCGGCGGAGGGGTCGCCGGCGAAGGCGGCGACGACGAGATCACCGTCGGGGCGTACGAGGTTGACGCAGGCGAGTTCGTAGCCGAGGCCCACGACGATGCCGTCCACGACGGTCTGCAGAGTGTCCGCCAGGCTCCTGGCCGTATTGAGCTCGGCCACCACCCGGTGCAGCTGCCGCAGGGTCGCAAGACGGACGTACGGCTCCGACTCGGTCTCCATTGCTCGCTCTCCCCGAGACCTCGACAGCAACTCCAGGTTTGTCATCGGCGTTTCGTTGCGGTGTCCCGTCCACTGAATCACAGTGAGCTGTGCGGCAGGTACACAGGGTCAACAAATCTTGCCCTCTGTGACTCAAGTCACATGAGATGCTCAACAGTGCGGGTGGAGAGCCGGGGGACCGAGAGCACTGCCGACCGTTCCCGGCAGCAAAGATACGCCGCGACCTAGGCCGGGAGACGGGGCCACGCCTCGGACCTGGGCCCGATGTGGGGACGGGGACGCGAGATTAGCGTTCGACCGTGCCCAAGACGACCCCCGTACCCGCCCTTTCCCGCTGGAGCCCCCATCCTGAGGGGGTGAGCAACGACGAGTTCCGGGCCGCGATGTCCCGGTTGGCGGCGGGCGTATGCCTGATCACCGCACACGAGACCCCCCTGACGGCGGACGGCCCGCGCGGCGAGGACGTCGGCATGACGGCGACCGCCTTCATGTCCGTGTCCCTGGACCCGCCCCTGGTGCTGGTGAGCCTGCGCGAGGGCTCCCGGATGGACGACCTGCTGGCGGAGCAACCGCTGTGGGCGGTCTCGGTCCTCGCCGACGACCAGCTCCAAGTGGCCGGCCGGTTCGCGATGAAGGGCCGGATCAGCGACCGGCTGCTGTTCGCGGACGTCCCGTACGTCCGCGGCGAGGCGTCCGGCGCCCCGCTGCTGACGGGGGCGCTGGCCACTCTGGAATGCCGTACGGAGAACCGCGTGGAGGCGGGCGACCACACCCTGGTCATCGGCCGCGTCCTGACGGCCACCCTCCCCAAACCGGAATCGTCCCCCCTGACCTACTTCCGAGGCCGCTACCGCCACCTGGCGCAGTAGCCGATCCAGCCCCGCCGGCGCTTGAGGCGCGGGGCCCGGGGCGGAGCCCCGATCCTGAAGCCGCACCGGCAGACGCCGCGCGCGGGCCCGCGCCAGCGCCCCGGCAGCCGCCCCGCCAGGGGCTACCAGTCCCGCCCGGTCCGCCCCCGCTTGGTCTCCGCCCGCGCCTTCTTCTCCCGCAGCCGCCGCTCGTTGATCCCGCGAGGGATCTTCGTGGCCCGCCGCGGCTTCGGCGGCGGCGCCGTCGCCTCGGCCAGCAGCGACGCCATCCGCACCAGCGCCATCTCCCGGTTGCGGAACTGCGACCGGTGCTCGGAGGCCCGCACCGTCACCACCCCGTCGACCAGCCGCGAGGCCAACCGCTCCAGCGCGCGCTCCTTCCACACCTCGGGCAGCGACTTCGTCGCACCCAGGTCGAAGAGGAGCTCCACGCGCGAGTCGGAGGTGTTGACGTGCTGACCGCCCGGCCCGGAGGAACGCGAGAACCGCCAGGCGAGCTCCCCCTCGGGGAGCGCGACCGAACCGCGGATGACATAGGGACCAGGCATGCCCCTATGATCCGCGCCCGCCGCCGCCCCGTCACCCGCATTACCGCCGCGCACGCACCGTCACCACGAATTCACACGGGAACCTGCCCGCCCCCTCGTCGCGTTATAGGGGGCAGCGGTAATTTGGCCGCCTGTACGTACGTGATGTGCGTACATGTCGGATCAGGAAGAGGAAAGGGACACCCATGGCTGTCAGCCTGTCCAAGGGCGGCAACGTCTCGCTCACCAAGGAGGCCCCGGGCCTCGCTGCCGTCACGGTCGGCCTGGGCTGGGACGTCCGCACGACCACCGGCGTGGACTTCGACCTCGACGCCTCGGCGATCGCGGTGAACCAGACCGGCAAGGTGGTCTCCGACGGCCACTTCGTCTTCTTCAACAACCGCTCCACCCCGGACCAGACCATCGTCCACACCGGTGACAACCGCACCGGCGAGGGCGCGGGCGACGACGAGTCCATCAACGTCAACCTCGCCGGCCTCCCGGCCGACGTGGACAAGATCGTCTTCCCCGTCTCCATCTACGACGCCGAGAGCCGCAGCCAGAACTTCGGCCAGGTCCGCAACGCGTACATCCGCGTCGTGAACCAGGCCGGCGGCTCCGAGATCGCCCGCTACGACCTCTCCGAGGACGCGGCCACCGAGACCGCCATGGTCTTCGGCGAGCTCTACCGCAACGGCGCCGAGTGGAAGTTCCGCGCGGTCGGCCAGGGCTACGCCTCCGGCCTCACCGGCATCGCGCAGGACTTCGGCGTCAACGTCTGAGCCTGAGCGACCGCGCTCCGACGCGCCACACGCGAAGCCCCCTCCCAGCCGTCCGGGGAGGGGGCTTCGCTACGGTTCGGCAGGTGATCCTCCAACCGCTCGTCACCGTCGACGGCGCACTGCCCGGACCGGTCCTCACCGAGATCGCCGCCCTCTACGCGACGAACCACGCCTTCTTCGAGATCAGCGGCGATTTCCCCGATCCGCACCGCATCACCGTCGAACAGGTCGCGACCGCCCTCGCCGACGAACTCGCCCACGACGGCGCCGAGGTGCTCCTGGCCCGCTCCGCAGGCCGCCTCGTCGGGCTCGCGACCACCCTCGCCCACCACCCCGATCCGGCCTCCGGGGACCCGGACCCGTGGATCGGGCTGCTGCTCATCGACGCCACCGCGCACCGCGAGGGGTTCGGACGCACCGTGGCCGGCCTCGTCGAGGACCGCTTCCGCGCCGCCGGGCGCGCGGGCGTGCGGATCGCCGTACTCGACGACAACCCCAAGGGCGCCGCCTTCTGGCGGTCCCAGGGCTACACCGCCCTGCGCCAGGCCCGGGACCGCGAACTGGGCCGCGCCTGCACGGTGATGCGCAAGCCCCTCTAGCGACATCGGGCCGGACTCACCTGGGCCGGCCCTCGCCGTACAGCCAGACGTCCCAGACCTTCTTCAGGTCGTGGCCCGTCCGCTTCTCGGCGTACGCGGTGAACTCGGCCGTGCTCGCGTTCCCGTGCCGGTGGTCGACGGCCCAACCGCGCAGCAGATCGAAGAACTTCGCGTCACCGACCTCCTGCCGGATGCGGTGCAGGACCATCGCGCCCCGGTAGTACACCGGGTTCCCCGAGACGTGCTCGGGCCCGGGCGGGGCGGCGGGCGGGAAGGCGTCCCAGTCGCTGTCCGCGTCGTCGTCCACGGAGGTGTCGCCGGCCAGGAAGGCCTCGAAGCGCTTCTGTGCGCCGACCCCGCCGTGGTCCTCGGCCCACAGCCACTCGGCGTAGGTCGCGAAGCCCTCGTTGAGCCACATGTCCTTCCAGGACTTCGGCGACACCGAGTCCCCGAACCACTGGTGGGCCAGCTCGTGCACCACGAGATCCTCCTCCGCGGGCGCACCGGAGAAGACGGGCCTGGTCTGGGTCTCCAGCGCGTACGTCAACGTGCCCTTCGGCAGCACGATCGCGCCGGTCGTGCCGAACGGGTAGGGCCCGAACCGGCCGCTGCCCCAGTCCACGATCTCCGGCAGCCGCGCGAGCGCACCCGCGCTCGCGGCCGCCTCGCCCGGCGAGACCGCGTTGTAGACGGGGACGCCCGACGGCGTCTTCGCGGTCGTCACCTTGTACGGGCCCACGACCGCGGTCGCCAGATAGCTCGCCATCGGCTCCGGGTTGTGCCAGGCGAACTCGGTCCGCCCGTCGCCGGTTTCGGTACGGGAGCGCAACTCCCCGTTCGACACGGCCTCGTAGCCGTGCGGGACGGTGAGCGTGATGTCGTACGTGGCCTTGTCGCTCGGGTGGTGGTTGCCGGGGAACCAGGCCATCGACCCGACCGGCTCGCCGACGCCGACGGCACCGCCGGGCGTGGTGATCCACCCCTCCTTGGAGGAGTCCGCGTCCACGATGGCCTTCGGCTTGCCGCCGTAGTCGACCTCGACGCGGAAGACCTCGCCCTTCTTCAGGTCCGCGGCGGGCCGCACCGTCAGCTCGTTGCCGGCCCGGTTGTGGCGGGCCGGCTCGCCCTGCACGGTCACGCTCTCCACCGTCAGACCACTGAGGTCGAGGTTGAAGGAGCTGAGCCCCTGCTCCGCGCGGGCCGTGATGACGGCCGTGCCGTCCAGCCGGCCGTCGGCGGGGTCGTAGTCCAGGTCCAGCGCGTAGTGGTCGACCTGGTAGCCGCCGTTGCCGGCCTTGGGAAAATACGGGTCCCGCAGCCCGGACGCGCCCGGCCGCCCCTGCACCGTGCCACCCGTACACCCCGCGGTGAGGGCGATCAGGGCTGCGACGGCAGGGGCGGCGAGGCGGACGAGCGCGCGGTGTTCCACACGCCCGATCCTAAGTCTCCGACCGACTTGTCCTACTTCTCGGCCTGTTCTCGTCTACTTCTCGTCCGGCTTCTTCTCTTACTTCGAGAGGCTGTCGACGCCGGCCTTGGCGAACTTCTCGTCCAGGTCGCCGCTCGGGGCGCCTGCCACGCCGATGCCGGCGACCGGGGCGCCGTTCGCCTGGACCGGGACGCCGCCGCCGAGGAAGAGGGTGCCGGGGATGTCCTTCAGGTTCGGGGCCTGGGCGAGACGGCCCACGAGCACCGAGGTCGGGGCGTTCCAGGACACGGCCGTGAAGGCCTTGCGCTGGGCCGACTCGTAGGACTGCGGGCCGGCGCCGTCGCCGCGCAGGGTGACGATGGTGTTGCCGTTGCGGTCCACCACCGCGACCGTCACCTTCTGGTTCTCGGACTGCGCGGCCTTCAGCGTCGCCTGGGCGGCGCGGGTGGCGGCGTCGATGGTGAGGTGCGTGGTGGTGGTGAAGTTCTTGTCGTCGCCGTCGTCCTTCTTCTTCGCGGCGGCGGCGGCCGGGGCGGACTCCGGGGCGGGGGTGGCACTGGCGCTGACGGCACCGAAGGTCCCGGCGCCCAGGGCGATGGCGAGGGCGGTACCGGTGAGAACGCGGGTGCGGGTGTTCATCTCTACTCCTGAGTGCGGTGACGCGGTGACGCGGTGACGGCAAGGGGGCGGGTCGGCGAGCGGGCCCGCAGTGCTGTGCGGCCCGGCTCGTTCCCAGCCACAAGCCTGGGCCCGAACCCCCCGCCACCCCGTCCCCGTACCGGCTCCCGCCGCCCACCGCACCGGCTGACCCGAGGGTCAACCGATCGGCTGATGCGGACCCGCTCCGCGGCGGTATTGGCTGGTCAGTCGAGCCGGGGACAAGTCCGGCCCCGCCGGGGGCACGTACCAGCCCCGCCGACGTTTGAGGCGCGGGGTCCGGGGCGGAACCCCGGCAACGGCGCCGCACCCGCCGACCGACACCGGCCGCACCAGCCCGACCGACACCGGCCGAACCAGCCCCGCCGGGGCCCAGCGCACAGCCCCGCCAAGGCCACGACAATGGAACACAGCCGCCAACCCAGGAGCGCACCGTGACCCCCGCCCGCAACCCGGACACCCGAACCCTGGCCACGGTCGCGCACACCGCGTTCTTCCTGCTCCTCGGCGCCTCCCTGGTCCGCTTCCTCCTCCGCCACCCCGGCGACCCCCGCACCCCGTGGATCATCGCCCTCAGCGTCACCCTGGCCCTGCTCTACGTACTCGGCCCGGCCCTCGGCATCCGGGACGCCGCCCCCACCCCCCGCCGCCTCGTCTGGCTCGGCCTCGTCGTCGCCACCTGGGTGGTCCTGGTCGTCCTCGCGCCGAGCTTCGCCTGGTGCGCCGTGCCCCTCTTCTTCACCGCCCTCCGCACCCTCCCCCCGCGCGCCGCGATCGTCCTCGTCGCCCTCCTCACCACCTTCGTCGTCATCGCCCAGCTCCAGCTCGCGAAGGCCTTCGACCCCAACCTGCTCCTCGCCCCGCCCGCCGTCGCCGCCCTCGCCACCGCCGTCTTCGTCCACATGGAACGCCAGACGCAGGCCCAGCGCGCACTCATCGACGACCTGATCCGCACCCGCCGGGAGCTGGCCGCCACCGAACGCCGCGAAGGCACCCTCGCCGAGCGACAGCGCCTCTCCATGGAGATCCACGACACCCTCGCCCAGAACCTCTCCAGCCAACAGATGCTGCTCCAGGCCGCAGACCGCACCTGGGACACCGACCCCGCCACCGCCCGCGCGCACGTCCGTACCGCCACCGGGATCGCCGCACACGGCCTCGCCGAAGCCCGCCGGCTCGTCCACGACCTGGCCCCCTCCGAGCTCGCCGACGGCGCCGGCCTCGCCGACGCCCTGCGCGCCCTGGACGCCGGTCCGGAGATCGAGGTCCGCTTCCACCTCGAAGGCACCCCGACCGCCCTCCCGGACCGCGTGCAGTCCGCCCTGCTGCGCATCGCCCAGGGGGCCCTCGCCAACATCCGCGAACACTCCGGCGCCCGTACCGCCGCCCTCACCCTCACCTACCTGGGCGACCAGGTCGTCCTGGACGTGGCCGACGACGGCCACGGCTTCACCGAACCGGAGCCGACGGCCGCCGCGACCGCCACCACCACCCCGCAACGCGGCCACGGCCTCCCCGCCATGCGGGCCCGCGTCCGCCAGCTGGGCGGCACCCTCACCATCGAATCCACGCCGGGCGAGGGCACCGTCCTCTCCGCGTCCGTCCCCCTGGAGCCCGCCCCATGACGACGATCCTCCTCTGCGACGACCACGTCGTCGTCCGCGCCGGACTCCTCGCCCTCCTGGGCAGCGAACCGGACATCGAAGTCCTCGGCGAAGCCGGCAGCGGCGAGGAGGCCGTCGCCCTGGCCGCGAAGCTCCGGCCCGACGTGGTCCTCATGGACCTCCAGCTCGGCGACGGCATCGACGGCGTCGAAGCCACCCGCCGCATCACGTCCGCCCCCAACCCCCCACACGTCCTGGTCCTCACCACGTACGACACCGACGCGGACATCACCCGCGCCATCGGCGCCGGCGCGACCGGCTACCTCCTCAAGGCGGAACGCCCGGAAGAACTCTTCGCCGCCATCCACTCCGCCGCCCAGGGCCGCACCACCCTCTCCGCGCCGGTCGCCAGCCGCGTGATGGCCCACATGCGCGGCAGCCGCCCGACCCTCACCGACCGCGAGCTGGACATCCTGGGCCAGCTGGCCCGCGGCCTCGGCAACCGCGAGATCGCCCGGGCGCTCTTCATCAGCGAGGCCACGGTCAAGACGCACCTGGGCCGCATCTACGACAAACTCGGCGTCGACACCCGCGCGGGCGCGGTCTCGGTGGCCAAGGAACAACGCCTCCTCGGCTGACGCCGCGACCCGAAGGTGCGGTCGCCCCCTCCCCCCATGACACCATCGGATACGTGCTCGACATCGGCTACTCCCTCTCCCGGCGCTTCCCGGACCCCCCGCAGACCGACTACCGCTCGGCGGACGTCCACACCCTGCGGCACGACCTGTTCTGCGGGGACGTCTACCTCGCGGACACCGTCAAGGACCGGGAGGTGTCCACAGCCTGGGGATGGGTACCGGTACTCGACTTCGCGTGGGCCTTGTGCGACATCGTCGAGCAGCTCGACCAGGACCCGCGCGGCAGCCGCGCCTCCCGCAGGCAGTACGCCGAACTCGACTTCACCGAATCCACGGACCGGATGCTCTTCGAGCGGCGCTTCGGCTGGGTCGACATCGAGGCGGACTGGATGCCGCCGGAGGAAGACCCCCTCACCTTCAGCCACCGCCTGCTGCGTCGCGAGGCCCGCGACTTCCTCCACGACCTCGTGGCGGACCTGATCGACATGCACGAGGGCCTGGCCGACAACCCGGCAATCTGGACCCTCCAGGCCAAATTCCCCCGCGTCCCGGCATGACCCCGACCTCGCCGGCCTCCGCGGGAGATCTCGGCCCCACCGGCGTTCGAGGCGCGGCGCCACCATCCAGCCCCGCCCGCGTTCGAGGCACGGCACCACCATCCAGCCCCGCCCGCGTTCGAGGCACGGCACCACCATCCAGCCCCGCCCGCGTTCGAGGCGCGGCGCCACCATCCAGCCCCGCCCGCGTTCGAGGCGCGGCACCACCATCCAGCCTCGCCGGCGTTTGAGGCGCGGGGTCTGGGGCGGAGCCCCAGGGTCTTTCAGCCCCGCCGGCGTTTGAGGCGCGGGTCCGGGCAGAGCCCGGGGAACGGTGGAAGGGCGGGTAGGGGACCGCTCCGCGCAGCGGCACCGCCCTGGCCGGGGCCGGGCCGCAGGATGGGCCGTCGGGGCCGGGCGCGCAGCGGGGCACCTCCTCGGGCGTCGAACGGGGTGCGCCACCGGCAAGCGCAGCGGGTCTCGTTCGACGCCCTGCGGGGGCGCCCCACCGCACACCCGACCCCGACGGCGCGGCGGTACGGGCACGGGCCGGCCCCGCCGAGCACCACACCCGACCCCGCCGGCGCGGGAGTGCCAAGTACGGCCGCCCCGCCGAGCACCGGCGTTCAACGCCCCCGCGGCGGCACCCCGACGACGCGGCGGTACACGCAAGGGCCGGCCCACAGAGCCCGCGTTCGACGACGCCGCGGAGCTACGAAACCACCCGCAGCCCCACATGCGCCGCCAACGCCGGCGCCAAGTCCAGCAGCTGCGCCGGACTGACCACCGCCCCGGCCAACGCATCCACCCCCCGCCCGATCGACAGCTCAACCACCCCCCGCAGGTCGACATCCGTCATCCGCGCACCCCCGAAATCCACCCCCCGCACGACGCAGTCGCGGAACTCGACCCGCTCCAGCACCGCACCCCCGAAGTCCGGTTCCACGAGCACGCACCCCTCGAAGACCACGTCCTTGAGCCGCGCCGTCCGCAGGTTCAAGTAGTCGATCTTGCCGCCCCGCACCAGCACCCGCTCCAGCACCGATCCGTGCATCTGGACCCCGCCCAGCCGCGCGTCCACCAGCTCCACGTCCCGGAACGAGGCCCCCGCCAGGTCCGTACCCACGCCCCGGACCCCCTCCAGCACCGAGTCCAGGAACCGCGCCTTCGTCAGCCCCGTCTCGTCCAGCGCGCACCGCCGCAGCGCGCAGTCCATGAAGCGGGCCCCCACCCCCTCCTGACCCGCCAGGTCCAGATCCGCGAACTCCAGCCCGTCGTAGTCCCCGTCCGGCTCCAACTCACCGCCCTCCCAGAGCACCGGCTCCGGCAGCCGCACCTCCGGCCGCCGCGCCGCCTTCACCGTCCGCTGCTGCTGCCCGTTCCGCGCCATGCCCCCATCCTCACGCACCCCACCGACAACCCCTTGACCTCGACCATGCTCGAGGTACGAGGCTTACCGCATGCACGCCATCCGCCTCCACGCCTTCGGCCCCGCCGAGAACCTCTCCTACGAGCCCGCCGACACCCCCCACCCCGGCCCCGGCCAGGTCCGCATCGCCGTCGCCGCCGCCGGGGTACACCTCCTCGACACCTCGCTGCGCGAAGGCGTCCAGGGCCCCGCACCCGCCCTCCCCGAGCTCCCCACGATCCCCGGCCGGGAGGTCGCCGGCACCGTCGACGCCCTCGGCGAGGGCACCGATCCCGGCTGGCTCGGCAGGACCGTCGTCACCCATCTCGGCTTCGCCCCCGGCGGCTACGCCGAGTACGCCGTCGCCGACGCCGACCGGCTCCACGAGGTACCCCCCGAACTCGACCCCGCCGCCGCCGTCGCCATGATCGGGACCGGCCGCACCACCCTCGGGATCCTCCAGTTCGCCGAACTCGGCCCGGGCTCCACCGCCCTCGTCACCGCCGCCGCCGGAGGCATCGGCACCCTGCTCGTCCAGTACGCGAAGAACACGGGCGCAGCCGTCATCGCCCTCGCCGGCGGCCCCGCCAAGACCGCCCTGGCCGCCGCGAACGGCGCCGACCTCGCCCTCGACTACACGGCCCCCGACTGGTCCGACGCCGTCCGAGCCGCGTACCCCGCCGGAGCCACCGTCCTCTTCGACTCCGTCGGCGGCGCAACCGCCCGCACCGCCCTCGGCCTGCTCGCCCCCGGCGCCCGGCACCTCGTCTTCGGCTGGTCCGGCGGCCCGACCCCGCTCACCGACGCCGACCGCGCCGAGCTCACCGCCCGCGGCATCACCGCCCCCAGCGTCCTCGGCCCCGCCATGCTCCGACGCGTCGGCACCCCCGACCCCCTGCGCGTCCTGGAGACCCGCGCCCTCGCCGAGGCCGCCGCCGGCCGTCTGCGCCCGGCCCTGACCCGCTTCCCCCTCGCCCAGGCCGCGGCCGCCCACCGCGCCCTGGAGACCCGCGCCACCACCGGCAAGGTCGTACTGGAACCCTGAACCAACCCCTACGAACCCAGCTCCGCCAGAGCCCCGTCCGTCAGCCGGTACACCGTCCACTCGTCCATGGGCACCGCCCCGAGCGAGCGGTAGAAGTCGATGGCGGGCGCGTTCCAGTCGAGCACCGACCACTCCAGCCGCTCGTACCCGCGCTCCACGCAGATCCGCGCCAACTCCCTCAGCAGCGCCTTCCCGTGGCCGCCCCCACGCGCGCCCGGCCGGACGTACAGGTCCTCCAGGTAGATGCCGTGCACCCCGCGCCACGTCGAGAAGTTCAGGAACCACATCGCGAAGCCCACGACCTCCCCGTCCCGTTCCTCCGCGACGTGCGCGAACACCGCCGGCCGTTCCCCGAACAGCGCCTCCCGCAACTGCTCCTCGGTGGCCCGCGCCTCGTGCGGCACCTTCTCGTACTCGGCGAGCTCGCGGATCATCGAGTGGATGACGGGCACATCACCGATCACAGCGCTACGAATCATCCCCGCACCCTAGACCGGCCGCCCCAGGAGCACCTTCGCCACCATCAACTGCCGCTCCTCCAGCCGCTCCTCGCCGTCCTCCACGTCCCACAGGCAGTTCTGCAGCACCCTCCCCAGCGTCCACGCGCGCGCCCGCTCCCGGTCCGCCCCCACCGCCTCCGCCAGCGACTCGAACCGCCGGCGCACCTCCTCCACGCGGAACTCGTTGACGATCGCCGGCAGCAGCTCGAACCCGGGATCCCCCGACAACGGCTTCGGGTCGATCGCCAGCCAACCCCCCGGCCGCTCCCGCCCGCCCGCCAGCACGTTGTCGTAGTGCAGGTCCCAGTGCAGCAACCGGTCCCCCGGCTCCCCCGCGACCTCCGCCACCGCAGCCGCGCAGTCCCGCAGCAGCCGCCGCTCCCCGCCGTCCGCCAGCCGAGCGAGCGCCGACGGTACGGATTCCAGCATCCCGACGGCGATCCCTCCGAGCCCCCGCAGTCCGGCGGGCGCGGCCACCGCCGTCAGCCGCGCCAGCAGCTCCCCGACGACCGCCACGGCCGCCCGGGCGTCCTCCCGCGCGAGCACCGACAGGGGCCGCCGCTCGTCCAGCCGCTCCAGCAGCATCGTGCCGGTGTCCGCATCGTGCTCCAACAGCCGTACGCAGCCGTCGCCGCCCCACGCGCGCAGCGCGACCGGTTCCCCGGCGGTCTCCTCGTCCGGGATCAGCACCTTCAGCACGGCCGCACTCCCGTCGGCCCGCTCCACCGGCAGCACCAGGGCCGTCATCCCGCGCATCCCCGGGCCCGTGCACCGCAGTCGCCACCGGTCCAGGAACCGCTCCGCGAGCACCCTCTCGATCACGCCCCGACGCTACAAGAACCGCCCCCGAGCATGCCGAAACCGCCGCCGCCCTACGGCCCCCGCCACCCCTCCCACATCGACCATCCGGCCACCCCTCACCCCCCAAGGCACGACAATCCGTCCCTGGACACCCCCTCGAAACCGGGTGTACCAACTCCCCCATGACGATCAACGGCGGCATTTCCTTCTGGTACGCGACCGACCACAGCGCCTCCACCACCCCACCCCGGCCGCCCCTGACCACCAACGCAACCGCCGATGTCGTCATCGTCGGCGGCGGCTACACCGGCCTGTGGACCGCCTACTACCTCAAGTCCTCCGCACCCGACCTGCGCGTCACCGTCCTGGAGCAGAAGTTCTGCGGCTACGGCGCCTCCGGCCGCAACGGCGGCTGGCTCTACAACGGCATCGCGGGCCGCGACCGGTACGCCGCCCTCCACGGTCGCCCTGCCGCGCAGCGCCTCCAGCAGGCCATGAACGACACGGTCACCGAAGTCGTCGACATCACCGCCAAAGAGAACATCGACGCCGACATCCACCGCGGCGGCGTCCTCGAGGTCGCCCGCACCCCCGCCCAACTCGGCCGCCTCAAGGCCTTCCACACCGCCGAACTCTCCTTCGGCGAGACCGACCGCGAGCTCTACGACGCCACGGAAACCCGCGGCCGCATCAACATCGCCGACGCCGTCGGCTCCAGCTGGACCCCGCACGGCGCCCGCATCCACCCCCTCAAGCTGGTCAAGGGCCTGGCAACGGCCTGCGAACGCCTCGGCGTCGTCATCCACGAGTCGACCCCCGTCACGGAGATCTCCGCCCGCAAGGCCGTCACCCCCTACGGCACGGTCCGCGCCCCGTACGTCCTGCGCTGCACCGAGGGCTTCACCGCGGCCCTCAAGGGCCAGAAGCGGTCCTGGCTCCCGATGAACTCCTCGATGATCGTCACGGCCCCCCTCCCGGACTCCGTGTGGTCCCAGCTCAACTGGGCCGACAGCCCGCTCCTCGGCGACATGGCCCACGCGTACATGTACGCCCAGCGCACCGCCGACGACCGCATCGCGATCGGCGGCCGCGGCGTCCCGTACCGCTTCGGCTCGCGCACCGACAACGACGGCCGCACCCAGCCCGCCACCATCGAGTCCCTCACGACCCTCCTGACCACCTTCTTCCCGCAGCTCGCCGGGACGGAGATCACCCACGCCTGGTCGGGCGTCCTCGGAGTCCCCCGCGACTGGTGCGCCACCGTCACCCTGGACTCCACCACCGGCCTCGGCTGGGCGGGCGGCTACGTCGGCTCGGGCGTGGCCACCGCCAACCTGGCGGCCCGCACCCTGCGCGACCTGGTGCTCGGCGAAGCCACCGCCCTCACGACGCTCCCCTGGGTGAACCACCGCGTCCGCCGCTGGGAACCGGAGCCCTTCCGCTGGCTCGGCGTCCAGGCCCTGTACGCCGCCTACCGCGAGGCGGACCGCCACGAAACGGCCACCCACCGCCCGACGACAACCCCCCTGGCCCGCCTGGCCGACCGCATCTCGGGCCGGCACTGACAAGACGACGGAAGGCCCCGGGTGATCACCCGGGGCCTTCCGTTTCTGTACGAATTCCCTTGGTCGTCAAGCTTCTGACCTGGGATGGAGCCGCCTGTCGGAATCGAACCGACGACCTGATCATTACAAGTGAACTGCTCTGCCAACTGAGCTAAGGCGGCACAAACCCACCCACAGACACACTGTGAGCGGAGCCGCCATCACTCTACACAGCGGCCGATTCGCCAAGCCATCACGTTTGAGCTCAGCCCCGTAACCACTCACGCACACGTTCGTTGAACGGACTGGTGTGCCGTTCCGAAGATCGGATCGTGGGAGGGGCGATGGCGGACCAAGTGACGGGGGAGGAAGCCCGGCGCATCAAGCGCGAAGTCCTCGGTGTGGGCGACCGGACCAAGCACCAAGCCCGGAAGGCCGCACCGCTGAAGGGGCTGGTCAGAGAGCCGGGCACGCAGCAACGCGTCTATCGCTTCCGCTTCTATCCGACCCCCGACCAGGCGGCCCAGCTCACGCAGACCTTCGGCGCCTGCCGCTGGGTCTACAACGAGGGCCTCGCCCTCCGCGTGAAAGCCTGGGAGGAACACAAGGTCTCGCTCGGCTTCGCCGAAACCTGCCGGGCCCTGACCGGCTGGAAACGTGTGCCGGAGACGGCCTGGCTGAAGGAGACCTCGTCGACCGTCCTCCAGCAGGCCCTGCGGCACCTCGACTCCGCGGTCACGCGGTTCTTCAAAGGTTCGGCGAAGTACCCGCAGCGGAAGTCCAAGCACCGGTCGAAGGACTCGGCGACCTACGTCCGCACCGGCTTCCGCTGGGTCGAGGAGCCGGTGCGTCCCGGCACCGCGACGGTTACGCTCGCCAAGCAGACGACCCCGCTGGATGTGCGCTGGTCGCGTGTGCTTCCTCCGGGGCAGTTGCCGGTGAAACTGACCGTGACCCGGGACAGGGCCGGCCGGTTCTTCCTCTCCGTACTGGTGGAAGAGGTGATCGTCCCGCTCCCCGAGGTGTTCCGGCAAGGCAGCCAGGAGCCGAAAGCGGTGGGCCTGGACCTCGGGCTCGCGACACTGGTGACCTTGGACGACGGGGAGAAGCTCCCCCATCCCCGGCTCCTGGCGAAATACGAGAAGCAGCTCTCGTCCTTTCAGCGAGATCTGCACCGGAAGAAGAAGGGTTCGAAGAACCGGGGGAAGGTGCGGGAGCGGATCGCCCGCCTGTACGCCTCGATCGGTGATGTCCGTCGTGATCTGCTGGACCAGTTCACGACCCGCCTCGTGCGCGAGAACCAAGTGCTCGTGGTGGAGGACCTGCCGGTCGTCAATCTCCTGCGACGGACGACGGGCAAGGGGCGTCGCCGCAAGGCCGCGCTGAACCGGTCGATCATCGACGCGGCCTGGGGTGAGCTGTTGCGCCAACTCCGCTACAAATGCGCGTGGTACGGGCGGACGCTGGTGATCGTGGACCGGTTCTTCCCGTCGACCCGGCGCTGCTCCGCGTGCCACGCGAAGGGGCCGAAGCTCGATGTGTCGGTCCGTGAGTGGACCTGCGCGGAGTGCGGGGCGGCTCACGACCGCGACACGAACGCGGCCGTGAACCTCCGGGACGAGGGGATGAGGCTGTACTGGACGGTGGCGCTGGCACTGCCGCCGGGGCGCGTGCCGCCACCTGTGATCAAGGCTTCGGAGCTGCTGGATCTCGTGCCGGCGGCCTAGCGATGTGCAGTACGGACCGACGGGCCGTCGGCCGCAATGCCTGTGGAGCTTGCGTAGGACCGACCAGGTGCGACCCCCCAGGGTCGTGCCGGGCCGGCGGCGGGCGTCGAAGCAGGAAGCACTGCTCGTGAGTGCAGTGAGGCCTGGTAGTGCCGTGGAGAAAAGCGGTGGCTTTGCCAGGCACAGGTCAAAAGTACGTTGCTCTGCCTGTCTCCGGACAAAGGCACGCGCTCTGTCCCCTCGCCGTCAACGCACCAACGGGTAACCGATCCCGTCCATCGTCCCCGCCACGGCGCCCGCCTCCGCCTCCGGGGCCAAGGCCTTGACCACCGCCTCCGTGAGCGGCCGCAGCGCGAACACGTGCCGGACCGCGTCGAGGTCGAGCTCCCGCTCGTAGTAGGCGGCCGCCCAGTCCGCGTAAGCCTCCGGGGTGCCCGCCGCCAGGACGTGGAAGAGGTGGCCGGTGCCGTCGGCCCCCTCCTCGGGGAGTTCCACCGGGCCCGCCCGCCAGGCCGTGTCCGCCGTCTCCCGCCAGAAGACGACCGTGGCGACCTGCACGCCGTCGTCGCAGAAGGCGGGCTCGTCGAGGAGCGGTCGGAAGACCTCCGGCAGGGTGTCGACGAGGCCGGGCCACAGCTCCGTGTCCTCGTTCGTGTAGGGGCTCATCCAGGACTCGTGGTCGAAGCCGCGACCGAAGACCCCGTCGGCCGTGAAGAGGATGGCGTACTCGTCGCCCGAGCCGTTGTTCATGAGTGCGGCCTCGGTGCCCGGGGCCCACGCCGGGTCGTAGTCGAAGTAGCGGCCGTACCGGCCGCCCATCAGGACCTCCAGGGCCGCCAGCGCCCGGCAGCGGTCGCGCAGGGTCTGGACGTCGGGGAGGACGCGGATGAGTTCGTGGACGTCGCGGGGGCGCGGGGTGGTGGGCATGCGGGTCATCCAAGCATCCGCGTCCGTCCGACGGATCGCACAGAGTTCGAAGTCACGGCCCGGCGGGTGCTGACAGCGGGTGGCTCGGCGGGTAGCGTCGGGCGGAGTCCGCACACTGGACTAGACCCATCTTCCTTCCACTCGGATCGTCCGGCACGTTCCTGCCGGTAGAAGGGATTCATCACCATGGCTTCTGTCACTTTCGACAAGGCGACCCGGCTCTACCCCGGCGGCGAAAAGCCCGCCGTGGACCAGCTGGAGCTGGAGATCGCGGACGGCGAGTTCCTCGTCCTCGTCGGTCCGTCCGGCTGCGGCAAGTCCACCTCGCTGCGCATGCTCGCCGGCCTGGAGGACGTCAACGGCGGTGCCATCCGCATCGGCGACCGCGACGTCACGCACCTGCCGCCCAAGGACCGGGACATCGCGATGGTGTTCCAGAACTACGCGCTCTACCCGCACATGTCCGTCGCCGACAACATGGGCTTCGCGCTCAAGATCGCCGGCGAGGACAAGGCCACCATCCGCCGCAAGGTGGAGGACGCGGCGAAGATGCTCGACCTGACCCAGTACCTCGACCGCAAGCCCAAGGCGCTCTCCGGCGGTCAGCGCCAGCGCGTCGCCATGGGTCGGGCCATCGTGCGCAAGCCGCAGGTGTTCCTCATGGACGAGCCGCTGTCGAACCTGGACGCCAAGCTCCGCGTGTCCACCCGCACCCAGATCGCCGCGCTCCAGCGCGACCTCGGCATCACGACCGTGTACGTGACGCACGACCAGGTCGAGGCCATGACCATGGGCGACCGGGTGGCCGTGCTCAAGGACGGTCTGCTGCAGCAGGTCGACACCCCGCGCAACATGTACGACCGCCCCGCGAACCTCTTCGTCGCCGGCTTCATCGGCTCCCCCGCCATGAACCTGGTCGAGGTCCCGATCGCCGACGGCGGCGTGAAGTTCGGCGACAGCGTCGTCCCGGTGTCGCGCGAGGCGCTGTCCGCCGCGGCCGACGCGGGCGACCGCACCGTCACGGTCGGCGTGCGCCCGGAGCACTTCGACATCGGCACCGAGGGCGGTCTCAGCATCGTCGTGAACGTGGTCGAGGAACTCGGCGCCGACGGCTACGTCTACGGCTCCGCCTCTGCCGCCGCGGGCTCGCAGGACATCGTGGTGCGCGTGAACGGCCGCCAGGTGCCGGAGAAGGGCTCGACGCTGCACGTGGTGCCGCGGCCCGGCGAGATCCACGTGTTCTCGACCTCGTCCGGCGAGCGGCTCTCCGACTGACCTGTCGGCAAAGCGAGTAGGGAGGGGCGTCCCGTCAAGGGGCGCCCCTTTTCGTGGCATTCGACCCCGGCACGTCAACCCGTGAATCGAAAAACCACGTCGAACCATCCCCCGACCGGGTGACTAAATGTCGCCAAATCCTCACCGAGCGCTACTCTCGCCCTCGTGACCCACACTGCCCGCCGAATCGGCCGTTCCCTCGCCCTGGTCCTGCCCGTCGTCCTGGTCCTGTCCGGGACGCTCGCGGTCACGATGGTCCCCTGGGCGGACAACTCCTCCTCCCAGATCCTGACGGCCTCCGCCGAGGGCGTCTCCGCCCCCGCGAAGCCGCGCGCCCCGCACGAGGTGCTGCGCGACGACCTCGTCGGCCAGTTGCAGCGGGGCAAGGCGCCCGGTGACGTGCTCACCGACCTCCAGCAGGAGGTGAACCGGCGGCCGTCGCTCGCCGAGCACTGCGTCGGCATCGCGCGGGCGCTGGGGCGGGCCGCCGTCGAGGCGTACGGACCGACCAAGGCGCAGTCCTTCGCCCGGCCCGTCTGCGACACCGCGTACGCGACCGGCGTCGCCTCCATGGGCTGAGGGGGACCGCCTCCCTACGCTGGCCCCCATGAACGAAACCCCCCGATCCGCCTCCCCCGCAGCCGCGTTGCCCGCCGCCCCCACCCAGGCAGTCGTCCTGGCGGGCGGCCAGGGCTCGCGGCTGCGGCCGTACACGGACGACCGGCCGAAGCCGATGGTCGAGATCCCGGGGACGGGGGTGCCGATCATCGGCCATCAACTGGCCTGGCTGGCCTCGGAGGGGGTCACGGACGCCGTGGTGTCCTGCGGGCACCTCGCCGAGGTGCTCCAGGAGTGGCTGGCCGGGGCCCGGTTGCCGCTGCGCGTGACGACGGTGGTGGAGGAGGAGCCGCTGGGCCGGGGCGGCGGCCTCAAGTACGCGGCCCGGCAGCTGCCGCACCCGGACCGGGCCTGGTACGCGACGAACGGGGACATCTGGACCCGGTTCTCGCTGCGTGAGATGGCCGCGTTCCACGAGGAGCGCGGCGCGACGGCGACCCTGGCACTGGCCCGGCCGCGGATCCCGTGGGGGGTGGTGGAGACGAACGAGTTCGGTCAGGTGCTGGACTTCATCGAGGCGCCGCCGTCGCCGTACCCGGTCAACGCGGGCGTGTACGTCTTCGGGCCCGAATTCGCCTCGCTGCTGCCCGACTTGGGGGACCACGAGCGGACGACGTTCCCGCGCCTGGCGCGTGAGCGGCGGCTGGCGGGCTTCCCGCTGCCGCAGGGGGCCTACTGGCGGGCGATCGACACCGCGAAGGACCTGACCGAGGCGGCAAGGGAGTTGGCGGCCCAGACCGCGTCCTGAGGCCCGGTACGACGCGCTCTACCCGGTCCGCCGTGACGGCGAGCGCTACGGCCCGTGGTACGGCCCGCCCCGGCACGAGGCACGCGGCACGGGCTTCGCGGCACGGGCTTCGCGGCACGCGGAAGGGCCCGGCGCCTCCCGTGCGCCGGGCCCCTCGTTCGTACGCGACCGCCCGGCTCAGCCGATGAGGCCGCCGATCAGGTTGGCCGGCTGCTTGCTGGGCGCGCCCGCGCCGTTCGCGCTGCTGCCCGTGCCGGCCGGGGCCTTCGGCGAGGTCGACTGGCGGGGGGTGCTGCGCGGGGTCGACTTGCCGGTGGTGCCCTTGGTCGCGCTGGGCGACTGCGAGCCCGTTCCGGCGGTCTCCCGGGCGGGGCCGCCCGTGGCGCTCGCCCCGGGCTTCGCGGAGGGCCCGGTGGCCGTGGCGGACGGCTGGGGCTTGCCGGGCTTCGGCTGCTGCTGCGACGGCTGCTGCCGGGCCGGGGCCTGCGGCAACGGCTGGCCGGGAAGGTAGTTGGTCGGGGCCTGACCCGGTCCGGGCACGGTGACCACGGTGCTGGAGCGGACCGCGCCGCCGAGGAGGGAGCCGACGAGCAGGGTGAGCCCGCACACGACGGTGGCCATGACGGCTCCGCGTCGCAGGACGCGCCGCCGCAGCTGCCAGATCTCGGAACGGGGTCCGAGGGTGCGCCAGGCCTCCCCGGCGAGGCGCCCGTCGAGGGAGTAGACGGGCGCGCCCGCGATGATCAGCGGGCTCCAGGCGGCGAGGTAGATGATGTCGGGCGCATCGTAGGCGGGGACGGTCTTCCAGCTCACCGTCATCAGGAGCGCGGCGGAGAGCAGCGCGCCGATGCAGGCGGCGAACCGCTGCCACAGGCCGAAGACGGTCAGGACGCCGACGATGACCTGGAGGAAGGCCACGGTGAGCCCGGCGCCGACGGGGTGGGCGAGGGCGAAGTCGCGCAGCGGCTCGGCAAGGGCCCAGGGGTGCAGGGTGCGCAGCCAGGTGACCATGGAGCCGCGCTCGCCGCCGTCGAAGTAGACGGGGTCGCACAGCTTGCCCATGCCGGCGTAGATGGAGATGAAGCCGAGGAAGCAGCGCAGTGGGAGCAGGACGACGCCGAGGTTCATGCGGCGGCCGGGGTAGTACGAGGCCTGGCCGCGGGAGTCGTTGGCGCTGCGTCGGCCTTCCGTGCCCTGGTCGGGGCCTCCTCCGGCGTGCGCGGGCTCGTAGGGCAGGTCCCGTACGGCGGCCATCGTGCGGGTTTCGTCCGGGTCGCCGTAGCTGCGCTGGCCGATGACGGTCGGCGTGGCGAGGGTGTCGTCGGCGAGGTCGTGGGCGAGGTCGATGCGCGGGATGACCTGGGTGGCTCCGCCGTCGTACTCGCCGCCGTACTCGTCGCGGCCGCGCCCGGCCTCGCGTACGGCCTGGAGGAGTCCGCCCATGGCGGCGGAGTCGCCGGGGGCCGACCTGCCGCTCCAGACGACGGGGGCCCGGCGGCGGGTGGCCCCGGCGGCAGCGACCACGGCGCCGCCGAGGACGGGTGCGCGGGAGGGGGCGTTCGCGGGCTTGGAACGCGCGCTCGTGCTCGGTGCGAGCCGCACGCGGAAGCTGGCGTGGTTGACGATGACCTGTGCGGGGTCGCACGGCACCTTGACCATGCTCAGCGCGGGCTGGTCGTCGAACCCTGACGTTCTGGTGTCCACACTCATCTAACCGAGTGATCAGTGTTTAGGACACTGCCTTGACAGCAGGGATGTGTCCGAGGCCCGTCAAGATCAAGCCACCCCGCCCGAAACGGGCGGGGTGGCACGCTCACGTGTCACATTGCGTGAGCCAAGTGGATCAACGCGCGGCTCAGGTGCGCGGCGTCGTGGCGCGGCGGCGGGCCGCCTCGTAGAGGACGACGCCCGCGGCGACACCGGCGTTCAGCGACTCGGCGCCACCCGGCATCGGGATGCGGACGAGGAAGTCGCAGTTCTCGCCGACGAGGCGGCCGAGGCCCTTGCCCTCGGAGCCGACGACGATGACGACCGGGCCGGCGAGCGCCTCCAGGTCCTGGACCTCGTGGGTGCCCTCGGCGGCGAGACCGACGATGGTGATGCCGGCCTTCTTGTACTCCTGGAGGGCGCGGGTCAGGTTGGTGACGCGGGAGACCGGCGTGCGGGCGGCGGTGCCGGCGGAGGTCTTCCAGGCACCGGCGGTCATGCCGGCGGCGCGGCGCTCGGGGATGACCACGCCGTGGCCGCCGAAGGCGGAGACGGAGCGGACGATCGCGCCGAGGTTGCGCGGGTCGGTGACGCCGTCGAGGGCGACGATGAGCGGGTCCTCGCCGTTGTCGTAGGCGGCGTCGGTGAGGTCCTCGGGGTGCGCGTACTCGTACGGCGGGACCTGCAGGACCAGGCCCTGGTGGTTGAGCCCGTTGGTCATGCGGTCGAGCTCGGGGCGCGGGGCTTCCATCAGGTTGATGTTGCCGCGCTCGCCGGCGAGCCGCAGGGCGTCGCGGACGCGCTCGTCGTTGTCGATGAACTGCTGGACGTACAGGGTGGTGGCGGGTACGCCGTCGCGCAGGGCCTCGAAGACCGGGTTGCGGCCGACGACCATCTCGCTGGTGCCCTTCGGGCCGCCGCGGCGCGGGGCCGGGCGACGCTTGGCGGCCTGGCGGGCCATGGCGTTGGCGATGCGGTTGGCCTTGTGCTTCTTGCGGTCCTCGGCCTTGGGGGTGGGGCCCTTGCCCTCCAGGCCCTTGCGCCGCTGGCCACCGCTGCCGACCGTGGCGCCCTTCTTGTTGGACGTGCGGCGGTTCCTGCGCTGGCTGTTCCCGGCCATGACTTCTACCTGTTTCGTCTGGTGCTGCGATATGTACGTATGAAGAGTGTGCCGCCCGGAGTGCCGGGCGGCACAGCAGGCTGAGCTGCCCGGCTCAGCGGGGTCCGAGTGTCCAGCGCGGTCCGGTCGGGCTGTCCTCGATGACGAGGCCCGACTGCTGGAGCTGGTCGCGGATGGCGTCGGCGGTGGCCCAGTCCTTGCGGGCGCGGGCGGACTCGCGCTGTTCCAGGACGAGGCGCACGAGGGTGTCCACGGCGCCGTGGAGGTCCTCGCCGCGGTCGGTCTCCTCGGCCCAGTGCGGGTCGAGCGGGTCCAGGCCGAGGACGCCCAGCATGGCCCGCACCTCGGAGAGGCGTGCGATGGCCTCGTCCTTGTCGTCGGCGGCCAGCGCGCTGTTGCCCTGGCGGACGGTGGTGTGGACGATGGCGAGCGCCTGCGGGACTCCGAGGTCGTCGTCCATGGCCTCGGCGAAGGCGGGCGGGACCTCGGCGGCGGGCTCGACGGGCGAGCCGGCCTTCTCGATGACGCGCTGGTAGAAGCCCTCGATGCGCGCGAACGCGGACTCGGCCTCGCGCAGGGCTTCCTCGCTGTACTCGATCATCGACCGGTAGTGCGGGGTGCCGAGGTAGTAGCGCAGCACGATGGGGCGCCACTGCTTGACCATCTCGGAGACGAGGACCGAGTTCCCGAGGGACTTGGACATCTTCTCGCCGGACATGGTCACCCAGGCGTTGTGGACCCAGTAGTTGGCGAACTCGTCGCCGAAGGCCTTGGCCTGGGCGATCTCGTTCTCGTGGTGCGGGAAGATCAGGTCGAGTCCGCCGCCGTGGATGTCGAAGGCCTCGCCGAGGTACTTGTGCGCCATCGCGGAGCATTCGAGGTGCCAGCCGGGACGGCCGCGGCCCCAGGGGGTCTCCCAGGAGGGCTCGCCCGGCTTGACGGACTTCCACATGGCGAAGTCGCGCGGGTCGCGCTTGCCGGTCTCGCCCGTCGACTCCGGCTGGCGGATGTTGTCGAGCTCCTGGCGGGAGAGCGAGAGGTAGCCGGGGAACGACTTCACGTCGAAGTAGACGTTGCCCTCGGACTCGTAGGCGTGGCCGCGCTCGATGAGGCCGCGCATCATCTCGACCATCTCGGTGACGTGGCCGGTGGCGCGGGGCTCGTAGGTGGGCGGCAGGCAGCCGAGGGCGGTGTAGCCGTCGTTGAACGCCCGCTCGTTGTCGTAGCCGATGGACCACCAGGGGCGCCGCTGCTCCGCGGACTTCGCGATGATCTTGTCGTCGATGTCCGTGACGTTGCGGATGAAGGTGACCTCGTAGCCCCGGTACTCGAACCAGCGGCGCATCATGTCGAAGTTGAGGCCCGACCGGATGTGCCCGATGTGCGGGGCCGCCTGGACGGTGGCGCCACAGAGGTAGATCGAGACGCAGCCCTCGGTGAGCGGGACGAAGTCGCGGATCTGCCGGGCGCTGGTGTCGTACAGGCGAATAGTCACGGCATCCAGGGTAGTGCGCGCATAGCAGTGCCCCGCGACCCTTTGGGGCCCCGGGGCACCTTTGTTGCCGAAGATGTGCCGTCTCCGGTGGTTTTCAGGCCCGGTTCGTCCGGTACACGAGCGCGGTGGCGATGGCGGCGAGCCCTTCGGCGCGTCCGGTCAGGCCCAGTCCGTCGGTGGTGGTGCCGGAGACGGAGACGGGGGCGCCCGCCGCCGCGGCGAGCGCCTTCTGTGCCTCTTCGCGCCGCTTGCCGATCTTCGGACGTACTCCGATGACCTGGATCGCGATGTTGCCGATCTCGTAGCCCTCGGCGCGGACGATACGGGCGGCCTCCGCCAGGAGGGTGACGCCCGCGGCCCCGGACCACTCGGGGCGGGAGGTGCCGAAGTGCGCGCCGAGGTCGCCGACGCCGGCGGCGGAGAAGAGCGCGTCGCAGGCGGCGTGCGCGGCGACGTCCCCGTCGGAGTGACCGGCGAGGCCGTCCTCGCCCTCCCACAGCAGACCGGCGCACCACAGCTCGCGGCCGGTCTCGAAGGCGTGCACGTCGGTGCCGATGCCGACGAGCGGGATCAGCGGCAGGTCAGTAGACATCGGTGGCCCTCCTGCGGGCGAGTACGGCCTCGGCGAGGACCAGGTCGAGGGGGCGGGTGACCTTGAAGGCTTCTTCGTGGCCGGGCACGACCAGGACGGTGGTGCCGAGCCGCTCGACCATGCCCGCGTCGTCGGTGGCGCCTTCGCCGGCGACGGCGATCTCGTCGTGCGCGCGCTGCAGCGTGGCGACGTCGAAGCCCTGCGGGGTCTGTACGGCGCGCAGCCGGGCCCGCTCGGGCGTGGCGACGACCGGCTCGGGCTCGCCGGGCTTGCCGGGCTCGACCTCCTTGACGGTGTCGGCGAGCGGCAGGGCGGGGACCACGGCTGCGGCGCCCCGGTGCACGGCCTCGACGACGGAGTCCACGGTGTCGACGGGGACGAGCGGACGGGCCGCGTCGTGGATGAGGACGGAGGTGATGTCCGCGGGCAGCGCGCGCAGGCCGGCCCGTACGGATTCCTGGCGGGTCTCCCCGCCGGGGACGACCAGGACCTCGGTCCGCTCGGGCAGGGCGTGCTCGCCGAGCAGGAGGCGCACTTCCTCGGCCCCGTCGGACGGGGCGACGACCACCACGAGGGAGATCGCGCGCGAGCGGGCCATCGCGCGGACGGCGTGGACGAGCATCGGGGTGCCGCCGAGGGCCCGCAGGGCCTTGGGGGCGCCGGGGCCGAGGCGTACGCCCCGACCGGCGGCCGGGATCACCGCGGCGGTGCGGTGGGGGCGCGTTTCGTCAGACATCAGTAGCTCCGAGCCAGGTTTGTGACTTCGGCCGACATGGGTATGGCCTGAAGCGTGCCGGGTGCGACGCCCCTCGCCCCTTCCGTGACGACCGGTCGAGCAGGCTGCCCGGACCCGGCACGCCATCGAGGTGGTGGGTTCCGAAACGGTGGATCACCGTGGATCACGGTAGATCGAAAAGGGCATGGGTACAGACATGCCGCAGCGCCCGGCAACAGGTCTCTCGCGGAGGAGAGACCGTGTCATCGGGCACCGCGGCACAACTGTGTACACCCAGTTTCGAAGAAACGTGATGTACGGGCCTCGCGTCAGGACGCGAGCACCTCGTCGAGGAGGGCCTCGGCCTTGTCCTCGTTCGTGTTCTCAGCGAGCGCGAGCTCGCTCACCAGGATCTGACGCGCCTTCGCGAGCATGCGCTTCTCGCCCGCGGAAAGCCCGCGCTCACGCTCACGACGCCACAGGTCACGCACCACTTCGGCGACCTTGATGACATCGCCAGAAGCGAGCTTCTCCAGATTTGCCTTGTAGCGCCGGGACCAGTTCGTCGGCTCTTCTGCGTACGGTGCGCGGAGCACCTCGAAGACCCGGTCCAGCCCGTCCTGGCCGACTACGTCGCGAACACCGACGAACTCTGCATTGTCCGCAGGCACGCGAACCGTCAGGTCGCCCTGGGCGACCTTGAGCACCAAGTAGGTCTTGTCCACGCCTTTGATCTGACGAGTCTCAATGGCCTCGATCAGCGCGGCCCCGTGATGGGGATAGACCACGGTGTCGCCAACCTTGAACGTCATGTGACAGGTACCCCTTCCGTGGCTATCCAGGGTAACACGAGAACTGACTGTTATGAATGGCGTTTTCGCAGGTCAGGGCACATCTCGGGGCTTGACAACAGCGACAGGAACGTGCTGCGAAGGGCTTCTGGAAGGGGGTATTCGCAGGTCGGGGGCGCTGTACGGACCAGCCGAAAGGGCCACGCTACACCTCTCCGACGCCGCCGCCAGTGTGACGTACGTCCCGTTTTGCCGGTTTGCGAGCCGGGAAACCGAACTACTCCGTTCGACTGGCGGACGCCCGCACGGATCGGTTCCGGACCAATCCTGAATTGATCACGAAGTGCCGTTCGAAGGAATCTCGGAATTTGATCACCGGGGGCCGCGCCGGGTTTTGCGCAGGCCGTACCGGACTCCACGTGATCGACACATGAAGCCCGGATGAAGCGGGGGATCAAGTGGTGGATCAAGCGGGGGATCAAGCCGGGCCTCGGACGGGCATCGGGCGGAACATCGGGCGGGCATCGGACGGACATCGGACGACGCTCGGACCGACGCATGATCGGCGCGCCGAATGAAAGATCGCGGCACGCGTGTGAGGGCGGGTGTCGCCCTGCGGAGGGTCGGGTGCGGGGGCAGGGTGGCGGCTCGGTAACCTGAGGCCGCTGACACACCCTTAGAGCGGCTTTACCTCGGCCGTTCCGAGGCCCCACCCTTCCGTTCCGTACGTCCAAGGAGATGCCGCCGCCGTGAGCCGCAGCCTTCGACGCGGCGCCCTCGCCGCCACCGCCGTCGTGTTCTCGATCGCCTCGCTGGCCGCCTGCGGCGCCGGCCAGGACGCGCAGACCCTCCAGATCAAGCCGGACAACGCCGCCACCACCAAGGGCGTCATCAAGATCCAGAACGCTCTGATCATCCAGGGCGACAAGGAGAAGAAGGGCCCGGCCGCCATCTCGGCGACGGTCTTCAACTCCGGCAAGACGGAGCAGACCCTCGACGCCATCACCCTCCCGGGTGGCAAGGGCAAGGTCACCCTGAAGGGTGCCGAGGGCTCCGGCAAGGTCACCGTGCCGGCCGGCGGGTCCGTCGTCATCGGCGGCAAGGGCAACCCCTCCGCCGTGATCGAGGAGGGCTCCGAGGCCGCCAAGCTCGGCGAGAACCAGAGGGTCGTCTTCCAGCTCAGCCGCACGGGTGACGTCGCGCTCGGCGCCTTCGTGGTGCCCGCCACCGGCATGTACGCCGCCTGGGGCCCCACCGCCGTCCCGGGCACCCTCCCGGTCCCCGGCGCCACCCCGTCGGGCACCCCGTCCGGCACGCCGTCGGGCACCCCCTCGGGCACGCCGTCCGGCACCCCCTCCGGTACCCCGTCGGGCACGCCGTCCGGCACCCCGTCCGGCACGGCCTCGCACGCCGCCGGCCACTGAGGCACGCAGCCGCGTAGCCACACGTACGCAAACGGGAAGGGCCCCGACCGCACGATGCGGCCGGGGCCCTTCCCGTTCGTCAGGGCCCGTCGTCGGCTTACGGCTCGAACTTGTAGCCCAGGCCGCGGACCGTGACCAGGTAGCGCGGCGCGCCCGGGTCCGGTTCGATCTTGGCGCGGAGGCGCTTGACGTGGACGTCGAGGGTCTTGGTGTCGCCGACGTAGTCCGCGCCCCAGACCCGGTCGATCAGCTGCATGCGGGTCAGCACGCGGCCCGCGTTGCGCAGGAGCATCTCCAGCAGGTCGAACTCCTTCAGCGGGAGGTCCACCTTGGCGCCGGCGACGGTGACCACGTGGCGGTCGACGTCCATGCGGACCGGGCCGGCCTCCAGGGCGGCCGGGGTGACCTCCTCCGGCTCGCCCCGGCGGCGCAGGACCGCGCGGATGCGGGCGACCAGCTCGCGCGAGGAGAAGGGCTTCGTGACGTAGTCGTCGGCTCCTATCTCCAGCCCGACGACCTTGTCGATCTCGCTGTCCTTGGCGGTCACCATGATCACGGGCACGTTGGAGCGGCCGCGCAGCTGCCGGCAGACCTCCGTACCCGGCAGGCCGGGGAGCATCAGGTCGAGGAGGACGAGGTCGGCGCCGTTGCGCTCGAACTCGTCGAGCCCGTCGGGCCCGGTCGCCGCGATGGCGACCTCGAAGCCCTCCTTGCGGAGCATGTAGGACAGGGCGTCGCTGAAGGATTCCTCATCCTCGACGACGAGCACTCGGGTCACGGAAGGTCCTCCGGGGCAGGTGTGGCTGGAGCGGTTTGCGGGGCAGTCGGGGTCAGGCGGGGGTCGGGTGGGTCTGGCGGTCCGGCGCCGGGGACTGCGCGGCCGCTTCGGGGAGCCTGAGGGTGAAGGTGGATCCCTGGCCCTCCGAGCTCCATACCGACACCTCCCCGCCGTGCGAGGCGGCGACGTGCTTCACGATCGCAAGGCCGAGGCCGGTGCCTCCCGTGGCGCGGGAGCGGGCCGGGTCCACGCGGTAGAAGCGCTCGAAGATGCGCTCGCGGTCCTTCTCCGGGATGCCGATGCCCTGGTCGGTCACGGCGATCTCGATCAAGTCTCCCCCGGGGGCCGTCACCCTGCGTCCGGCTATGCCGACGCGGGTACGGGCGGGGCTGTAGTTGACGGCGTTCTCGACCAGATTTCCGAGGGCTGCCGCGAGCTGGCCGCGGTTGCCCCATACGCGCAGGTCGGCGGTGCCGCCCGCGGCCATGGTGATCTGCTTCGAGGACGCCGTGTGGCGGCAGCGGTCTATGGCCTCGGCCACGAGGGTGTCCACGCGGACGGGCTCGGCGTCCTCCAGCGGGTCGTCGTTCTGGACCCGGGAGAGGTCGATGAGCTCCTGGACGAGGTTGATCAGCCGGGTCGCCTCGATCTGCATGCGGCCCGCGAAGCGGCTGACCGCCTCGGGGTCGTCGGCTGCGTCCATGACGGCCTCGGAGAGCAGGGAGATCGCGCCCACCGGGGTCTTCAGTTCGTGGGAGACGTTGGCGACGAAGTCACGGCGGACGGCCTCGATGCGACGGGCCTCGGTGAGGTCCTCGACCAGCAGCAGTACGAGGCGCGAGCCCAGCGGGGCCACGCGTGCCGAGACGGCGAGGGCCTCGCCGCGACCGGTGCCGCGCCGGGGCAGGTCGAGCTCGACCTGGCGTATCTCCCCGTCACGGCGGGTGTCACGGGCCATGTGCAGCATGGGCTCCACGGCGAGCTTGCCGCCGCGGACCAACCCGAGCGCGTACGCGGCCGAGCTCGCCTTGACCACCGCGTCGCCCTCGTCGAGCACCACGGCCGAGGAGCGCAGCACGGAGAGGACGGTGTCCACACCGGGCGGCAGTACCGCGTTGATGTCGGGGCGCATGGAGCTCCGGGTGGGGCGGGCCTGGTCGCGCTCGCTCCAGCGGAACGCCAGCATCGCGATCACGCCGGTGCACAGACCGGCGATCGCTGCAGCTGCGGCGACCGCCGCGTTCACGTCCATGCATCCAGGTTAAGCAGGCCAGACGACACTTCCACAGCCGTTCGGGTGGCACCTCGAACAGTCGTCGCCCAGAGTTCACCCTGGCGACGGGGTTGATTCATTTGTGATGCCGGAGTCGGACGCGTTTGCGGTTCAACGTGAAAACGTGGGGCCCGGACAGGGATTCCCGGGCACCGGAACACCGGCAGTAGAGCTGTTTCAGTAGGTCGAGAGAGGGACACGAGACATGCGCGACGCGTACCACGAGGAACTGGACTCGATCGGAGAAGGCCTGGTCGAGATGGCGCGGCTCGTCGGTTCCGCGATCGGGCGGGCCACGACGTCCATGCTCGACGCGGACCTGAAGCTCGCCGAGAGCGTCATCGCGTCCGACCAGAAGGTCGACGACCTCCAGCACGACCTGGAGGCGCGCGCCATCGCCCTGCTGGCCCGCCAGCAGCCGGTCGCCACCGACCTGCGCATCGTCGTGACCTCGCTGCGCATGAGCGCCGACCTGGAGCGCAGCGGCGACCTGGCCCAGCACGTCGCGAAGCTCGCGCGGCTGCGCTTCCCGGACTCGGCGGTGCCGCGGGACCTGCACGCCACGATCCTGGAGATGGGTCAGCTGGCGCAGCGCCTGATGGCGAAGGCGGCCGAGGTCATCATCACGAAGGACGTCGACCTGGCGCTCCAGCTGGAGCAGGACGACGACGAGATGGACCAGCTGCACCGCACGCTCTTCCAGCACCTGATGGACGACCGCTGGAAGCACGGCATCGAGACGGCGGTGGACGTGACCCTGCTGGGCCGCTACTACGAGCGGTTCGCGGACCACGCGGTGTCGGTGGCCAAGCGCGTGGTCTACCTGGTGACGGGCGAGCACGCGGACGAACTCCAGCAGCCGACGATCGTCGACGGCGTCTGACGGAGTCCTTCGGGCTCCGACGGGCTCCGGCGGGGGGCCGGCGGGGGTCCGGAGAGGGTCCCGACCGGCGCTCGGCCGGCGTCCGACCGGCGCCCGGTCCGCGCCGGGGGTACTCGCGCCCCTGCGCCAATGCGCCGTTGACGCGCCGGTGTGGCTGGGCATGAATGAGGCGAAGGCACACGACATCCCGTTCGTCGCCAGCGAGGAGGATCCATGCCCGATTCCCCCGTCCCCATCACCCCGGAGCAGGAGCAGCCGCCGAAGCCGGAGCCGCAGCGGCTCCCTCTCCTGGCGGCCTGCGGCTGCGGCTCCGGCTGCGGCTGCGGCTGCCAGTCCGGCGCCCCCTGCCAGTGCGGCGGCTGACCGCCGCCCGTGCGTACGCGCGCGAGGGCCCCGTCCGTTTCCACGGACGGGGCCCTCGCGCTTTCGGAGGTCGAAGGAGCGACCGCGGCTACGGGGCGACGTCGATGCGTGCGGCACCACCCGGCAGGACGGGGGCGGCCTGGATGGTCCGCTTCGGGGCGGCCGGGGCGACGGGGGCGACGCCCGGGGTGGCCGGCGCGGCCGGGGCGGCGGCGGGGGCGGCGGGGGCGGCGACGGGGGCCGCGAGCGACGCCAGGAGCGGCTCGGCCTGCGTGAGGGTGGTCGTACCGCCGTTGTTGACGACGACCGCCGGGTTGCTCAGGACCCGCGAGACGTTGAGGTCCGAGATGTTGAGGTTGTCGATGAGGTCGAGCAGCGGGTCGGCCTGCGCCGCGGGGGCGCCACCGGCGAGCAGGACGACGCCGGCGAGGGCGCCGACCGCGGAGAATCGATTGATCTTCATGCCGGGGAAACGCCGGGATTCGGCCGCCGGTCACCGCTTCCGCGCCGCCGTCGCCCGTTCGGCTCCACCGATCCCCCTCGTCCGGCCCTGTACCGCACCCACGTGCGTCAAGCCCCCGACCCGCGGGTGAAACCGCAGGTCGGGGGCTCGTTCACGGCTGTGGGTTACTTCTTGCCCTGGTTCTTGACGGCCTCGATGGCGGCCGCGGCGGCCTGCGGGTCGAGGTAGGTGCCGCCCGGGTTGAGGGGCTTGAAGTCGGCGTCGAGCTCGTAGGAGAGCGGGATGCCGGTCGGGATGTTCAGGCCCGCGATGTCGGCGTCGGAGATGCCGTCGAGGTGCTTGACCAGGGCGCGCAGCGAGTTGCCGTGCGCGGCGACCAGGACGGTGTGGCCGTCGAGCAGGTCCGGGACGATCGAGTCGTACCAGTACGGGAGCATGCGGACGACGACGTCCTTGAGGCACTCCGTGCGCGGGCGCAGCTCCGGCGGGATCGACGCGTAGCGCGGGTCCCCGGACTGCGAGAACTCCGTACCGTCCTCGAGGGCCGGCGGCGGGGTGTCGTAGGAGCGGCGCCACAGCATGAACTGCTCCTCGCCGAACTCGGCGAGGGTCTGGGCCTTGTCCTTGCCCTGGAGGGCGCCGTAGTGGCGCTCGTTCAGGCGCCAGGAGCGGTGGACCGGGATCCAGTGGCGGTCGGCGGCCTCCAGCGCGAGCTGGGAGGTGCGGATCGCGCGCTTCTGGAGCGAGGTGTGGACCACGTCGGGGAGCAGACCGGCGTCCTTGAGCAGCTCACCGCCCCGGACCGCCTCCTTCTCGCCCTTCTCGTTGAGATTGACGTCCACCCAGCCGGTGAACAGGTTCTTCGCGTTCCACTCGCTCTCGCCGTGGCGGAGGAGGATCAGCTTGTACGGTGCGTCGGCCATGCGTACGAGCCTAATGGACGTTCGAGGGCGCCCGCTCGCCCCGTGCGGCGGCCCCCGATTGACGGTCCGCGTCAATTGAGTGGCGCCCGCAGACCCCCGCTCGTAATGTGCGTCGAGGCCAAGCGGCACTTACTTTCCCGGGGGGATTCCTTATGTCCGTTGCCAGCGTCAGACGGGCCGCCCGGGAGAGCGTGTCGGGTCTGCCGAGGGAGTTCTGGTGGCTGTGGGCGAGCACCCTGGTCAACCGGCTCGGGGCCTTCGTCGCCACCTTCATGGCCTTGTACCTGACCCTGGACAGGGGCTACTCGGCCTCCTTCGCGGGACTTGTGGTCGCCCTCCACGGTCTCGGCGGGGTGATTTCGTCCCTCGTCGCCGGTGTGATGACCGACCGGCTCGGCCGGCGGCCGACGATGCTGGCCGCCAACGTGTCGACCGCCCTGTCCGTGGCGGTGCTGGGCTTCATGGAGCACCCGGCGGCCATCGCCGCGGTGGCCCTGCTGGTCGGCATGGCCTCGAACGCGTCCAGGCCGGCGGTGCAGGCGATGATGGCCGACATCGTGCGGCCCGAGGACCGGGTGCGCGCGTTCGCGCTGAACTACTGGGCGATCAACCTCGGCTTCGCCGTCTCCTCGACCGTCGCCGGTTTCATCGCGGAGTACAGCTACCTCGCCGGCTTCCTGGGCGAGGCGGCGCTGACGCTGGTCTGCGCGCTCCTGGTCTACCTGAAGCTGCCCGAGTCGCGTCCCGAGAAGGACGACGCGGCCGCGGCGGCCGCGGAACCCGAGGTCGGGCTGGGCACGGTGCTGCGCGACGCGCGGTTCATGGGGGTCGTGGGGCTGTCGTTCCTGATCTCGCTGATCTTCATGCAGGGCTCGTTCGGCCTGCCGCTGGCGATGGGCACCGCGGGCTTCTCCACCGGCGACTACGGCCTGGTCATCGCCGTGAACGGCGTGATGATCGTGCTGCTCCAGCTCCCGGTGACGCGGTTCATCGAGCACCGGGACCCGCAGAAGCTGCTGGTGGTCTCCGCCCTGCTGGCGGGATACGGGTTCGGGCTGACGGCCTTCGGCGGGTCCGTCGGGGCGCTCGCGCTGACGGTGTGCGTGTGGACGCTGGCCGAGATCGTCAACTCGCCGACCCAGATGGGCCTGGTCGTGCAGCTGTCGCCGGTGCACGCACGAGGCCGCTACCAGGGCATGTACACGCTGTCCTGGGCGGTTGCCTCGCTGGTCGCGCCGCTGCTGGCCGGGCGGGTCATCGACCGGTTCGGGGCGCAGTGGCTGTGGGGCACGACCGCGGTCCTGGGCACGGTCGCGGGGCTCGGGTACTGGCTGCTGATGCGCAACCTGCCGGGCGTTCCCGGGACGGACCGGGGCGGGGAGGTCACCGTGGCCGCCGCCCCGGCGACAGCCGCCCCCGTGGCAGCCGACGCGTCCCGCCCCGCCGGGGCCGACCTCCCGGCGGTGGCCGGGCCGGTGACCACGGCCGATGCCGGGTCCAGGCCCGGGGTCGGTGCCGAGCCCGGGGCCGGACCCGCGGCCTCCGCCTCGCCGGGGTCCGCGTCGCTGCCGGCCACCGCCGAGGCGTAGGCCGGGTGCCCGGCGGGCCGTGGCGGGACGCGTCAGGGCGTCGGCTGCGTCAGGTGCTTGAAGGCGTCGAGGTTGAAGGTCGGTTCGCCGCGGGAGACGCGCCACTCGTACTCGCGGCGGATCGCACTCGCGAAACCCAGCTCCAGCAGGGTGTTGAAGGCTCCGTCGGCCGCCTCCAGGACGGTGCCCAGCAGGCGGTCGAGGTCCTCCGGGTTCACCACCGACAGCGGCAGCCGGCCCGTGAGGTAGACGTCCCCGAGCCGGTCCACCGCGTAGCTCAGCCCGTACAGCTTGAGGTTGCGCTCCAGCAGCCAGCGGTGGACGCCCGCCTCGTTCTCGTCGGGGTGGCGGATCACGAAGGCGTTGACCGACAGGGAGTGCCGGCCGACCCGCAGCGAGCAGGTCGTGCTCAGCTTGCGGGTGCCGGGGAGCTGGACGACGTACGAGCCCGGCTCGGGGCTCTCCCAGCTCAGCTCCGCGCCGGTCAGGGCGCTCTCGACGATCGCGGTGATCTCGGCGGTGTCAGCCATGGTGGGAGCGTACGCGACGGCGGTGATCGTGCATCGCCGCCGTGTACACGTCGGCCGTGGCGCTCGCGGCCGTGTCCCAGCCGAAGAACTGCGCGTGCCGGGCGGCCTGTCCGCCCAGCCGGTCGGTGAGCGCCGGCTCGTCGACGAAGCGCCGCAGCTGCCGCGCCCAGTCCACCGGGTCGTGGCCGGGTACGAGGACGCCGGTGACCCCGTCGTCGACGGCGACGGGCAGCCCGCCGACCGCGGCGGCGAGCACCGGGGTGCCGGTGGCCTGGGCCTCTATCGCGACGAGCCCGAAGGACTCGTTGTAGGAGGGCATGACCAGCACGGACGCGGCCCGGAACCAGTCCGCGAGGCCGTCCTGGGCGACGGGCGGGTGGAAGTGCACGAGGTCGGCGATGCCCAGCTTGGCGGCGAGCTTCTGCAGCCCCTCCGGTTTCGCCAGGCCGCTCCCGCTCGGTCCGCCGACGACGGGGACGAAGAGGCGGCGGCGCAGCGAGGGGTCCTGGTCGACCAGGACGGCCACGGCCCTCAGCAGTATGTCGGGGGCC
This sequence comes from Streptomyces sp. NPDC001717, assembly GCF_042892775.1. Lineage (NCBI taxonomy): Bacteria > Bacillati > Actinomycetota > Actinomycetes > Kitasatosporales > Streptomycetaceae > Streptomyces > Streptomyces sp. NPDC001717. The sequence goes on along the minus strand of NZ_JBIAUK010000001.1, from coordinate 3,425 downwards.
TTCAGGGGCTGGATCCGGCCGGCGAAGAGCGGGATGACCGCGTCCTGCGGCAAGCCGAGGCGGGCCCGGGCGGCGGCGCGGCCGTCGCCGACGGTGAAGCGGTCGAGGTTCACGCCGGGGTGGACGACGGCCACCTTGGCGGGGTCGGCCTCGTAGTGCCGTACGAGCTCGTCGGCCTCTTCGGCGGTGTTCGCGATGAGGCGGTCGGCGGCGGCCACGATCTGGGTCTCGCCTATGACGCGGGCGGCGGGCTCGGGAGTGTCGCCCTCGGCGAGCGCGGCGTTCTTGACCTTCGCCATGGTGTGCATGGCGTGCACGAGCGGCACGCCCCAGCGCTCGGCGGCGAGCCAGCCGACGTGGCCGGAGAGCCAGTAGTGGGAGTGGACGAGGTCGTAGTAGCCGGGGCGGTGCCCGGCCCAGGCCTGCATCACGCCGTGGGTGAAGGCGCACAGCTGGGCCGGGAGCTCCTCCTTGGCGAGGCCCTCGTAGGGGCCCGCGTCCACGTGCCGTACGAGGACCCCGGGGGCCAGCTCGACCACGGGCGGCAGCCCGCCGGTGGTGGCCCGGGTGAAGATCTCGACCTCGATGTTGATGGTGGCGAGGCGGCGGGCCAGCTCGACGATGTAGACGTTCATCCCGCCCGCGTCGCCGGTCCCGGGCTGGTGCAGCGGTGAGGTGTGCACGCTGAGCATGGCGACGCGGCGCGGCTTGCGGTGGCCTCCGACGGCGGCCGGCAGGCGCAGCCGCGGCGGCTCGTGGCGGCCCGCGCGGGCCGCGAGGCGGCCGCCGATACTTCCGCCGATGCGGGACACGTACTGGCTCAAGGGAGCAGTTCCTCTCGCTCGGACGACGACGCTCGGACTGATCGGCTGGCGGGCATGCTGACGGGAGCGCACGAGGCGCCCTCCAAGGAGTGCAACCCGGATGGCGGTCCCGCGCATTCCGGGATGGCCGGGGAATCCGCGATTTTCTTGCGGAGGGCATGCCGCTCCTGTGCCGAGGACCGGTTTTCCCGCCGCGAGGGCGCTCCGCTTAACCTCGGCTCATGGCCTCCCGCAACACCCCGTCCCCCTCGCCCAGCCATGGCTCCGGCCGGAAGCCCGGCCGCCCCGTGGGCACGGTGACGCGCGGGACGACCAATCCGAACCGCCTGCGCCGAATGGACCGCTGGATGGCGGCCGCGCACGGGGCGGCACTGCGGCGGGCGGACGCGCCGGTCGCCGTCGACCTGGGGTACGGGGCCGCGCCGTGGACGGCGGTCGAGCTGTTGGCGCGGCTGCGGGAGGCGGCGCCGCGGGTGCGGGTGGTCGGCATCGAGATCGAGCCGGCGCGGGTCGCGGGCGCGAAGCCGTACGAGCGGGAGGGGCTGACCTTCCGGCACGGCGGCTTCGAGGTGCCGCTGGACGGCGGGGAACGCCCGGCGCTGATCCGCGCGGCGAACGTGCTGCGCCAGTACGACGAGGAGCAGGTCGCGGAGGTCTGGGCGCGGCTGTGCGCGCGGCTGGCTCCCGACGGGCTGCTGGTGGAGGGCACCTGCGACGAGATCGGGCGGCGGCACGTGTGGGTGGCGCTGGGCCCGGAGGGTCCGCGCACGGTGACGTTCGCGACCCGGCTGGGCTCCCTGGAGCGGCCCTCGGACCTGGCGGAGCGGCTGCCGAAGGCGCTGATCCACCGGAACGTGCCGGGCGAGCCGGTGCACTCCTTCCTGCGCGACTTCGACCGGGCGTGGGCGGCGGCGGCCCCGTACGCCTCCTACGGCGCGCGGCAGCGCTGGATCAGGACGGCGCGGGACCTGGCCGTCGACTGGCCGCTGGCGGACGGTCCGGGGCGGTGGCGGCAGGGGGAACTGACGGTGCGCTGGGAGGCCTTGCGCCCGGTGGGGTGAATACGGCGGGCCGGGGAACCGGTGATCCGGGTGGCCCGTTGAGTCGTCAGGGGTGGGGAGGCTCAAATGAATTCGGCCCGATCCGGCCGGACATCCACAAGGGTGTTGGAATTCAGCGACTCGTGACACCATCCCGAAGGCGATGACAAGTTACTGATGGATAGTCAGTTATGGAGTCTGGGGGGACCATGGGGGTCGTGAGGCAACGGCGTGGCGCGAGCACTCTCGCACTGCTGTGCGCGATGGCGATACTGACCGCGCCCGGTCTTGCGACGGGAATGGCGCACGCGGCACCGGCCGCGCCGGCCGCGCCCGCACCGGAGCCGGGGGCCAAGTCCCTGGAGCAGGTCCACAAGGAGATCGAGGACCTCTACCACCAGGCGGGCGCCGCCACCGACGCCTACAACCAGGCCGAGGCCGAGACCAAGGCCCAGTCCGCGAAGATCGTCGAGCTCGCCAACCTGATCGTGGCCGGGCAGTCGAAGATCGACACCCTCAAGAGCCGCGCGGGCGCCGCCGCCCGCGCCCAGTACCGCTCGGGCGGCCTGCCGCCGGGTGCGCAGCTGGCCTTGAGCGGGAGCCCGACGCAGTTCCTCGACGGGGCGGGCCGGTTGCGGCAGGGCGAGAAGGCCACCTCCAGCATGCTCTCCGAACTGGACAGCACGCAGAACGACTTGAAGCGGTACGCCGCGGACGCGAGCGCGCGCTGGGCCGTCCTGGAGGAGAACCGGGTCAAGCAGGAAACCGCCAAGAAGGAGATCGAGGGGAAGATCAAGGCGGCGGAGGAGCTGGAGAGCAAGCTGAAGGCCGAGGAGAAGGCCCGGCTGATCCAGCTCGAACAGGAGGCGCAGTACAAGGCGCAGACGGCGTGGCTGTCGACGGGCGCGCTGAAGGACATCAACGGCACGGCGACGGAGGCGGGCAAGCGGGCCGTGCAGTTCGCCACCGCGCAGATCGGCAAGCCGTACCTCTGGGGCGCCGAGGGCCCGGGCTCGTACGACTGCTCGGGGCTCACCTCCCAGGCCTGGCGGGCGGCGGGCAAGGGCATCCCGCGGACCTCGCAGGAGCAGTTGCGGCTGCTGCCGAAGGTTCCGCTGAAGGACATGCGGCCCGGTGACCTGATCATCTACTTCGACGACGCGAGCCACGTCGCGATGTACATCGGCGACGGCGCGATGGTCCACGCCCCGCGGCCGGGCCGCAACATCACGATCGCGGGCGCGGGCTCGATGCCGATCAAGGCCGTGGTCCGACCCGACGCGTAGCCCTCGCCTTGCCGGGTGCCCTTGCCGGGCGCCCTGCCGGGTGCGGTGCCCTGCGGGCAGGCAGCTCCAGCCCGCCGTCCGCCCCTGCCCGCCGGGGGCCGCCCGTCACCCCCACGGCGCTCCGCGCCCGCGCCTCAAACGCCGGCGGGGCTGGATTTTCCCCTGCCGGCCGCAGGGCCATCCAGCCTCGCCGGCGTTTGAGGCGCGGGGTCTGGGGCGGAGCCCCAGGACGGGTCCGGGCGGAGCCCGGGGAACGGTGGAAGGGCGGGTAGGGG